>NZ_JBHWKR010000009.1:5345-362504 GCF_042730855.1 Kribbella sp. NPDC059898
CGCGGCCTCCGCGACCGCGGCCTCCGCGACCGCGGCCTCCGCGACCGCGGCCTCCGCGACCGCGGCCTCCGCGACCGCGGCCTCCGCGACCGCGGCCGCCGCCACCGCCACCGCCATCGCCGCGGGAGGCGCAGGTGCTGCGGCAGCCGCCGGAGTTGCAGGAGGCGTCGGTGTTGGGGGAGGCGTCGGAGTGCGGGTGCCGGGAGCGTGGGCGCCGTTCGAGATTGCTGTTCAGGCGGTGCTCCGGGATCAGCTGTCGCCGGTGGACGCGACCGACGCGCTCCACAAGCTCGTCGAGGTCCACGGCGTGCCGGTCCCGGGTCTCACCTACGGCCTGACGCACGCCTTCCCCGCCCCCGAGGCGCTGACCTCCGCGCACCTCGTCGGCCCGCTCGCGACCGCGGTTGCCGACGGCAACATAATCCTCGAGCCGGCGCCCGGGCTCGTCCGGTCCCTCGAGACCGTGACGAGCCCGGCTGCCGCGCGCGAGATCGCCTTACGCCTGGAGGGATTCGTACGTACCGTGAGTGAGTAGCTCCGTCGCCGCAGCCGTCGCCAGCGCGTAGGCCGCGCTCGTGATCGCCGGCCCGACGCTGATCCGCACCACCCCGACCTCGGCGAGTTCCCGAACGGACGGCGCCCCCGGCCCGACCATCACGTTGAGCGGGAGCGGCGATTCCTTCACCAGTTCGGCGATCGCCGGCAGCTCGACCACCCCGGGGACGAACAGCACGTCCGCACCCGCGTCGGCGTAGATCTTCGCCCGCTCGATCGTCCCGGTCCGGTCGCCGTACAGGTACGTGTCCGTCCGGGCGTTGATCACCAGGTCGGCGTCCACCGCCCGCGCCGCGCGGATCCGCTCCGCGTGCACCAGCGGGTCGTCGAGCACCCGCGCCGTACTGTCCTCAAGGTTCACCCCGGCAGCGCCCGCCTCGACGACCTCCCGCACGGTCCGCGCGACATCGCCGTACCCGGCCTCGACATCCGCCGTCACCGGTACGTCGACCGCCGCACACACGGCCCGCACCGTCGCGACCGCGGTCGCCAGGTCGAGCCCGCCGGCGTCGTCCACCCCGTGCGCCCAGGCAACCCCGGCGCTCGTCGTCGCGATCGCCCGCGCTCCGGCCGCCGCGATCGCCCGCGCCGAACCCGCGTCCCACGCGTTCGGCAGGACGAGCGGCGGCTGGGCGTGCAGCTCGCGCAACCGCCGCGCGCTCACAGGCTGACCAGCAGTTCGTGGTCGACCTCGACGAACTCCACGATCAGGTCCGCGAACCGCCCCGCGATCAACTCCCGGTACGCCGCCGACCCGGTGTGCGCGTCGTACGCCGCCTGGTCCGCGAAGTGCTCGACGAACAACAGGTAGTCGGGCGTCGCCGGATCCCGGTACACCCGGAACGACAACGTCCCCTCCTCCGCACCCGGCCCGCGCGGCCCGAACTCCTCGACGATCGCCTCGGCCGCGGCCTGGTTGCCGTCCTTCAGCCTGATCGGAAACACCTTCGCCAGCATCACTGTCCTCCTCGGTGGGTTTCCTCAAGGTTCGCCTGCCGGCGGCGGTTCGTCCGGCCATATTCGGCCATGACCAAGCGTTCATATAGCGAGACAATATGTCTCATTTACCAAGACTCTGCGCTAGCGTGAACACTGTTGGCGAAGGCAAAGGAGCCTGGGATGAACAACGTGTACACACACGGCCATCACGAGTCGGTACTGCGCTCGCACCGCTGGCGGACCGCGGAGAATTCCGCCGGACACCTGCTGCCGCACCTGCGCCCCGGGATGACGTTGCTCGACGTCGGCGCCGGCCCGGGCACGATCACCGCCGACCTCGCCCGCCTGGTCGAGCCCGGCCGGACCACCGCGCTCGAGGCGAACGCCGCGGCACTGGACATCACCCGGAAGGCGTTCGAGAACGTCGACGTCGACGTGGAGTTCGTGGTCGGCGACGTGCACGCGCTCGACCTGCCCGACGACACGTACGACGTGGTCCACGCGCACCAGGTGCTGCAGCACGTGGCCGATCCGGTGCAGGCGCTGCGCGAGCTGCGCCGGGTGTGCAAGCCGGGCGGGATCGTCGCGGTCCGCGACTCCGACTACCACGGCTTCGTCTGGTACCCGGCGCTGCCGGAGCTCGACGAGTGGATGGACCTGTATCAGCGGATGGCCCGCGCCAACAAGGGCGAGCCCGACGCCGGCCGGCGCCTGCTCGCGTGGGCGCACGCCGCCGGGTTCGAACAGGTGGAGGCAACCACGTCCACCTGGGCGTTCACCAACCCGGAGGACCGGGCGTTCTGGGGCGGGATGTGGGCGGACCGGATCCTCGAGTCCGCGCTCGCGGACCAGGCGCGCGCGGCCGGCGTACCGGAAGAGACGCTGACCGCGATCTCACACGCCTGGCAGAAGTGGACGGCAGACGCCGACGGCTGGATCTCCATCCTGCACGGCGAACTACTGTGTACGGCGTGAGCGCTGCCGGGAGATCTCGTACAGCACCGCGGTCGCGGCGTTCGCGGCGTTGAGGGAGCTGGCCGAGCCGGTGATCGGGATCCGGACCAGGTGGTCGGCCGCCTCCCGCCACGCCGTACTGAGGCCGGCCGTCTCGTTGCCGATCAGCAGCAGGACGGGCTGGGTGAAGTCGAAGTCGTAGACGTCGGTCGTGCCGTGTTCGTCGGTACCGACCACCACGGCCGGCGACCGGCGGACCCACTCGAGCACCTCACGATGGGAGGGCGCACGCACCGCGGGGACCGCGAACAGCGAACCCGTCGTCGCGCGCACCGCCTTCGGGTCGTACACGTCGGCGGCGTGCCCGGTCACGATCACCCCGTCGGCGCCGAACGCGTCCGCGGACCGGATCACCGACCCGATGTTGCCCGGCCCGGTCGGCCGGTCGAACACCACCCCGAGGAAGTCCGGCCCGACCGGGATCCGGTCCAGATCGTCGGCCGGCAGCTGGAGTACGGCGATCAGCTCGGGGTCGTCCTTCTCGCCGAGCTCGGCCAGCAGCTCGGGCGCCATCGCGACCCGCTCGACGTGCGGCAGCCGCTGCAGCAGGTCCGACGCCCAGCGCGACAACGGCCGGGACGCGTCGTGGATGATCGTGTTGACCGGCCACCCGTTGTCGACGGCAACCGAAATCGGCCGGACGCCCTGGACCAGGAACTCACCGGACCGCTGCCGCTTGGTCCGGTTGGTCAGTAACGCCTGCCACACCTGGAACCTGGCGTTCCGCGTCGAGATCCGCTGCACAGGCTCACCCTACGCGGGCGCCGCCGTGGACTCGCGGACGATCAGCTCCGGCCGGAACAGCAGGGACTGTCCCTGCGTCGGCCCGGAGTCGTCCAGCCGGGACCGGAGCTGCGCGAACGCGGCCGCGGCCATCTCCTTCATCGGCTGCCGGACCGTGGTCAGCGTCGGCGCGTACAGGTCCGCGAGCACGATGTCGTCGAACCCGACCACCGACACGTCCTTGCCGACCTCGAGCCCGCCGTCGCGCAGGCCGCGGCAGACGCCGAGCGCGCACATGTCGTTGATCGCGACGATCCCGGTCGGCGGTTCCGCGAGCGCGAGCAGTTCGGCCGCGGCGGCGCGGCCCAGTTCGGAGGCCTCGACGTCGCCGAAGTCGTCGGCGTCGCCCTTGACCGGTGCGCGGACGGACGTCGCCGGATCGATCCCGACCTGCTCGAGAGCGGCGGTGAACCCGCGGTACCGCTCCTTGCGGTTCACGCTCGCCAGCGCGCCGGACACGAACGCCAGCCGGCGGTGCCCGAGGCCGGTCAGATGCTGGGTGGCAAGCTGGCTGCCGATCGCGTTGTCGACGCTGATGCTCACCAGCGACGCCGGATCGCCCGCCTGCGACGTACGGTCGAACGCCACCAGTTGCAGTCCGCGTTCCACCAGCGGCATCACATGCTCGAGCGACGGCAGCGACGAACACAGTACGACGCCGTGCACGCCGTCGGCCCACAACTCGTCGATGTAGTCGCGCTCCCGGCGGGGATCGCGCTCGGAGTTGCAGAGCAGGACGTGGTACCCCTCGGCCAGCGCGGCGGACTCCAGGTGCCGGGCGAGTGCACCCCAGAACGGGTTGCCGACCGACGGCACCACCAGCCCGATCGTCGTGGTCCGGCCGGTGCGCAGCTGCCGGGCGGCCCGGTTCGGGCGGTAGCCCAGCTTGTCGATCGCGCGCTCGATCCGCTGCCGGGTCTCCGGCAGCATCCGGTGGGCGCGCCCGTTGAGCAGGTTGGACACCGTGCTCGGCGAGACGCCTGCCTCGGTCGCGACCTGCTGGATCGTCACCTCGCCTGTCCTCAATTCACCGCCCACCCGCGCATTCTGTCACCCCGTGGTTCACCGCGTCTCGCGGTGTAACGATGCATCAAGATCGGTTCGTCTGTCCAGTTTCAGCTGGTCGACGGCGACCTCTTGACGGCGGACGAAATCCGTTTCTAGCATGCGGTGCATCGTTGCACCAACCTCCTCGGGCTGGGTTGTTTCGAGCTGGTGCATCGATGCACCAGCCGACTTCCGCAGCACCACGAAAGGCGCGCCATGGAGTACACCCGCAGATCAGTCCTGACGGCCCTGGGGCTCGGCGCGGTCGCCGCCGCCACCGGGTGCTCCGTGTCGTCCGGCGGCAACAGCCAGGCGGCCGCCGACGGACCGGTCGAAGGCGAGATCACGCTGCTCACCCCGCTGTTCGAGGGCAGTTCCGGCAAACAATTGCTGGAGGGCAAGCTGCTGCCGGCGTTCATGCAGAAGAACCCGAAGGTCACCGTCAAGGTCGACTACACGAACTACAGCGCCCTGAACGAGAAGCTCACCACCAGCCTGGCCGGCGGCCTGATGCCGGACGTGGTGATGCTCGGCGTCGGCTGGATCCCGCCGTTCGCCCACAAGAAGGTGCTCGCGCCGCTGCCGGACGACCTGGCCAAGCGGTACGACTACGAGGACCGCGTCCTCGAACCCTCCCGGTTCGACGGCAAGCTGTACGCGCTGCCGATGGTGCTGGACACCCGGATCGTCACCTACCGCAAGGACATGTTCGCCGAGGCCGGCATCAAGGCGCCGCCGAAGAACTGGGACGAGCTGCGGGCGATGTCGAAGGAACTGGCCCGTTCCGACGCTTCCGGGAAGCTGACCCGGGTCGGGTTCGACCCGTTCTCGATCGACCTCCGGCAGTGCTGGGAGACCTTCCTGTTCGCGAACGACGGCAACCTGTTCGACGAGAGCGGACAGCAGGTCAAGTTCGACGACGACCGCGGGGTCGAGGCGCTGCAGTTGTTCCTGGACGTGATCAAGGACAAGTCCGCCGACTACTCGTTCAAGTCGTCCGCCGGTCAGCCGAGCACCCTGCAGCAGGGGCGGGCCGCGATGATGATGGCGAACAACTCGCTCTGGGTGCAGCTCCAGCAGCAGACGCCTGAGCTCCTGAAGGACGACAAGGTCGGTGCGTTCATCCTGGCCAACAAGGTCCCGGCGATGCTGCAGGGCGGCACGATGGTGTCCCGCTCGGCCTCGACCAAGCACGCGGCCGCCGCGCAGGCGCTGGTCGAGTTCATGGGTACGCCGGAATCCATCCTGCCAACCGCCCAGCAGCGCGGCTCGGTGCCGGGCGTGCAGGACCTGCGAACGTCGGAGTACGCGCAGAAGAACGGTTTCGTCAAGCTTGCCCTGGACAACATGAGCAAGGCCCGGTCCGAGGGTGGAACCGCTGCCTGGATGGAGATCCGGGAGAAGGTCAAGACCACGCTGGAGACCGCGGTCGTCGGCAAGAAGACTGCGAAGGAAGCGATCGACGACCTCGCGAACCTGAGCAAGGAAGCGATCTCCCGCCTGTGAGCACCGTGTTGACCGCCGAAGGAAAGCCGCGGTCCCGATCCGGGGTCCGGCTGGCCCGGTCTCGGCAGCGCGCGGGGCTGCTGATGGTCGCCCCCGCGGTCCTGCACGCGCTGGTCTGGATCGGCATCCCGCTGGTCGCCGCGGTGGTGCTGAGCTTCACGTCGTACGACGTACTCACGCCACCGCGCTTCACCGGCCTGCAGAACTTCCGCGACCTGGTGTCCGACGACGTCTTCCGCCGCGCCGTCCTGAACACCAGCATCTACACGTTCTTCACGGTCCCGGTCGCGATGGGCATCGCGCTCCTGATCGCGCTGATGCTGAACGCGAAGCTCGCCGGCCGGGCGATTTTCCGGACCGCGATCTTCATCCCGCAGGTCACCGCGACGATCGCGGTCGCCCTCGTCTGGCTGTGGATCTACGACCCCCGCAGCGGCCTCGCGAACGCCGTACTGTCGTTCCTCGGCCTGGACGGGCCGGCCTGGCTGTCGTCGACGGGCTGGGCGATGCCGGCGGTGATCGTGGTCGGCATCTGGCAGGGCATCGGGCTGAAGATGCTGATCTACCTGGCCGCGTTGCAGAGCCTGCCGGTCGACCTCTACGAGGCGGCCTCGGTCGACGGCGCCTCCAAGGTCCGGCAGTTCTTCAGCCTGACGATCCCGTTGTTGCGCCCGGCAACGTTCTTCGTGTTCGTCACCTCGGTGATCGGGGCGTTCCAGTCGTTCGACCAGGTGTACATCCTGACCGACGGCGGCCCGGCGAACAGCACGACGATGATGACGTACGAGATCTACAAGTCCGCGTTCCGGGAGTTCCGGATGGGGTACGCGTGCGCGCAGAGCCTGGTGCTGTTCGCGCTGCTGCTGTTCCTGACCCTGCTGAACCGGCGGATCACCGGAGGTGACCGTGCCACCCGTTGACACTGTCGGGCGCGCCCGCGCCGGCCGGGTCGCCCTGTACCTGACGCTGACCGCGATCTCCCTGGTGATGATCGTGCCGTTCGTCTGGATGCTGCTGACCTCGGTGAAGACGCCCGGCGACATCGCCGCCGTACCGCCGCGGCTGCTGCCGTCGCACTGGGCCTTCGGCAACTATGCGGACGCGCTCCGCGCCGCGCCGTTCGCGACGTACGCGCGGAACAGCTTCGTGATCGCGGCGAGCCATACGCTGCTGAACGTGGTGATCGCGTCGATGGCCGGGTACGCGCTGGCCCGGTTGCGGTTCCGGGGCAGCTCGCTGATCTTCCTCGGGTTCGTCGGCGCGCTGATGATCCCGACGTACACGAAGATCCTGCCGGAGTTCCTGATCGTGCGGTTCATGCCGCTGTTCGGCGGGAACGACATCCTGGGGCAGGGCGGCACCGGGTGGCTGGACAGCTGGTGGGCGCTGATCATCCCGGGCGCGGTCAGCCCGTTCTCGGTGTTCCTGTTCCGGCAGTTCTACCTGGACCTGCCGGTGGAGCTGGAGGAGGCCGCGCGGCTGGACGGCCTGGGCGAGTTCGGGATCTACGCGCGGATCATGACGCCGCTGGTGAAGCCGGCGTTCATCACGGTCGCGCTGCTCACGTTCGAGGGGTCGTGGAACAACTTCCTCTGGCCGCTGCTGGTGACCAGGAGCGACAGCCTGCGGGTGATCCAGGTCGGGCTGTCCGTATTCCGCACCGAGAACGACACCCAGTGGGCGTTCCTGATGGCCGGGACGACGCTGGCCACCGTACCGATGGTGGTGCTGTTCCTGATCGGGCAGCGCTACTTCGTCCAAGGGTTCGCGAACGCGGGCATCAAATGACAATCACCTTAGGAGAACGTGCTATGGAACTGCAGGGGACACGCGCGCTGGTCACCGGTGCCGGGCACGGCATCGGCCGCGGCATCGCGCTCGGCCTGGCCGCGGCAGGGGCGGACGTCGTGGTGCACTACGGCAAGTCCGCGGACGCCGCCGCGCAGACCGTTTCCGAGATCGAGGAACTCGGCCGGAAGGCGATGTCGGTCGGTGCCGACGTGACGTCGACGGCGGACGTCGACCGGCTGCTCGACGAGACGGTCGCGTTCCTCGGCGGACTCGACGTACTCGTGTGCAACGCCGGCCACCTGATCGGCCGGGTCCAGGTCGAGGAGATGACCGACGAGCACTTCCAGCAGGTGGTGGACGTCAACCTCGGCGCGACGTTCCGGACCACGCGGGCCGCGATCCCGCACCTGGCGCAGTCGGCGAACCCGCGGATCATCACGATGGCCTCGCTCGCCGCACACAACGGCGGCGGTCCTGGGTCGGTGGTGTACGCGGCCGCGAAGGCCGGGATCCGTGGGTTCACCAAGGGGCTGGCGAAGGAGCTCGGGCCGCGCGGCATCACGGTGAACTCGGTCGCCCCCGGGTACATCGCGGAAACCGCGTTTCATCAAACGTTCTCCACCGCGCAGGCGCAGGCGAACATGGTCGCCGGCACCCCGATCGGCCGCGCCGGCCAGGTCGAGGACGTCGCCAACGCCGTCCGCTTCCTCGCACTCCCCACCTCCGGCTACCTGACGGGCATCACCATCGACATCGACGGTGGCACGTGGCCCCGATGAATCCGCCGACGGAGCGTGGGGGTTGGTGGCACGAGTACGTGTGTCCGGCGCACGGTGTCGAGTTGGAGCATGTCGGCTTCTCGTCCGGGGTGTTTCCGGCAGGCGGCGCCCCGTGTTCGTACGGCTGCCGGATCGACACGCCCGCGGTCCGCGGCGCGTGGACCGTGCTGGCGCACCACTTCTGGGCCCGCCGCATCCGCCTCCTCGCGTACGACGGTGCCGGCGCCGACCTGCTCACGTCGTACGCACGGCTGTACCTGGACCTGACCAAGGAAGGCGAGCACGAACAGGCCCAGGGCTGGATGCAGCGCGGCCGCCTGTTCCATCAGGCGCTCACGGACGCCGTCTGGGGCGTTCCCATCGCCCATGCGATCCGCACTCTCGCCGGTGGGCAGGAGTTGGGGGAGACGCTGGGGATGCTCGACGACATGGTGGCGGGGGCGCGCCGGGCGCGGGACGCGATGGTTGCCCAGGACAAGTTCTCCTCGAACTACACCGCCTGGTTCAACGCCCTCGGTACCACGGCCAGCCAAGCGTCCGCCGCCGTCCGCGGAACGGCGTGGGACGGCGCGGGCGAATGGCTGACCGGCGAACACGGCCAGTTCGCCCACCTCGCTGCCTCGACCGGCGAAGACGGTTGGGAATGGGAGGGCAGCACGTACTACCACGGCTTCGTCCTCCGTGCGTACCTCCTGAGCCTCCGCGGCCAGGACCCGGCCACCGTCCCTGAGCAGCTCGAGAAGATGATCGCGGTCCTCGCCGGCATCGCCACTCCCGGCGGCATCCTGCCCGCCCTCCACGACGGGCCGTACCGCCGCGTCCCACTCGCCCTCGAATGGCTAGAGATCGCCGCCCTGGCCCGCCAGTTCACGTCCGCCGTGGACCTCACCGCCGTCGCGGCCCACGCCCGCGCGGAGATCGGCCCGGACTACGACGGCCTCGAGGACCGCCTCGACGGCTGGTTCGCCGGCCCACCACGCACTACCGCACTCCCGGACCGCGGACCGGGCTCGACGTACGCCGTGATCCGTACCGCCGGCATCCACGCGATCCTCGACCACGGACCGCACGGCGGATCGCACGGCCATCACGACAAACTCGCGCTGTACCTGTACGGTTCCACCACCCCCTGGCAACCCGACCCCGGCCAGGTCCCGTACGGCCACGCCCAATGGCGCGCGCACTACATGTCCGTCGTCTCCCACCCCACCCTCCGCATCGACGGACTCGAACCAGCCGAAGCAACCGGCACCGTCTCCCGCAACGGAAACTCCATTTCCGCAACGGTTTCCGGCTGGTACGCCGGCGTCGACGCAACCCGCGAACTGATTGCCGCCGACAACTACCTGCTCGACATCGTCCGGGTGACGGCCGACCGTGAGTGCGAGATCGTTCTCCAGTTCCGCCCGGACGTCGACCTGACCGTCGAGGTCGGTCCGCGCGCGACCCGCAGTACGTGGACCGGTGACGAGACGCTCTACGGCTACCACCGCGGCGACGGCACCCCGGTCACCCGTCCCGGGCCTGGCCCGGCGGACGACCCGCAACGGACCCGTACCTGGATCGACTGGACCGTCACCGGTAGGTCGGCGACCTTCTGCTCCGTCTACTCGACCGCCCCGATCGACGACGACCTCGCCGAGGTGATCACCGATGTATGACGCGCGCATCGACGAACTGCGGACCGGTTTGGACCGACGGTACGCCGCCCAGTGGCGCCGGCTCCGCGAGCAGTGCGACTGGTACCGCACCCAGACCCCGCCGACCGAGCACCCGTCCGCGAGCATCACGTACTTCGGCCCGGCCGCGGCGAATCTCGCACTCGCCTTCCGGCTGACCGGAAACGAGGGATACCGGGCCGAGGCCGCCCGCTGGATCTCGGCCGCCATCGGGTTCCCGCACTGGGGCAAGGCGCACCTGCCCGATCACGACCTGGATGCCGGCTGGCTGCTGCACGGCCTGTCGCTGGCGTCGACCTGGCTCGGCGACGACTTCGAGCTCGCCGGCGAATTACGCGCCAAGCTCGAGCTGCAGGGGAGCCGGCTGTACGAGTACGCCGTCGAGTCCGAGGGCTCGTGGTGGAGTTCGTCGTACTGGCAGAACCACAACTGGATCTGCTACACCGGGCTCGCCGCGGCCGGGTACGCGCTCGGGCGTACCGAGTGGACCGACCGCGCCCGGTCGAACTTCGCGACCGTGATCGAGCTGCTGCCGGCGGACGGGTCCGACATGGAGGGCGTCGTCTACTGGCGGTACGGCGTGCCGTGGCTGGCGACGTACCTCGATCTCCTCCAGGACCAGGAAGGGCTCGACTGGTGGAAGCGCTGTCCGTTTCTGGAGAACACGTTCTCCTACCGGTTGCAGCAGTGCGCGCCCGGGTTCGAGGAGAACATCGACCACGGCGACTGCCACGACCGGCGGAGCGGGCACAGCGTCGCGCTCTACCGGAAGCTGGCGTCGGCGTACCGGATCGGCGAGGCGCAGTGGCTTGCGAACACGGTCTCCGAACGCTTCTTCTGGCGTGAGGCGTACGCGAGCGGCGTGAAGCCGGGCGTGATGCCGGAGGCGTACCTGGAACTGCTCTGGTACGACGACTCGCTGGCGCCGGTCGATCCCGCGCGGAGCGCACCGTTGTCGGCGTACTTCCCGGACCTCGGGCTCGTCACCGCCCGGACCGGATGGGACGACGAGGCAACGATGGTGTCGTTCAAGGCGGCCCCGGGCGGCGGGCACCAGGCATGGGAGACGTCGCACAAGCTGGATCGGGAGCGGGGCTGGGACACGTTGAGCGCCGGGCACCATCACCCGGACGCCGGGTCGTTCGTGCTGACGTCGCGCGGTGCGTTCCTGGCGGTGGACGAGGGGTACAGCAACCGCAAGCGGGCGGGGGACCACAACCTGATCCTGGTCGACGGGCAGGGGTTCGCCGACGAGGACCGGTACCACGTCTACAAGGGGATTCCGTACGAGCGTCAGGCGGAGCTGGTCGACGTACTCGCGGTCGACGGTATGGCGCACGCGACGGCCCGGATCGCCGCGATGTACGCGCCGGAGTTGGGGATCAAGCGTCTCGACCGGACCCTGGTGTTCACGCCCGCCGGCCGGGTCGTCCTGCTCGACCACTGCGCCGCCGACTCCCCGCGGGACTGGACGTTGCTGCTGCACGCGGACTGGCCGATCGAGTACGGCGAGGAGATCGCGTTGCGCTCCGGGTCCGCGCAGGCGTGGGTCCGGCTACACACGCCGCTCGACGTGGAGCCAGACGTCACCGAGGTAGAAGCCAACCCGACCTCCAGCACCCCCAGCCTCCGCCTCACCCGCACCATGCACACCCTCCGCGCCACCGCCCGCCATACACCAACCGCCAGCCTCCTCACCACCATCGAACCAACCTCCGCCCTCCACCCCACCCCACCAACGGCCCGCCCCCACCCCATACCCCACGGCCACGCCATCACCTTCGCGGACGAAACCGTCTTCCTCCCCGACACCGACGGCCGCCTAGTGGTGACGGCCGCGGACCTGGCGGATCGCCACGCCATCACAATCGGCGCCGGCTCGCGCTCCCCAGCGGGCGAGGGCCCGACGCCGGGCGATTGTGATGGCCTGGCGATCCGCGCCATCATCCAAACCCCCACCCACCGCATCACCGTCCCCGTGGCCGCCACCCGATGAGCGCCAACCCCGCCCCTACAGGATTTGGTGTGGGGCGCGTGTGGCGGCTGTTGGGGTGGGGGGCGTATCCGGCGGCTGCGGGGGTTGCGTTCGGGGTCTTGTGTTTGGGGGTGGTCACGTGGTTGCCGGCGTTGGCGGGGGTCGGGTTTGCGTTGGAGCGGTGGCGGGTCGACGGGGATGCTCGGTGTTTCACCGGGGTGTTCGTCGGTTGGCGTAAGTACTGGCGTCGGCTGTTGCCGCACTCGGTGCTGATGACTCTCGCCACGGTGATTGCCCTGAGTAACCTGGCGTTCCTGGCAGGGCGTTCCGGTGTACTCGTCGTCGCGCTGTTCATGATCCACGTCGGCCTACTGGCCGCCGCTGTCACCTATCACCTCGCGCTCGCCGTGGCCGCCGCCCGGAAACCGTCCGGTTCCGTGGCGGAGTGGCGTCGTACGGCGTTCCGTCTGGCCTTCACCTCCGTCCCGCGTGGCACCGCGCTGCTCGGCGCCGCGATCGCCGCACCTGTCTTCTCGCTGGTGATTCCAGCGGGTCCGCTGCTCCTCGGCACCACCGTTCCGGTTCTGGTCGGCCTGCTCGTCGCCGACCGCGCATAGGCACTTCCACCCGCCTTATCAGGAGGACAACCATGTCCAGAGCCGTCCCGATCCTCGGCCTCGGCCTCGGCCTCGCGCTGGCGCTGCCCGCGGTACCGGCGCACGCCGCGACCGACTACTTCGTCGCCCCGGCCGGCAGCGACACCAACGCCGGTACGTCGGCGGGCACGCCGTTCGCCACCATTCAGAAAGCGCTCGACACCGCCCCGCGCGGCGCGACCGTACACCTTGCCTCCGGCACCTACCTGCAGGACGTGGTGACCGTCCGCTCCGGCGTCACGATCACCGGCCCGTCGACCGCGGTCGTCAAGGGCGCCGGGAACTCCCGGATCGTCCAGGTCCAGCACGACGGCGTGCCGCTGGACGGGTTCACGATCGACGGGTTGCACGGCTCGTCGTCGAGCATCGACGGGTACCGGGACAAGCTCGTGTACGTGATGAGCACCTCGCCCGGCGACGGTGTCGGCACGCTCACGATCCGGAACATGCGGCTGAAGAACGCCGGCAGCGAATGCCTCCGACTGCGGTACCTGGTCACGAACGCCGATGTCCACGACAACACCATCGGGCCGTGCGGGGTGTGGGACTTCAAGTTCGACGACGGCGGCAAGAACGGCGAGGGGATCTACCTCGGCACCGCGCCGGAACAGCAGGGCCAGAACGGCGCCCCGGACGACCAGCCGGATCGCAGCCGGAACAACCACATCCACGACAACACGATCGCGACGTACGGCAACGAGTGCGTCGACGTGAAGGAGAACGCCACGGAGAACGTTGTCGATCACAATGACTGCAGCCAGCAGCAGGACCCGAGCTCGGGCGGCCTCGACGCGCGTGGAAGCGGGAACACGTTCCGCCACAACACGATCCACGACAACACCGGCGCCGGTGTCCGCCTCGGCGGCGACACGGAAACCGATGGTACTGCCAACAACATCTACGGGAACACCATCACGAACAGCGCCGGTGGCGGCATCAAGTTCATGCGTACGCCGCAGGGCCAGGTCTGCGGCAACACCATGTCCGGAAACACCGCTGGAAACTCGGTCGGGACGTACGGCGCCGACTACAACCCGACAGCAGCCTGCTGATGGCAACGCCGTCCCGTCGTACCCTCCTCACCGGAACCGCCGCCACCGCCGTAGCCACCCTGCTCGGCCGCACCGTCCGCGACTCCTCGCCCGCGGAAACCGGCGAGGCGCGGCCGCACTGGGTCACCAGTTGGGCGACCGCTCAGACGGCTCCGACTCCCACCGACCCGGACGCGAGCACCGGCTTCACCAAGACCACGCTGCGGAACACCCTCCGCCTCAGCGCCGGAGCAGCCCCGCATACCGGCGGGTTGCGGTTGCGATTTGCCAATCCGTTCGGGACGACGCCGATCGTGATCGGTCCGGTGTCGGTGGGGCTGACAGAAGAACGGCCGGTGCTGTTCGACGGCGAGCAGGAGGTAGTGCTCGCGGCCGGCGCGACCGTGGTGAGTGATCCGGTGAGTCTCGTCGTACCGGATGGCGGGGATCTCGTCGTGAGTACCTACCTGCCGGGGCCGACCGGTCCGTTGAGCTTCCACCGGAACGTGCACGCGACCGGGTACGTCGGTGATCGTCCGACCAACTCGGTGTTCCTGCTCACCGGCGTCGACGTGGCGGCGAACGGGCGCTCGGCGCTCGCGGTGCTCGGCGACTCGATCACCGAAGGCGTCGGTACACCCGACAACGCGAACCTCCGCTGGCCCGACCAGTACGCCGCCCGCTTCCGCCGCCGGCCCGCGATTGCCAACCTCGGCATCAGCGGAAACCGTGTTCTGCTGGACGATGCGCGGTTCGGACCGAGCGGGCAGTCGCGATTCGATCGCGACGTACTGGGCCTGCCCACCCTGCAGACACTGATCGTTTTCCTCGGCATCAACGACATCCAGCAGCCGCCGAACCAGACCGATCCCGGGCGGATCCTGCAGGGCTACGAGCAGCTCGTACGTCGCGCGCACGATCACGAGCTCGAGGTGGTCGGCGCAACGATCGGCCCGTTCAAGGGCTGGACCCGCTACACGCCGGAGCTCGACCAGATCCGCGGCACCGTCAACGCAGTACTCCGGGAAGCCCGTCTGTTCGACCGCTTGCTCGATGTCGACGCCGCCCTCCGCGACCCGGCCGACCCGGCCCAGCTCCGCCCGACCTTCAACAGCGGTGACGGCCTTCATCCCAACGCCAGCGGCGCGAAGGCCATCGCCCTCGCCCTGTGAGCCGCCGCCGATTCGGTTCTTCGAGAGGACTCTCATGTCAGATCTGACTCTTCGCCGACGCACTGTGCTCGGCGGTGCGCTCGGCGGTGCGGCCTTCTTCGCACTGCCGACGCCCAGCTGGGCGAACACCGGCACGGACGAACTTCGGCTGCGTTGGCAAGCCTTGCTCACCGGTGGACCGACCGTCGACCCGACCGACCCGGACCTCGCGGTTGCGATCGCCCGGGTCGATCGGCTCGCACAGTCCGCACTCGCCACGCTCGATCGTTCGGCGAACCGCACAACGCTCTGGCCCGACCTCGCCAGTACGACGCTGTCCAACCACGTCGCCTCGAACTTCCGGCGCATCAAGCAGCTCGCGGTCGCGTGGGCCACCAACGGATCGGCGTACCAAGGCAACGAGTCCGTCGCCGACGACCTCCGCGGCGCGCTCGAGTGGATGCACACCAGCCGCTACAGCCCGGCCCTCCCGCGGTACGACAACGACTACGACTGGGAGATCGGCGGCGCCTCCGCCTTCGCCGACACCCTCGTCCTGCTGTACGACGTACTCCCGGCCGACGTCCGTACGACGTACACGCGGGCGATCGACCACTACACGCCGGATCCGAACCTGTGGCGCGCCGACCGGCAGATCGCGACCGGGGCGAACCGCGTCTGGATCGCGACGGTGGTGGCGACCAGGGCGGTCCTCGACGGCGACACCGCGGCGCTCGTCCGGGTCCGGGACGCGATCAGCGACGTCGAGGGCAGCGGCGCGAACAGCGTGCTGGCGTTCAACGACGCACCCGGCCGGGTCGACGGTACCGGCGAAGGCTTCTACAGTGACGGTTCGTTCCTCCAGCACTACAAGCACCCGTACAACGGCGGGTACGGAAAGGAGCTGCTCGGCACGCTGTCCTCGTTGCTGTACCTGCTCGGCGGCACGGATTGGGCGGTCACCGATCCGGACCTGGAGAACATCTACGGCTGGATCACCGACGCGTTCGATCCGTTGATGGTGCGCGGCGACCTGATGGGCTCGGTCTGCGGCCGGGAGATCGCCCGCCCGAGCAAGCAGAATCACGCGGCGACCCAGACGATCATCGAGGGCACGCTCCGGCTGATCCCGGCCGCGCCGGCCGGACGGGCCGCCGAGCTCACCGCACTCGTCAAGCAGTGGATCACCGAAGACGTCTTCCGAGACTTCCTGAAGGTCACCGACCCGGCGTCACTGGTCGCGGCCCGCGGCATCCTCGCGTCGGCCGCTCCCGCCCGCGGCGCGCTGGTCCTGCACAAGCAGTACCCGCGGATGGACAAGGTCGCGCACCACCGCCCGGCGTTCACGATCGGGCTCAGCGCGTACTCGTCCCGGATCTACAACTACGAGTCGATCCAGAACGAGAACCTGCACGGCTGGCACCTGTCCGACGGGATGGTGCTGCTGTACGACGACGACCTCGGGCACTACTCCGGCGACTACTGGCCGACGGTCGACCCGTACCGGTTGCCGGGGACAACGGTCGACACCCGGCGGCTGGTCGACTCGTATGGTTTCCGCAGTACCAGCGAGGCCGACTGGGTCGGCGGTGCGTCCGTGCCGGGGAAGACGACAGGTGCCTACGGCATGGAGCTGCGCGGGTACGGCACGAACTTGCGGGCGTTGAAGAGCTGGTTCCTGGTCGACGACGTGATGGTGTGTGCCGGCTCGGGTATCACCGGCGACGGCGAGGTCGAGACGATCGTCGAGAACCGCAAGCTGCGCACCGGGAACGAGACCTTCACCGCCGCACCGGGCTGGTGCCACCTCGAAGGCGCCGGCGGGTACGTGTTCCCGGACCGTGCACCGGTGCAGTCCCTCCGCGAGAACCGGACTGCCACGTGGCGAGAGATCAACCTCAAGTACGGCACGGACGACGTCGTCACCCGGCCATACCAAACCGTATGGTTCGCCCACGGTACGGCGCCGGCCGGGCAGGGCTATTACTACGTCCAGCTGCCGACCGCGACGCTCGCGGAGACGAAGACGTTCGCCGGAAGGCTTCCGGTACAACGGATTCGGGCGGACGGCACCGCGCACGCGATCCGGCTGCGCAACGTCCTGGCCGCGAACTTCTGGACGGCCGGGACCGCCGCCGAACTCACCGCCGACGGCCCGGCCTCGGTCGTGGTCGCCGGCAACACCGTCGCGGTCTCGGACCCGACGCAGACCCGCACCTCGGTCACCGTCGACCTCGACAAGCCCGGCCTGAACCAGCCCGTCACCGACGACGGCGTGACCGCCACCCGACTCGGCCGCGGCTGGCGGATCGTCGTCGACACCACTGGCCGCCATGGCAGCACCGCGGCCGTCACCTTCCACTGATCCGCCCACGGAATCTGCCAACGGAAAGGACATCGAATGCTCGTCGACATGCCGCTGGACCGGTTGCGGGAGTACCGCCCGGACCCCGAGGAGCCCGCGGACTTCGACGCGTTCTGGAAGCAGACGCTCGACGATGCGGCCGGTCACCCGATCGACGCCCGGTTCACGCCGTACGACGCCCGGCTGGCGACCGTCGAGGTCCAGGACGTGACGTTCAGCGGCTGGGGCGGCCAACCGGTGAAGGCGTGGCTGCTCCTGCCGCGCCACCGCACCGGTCCGCTGCCCGCGGTTGTGCAGTACATCGGCTACAACGGCGGGCGGGGGATTCCGTACGAGTGGCTGACCTGGAGCGCGGCCGGATACGCGCACCTGGTGATGGACAACCGCGGTCAGGGCGGCGGCGGAAAGACGATCTCCGACACCGCGGACCTTGCGCCGGACGGCCACGGGTCGTCGGCGCCCGGGTTCCTCACCCGCGGCATCGAGGACCCGGCGAAGCACTACTACCGGCGGCTGATCACCGATGCGGTGCGGGCCGTCGACGCGGTCCGCAGCAGCCCGGACGTCGACGCTGACCGGGTCGCAGTACTCGGGGGCAGCCAGGGTGGTGGTCTGGCGCTCGCCGTCGCCGGGCTGCGCGCCGACCTGTCCGCGGCGATCGCCGACGTACCGTTCCTGTGCCACTTCCGGCGGGCGTCGCAGATCACCGACAACGGCCCGTACGCCGAGATCGCACGCTGGCTCAAGGGCCACCGGTTCGAGGCGGAGACCGTGTTCGGAACGCTGTCCTACTTCGACGCGGTGAACTTCGCGGCCCGCGCCACCTGCCCCGCCTGGTTCTCCGTCGCGCTGATGGACAACGTGTGCCCGCCGTCGACGGTGTTCGCGGCGTACCACCGGTACGGCGGGCCGGCGGAGCTTGAGGTGTTCACGTACAACGGGCACGAGGGCGGAGCGGAGTACGATCTGCCGCGGAAGCTCAGTGCGCTCGCTTCCGTCGTTGGCCGCGATGCCTGAGGCGGAGCGCACCCCACAAGAGCAACGGGGGTAGCCAGAGCAGTAGCAACCACGGAAGCCGCCACCAGCCGGACGAGCCCTTGACGGTCGGTTGGTCGGTGGCGACCATCGGCCGCGCGGACGTCGACCAGGCCAGGAACGCGTCCCCGATCGGCAGCGCACCGAAGAGGTATCGCTTCGTCTTCAGCCCGCTGAACGGCAGCCCGACCAGCTCGCCCGTCCGCGACAGCCGCTCGGCCAGCGAGTTGTGATGGACCCGCGCCGCACCCATCCCGACAACGGTTGCCGAAAGACTCAGGCCGAGTACGAGCGGCCCGGAGTCCACGTCGCCCTGCCCAGCGATGCCCTTCGGGTACTCGCGAATCCCCAGCCCGGTCACGAACTTGTCCTTGAACAGCTGGTACTGCGCCCGCGCGAACGCCGGATCGATGTCGACCAGAAAACGCTGGATCATCGCCTGCGACGAACCGCGCGCCCCGGTCACCTGCGGCACCACCTGATGCGGCAGCAGCCCGGTCGCCGGGTCCAGCCTGGTCTTCACGGTCGTCACCCAGTTCCGCGCGAACTGCCCGAAGCGCGGCGCGACCACGGCGTCGTACAGCCGCAGGGAAGCGATCGCGACGACCGAGTCGACCGGCCAGGCCTGTCCCGGGTACGCCGGAAGAAACGGACTGTCCGCCGTTCGGAAGGCGGTGGCGATCGCAACCGAGTCACTCGTGAACCGGGAGCGTTCCGCCGCGTCCGACTGCCCGAGCGCGATCAGCCCGCCGCGCAGCCAGTTCGTCCAGCCGGCGTAGAAGATCCCGTACTGCGGCCGCAGCGACGTGTCGAACGGCGCCGTCGCGTCCGCGGAATCGAGCCGGTCGAGCGCCCAGCGCACCTGGATCGACGCGTCGGCGGCCCGCGCCGGATCGCTGACGCCGACCTGCACCCAGCTCAAGCCGTACAGCACGTTCAGGAAGAAGTACCCTTCCGGAAACTGTTTCTGGGCGTTCCGGTCCGCGCCCTGCTCGATTTCCGCACGCAGGTACGTCAGTTGTTTCGGCACGCCACGGGTGGGATCGGTCCACGGAAGAACCAGGCGCGCGGTGCCCACCCCTGCCACCAGCGTGGCAATCACCGCCACGCCGATCACGAGCTTGCGCAGCACCCGGATCAATCTAGACGACCTTCGGCAGCCAGCGGCGGACCAACGGATGACCATCCGGGGACCGGACCAGCGCCTACGACCGCAACTCCTTTCCTGCGTTTCCGGCATGGGTTGACCTGGCGCCTGAAGGTACCTACATTCGTGACGGAAAACGTGTTCCGGATTTCCTCAACTCAGGAGCTACACGCTATGACCTCTCGCAGCCCGGCCGCCACCAGCAAGGGCCGCCGGCAGCCCCTCGGACTCGGCCAGGTCAGCATCACCGGCGGCTTCTGGGCGCCGCGCCAGGCACGGAACGGCGCCGACGCGATCCCCAGCGGCCAGGACCAGCTGGAGAAGGCCGGCAACCTGCAGAACCTCCGGCTCGCCGCCGGTATCGGCGAGGGCGAGGCGATCGGCCCGGTGTTCGCCGACTCCGACGTCTACAAGTGGCTCGAGGCCGCCGCCTGGGAGTACGGGCGCAACCCCGACGACGAACTGCTCACACGGATCCGCGACCTCACCGCCGTGGTCGCCGCCGCGCAACGCGAGGACGGGTACCTCGACTCGGTCGTCCAGCTCCGGTACGGCGACGAGGGCCGCTACCAGCAACTCGTCTGGAGCCACGAGCACTACTGCGCCGGCCACCTCATCCAGGCCGCCGTCGCGACGGTCCGCTGTACCGGCGAACGCGAGCTGCTCGACGTCGCGATCAAGCTCGCCGACCACCTGTACGCGACGTTCGGCGACGGCAAGACCGTCGATGTGGACGGCCATCCGGTGATCGAGATGGCGCTCGTCGAGCTGTACCGGGAGACGGGTACGGCGACGTACCTGGAGCTCGCGCAGTGGTTCGTGGACGCCCGCGGCCACGGGATCATCGAACGGCACGGGCACTCGTCGGCGTACTTCTCCGACCGGGTCCCGGTCCGCGAGGCGACCACGGTCGAGGGGCACTCGGTCCGTGCGGTGTACCTGGCCGCGGGCGCCGCCGACGTCGCGCTGGAGACCGGCGACACCGAGCTGCTCGACGCGCTGAAGGTGCAGTTCGAGCACATGTGGTCGACCAAGACGTACGTGACCGGCGGGCTCGGCGCGCGCTGGGACGGCGAGGCGTTCGGCGACGAGTACGAGCTGCCGGCCGACCGCGCGTACGCCGAGACGTGTGCCGCGATCGGCGGCATCCAGTGGGCGTGGCGGATGCTGCTCGCGACCGGCGAGGCGACGTACGGCGATGCGATCGAGCGCATGCTGTACAACGGCTTCCTTGCCGGGGTTTCGCTGTCCGGTACCGAGTACTTCTACGTGAACCCGCTGCAGTTGCGCGGGGCGGCGTACCCGGACACCGGGCGCAGCCCGGCGCACGGGCGGCGCGGCTGGTTCGACTGCGCCTGCTGCCCGCCGAACATCATGCGCACGCTCGCGAGCCTCGACAGCTATCTGGCGACCACGACGGACGACGCGATCCAGTTGCACCAGTACGCACCCGGCGTGATCAAGTCCGGCGACATCGAGCTCACGGTGGACACGACGTACCCCTGGGACGGCACCGTCCGCATCACGAGTGCAACGCCGGCCACCGTTGATCTCCGCATTCCCGGGTGGGCGGAGGGTGCGACTCTCAACGGACATTCGGTCGACGCAGGTGGCTACGCGCGAGCAGAAGGCACCGAGATCGAACTCGTACTCCCGCTCGAACCTCGCGTGGTGGGCGCGGATCCGCGGATCGACGCCGTGCGTGGATGCGTCGCGCTCGAACGCGGTCCGCTCGTCTACGCGGTCGAGCAGGAGGACAACGCGGCGAACGTCGACGACCTGCACCTGGTACCTGGGACTCCTGTCGCGGAGGCGACGGATCTCCTGGATGGGGTGACTGTGTTGAAGGCCCAGGGACGTGCAGGGGCAGGGCACAAGCCGGGGTGGTCGTTCGTAGCTGGGGTGGCGGACTCCGTGGGTGAGGAGGTCGACGTGGTCGCGGTTCCGTACTACGCGTGGGCGAACCGGGGGATCGGTGCCATGCGCGTCTGGTTGCCGCGGGGGTAGGGCTAAAGGCTGGGGCGGATCACGTGGTCGGTGTGGGCGGCGGCGTGTGCCTCGCCGACCTGGCGGCACAGTGCCATCAGGTCGTCCTCGTTCAGCACGTGCTGCTTGGCCTTCGGGCCGAGCTCGGTGATGTGGTCGCGGGCCCGCAGCAACCGCTGGAAGACCCGCTCGCGCTCCGCCGGGTCGTCGGTGTACTCGGGATCGAGGTACGCCGTCGCGTCCCGGCGGATGTGCGCCATCGCGGTCTGGGTCCGACCGCGGGTGCTGAACAGCGACGCGAAGATCGTGATCAGCAGCACGACCAGGATCACCGCCAGCGACAGGCCGGTGCTGATCTCGCCGACCTCGACGTGCTCGCCGTCGTTCACGAACGGCAGGTTGTTCTCGTGCAGGGCGTGCAGGATCAGCTTCGCGCCGATGAACACCAGGATCGCGGCCAGCCCGAACGACAGGTAGATCAGCCGGTCCAG
This sequence comes from Kribbella sp. NPDC059898, assembly GCF_042730855.1. Classification (NCBI taxonomy): domain Bacteria; kingdom Bacillati; phylum Actinomycetota; class Actinomycetes; order Propionibacteriales; family Kribbellaceae; genus Kribbella; species Kribbella sp. NPDC059898. The sequence continues at coordinate 27,276 of NZ_JBHWKR010000009.1, forward strand.
CAGTCCGTCCAGCAGGAAGAACAGTTGCCGGAGGCCGAGCAGGCTGAACGCGGTCGCGGTGAACACGACGTACACGTTCTGGGTGAGGCCGAAGATGGCCGGGATCGAGTCCAGCGCGAACATCAGGTCGGTGGCGCCGATCGCCACCATCACCAGCAGCATCGGGGTCAGCATCCGGCGGCCGTCGACCCGGGTGGTCAGCCGGTCGCCGTCGTACTCCTCGGTGGTCCGGAACAGCCGGCGGGCCAGCCGGACGACCAGGTTCTGCGCCTGGTGGGACTCCTCGGTCTCCGGTTTGAGCATGTTCCCGGCGGTCAGCAGCAGCGCGATCCCGAACAGGTAGAACACCCAGGAAAACGTGTGCAGCAACGCGGATCCGACGAAGATGAACGCGGACCGGGCGATCAGGCTGACCACGATCCCGACCAGCAGCACCTTCTGCTGGTTCTCCCGGGGCACCCGGAAGCCGGTCATGATGATCAGGAAGACGAAGAGGTTGTCGACCGACAGGGCCTTCTCGGTGATATACCCGGCAAAGTACTCCGAGCCCATCCCGCTGCCGCCGATCATCAGCGTCCCGAGTCCGAACAGGACCGCGATCCCGACGTACAGCGCGGACCAGACGGCCGCCTCGCGGAGCGTCGGCACGTGCGCGGACCGGACGTGGAAGAAGTAGTCGAACAGCAGCAGGCCGGCGATCGCCAGCACCGTCAGCACCCAGACCAGCATGTCCTAACCCAACCACGGGCAGCCGTCGGGTCTGCCCACCTCGGAGAAAATTGCCTAAAAGGCATCTTTGCTCTTTAGGCAACTTCTGCTACGGTCGAGACATGGCCGACGGGTTGCGGGAGCGGAAGAAGCAGGAGACGCGGATCGCGTTGAGCTGGGCGGCGGTCCGGCTCGCGGTCGAGCGCGGGTACGGCAACGTCCGGATCGAGGACATCGCCGCCGAGGCCGGCGTCTCGCTGCGGACCTTCCGGAACTACTTCGACAGCAAGGCCGACGCGATCGCCGCCCGCGAGGTGGACCGCAGCCTGCGGATCGCCGACGAGCTGCGCGCGCGGCCGGCCGGCGAGCCGCTGTGGGTGGCGATCCGCACAGCGATCGAGAAGCACTTCGCCCTCGGCGAGGAGGGTCACAGCGAGCGGCGGCCCGCGGACGACAAGTGGCTGGCCGGAATCCGGTTGATGATGACCGAGCCCGCCCTGCAGGGCGCGATCGTTCGGGCGTACGCCCGGGCCGGCGAGGAGCTCGCCGCCGCCGTCGCCGATCGCACCGGGACGTCCGGGATGTATCCGCGGCTGGTCGCCGAGGTGATCGGCGCGGCCCGGGCGGTCGTGATGACCGAATGGATGCGGGCCGATCCGCCACGGTCGGTCGCCGAGCTGCTCTCGTCGGCGCTCGACCAGATCGAGGCCGGCCTGCCGGTTCCCGAATAACCAACTCGACAACTTGCCCCTGGCCGGTCGCCGGGGTGGTCAGTCATGCCCAATTGGAGGGGTGTCATGGATACGGATGTCGTCATTGCAGGTGCCGGGCCGAACGGATTGATGCTGGCGAGCGAACTGCGGCTGGCCGGAGTGCGGCCGATCGTGCTGGAGAAACTGCCGGAGCGCAGCACGGTGCCGCGGGCGAACGGGCTGGTCGGCCAGGTCGTCCGGATGCTCGACCGCCGCGGACTCTACGAGCGGCTGAGCAGTACGCCGGGTGCGCCGCGGCCCGCCCCGGGTTTCGTGTTCGGCGCGATGCCGCTGCGCCTCGATCTACTCGAGGAGAACCCGGTGTACCTGCTGCAGGTCCCGCAGGCACGGATCGAGGAGGTACTGCAGGAGCGGGCGCTCGAACTCGGTGCGGAGCTCCGGCGCGGACACGAGCTGCTCGGCTTCACGCAGGATGCCGACGGCGTGACGGTCACGCTGTCCGGGCCGGACGGCGAGTACCAGCTCCGGACCCGGTACCTGATCGGGGCGGACGGCGGGCACAGTGTGACCCGGAAACTGGCCGGAATCGACTTTCCGGGGGTCACCAACGACGCGACGGTGTCGCGGACCGGAAGCGCGGAGGTGCCGGCGGAGTACGTCCGGGGCGGCCTGCTGCACATTCCGGGATACGGCGCGGTGCCGCCGTTCCTGCACCAGCGAACGGACCGCGGCATGTTCGTCTGGGCGCCGTTCCCGGGCCGGCTGCCGGCCGTCAGTACGGTCGAGTGGGACGTGCCGCCGGACAACGAGATGACGTTCCAGGAGTTGCAGGACAGCGTGGACCGGGTCCTCGACGTCCACCTTCCGTTGGTCGAGCCAACGGGTGACGGTGCCCGGCTGCTCCGGCGGCTCGTCGGCGGAAACAGCCGGTTGGCTTCGAGTTTCCGTTCCGGGCGCGTGCTGCTGGTCGGCGACGCCGCCCATGTGCACTCCGCGATCGGCGGACAGGGACTGAATCTCGGGCTGCAGGACGCGGTGAACCTGGCCTGGAAGGTGGCGGCCGAGGTGCAGGGCCGGGCGCCGCGCGGGCTGCTCGACACCTACGAGGCCGAGCGCCGGCCGGTCGCCGAACGGGTACTGATGCACACCCAGGCGCAGTCCGCGTTGATTGCGCCGGGCAACGATGTGACCGCGCTGCGGAAGCTGTTCGGCGAGTTTCTGGAAGATTCCGGAAACGTCCAGCGGATCGCGGAGCTGATTTCCGGCGCCGACATCCGGTACGCCGCCGGTGCCCATCCGCTGGTCGGTCGGTGGGCGCCGGATCTGCTGGTCGGCACAGTGCGGCTGGCCGAGCTGATGCGGTCGGGCCGCCCGTTGCTCGTCGACCTCACCCCGGGCGGCGCGTTCGCGGGAACCCGTGTTCCGGAGCAGGTCGAGGTCGTGACGGGGCACGGCGGACGGTCGATCGCGCTGCTGATTCGTCCGGACGGGTACGTCGCGTGGGCCGCCGATCAGGACGGGGAGGCCGAGCGGGAGGGGTTGCGGACCGCGCTCGAGCAGTGGTTTCAGGCGCGCCCCTTGACCAGCGCGACCAGGTAGCGGCACACCGTCGTACCAGGGTTGTGGAAGGTTGTCGCCGACGGTGGACCGAGTTGCAGACAGTCGCCGGCGTGCAGCTCATGCACCTGTGATCCCTCGTGGAAACGCAGGTATCCGTCCAGGATCCAGAGTTGCTGGTACTTGAAGATGTACGCGTCGGCCGGATACGACACCGACGCACCGGGCGGGAGCTCCACCTCCACCAACTCCAGTGGACCGTCGGTCAGCGGCGACACCGCGCGCCGGCGGTACCCGGTGGCCGGGTCCGTCCAGACGGGCTGGTCGGCGGCGCGGCGGAGCAGCTCGTCGGTGTTCTCCGCGCGAGCGACCAGCTCGGACAACGTCATCCCGAGCGCGCCGGACAGCTTTCCGAGCAGTACGGCGGTGGGCTGCGCCTCGCTGCGCTCGATCTTCCCGATCATCGCGCGGGACACCCCGGACCGCTCCGCCAAGGCGTTCACGGACAGGTCCTGCGCAACCCGCGCCTGGTGGACGGTCGCGGCCAGAGAACGCGACAGATCGTCAATCACGTTGCCACTATAGCGGCAGTTGTGGCTACTATCGTATCATGGTTCAGGTTAGAGACGCTTCGGCCGCGGACGCCGAGGCCTGCGCGGCGATCTACGCGCCCTATGTCACCGGTACCTCGATCACGTTCGAGCTGGCTCCGCCGACGGCTGCCGAGATGGCCGAGCGGATCACGAAGGCCGTCGCCACCCACGCCTGGCTGGTCCTCGAGGACGACGGCCAGGTCGTCGGCTACGCGTACGGCGGCCCGATGAAACCGCGCCCGGCGTACCGGTGGTCCTGTGAGGTCAGCGTCTACCTGAATCCCACGCACCACGGCAGGGGCGCCGGCCGCAAGCTCTACGAGGCGCTCTTCGATCGCCTGATCGCCCGGGGTTACCGGACGGCCGTCGCCGGCGTGACCCTGCCGAACCCCGCGAGCGAGGCGCTGCACAAGTCGCTCGGCTTCGAGCCCATCGGCGTCTACCGGAACATCGGCTGGAAACACGACGCCTGGCACGACGTCGCCTGGTCCCAACGGCCGCTGGCCGAACTCCCGGACCCGCCCGAAGAACCCCGCTAGCGCTACTTCGTGGGGTCGGTCATCGGTGGGCAGGAATCGCCGGGCTTGGTGACGAGTTCGAAGTGCCAGATCTCGTTGGAGAGGGTCTGGCAGAGGCCGTAGCGGTTGCCCTTGCGGTTCAGCCAGTCGTCGGCGTCGGTCGGGCCGATGTCGACGGCATGGCCGGTGACGTGGTGCGACTCGTCCGGATCGGCGACGTACTCGAGGGCCTTCTTCTTGCTGCCGTACTTGCGGATCGCCTTCTCCAGCAGCTCTTCCTGGTACTTCCTGCTCCGCCAGCCGGTGGTCACCTGCATCCGGATCCCGTCCGCCTTCATCGCGGTCTCGGCCTCCTGGACCGCCGTACGGAGCGCGGGATCGAGCTTGGCGATCCCGGGCAGATCGGTGTCGTACGCCGACGTGTGGTCGGGCAGCACGCCGTCCGCCGCGTTCGGTGGACCCTTGTGCGCCGGGGTCGATCCGGTGGATTTCCCGCCGGAGGTCTGCGGTTCGTCCTGGGCGGAAACCGCAGTACAGGCGGCAACGGTGAGACTGATGACCGCGGCAACGATCGCGAACCCGGCCAGCACGCTCAGCCGGCGGTCACGAGTAGTTCGATCGGTGAGCATGCCACCAGTTCATCCGTGCGGATGTTGCCAGAACGTCTGGTGTTTCCGATACGTTTTCGATACCCCCGACCTGGTTCAATGGACGGTATGCGGGTGCTGGTCGTGGAGGACGAGGTCTATCTCGCCGAGGCGATCCAGGCCGGGCTGCGGCTGGAGGCGATCGCGGCCGACCTCACCTTCGACGGGAACGCCGCGCTGGCGGCGCTGACCGTGAACGACTACGACGTGGTGGTCCTCGACCGGGACCTACCGGGGATCAGCGGTGACCAGGTCTGCCGCGAGATCGTTGCGCAGGGCATCGGCTGCCGGGTGCTGATGCTGACCGCGGCCGGCGACCTGGACGACAAGATCACCGGGTTCGAGCTCGGCGCCGACGACTACCTGACGAAACCGTTCGAGCTGCGCGAACTCGTGGTCCGGCTGCGCGCCCTGGTCCGCCGGTCCGTGGTCGCGACGCCGACGGTCATCGAGTACGCCGGGGTCCGCCTGGACCCGTTCCGCCGGGAGGTGCACCGGTTCGGGCGGTACGTGAAACTCACCCGGAAACAGTTCGCCGTCCTGGAGGTGCTGATGACCGCGCGCGGCGGTGTGATCAGTGCGGAAACCCTGCTGGAGAAGGCCTGGGACGAAAACGCGGACCCGTTCAGCAACGCCGTACGGATCACGATCTCCGTGCTCCGGAAGCGGCTCGGCGATCCGTGGGTGATCCACACCGTGCCCGGCGTCGGCTACCGTGTCGGGGAGAAATGAGCGGCGAACGGCTGCTGACCTGGCGGCCACGGCTGACCGTCCGGCTGCGGCTCACGCTCAGCTACGCGGGCCTGCTGGTGGTCTCCGGCGCCGTCGTCTCGTGCATCATCTGGCTGGTCTTCCGGATCGTCCCGAACTACCCGCTGACCGCCGCCAACCCGCGCGACCTGCGGGCCGGCCCGCCGCCGACGCGCGGCGAGATCCTCGACCTGGTGGTGAAGCTTTCCGCCTGGTCGCTCGGGTTCCTCGCGATCGTCGGGCTCGCGGGCGGCTGGCTGCTCGCCGGGCGGATGCTGCGGCCGTTGCAGGAGATCACCGCCGCGGCCCGCCGGGCGGCGAGCGGGTCGCTCGACCACCGGGTCGGGCTGACCGGGATCCGGGACGAGTTCACCGACCTGTCGGACACGTTCGACGAGATGCTCGACCGGTTGCAGGTGTCGTTCGAGCAGTACCGGAGGTTCGCGTCGAACGCCTCGCACGAGCTGCGGACACCGCACGCGGTGATGAAGACGATGCTCGAGGTGGCGCAGGCCGATCCGAAGCACCAGGACGTTCCGGAGCTCGTGAAACGGCTGGCCGAGACCAACCAGCGCGGGATCGACATCGTGGAGACACTGCTCAGCCTCACCGCGCTGGACAACCGCGAGATCGAGACGGACCCGGTCGACCTGGCCGCCGTCCTGCGGTCCGCCTGGCCGGCGCTGTCCGCCGAGGCTGCCCAGGCCGGTGTCACGCTGACCGCCGAGGTCTCCGAATCAGTTGTCGAAGGCAATGAGATCCTGCTGCACCAACTGGTCACGAACCTGGTGCAGAACGCGATCCGGCACGGCGGCGGAACGGTTTCCGCCCACGTTGTCCGGGGCCGGCTGGAGATCCGCAACGACGGCGACGTACTGGCCGCCGAGCAGGTGCGGACCTTCGTCGAGCCGTTCGCGAAACGCCGATACGGCGCCGGGCATGGGCTCGGGCTGGCGCTCGTGGACCGGATCGTCGAGGTCCACCACGGCCGGCTCCAGCTCACGCCGAAGCCGGACGGCGGCCTGACCGCAACCGTTGTCCTGCCCACGGCCGACCTCGACGGCTGACCCGGCAGGATGTTGGCCTGCTCCAGGGGTGAGGATGGTCCGGTGAGTGACGAACGCCGTGCAGACGACCAGCGGGTGACGGTACGACAGGCCGCCGAGGAGGACGACGCGGCGCTGCTCGCGATCGAGCGGGTCGCGTGGGACGCGTCGTCCGGGTTCCCGTCGTACGGCGAAACCCTGCAGGACACGTTCTTCAGCCGGAGCGGGCCGGAGGCGCATCTCGTCGCGGAATACGAGGGGGCGGTGGTCGGGTACGTCCGGCTGCAGGACAAGTACCCGTTTCCGGAGGGTTCCGGCGTACTCGCGATCAACGGGATCGCGGTCGCCCCCGAGGCACGGCGGCTCGGCGTCGGCAACGCCCTGATGACCGCCACCACCGCCGAGGCCCGCCGCCGCGGAGCGCGCAAGATCACCCTGCACGTCCACGGCGTCAACGCCCCAGCGAGACACCTCTACGAACGCCACGGCTACGTCGTAGAAGGCACCCACACCGCCGAGTTCATCATCGAGGACACCCCGGTAGACGCCCTCGACATGGCAAAGTTCCTCTAACGACTGATCACCGGCGAGAAGATGTTCCAGATGCTGCTCGTCCCGGGAACGTACACGCGGTACCGCCGGGTGCGGTTCGGGTAGTAGTTGTACGTCACCTGGCCGACGCTGTTCGTGGTCACGTAGGCGAGCCCCTTCCAGGTCGTCGTGCCGATGTCCTGGTACTGGATCAGCACCTGCTTGTTGGCCCAGCGGACCGAGCGCCCGGTAGTGGTGCGCCAGTAGGAGACCGTGGTGAGCAGGGCCGCACGGCTGCCCTTGCGGCCCCCGGTCAGCGCCGCCACGGAGGCCGCCTTCGACACCGAGGTCGCGCCGGACAGATCGGCGACCTTGATGCCGTTGAAGTCGGTCGCGCCGCCGGCAGGCTTCCACGTGACGGTGCCGATCGGCGCCCCGGCACCGGAAACGGTGAAGCTGACCTCGCGGGCGTGGTTGAGGAACTGCAGCCGTCCCTCGGGGTACAAGGTCGCCGCAGGCGTGCTCTTCCACACGGCGGTGTTGATCGTCGCCGGGCAGTTCGATCCGAGCTTGGCGACGAAGTTGTTGCTCGCCGCGCCGATGGACAGCCGCGACGGAACGACGAGCGAGCAGGTCGCGGTCGCCTGTTGCGGGGCGGCCTGGGCGGGTTGGGTGGCGATCAGACCGGCCGCCACGAGTGCGGCGGCCGGTGTGATGGTTCGGAGCTTCAAGAGTTCCCCCTCTTCGAAGTGTTGGGGGAACGGTAGCGGTTACGGGTTCAGGCCGTGGGCGCGGAGCCAGGGTTCGGGGTCGATGGGGGCGCCGCCGCCGGGGAGGACCTCGAAGTGGACGTGCGGGCCGGTGGTGTTGCCGGTCATGCCGATCCGGCCGACCATCGAGCCGGCCTGGACCGAGTCGCCGACCGAGACGTCGAACTCGGACATGTGGCCGTACGACGTGACCGTGCCGTCGGCGTGCCGGACCTTCACCTGGCGACCGTACGCGCCTTCCCAGTCGGCCTGGATGACCTGGCCGGCCATCACCGAAAGGACCGGCGTACCCATCGGGGCCGCGAAGTCGAGGCCGGTGTGCTTGTGCGCCCAACGGCCGCCGGCCTGGTTGAAGCGCGCGGTCAGGTGGTAGCCGGTGGTCGGGAGCACGATCTTCGGTGCGGCGGCGACGATCGCGGCCTGCTTGGCGGCCTCCGCCTGCTTCGCGATGGCGGCCTGCTTGGCGATCGCCGCGGCCTTGGCGGTTGCCTCCGCCTTCGCGGCGGCGAGGGCCTTGGCGCTGTCCGCGGCCTTCTTCGCCGCGGCGGCCTTGGCGGCGGCCAGCGCGAGCGCCCGGCGCTGCGTCAGCGTCGCGGCGGCGGCCAGCTTGTCGGTGCGCTGCTTGGCCGCGTTCGACACGGCGGCCTTCTGCGCCGCGGCCAGTGACAGGTCGATCCGGGACAGGTCCCGGGAGCCGAGGTCGCGACGGTCGATCCGGGCCGCGGTCAGCGCGTCGGCCTGCGCGGCGCTCAGCTGGGGTACGTCGTTCGCGGCGGCCGGGCCGGTGGCGGACGACGCGAGAGCGACGGTCGTCGTTCCGGCGGCGGCCGCGAGGGCGGCGGTCAGACCGATTAGATTGTTACGGCGAGTGAAACCGCGACGAGAGAACCGGTGCTTGGCCACCCGGCGCGGGGCAGCCGGACGACTGGACGCCTGCCGATCTGCGTTCGGCGCGTCTTGGTGAGTGGGCACGAGAAGCCTTCCAGGGGAGGGGAATCCGTCGATGAGGGGGTGCGACGGCTCAACGACCATAACGACGAGATCACGGGCCGCCCAAACACAGGTTGCGAAAAGTTGAACGAAATCGGCCACGTTCCGTGAGGGCTTCCTGTCGCCTGGTGGATGCTCAGGCGTGCGCGCGGCAGGCAACAAAGGCGCCGGAAGCGTGACGCGGATCACCCGAACTTTGGCGCGGAGCAGCCCCCGCGGACCGGTATAAGCCGTCCATATATTGAGAGCTTTGTCGACCCACTTACTATTCTTTCAAGCTCGTCCCATACTGAAATGACACGAGCGACGAGAGGGGACGGGCATGACGCGCAAACCGCCGTACTACCGCCTCCACATCGACCTGCTCCGGGTCTCCAGCGCCCTCTGTCTGCGCTGACCCGCGCCGCCCTTCCCATTCCTGCCCTTCGCCGCCGAAGGGTCCGCGAAGCCTGCCCACCGCCAGGGAGCGATCGTGTCCACCACTTCAGTCACGCCTGCGTCCGGTACCACCGGACCGCCGGTCCTGTCCCTTGAAACCGACCTGCCCGTGGTCGCCCGCCGGCACCCGTGGCGCTGGGTCGGTGTCGCCGCCGTACTCGTCCTGCTCGCGATGTTCGTGCACGGACTCGCCACCAATCCGGGCTGGGACTGGCCGACGTTCTTCCAGTTCTTCGCCACCCGGACGATCTTCTCCGCGCTCTGGGTGACCGTGCAGCTGACCGTCTACGGAACCGTGCTCGGGTTCGTGCTCGGCGCCGTACTCGCCTCGATGCGCCTGTCCAGCAGCCCGTTCCTGCAATTGGTTGCCTGGGGCTACATCTGGGCGTTCCGCTCGATCCCGTTGATCGTGCAGCTGCTGTTCTGGTTCAACATCGCCTATCTGTACAAGGAGCTCAGCCTGGGCATCCCGTTCGGGCCGGAGTTCGTGCACTTCAGTACGAACGACCTGTTCGGCCCGCTCGGCGCCGCCGTACTCGGGCTGGCCTTGCACCAGGCGGCGTACGCCGCGGAGATCATCCGGGGCGGGATCATCTCCGTCGACGCCGGGCAGACCGAGGCGGCCGCCGCGCTCGGGATCCCGAAACTGCGGCAGTTCTTCCGGATCGTGCTGCCGCAGGCGATGCGCTCGATCCTGCCGAACGGCGCGAACGAGGTGATCAGCCTGTTCAAGGGCACGTCGATCGTCTCGGTGATGGCGATCCCGGAGCTCTTCTACCAGGTGCAGGTGATCTACGGCCGGAACAGCCGGGTCGTACCGCTGCTGATGGTCGCGACGGTCTGGTACATCGTGCTGACCACGCTGCTGTCGATCGTGCAGTACTACGTGGAACGCCGGTTCGCGCGAGGTACGTCGCGATGATCGACATCCGCGGAGTACACAAGAGCTTCGGCGATCTCGAAGTACTGAAGGGCATCGACCTGGAGGTACCGGCCGGCGACGTGACCGTGATCCTCGGGCCGTCGGGTTCGGGGAAGTCCACGCTGCTGCGGTCGATCAACCATCTGGAGAAGGTGGATCGCGGGCTGATCCGGATCGACGGCGAGCTGATCGGGTACCGGCGGCGCGGCGACAAGCTGCACGAGCTGCGCGAGCGGGAGATCCTCCGGCAGCGGTCGCAGGTCGGGTTCGTGTTCCAGACGTTCAACCTGTTCGCGCATCTGACCGTGCTGGAGAACGTCGTCGAGGCGCCGGTGTCGGCGCAGCGGCGCAAGCGCGGCGAGGTCGTACCGTACGCGCGCGAACTGCTCGAACGCGTCGGCGTCGGCGAGAAGGCCGACGTGTACCCGCGGCAGCTGTCCGGCGGGCAGCAGCAGCGGGTCGCGATCGCGCGGGCGCTCGCGCTGAAACCGAAGGTGCTGTTGTTCGACGAGCCGACCAGCGCGCTCGACCCGGAACTCGTCGGCGAGGTCCTCGACGTGATCAAGGAACTCGCCCGCGACGGCGCCACGATGGTCGTCGTCACGCACGAGATCGGTTTCGCCCGGGAGATCGCCGACACGGTGGTCTTCATCGACGGCGGCCGGATCGTCGAGTCGGGTCCGCCGCGCGAGGTGCTCGACAACCCTGTCCACGAACGCACCCGTGCGTTCATCTCGAAGGTGCTCTGATGAAACGGCTTCTTGTCCTTTCCCTCGCGGTGCTGACGCTCGCCGGTTGCGGCGCGCAGGCGACCGCCTCCTCCGAATCCGACACCGGTGTGAACACCTCGGCTTCGCAGGACCGGGTGACCACCACGAAGAACGACGCCGCGGCCGCACTGCTGCCGGCCAAGGTTCGCGACCGCGGGACGTTGGTCGTCGGCGCCGGGTTCGGCAGCGGCAGCGTGCCGCTCGGCTTCTACGCCGACGACAACAAGACCCCGATCGGGCTCGAGGTGGACATCGCGTACCTGGTCGCGCAGTCGCTCGGGCTGAAGCCGGAGATCGAGGTGACGAGCTGGGAGAACCTGTTCGTCGGGCTCGACTCGGCGAAGTACGACGTCGGGTTCTCGAACATCACGGTGACCGAGAAGCGCAAGCAGAAGTACGACTTCGCGACGTACCGCAAGGACGACATCGCGTTCGAGGCGAAGAAGGGTGGGACCTGGCGGGTGTCCAGCGGCAAGGACATCGCCGGGAAGACGATCGCGGTCGGTTCCGGAACGAACCAGGAGAAGATCCTGGTCGACTGGAACGAGGCGAACATCAAGGCTGGGTTGCCCGCGGCAACCATCAAGTACTTCCAGAAGAACACCGACACGTACCTGGCGCTGAGCTCCGGGCGGATCGACGCGTACTTCGGCCCGAACCCGTCGATCGCGTACCACGTCAAGACGTCCGGCGAGACCGAGACGATCGGGAAGTTCTCCGGCGCCGGGCCGACGCTGCAGGGCCTGATCGCGGCCACCACCAAGAAGGACGACGGGCTGGTCAAGGCGTACCAGGCGGCGCTGAACGCGGTCATCGCGGACGGCAGCTACGCCAAGGTGCTGGCCCGCTGGAACGTCGCCAGTGAGGCCGTCGCGAAGTCCGAGATCAACCCGCCCGGCCTCCCACTCACGAGCTGAGGACGACTGATGAGAAAACGTTTGATGCTGGCTTCCGCGGTGGTCCTGCTGCTGGGTGCCTGCGCCGACCCGCAGACCAGTACGTCGTCGAAGGCGTCCGAGGTCGCGTTCGACACGTCGGCGAAGCAGACCCACATCACGTCCGCGAAGGTGGACTCGATCGCGGCCGAGTTGCCGGCGGCGGTGCGTGACTCCGGGAAGCTGGTGGTCGGCAACGGATCGGCCGGCGGCGGGCAGCCACCGCTCGGGTTCACCGCGGACGACAACAAGACACCGATCGGTGTCGAGATCGACATCGCGTACCTGGTCGCGAGTGTGCTCGGGCTGCAGCCCGACATCGAGACAACCAGCTGGGAGAACCTGTTCCTCGGGCTGGACTCCGGGAAGTACCAGGTCGGGATCTCGAACATCGGGGTTTCCGAGCTGCGCAAAGAGAAGTACGACTTCGCGTCGTACCGGCTCGGGCTGCACGCCTTCGAGGCCAAGAAGGGCTCCGGGCTGAAGATCTCCGGTCCGGCCGACATCGCGGGCAAGACCGTCGCCGTCGGCTCCGGGACGCTCCAGGAGGCGATCCTCGTCGACTGGAACAAGCAGAACGTCGCGGCTGGCCTGAAGCCGGCCGTCATCAAGTACTACCAGCAGTCCGCCGACACCTACCTCGCGCTGCAGTCCGGCCGGATCGACCTGTACCTGGGCCCGAACCCGAACGCGTCGTACCACGTAGCCACCCAGCATCAGACCGAGATCGTCGGCACCGTCTCGTCCAGCTACCCGGTGCAGGGCCTGGTCGCGGTCGCGACGAAGAAGGACGACGGCCTCGTGAAACCACTGGCCGACGCGCTGAACGCGGCCATCGCCGACGGCAGCTACGCGAAGGTCCTGGCCAAGTGGGGCCTGCAGGGCGAGGCCGTGCCGAAGTCGCTGATCAACCCGCCCGGCCTGCCGAAGAAATAGGAGAGCACCATGGCGACCATTGCAACGATCTCCAGCAGTCCGTCGTTGTCCTCCCGGACCGACGCGGTGCTCGACCACGTCACCAAGCGCCTGATCAGCCACGGCCACACGGTCACCCCGATCGTGCTGCGCGACCTCCCGGCCGAGCCGCTGCTGCGCGGGCAGGCCGACGATCCGGCGATCGCCGCCGCGGCCGCGGTACTCGAAGCCGCGGACGCCGTCGTGGTCACGACACCGGTGTACAAGGCGGCGTACTCGGGCTTGCTGAAGGTGTTCCTCGATCTGCTGCCGCAGTACGCGTTGAAGGGCAAGACAGTGTTGCCGTTGGCAACGGGTGGTACGCCGGCGCATGTGCTGGTGATCGACTACGCGCTCCGGCCGGTGCTCACCAGCCTCGGCGCGGGGGCGATCGGGCAGGGATGGTTCGTGCTGTCGTCGCACATCCGGCTGTACGACGGCGGTGGGCTGCTGCTCGATCCGGCGGCGTCCGTACCGCTGTACCAGGTGACCGAGGCGTTCCTCGCGACCGTGTCGGGCGAGACCGTGGTGGAGGGCGCGCCGCTGCAGTTGGGCGCGGTGGAGGCGGTCCGGGTACGGCCGGACGATCCGGAGGCCGCGCCGTTGCTGGCGGATCTCGTCGTCGAGTACAGCACGCGGTACGGGCGGACCAACGAGAACACGCAGTTGACCGAAGTACCGCCGTCGGACTTCCACGCCGAGCACGGCGGGGCGTTCGTGCTGTTGCGGTACGGCGGGAGAACGGTGGCCGGCGGGGCGATCCGGCGGTACGACGACGAGACCGCCGAGGTGAAGCGGATGTGGACGTCGCAGCTGCACCGGCGGCAGGGCCTCGGGCGGCGGGTGCTGTCCGAACTGGAGACGGCGGCGGCGGATCTGGGATATCGGCGGTTGTACCTGACGACGGGACCGCGGCAGCCGGAAGCGGCGGGGTTGTACGTCGCGGCCGGGTTCGACCCGCAGTTCGACACCGCGGCGGATCCGGAGGAGATCGGGCCGTTGGCGTTCGTGAAGGAGATTCCGGTGGCGTTGAAGGTGGCCTCATGATCGTCGGGCTGGAGATCGACGGGGCGGGTGCGGATCCGGCGGCGTGGCGTGGGGCGGAGGTTGATCCGCGGGCGATCCTGACCGGCGCGTTGGCGGTCCGTGCGGCGCAGCGGGCGGAGGCGGCCGGGGTGGATCTCGTGACGTTCGCTGATGCGCTGGAGGCGCCGGAGGATGTGCCGGGGCGGGTGAGCGTACGGCTCGACGCGCTCGGGCTGGCGGCGCGGGTGGCGCCGGCGACGGAGCGGATCGGGTTGTTGCCGACGATCACGGTGACGCATACGGAGCCGTTCCATGTGCAGGCGTCGGTGGCGACGCTCGACCACATCTCGGGCGGGCGCGCGGGGTGGGTCGCTGAGGTGTCCACGTCCGCTGAGGCGGCCGCGGTGGTCGGGCGGCGGGAGCCGGTCGCTGCTGCGGAGACCTGGCGGGAGACACGGTACGTCGTCGACGTCAGCCGCCGGTTGTGGGACTCGTGGGAGGACGACGCGATCATCCGGGACGCCGCGAGCGGACGGTACGTCGACCGGGAGAAGCTGCACTACGTCGACTTCGTCTCGCCGACGTTCTCCGTGAAGGGTCCGTCGATCGTTCCGCGGCCGCCGCAGGGTCATCCGGTGACGGCGGTCCGCGTGCACACACCCGAGGCGCTGGAGGCGGCGCGCGACGCCGAGTTGGTCCTGCTCCCGGACTCGGACGACCTGGCAGACCAGCTCCGAACCCTCCGCGCCGGCGGGAGCCGCCGCGTCGGGGTCACGGCGGACGCTGCGGGCCGAACGGTTGCCGTCACACCGGACGGCGCGACTGTGCCGGTGGTGTTGGTTTCGGTGAGGGTGCGGCCTCATGTGGATGGGGTTGAGGGGTTGGTTGCGGCGGTTGAGGGGTGGGCCGCGGCGGGGGTTGACGGGGTGCATCTGCGGCCGGCTTCGCTCGAGTTGGATGTGCCGGTGATTGCGGACGAGCTGTTGCCGCGGTTGCGGGAGCTCGGCTTGGTCGGGGGTGTGGAGCGCGGTGGGAGTTTGCGCGGGCGGCTCGGGCTGAAACGGCCGCGGAACACGTTTTCGGGGAGTGGACGATGACCAAGCAGATCCATCTGGCGGCGCACTTCCCGGGCGTCAACAACACCACCGTGTGGTCGGACCCGGCGTCGGGCTCGCAGATCGACTTCGCCTCGTTCCGGAAACTCGCGGAAACGGCGGAGCGCGGAACCTTCGACTTCTTCTTCCTCGCCGAAGGCCTGCGACTCCGCGAGGTGAAGGGGCAGATCCACGACCTCGACGTCGTCGGTCGTCCCGAATCCCTCACCGTGCTCAGCGCCCTCGCTGCCGTCACCACCCATCTCGGCCTGGCCGCGACCGTGAACTCGACCTTCAACGAGCCGTACGAACTCGCCAAGCGCCTGGCCACCCTCGACCACGTCTCCGGCGGCCGCGCCGCCTGGAACGTTGTCACCTCCTGGGACGCCTTCACCGGCGAGAACTTCCGCCGCGGCGGGTACCTGGACAAGTCCGACCGGTACGTCCGCGCCCAGGAGTCCCTGCGAATCGTCAGGAAACTCTGGGACTCCTGGACCGCCGACGACCTCGTCCTGGACCAGGAGGCGGGCAGCTTCGCCCGCGAGGGCGCTGGGGCCTTCGCGGACAGCGGCCCGCACTTCGCTATCCGCGGACGCTTCGGGCTGCCGCTGTCGCCGCAGGGCCGGCCGGTGATCATCCAGGCCGGTGACAGCGACGAAGGACGCGAGTTCGCCGCCTCGAGCGCGGACGTGATCTTCAGCCGGCACGGGACGTTCGCGGCCGGGCAGACCTTCTACAAGGACGTGAAGTCGCGGCTGGCGAAGTACGGCCGGAGCGAGGATTCGCTGAAGATCATGCCGGCCGTGACGGTGGTGGTCGCGGACACGGACGCCGAGGCGATCGAGAAGGCGGCGTACATCCGGGAACAGCAGGTTTCCGGGCCGACGGCGCTCGTGCTCGCGGAGTTGCTGTGGGGGCGCGACCTGTCGGCGTACGACCCGGACGGTCCGCTGCCGGCCGAGGACCCGGTCGTCGGGTCGGCGGTGACACAGGGCCGGGTCGGGTACAACGACCCGTTCCCGATCGTCGCGGAATGGCGCGCGCAGGCCGAGGCCCACGGGTGGTCGTTGCGGCAGACCGTCATCAACCAGCAGAACCGGCAGACGTTCGTCGGCTCGCCGAGCACCGTTGCGGACGCGGTCAACCGGCACGTGCAGGAGAACGCGGCAGACGGTTTCGTCCTCGTTCCGCATCTCACGCCGGGCGGCCTCGACGACTTCGTCGACCGGGTCGTCCCACTGCTCCGCGAGTACGGCGTCTTCCGGAGCGAGTACAGCGGTACGACGTTGCGCGACCACCTCGGGCTGCCGCGATGACGGTTTCCGCGATGCGTCCCTGGAAGGAGCCGCCGGCAACCATCGTGTTCGTGGGCGGTGGGCCGCGGACCGTGGGGTTGCTGGAACGGTTCGCGGCGAGCGCGGACGAGTTGCTCGGCGGTCGCGACGTACACCTCCACGTCGTCGACCCGTACCCCGTCGGTGGCGGGCGGATCTGGCGGCGGGAGCAGTCCCGGCTGCTGTGGATGAACTCGATGACGTCCGACGTCACGATCTTCACCGACGAGTCGGTCGAGTGCGAGGGGCCGATCGTGCCGGGGCCGGACCTCGCGACCTGGGTCGCCGGCGAGGGCGCGGTGATCCTCGAGAAGGCCGGACTGGAACCGCCTGGGCCGATGGACTTCCCGCCACGGCTGGTGCAGGCGGAGTACCTGGCGTGGGTGTGGGAGCGCGTCGTCCGCGACCTCCCCGCGACCGTCAGCACGCACCGGGAGCGGGCCGTCGAGATCACCGCGGACCGGCGGGTGATCCTCGAGTCCGGTACCGAGCTCGCGGCCGACGCGGTGGTCCTTGCCCTCGGCTACCTGGATCGGTTGCCGACGGCATCCGAAGCGGCCTGGGCGGCACAGGCCGCGGACGCGGGGCTGACCTACGTTCCGCCCGGGTACACCGCGGACGTCGACCTGGACGGGCTGTGGCCGCAGGCGCCGGTGATCGTGCGCGGGTTCGGTCAGGCGTTCGTCGACCTGATGGTGCTGCTCACCGAGGGCCGCGGCGGCTGGTACGACGAGTGCGACGGGCTGCTCACATACCGCCCGTCCGGCGACGAGCCGATCCTGTACGTCGGCTCGCGGCGGGGCGTCCCGTACCACGCGAAGCTCGGCTACACGGTCGCGGGCACCAAGCCTGTCCCGACGCGGTACCTGACGAAGGAGGCGCTGGGGGACGGGCCGCTCGACTTCGATCGCGACGTACTGCCGTTGATCGAGAAGGAGTTGGCGTACGCCCACTACAAGCAGCTGTTCACCGCTCACCCTGAACGCGTCCGCATGCCCTGGGAAGAGTTTGCGGAGGCTCTGGACAGCTGGACGCCCGTGACAGTCCAGAACGGTTTCGATCCGAGGGACAGCGCAGGTGGGTGGGCTGGGCAGGTTGGCTCGGCTGTGCCGGATCCGGGGGATCGGTTTGTCCGGGGGGCGGTGGATCGGCCGTTGGGCGGGTTGTTCTTCGAGGGGCGGGAGGGGTTTGAGCGGTACCTGGTCGAGCTGATCGAGGGTGATCTGTTGCGGCGGGCGGATCCGTCCTACTCCGCGGATCTGGCTGTCTTCAACGCGCTGCTCAGCATCTACAGCGTGTTGTCGCGGGCGATCACCGACGGGCAGCTGTCGGACGAGGAGCGGGTGCGGAAGGTGGAGAGCGAGTGGCACGGGTTCTTCTCGTTCGTGGCCAGCGGGCCGCCGCCGCGGCGGCTGGAGGAACTGCTCGCGCTGCATCGCGCCGGGATCGTCCGGTTCGCCGGGCCCGACCTGGATGTTGCCATCGACAACGACGAGTTCGTTGCCCGGAGCCCCGGTGTCGCGGGTGAGCTCCGTGCCCGCGCGTTCGTGGAGGCCCGGCTGCCGCGTCCCGACGTACTCGCGGCCGCTGATCCGTTGCTGCGCGGCCTGCTGGACTCCGGCGCACTGGCTGCCGACGAGCTCTTCGCGTCCGACGGCACGAGCCTCGGCGGTGGGCAGCTCAAGGCGGACTCGCGGTCGCGCGCGATCCGGGCCGACGGATCGGTGGACCCGGCGCTGTTCCTGCTCGGCCCCTCGGTGTCCGGCTCGGCCGGATCGTCCGGATTCTCCCGCCCGCACTTCAACGGCCCCGGCTTCCGGCAGAACGACGCCGTGGCGCGGGACCTCCTCAGACTGCTCGCCCCCACCGTACGGAAGGAAGAACGCCATGCCAGTTGAGTTCCTGGGCATCGCCGGCACCAACCCGGCCAGCGAGGTCACGCCGCGGACCGGCGGCCCGCTCGACCTGGAGTACACCTCCAAGCTCGCCCGCGCCCACGAGGACAACGGATGGGACCGGATCCTGTTCGCCTACCACTCCGGCTCGCCCGACCCGGCCCAGGTCGCGGCGTACGTCGCCGGCCGGACCGAGCGGATCAACCTGGTGGTCGCGCACCGGCCGAACGTCGCCTACCCGACGCTGACCGCGAAAACGTTCGCGACCCTGGACCACCTCAGCAACGGCCGGTTCGAGGTGCACGTGATCACCGGCGGCTCGACCGCGGACCAGGCGGCCGAGGGCGACTACCTGGCGAAGGACGACCGGTACGGACGGACCCGCGAGTTCATCCAGATCCTCAAGCAGGCGTGGACCTCGGACGAACGCTTCGACTTCGACGGAAAGCACTACCGGTTCGAGAACTTCCTGGCCGACATCAAGCCGCTGCAGCAGCCGCGACCGCGGATCTCCTTCGGCGGATCGTCCCCGGCCGCGTACGCCGTCGGCGCCACCGAGGCGGACATCTTCGCGCTCTGGGGCGAACCGCTGGCCGGGACCCGCGAACAGCTCGCGACCATCGACGCGGCAGCCGCCGCGGCGGGCCGGGCGGACCGGCCGACGCTCCAGATCGCGTTCCGGCCGATCATCGCGCCGACCGAGGAACTCGCCTGGGAGAAGGCGGAGAACATTCTCGGCCGGATCAAGCAGGCGCAGGCCGGCGGCGTTCCGGCGAGTACCCGGCTACGCTCGAAGACGCCGGAGAACGCCGGATCGCAGCGGCTGCTGAAGGCCGTCGCGGCCGGCGAACGGCACGACCGGGCGCTCTGGACCGCACCGACCGGGCTGACCGGTGGCGGCGGAAACTCCACCGCACTCGTCGGAACACCGGAAACAGTCGCCGCGGCACTGCTCGACTACTACGACCTCGGGATCCGGATCTTCTCGGCCCGCGGCTACGACATCTACGACGACGCGATCGACTTCGGCCGGCATGTCATCCCGCTGGTCCGGTCCGAGGTCGCCCACCGCGAGCAGAGGAAAGCGTCATGACTGTTGTTTCCGACCTGGAGCAGGACTGGCACACCTGGCATGCCGCCCGCGAGCGCGACCTGGACACCGACTACGGCTGGCTGTCGATCGTCGCCTTCGATTGGCTCCCGCCGGCACCGACGGCGATCGACGGCCTGCCCGGACGGTGGTGGGCCGCCGGGCAGGCGTACGCTGCGGCCGCCGGCGAGCTCACCCTCGCCGGCGAGCCGGTCCACGGAACGGTGTCCGCAACCGTCCCGGAAGCCGGTTCGCTCAGCTGGCTGCAGTACGGCGATCGGCTCGCGGAACTCGTCCTCCGAGGTGGCCGGTACGCCGTCCGCCAACGGGACCCGCACGCTGCCACGCGACAGGGCTTCAGCGGCGTACCGGCGTACGAGCTGGACGACGCGTGGGTCGTCACCGGGTACTTCAGCCCGTACTCGAAGGCGCAGCGGGTGGAGGTGTCGACCGCGCGCGACGACCTGCGGCAGCACATCACCGCCGTCGGCACGGTGCACGTCGCGCTCGGCGGTACGGCGTACGAGCTGGTCGCGACGTCCGCGGGCGACGACCGGCTGAACGTGTCGTTCCACGACAAGACGAACGGCGAGGAGACCGCGCCGTGGCGGTTCGTCACGACCGGGCCGGTGCGCCCGGACGGGTCGGTGCGGATCGACTTCAACCGGACGATCAACCTGCCGTTCGCGTTCACGGCGTACGGGACCTGTCCGGCGCCGGTGCCGGGGAACCGGCTCGCGCTTCCGGTGACCGCCGGTGAGAAGAAGGTCAGATGAAGTTCTGTACGTACACGCTGATCGACAACTCGCCCGACCCGATCAGCGGTGTCCAGCTCTCACCGGCCGAGCGGTTCCAGCACGTGGTCCGGCAGGCGCAGTGGGCCGAGGAGCTGGGCTTCGACGGGTACGGCGTCGGGGAGCGGCACGCGCAGCGGTTCATCTCCTCGTCGCCGCCGGTCGTCCTGTCCTACATCGCCGCTGTCACGTCGCGGATCCGGCTACTGACCACGGTGACTGTGCTGTCCCTGCTGGACCCGGTGCGGGTGGCCGAGGACTACGCGACGCTCGACCAGCTGTCCGGCGGACGGCTCGACCTCATCATCGGGAAGGGCAACGACCCGGACCAGAACGCGCTGTTCGGGTACGAGCTCGACGGGCAGTGGGACCGCAACCGGGAGAAGTACGAGCTGCTCCGTCGGCTGCTGCGGGAGACCGGCGTCACGTGGTCCGGGCAATACCGCCCGGCACTGACGGACGCGACCACGCAGCCGCGGCCGTACCGGGCGGACGGGATCCCGTTGTGGCACGGGTCCGCGTCGTCCACCGAGTCGACCGAGCTGGCCGCGAAGTGGGGCGATCCGCTGTTCTCCGCGAACGGGTTCCATCCGCTGGCGAAGTACGCCGGGCTGATCCGGCACTACCGGGAACGCTGGGAGGCGTACGGGCGGGACCCGGCGGACGCCGTGGTCGGCGCCGGGTTCAACGGGCTGTACGTGCAGAAGACCTCGCAGCAGGCGGTCGACGGGTACCGGCCGATCTTCGACGCGTTCATGGACTCGCCTGGCGCCCGGCACAACCAGCTGCCGTTCCGGACGCTGGAGGAGTTCCTCGAGGGCGGGTCGGTGCTGGTCGGGTCGCCGGAACAGGTGATCGACAAGTTCGGCAGGTACCAGGAGAGTTTCGGGCACGAGCTCTCCGGGATTTCCCTGGAGGTCCCCGGACTCCCGGCGGACGAGAACCGGGAGTCCGTTGAGACCTTCGTCACGGAGGTCCTGCCGACACTGCGCTCGACGTACCCCAGTCGCGTCTGGGTTTAGCCGTACGTCGGCTCCTGCGGCCAGCCTTCGGGGGAGTCCTCCCAGTCCTCCTGGCGGCCGTACGGAGCCAGGTCGCTGACGAGGGTGCTGAACAGCAGCCGGTCGACGCCGCGCTGGCCGGTCGAGTACGTCCGGTAGACGGTGTCGCCGTCGCGGAAGAACAGGTTCAGCAGGAACCCGCCGCCCGCGCCGCAGTCCGCGGAGAACGTCGTACCGGCCGAGGACGCGAACGGGACGTGCTCCCAGCCCATCTCCTTCCAGTACCCGGCCATCTGGTCGAGCGGCATGTCGGACACCGTCGCCCACGCGATGTCGTTGCGGGCCAGGCCGGCGAGGTTGGTGACGTTCTTGGTGAAGTACGTGCAGCCGCCGCAGAACGCGTCCGGACCGGCGTTCATGAACTGGTAGAGCGCGAGCTGCCGGCGGTCGCCGAAGAGCTCGCGGAGCGTGACCGGGCCGTCCGGTCCCGCGAAGGTGTACTCGCCGAACTCCACCATCGGCAGCCGCCGGCGCTGGGCCGCCAGGCGGTCCTCGGCGCGGGTGGCCTCCTTCTCGGCAACCAGCAGCTCGGCGCGGGCCCGCTCCCACTCCGCGGCCGGTACGACCGGGGCATCGCTGTCTCGGACATCGTTGTTCCTTTCGTAGGTCCTGCCCTGATGACGAAGCGGGTCCCGGGTTCTCGACATCGGATCCGGAAAATGGTCAGAAGCACTACTGCGGACCCGGTATGCTTTCCGGGACGGACTGAGGGGCCTGCAAGGCGCTCCTGACCCGATTTCACATCGGGCCGGGAGACCGTGTAATCTCTCTCCTCGGCCCGCCCCTTTAGCTCAGTCGGCAGAGCGTCTCCATGGTAAGGAGAAGGTCTACGGTTCGATTCCGTAAAGGGGCTCTGAGAACGGCATCCCATCTCCGGACGGGATGCTGAACTCATGCGGCGGGGTAGCTCAGGTGGTTAGAGCACACGGCTCATAATCGTGGTGTCGCGGGTTCGACTCCCGCCCCCGCTACCGACGCAGTATCTCGAGAGTGCGATCACCCAAGTTGCGTACTCATGACCCGAAGAGGCAGCAGTGGCCAAGTCGACCGACATTCGCCCGAAGATCACCCTGGCGTGCACGGTGTGCAAGGAGCGGAACTACATCACCAAGAAGAACCGGCGCAACGACCCGGATCGTCTTGAGCTGAAGAAGTACTGCCCGCGCTGCAACGACCACACGGACCACCGCGAGACCCGCTGATCTCAGGTCTCCCTGCAAGCCGCTCCGCTGGTCGGGGCGGCTTTGTGTTGTGGTCGGGGAAGAGCAGGGTGGTGGGCTGCCACCGCGAGACCCGCTGATCCAGGTCTTTCCCACAAGCCGCTCCGGATGTTCGGAGCGGCTTTGGTGTGTTTCAGACGCTCAGGATTGGGCGGCCGGCTTCGTAGGCGGTCCGGCGTTCGGGTCTGGGGGTGAGGCAGCAGGAGCCGCAGAGGGTGCCGTTGCCGGACTCGCTCGTGTAGTAGAGGCAGCACGTGTTGCGGAGGTAGACGAGCTTCCCGGCCGCCACCTCCACGTCACCCAGGTGAGCCAGCCCGCCGGGCGCCTTCGCCGCGAACGTCTGCCAGCGCTCGAGCAGGTACGCCGGTTCCAGCGCCACCTCCTCCCGCGTCGCGGCGCAGAATCCCATCGCGCACCCGGCCGCGACCCCGCCGTACACCTGCCGCAACCCCGCCCGCGTCCGCCGGTGCAGCTCGTCGGCCAGCGGGAGCAGATGCTGTCGCAGTACGACGTCGTACAGCGTCTCCAGCCCGCCCGGCAGGAAGTCCGCCGACCGGATCGCGACGGCGGCGATCCCGTGGCCGTCGTGCGGCCGGACCCACAGGTTCCGCGGGCGGATGTCCAGGACGTGCCCCTCCAGCGCCCACAGCAGCAGCGCGACCGCCGGCGCGCGCCCGGCGTAGAACGACATCATGCTGAGCGCGTTCGCATGCGCCGTACGGTGGCAACTGGCCTCGTCGTCGCGCTTGAGCAGCTCGGTCAGCTCGGGGCCGCCGGGCTCCAGGATCCGGTCCACCCGCAGCCAGTCGGAGCCCGCCGGCCCGCCGATCTCCACCCGGTACCGAGGCGCATACTCCGCCAGCGCCGCCACAGCCGTCACGATCAACCTTCCGTCCGGAATCATAGGCGGCGGAAACCCGCGCCACAGTCTGCCAGTAAGGTTTGCGGATATGACGATCGACGCCACGATGGTCGGCCGGAGCTACGCGGCCGCCGAGTCCTACCAGGTCGGCCGGGAGAAGATCCGGGAGTTCGCCGACGCGATCGGTGACGGTAACCCGGCGTACCGGGGCGATGACGCGATCGCGCCGCCGACGTTCGCGTTCGTGATCGGCAGCCGCGCGCTCGAGGCACTGCTGAACGACGAGGAGCTCGGCCTGCGGCTCGACCGGATCGTGCACGGCGCGCAGAAGTTCAGCTACACCCGCCCGATCAAGGCCGGCGACGAGATCGCCGCGACCGCCACCATCACCACCGTCCGCAAGGCCGGTCCCGTCGAGGTGATCATGTACGAGACCGCGCTGACCACCGTCGACGGCGAGCCGATCGCCACGTCGGCGTCGACCCTCTCGCACAACCGGGCGGACGCATGACGATCGAGGTCGGTACGGAACTGCCCCCGCTGACGGTCACGCTGCGCCGCGAGGACCTCGTCCGGTACGCCGGGGCCAGCGGGGACTTCAACCCGATCCACTGGAACGACCGGATGGCCGCCGCGCTCGGGCTGCCCGGCGTGATCGCGCACGGGATGCTCACGATGGCGTCCGCGGTCCGCGTCGTCACGGACTGGATCGCGGACCCGGCGGACCTGGTCGAGTACGGCGTGCGGTTCACGAAGCCGGTCGTTGTACCGGACGACGACAAGGGCGCGACCGTGACGTTCGCCGCGAAGGTGGACAAGGTTGCGGACGGTCTCGCCGAGATCGACATCACCGCGCTCGCCGGCGAGGAGAAGGTGCTCGGGCGCGCCAGGGCGGTCGTGCGGGTCCGGTGAACACACACGTGCCGCTGGCCGAGTACACCACGCTGCGGATCGGCGGGCCGGCCGACAAGTTCGTCGAGGTCACGACCGAGGCGGACCTGATCGCCGCGGTCCGGGACGCCGACGCGGCCGGGGAACCGGTGCTGCTGCTGTCCGGCGGAAGCAACGTGCTGATCGGGGACGACGGGTTCCGCGGGACCGTGGTGAAGGTCGCGACGGCCGGGATCCGGGTCGACGCGGACGCCTGCTCCGGCGCGATGGTGCACGTCGCGGCCGGCGAGGACTGGGACGGCGTGGTCCAGCGGGCGATCGCGGAGGAGTGGAGCGGGCTCGAGTCGATGTCCGGGATCCCCGGGCTGGCCGGGTCGACGCCGGTGCAGAACGTCGGCGCGTACGGGCACGAGGTCGCCGAGACGGTCGCGTCGGTGCGGGTCTGGGACCGCGTCGACGGCAAGGTACGGACGATCTTCGCGGCGGACTGCGGGTTCGCATACCGGAACTCCCGGTTCAAGGCGGACCCTTCGCGGTACGTCGTACTCGAGGTCGCGTTCCAGCTGCGGCTGGGCGACCTGTCGGCGCCCGTCGGGTACGCCGAGCTGGCCCGGGTGCTCGACGTGGAGCCGGGGTCGCGGGCGCCGATGACCGAGGTCCGCGAGGCCGTCCTCGGCCTGCGCCGCAGCAAGGGCATGGTGCTGGACCCGGCCGACCACGACACGTGGAGCGCGGGCTCGTTCTTCACCAACCCGATCCTCGACACCCCCGCCGAGGTCCCCGCGGGCGCGCCGCAGTGGCCGCAGCCCGACGGCCGCGTGAAGACCAGCGCCGCCTGGCTGATCGAACACGCCGGCGTCTCGAAGGGCTTCACGATCGGCAACGCGGCTGTCTCCAGCAAGCACACCCTGGCCCTCACCAACCGAGGCCAAGCCACCGCCAAGGAACTCCTCACCCTGGCCACCCACGTCCGCACCCAGGTCCAGCAGTCCTTCAACATCACCCTGGTCAACGAACCGGTCCTGGTGAACTGCTCGCTCTAGCGACAGGAGGTAGTGCCGGCCGGGTCGGTCAACGACGGTCGCCTGAGCGTGCGAGGCCATGGTCGACGGGACTACCTCCTGTCGTTAGCGGCCCTGTGGATAGTTTTCAGCGCGAATCCGGCGGATCCCCCAAGATCGATGGATGCCCGACGTCGCCGAAATCCTGGCCCGGCTCGGCGGCGTTGCGACTGCCGCCGAGCTGCTGAGGGTCGTCTCGCCTGGAGTTCTCAAGGCGGCCGTGCAGCAGGGCGAGGTCGAGCGACTCTCCCGAGGCGTATACGGGCTGTCGATTCTCGGGCCGGACCGACTCGCCGCGATCGCCTACGACGGCGTCATCTCGTACACCAGTGCGGCAGCTGCCTGGGGACTGCCACTCCTCGTGAGGCCGGAGAAGCCACATGTCACCGTCCCGGCGCACCGGAGACCTCGACCGGGCAGACCCGCCGAGCTGCACTGGGCCGCAGTGACTCCGGCGGAACGCGCTGTTCGCCTGACCTGCCCACTCCGGACCGTGCTCGACTGCTCCCGGATCCTCCCGTTCGGCGAGGCTCTCGCGGTCGCCGATGCCGCGTTGGCCAAGGGCGGGCTGGCGGCGGACGAACTCCGAGCGGGCGCACAGGCGATGCGTGGCCCGGGCCGCCCGAACGCGGTGCGGGTCGCGGCTGAAGCCTGCACCGGGGCGGACAGCTTTCTCGAGTCGATGCTGCGGAGCCTGCTGATCAGCGCCGGTGTCGAGGGCTTCGAACCGCAGGTCGTAGTGTCAGCCGGTGGCATCTCCGTCCGTGTGGATCTCGGTCACCGGACGGCCCGGATCGCGCTCGAAGCCGAGGGCTACGAGTTTCATGGATCGGCAGCCAAGTTCGCCGCCGACTGCCGGCGGTACGACGACCTGGTCGCCGCGGGGTGGCTGGTGCTGCGGTTCACCTATCAGCAGGTGATCGGGGATCCGGCGTGGGTTGTTGAGACCGTCCGCAAGGCGCTTAACGACAGGAGGTAGTCGGCTGACGGGCCACTATCGGCCGCCGAGTAGCCCTTGGACCGCACCACCTCCTGTCGTTCGCGGTCCCTGAAAAAGATTTGCATCAGGGGTGGTCAGCGGCTCGCAGGGCGGCTAATCTTTTGCGCAATCTGGGTGGAGGTGAGTTGTGAGGCGCAAAAGATTTTCTCGGCGGGAGGTTCTGGCCGGGGTGGGTGCGGGGCTGGCGGCCGCGGTGGTGCCGGGGTGTTCCGGTGCTGACGGCGGGCGGTCGGGGGCGTTGCAGGTGTGGGGCGGCGTACCGGCGGCGTCCGGTCCGGCCGACGTGGTGAAGGCGTTCCAGCAGAAGTTTCCGCAGTACAAGGTGGAGTACACGCGGTTCGTGAACGACGACCGCGGCAACCTGAAGCTCGACACCGCGCTCCAGGGTGGTGTCGACATCGACGTCTACTTCACCTACTCGCAGGGCGCGATGGCGCTGCGGGCCGGGTCCGGGCTGGCGGCGGACCTGACCGACCGGGTGCAGGCGGACCCGGAGCTCCAGGTGTTCCTGGACACCGAGAAGCCGCGGTCGTACATCGACAACGGCCGGGTGAAGGCGCTCGCCACCGCACGTGAGCCGTTCTTCGTACTGTTCAACGAGAAGCTCCGCGAGCAGGCGGGCGTCGAACTGCCGCACGCGTGGACGATCGACGAGTTCCGCGCGACCGCTCGCAAGCTGACCACGGACAAGACGGTCGGCGTCTACACGGTGCCGGACGTCGCCCGGATCGCCCTCGGCCCGAACTACTGGTACGCCGGCGACCGCTCGAACTTCGGCGACCCGCACTTCGAGCAGGGCTTCCGGCTCGGCCGCGAGATGATCGCCGACGGTACGGCGTTCCCGTGGACCGAGGTGCTGTCCCGGCACCTCGACGCGTACCAGCAGAACGCGTTCCTCGGCGAGGAGTTCCACCTCTGGTCGACCGCGCCGTTCAACCTGCGGTACCTGTACGACGCGAAGAAGTACCCGCACGACTTCAAGGTCGCGTTCGCGCCGTCGCCGACGGTGGACGGCAAGGACTGGAACGGCGGCTCGTTCAGCAACTTCATCATGATCAACCCGAGGTCGCCG
Organism: Kribbella sp. NPDC059898; assembly: GCF_042730855.1. Taxonomy (NCBI): domain Bacteria; kingdom Bacillati; phylum Actinomycetota; class Actinomycetes; order Propionibacteriales; family Kribbellaceae; genus Kribbella; species Kribbella sp. NPDC059898. The sequence goes on from NZ_JBHWKR010000009.1 coordinate 54,518, forward strand.
AAGTTCGAGGCGGCCTGGGCGTTCGTGAAGTTCTGGCTGACCGAGGGCGCGACGCCGATGCTCAAGGGCGGCAAGATGCCTGCGCTCGGCAACGTCACCGACGACCAGATCGTGTCCGGGATGCTCGGCAAGGAACCTGAGAAGTACTTCGACCTGGACTCCTTCCGCCGGGTCGTGCTGACGTCGGACCCGAAGCTCGCGACCGACACCCGGCTGACCGGGTTCCCGGAGATCACGCTCGCGGTCAAGCAGCAGCGCGACCTGTGGTGGCTCGGCGAGAAGGACCCGGGCGCCGCGATCCGTGAGGTACGGCGGCTCGCCGACGCCGCGATCGCCCGGAACGAGAGGAGGCCCTGATGGCCACCGCCACGCTGGTCACGGCCGGTACGAAAACACTGTCCGAAAGGGGTCGCGGGATCCGCCCGTCCGGTTGGACAGGGTTCCTGTTCATCGCCCCGAACCTGCTCGGCGTCGTCGCGTTCACCTTGATCCCGCTGATCAGCGTCGTCGTACTCGCGTTCACCGACTGGAACCTGGTCTCCGGCCTCGGCGGGATCACGTTCAACGGCCTCGACAACTTCGTCGCGATCGCCCGGGACCCCGGGTTCTGGCACGCGATCGGGCTGACCTTGGTGTACGTCGTGGTGTCCGTCCCGCTGACGGTGATCCTCGGCCTCGGTCTCGGGATCGCGCTGAACCGGCCGCTTCCGGGTCGCGCCGTACTGCGGGCGATCTTCTTCCTGCCGTACATCGTGAACCTGGTCGCGGTCGGCATGACCTGGCTGATGCTGATGAACCCGAAGGCAGGCCTGGTCAACCAGGTGCTGGACGTGTTCGGGATCCGGCCGGGCTGGTTCGCGTCCTCGCACTGGGCGCTGCCGGCGCTGATCGTGATGGCGATCTGGGGCGGCGTCGGGTACTGCTCGCTGATCTACCTGTCCGCGCTGCAGGACGCACCACGGCAGCTGTACGAGGCGGCCGACATCGACGGCGCGTCGGCGTGGGCGAAGTTCCGCGTGATTACCTGGCCGTCGTTGCTACCGACAACGATCTTCCTGCTGGTCACGCTGATCATCGGGGCGTCCCAGGGATTCGGCCTGATCGCACTGATCACCGCGGGCGGTCCGGGCGACGCGACCACCACGATCTCGTACTACATGTACCAGACCGGCTTCCAGTTCTACCGGTTCGGCTACGCGTCGGCGATCGGCCTGGTGACCTTCGTCGGCGTACTCGTACTGACCTTGTTGACCTGGCGGGCGCAGCGAGGAAGGGCCCTCAATGAGTAAGAAGTGGTGGTGGGGGATCCCGCTGTGGATCCTGGCGCTGGCGTTCCTGGCGCCGTTCGCGTGGATGATCTCGACCGCGCTCAAGCCGGACGTGGACGCGTACAAGATCCCGATGCAGTGGATCCCGCATCCGTTCCAGTGGGACAACTTCACCACGGTGCTGACCGGGGCGACCTCGGTACTCCCGGCGTTCGGCCGCTCGGTCTTCGTCGCCGTACTGCGGGTCGCGGGCGAGCTGATCACCGCGACGATGGCGGGCTACGCGTTCGCGCGGATGTCGTTCAAGGGGCGGGACAAGCTGTTCCTGCTGTATCTGGCGACCGCGATCATCCCGGCGCAGCTGCTGCTGGTGCCGCGGTTTATCTACTTCCAGAAGCTCGGGTTGTACGACACGTTGTGGGCGCTGATCCTGCCCGGAATGTTCACCGTGCTCGGTACCTTCCTGATGCGGCAGTTCTTCGTCAGCCAGCCGGCCGAGTTCGCCGAGGCGGCCCGGATGGACGGCGCGAACGAGTGGCGGGTGTTCACCCGGATCTACTTGCCGTTGGCAACACCGGTGATGAGTGCGCTCGGCATCCTCGCGTTCGTCTGGTCCTGGAACGACTACGAGACGCCGCTGGTGCTGATCAGCAACCCGGACCGGTACACGCTGCCGCTCAGCCTGACCAACTTCGTCGACGAGCAGGGTCAGATCGCGCCGGGACTGACGATGGCCGCCTCGGTGATCTCGATCGTGCCGGTACTGCTCGTGTTCGTCGTCCTGCAACGGCGGTTCATCGCCGCCATGACCCATACAGGAATCAAATGAATGTCTCCGGCGTCTTTCCGCATCTTGCCCAGGTAGGCGACTTCGGCCCGCCGCGCAGCGAGCTCGGCATCGGTTCGCTGATGCCGTGGAACGGGAAGCTCTACGTCCAGAACTACAACTCCCACAAGGCCTCGTCGGGCGCCGGCGTCAGCCTGCGCCGGATCGACGCGGACCTGTCGATGGAAGTCGTCGCGGAGACGCTCGGCGTGGACGGGACGTACACGAACCGGTTCGTGCACTTCCCGACCTCGCGGCTGGTGCTCGGGCCGCACGTGATCACCGCGGACCACAAGATCGTCACGATCCCGGAGCTGCTGCCGCTCCGGGTCTGCGGTACGTCGCGGCACCTGACGAAGCCGGACACCCACGTCTACGTACTCGCGATGGAGGGGGAGCTGTTCGAGCTCGACGTCACGACGTACGAATGCACGCAGCTCTTCGACCTGAACGGCGACTTCTGCTCGTGGCGCGGGATGTTGGTGGCGGGAGCGGACAACGCGTCGCCGAGCCATGGTCTGAACCCGACGACGGCCGAGCCTCAGTCGGGGTTGTGGTTCGGGAAGACCGACGACCTGTGGAGCTTCGGGAAGCCGGCCGGGTGGGGCGGGCCGTGGTGGGAGACGGCGGTTGCGGCCGGCGTTCCGTCCGATCCGTACCTGATGACCGGCTTCGACGGGAAGTGTCTGCACCTGGAGAACTTCGGCTCGGAGCCTTTGCGGATCACGGTGGAGATCGACTTCCACGGGCACGGGCGGTTCGGTGCGGTGGAGACGCTGACAGTCGAACCGGGGCAGCTCCGGACGCATGTGTTCCCGCCGGGATTCAGCGCGCACTGGGTGCGGGTGGTCAGCGACACCGATGGTGTGGCGAGTGCGCAGTTCGTCTATACGTGACGATTACGGGATGGCAGACATGGAGAGAGCCGGTAGTCCTAGTCCGTTGCAGCTGGTCAAGCGGGCCCTGCCCGAGCTGCACGGGGCGATGCAGCGGGTCGCCGAACACATCCTGGCGAACCCGGACGACGTCGCGCGCGGCTCGATCACCAAGCTGGCCGAGGCCGCGCAGACCTCGGCCGCGACCGTGACCCGGCTGTCCACCCACCTCGGGTACGCCGGTTATCCCGCGCTCCGGGCCGCGCTCGCGATGGAGGTCGGGCGCGGCCTGGAGGCGGGGTGGGCCAGCGACATCGGGCTCGCGATCGGCCCGGCCGACCCGCCCGAGCAGGTGCTCAACGTACTGGCGTCCACCCAGGCGAACGCGCTCCGGAACGCGCTGGCCGCGATCGACCTGGCCGCCGCGACCCGGGTCGCGGACGCGATCGCGGGCGCCCGCCGTACCCACATCTACGGCGAGTGGGGCGACGCGATCCCGGCCCGCGAGCTGTACATCCGGCTGCTCCGGATCGGCATCCCGGTGTGGTTCTTCGACGGCCCGAGCTCGTCGCAGATCGGCGCCGGGCTGCTCGGCGAGGGCGATGTCGCGCTGACCGTGAGCCGCTCCGGGCTGGACCCGACCACGCTGGCGTTCGTCCAGCGGGCGAAGGCCGAGGGCGCGCTGACGGTCGCGATCACCGGCGTCGTCGACTCGCCGATCGGGCGGGTCACCGACGTTGTCCTGGACACCGGGACGCTGAACGGCACCGCGTGGACCGAGTTCTTCGCCGGGCGGGCGAGCGACGTACTGACCGCCGGGCTGCTGTTCGTGCTGGTGGCGCAGCGCGTGCCGGACCACCTCACCGCCAACCACCCGAACGGCCTGGGACAACCGGTCGTGCACCCGGACGTCTTCGTCCAACCAGACTCCTGAAAGGTTTGTGCATGCAGCAGCTCGAGGTCCAGTCCGATCTGACCGTCGTCGGCGGCGGGCTCGCCGGGATCTGCGCGGCGATCGGCGCCGCGCGGCAGGGCAGCACCGTGGCGCTGGTCCAGAACCGGCCGGTGCTCGGCGGCAACTCGTCCAGCGAGGTGCGGGTGTGGGTGTGCGGGGCGACCGCGCACGGCACCCAGAGCTTCGCGCGGGAGACCGGCATCATGGGCGAGCTGTTCGTCGAGAACCAGTTCCGCAACCCGCTCGGAAACCCGTACTACTGGGATCTCGTGCTGCTGGAAGCGGTTCGGGCGGAACCGCGCATCACGCTGTTCCTGAACACCGACGTACGTTCGGTCGAGGCCGAGGACGACGAGATCCGGTCGGTGACCGGCTGGCAGCTGGGGTCCGAGAAGGAGATCCGGTTCGTCAGCCCGGTGTTCGTGGACTGCTCCGGCGACGGGCTGGTCGGTCTGCTCGCCGGCGCCGAGTTCCGCACCGGGCGCGAGCCGCGATCGGAGTACGACGAGTCGTGGGCTCCCGACGTACCGGACTCGAACACGCTCGGCAGCACGATCCTGTTCTACTCGAAGGACGCGGGCGAGCCGGTGCGGTTCGTACCGCCGTCGTTCGCGAAGGACGTGACGGAAACGGCGATTCCGGAACGCCGGGTGATCCGGACCGACCTGAACGGCTGCGCGTTCTGGTGGATCGAGTGGGGCGGCGAACTGGACGTCGTCGACGACAACGAGGCGATCCGGGACGAGCTGCAGGCCGTGGTGTACGGGATCTGGGACTACATCAAGAACAGCGGCAATTTCGACGCCGGCAACCTGACCCTCGAGTGGATCGGATCGGTGCCCGGAAAACGCGAGTACCGGCGTTTTCTCGGCGATCATGTGCTGACCCAGCATGACGTTCTCGAACAGCGTGAGTTCGACGACCGGGTCGCGTTCGGCGGCTGGTCGATCGACCTGCACCCGGCCGGCGGCGTGTACGCGTCGGAGCGCGGCTCGAAGCACTGGTTCTCGGACGGCGCGTACCACATCCCGTTGCGGTCGCTGTACTCGCGGAACGTGCGGAACCTGTGGATGGCTGGGCGGAACATCAGCGCGAGCCACGTCGCGTTCGGGACCACGCGGGTGATGGCGACCTGCGCCGTACTCGGCGAGGCCGCCGGGATCGGCGCAGCCGTTGCCCTACGCAACGGTCTGACGCCGCGCGAGCTGGCGCACGACCGGTTCGGTCTGCTGCGGACCGCGCTGACCCGCGCCGACGCGTCGGTCCTCGGCGTCATCGACGACGACCCGGCGAACCTCGCGCTGTCCGCCACCGTCACCGCGTCGTCCACGCTCACCAGACCGGCGCTCGAGGTCTCGTCCGGCACGCTGCCGCTGACCACCGACGTCGGCATGGTGCTCCCGGTCGACCCGGCGCTGGACGGTTTCGAACTGCTCGTCGACTCGAACGGCGGCTCACTCACCGTCGAACTGCACGACCCGGTGAAACCGCAGAACTACCTGCCCGCCCGGCTCGTCGACTCCTGCACCGTCGACCTCCCGGCCGGCGAGAAACGCTGGATCCGGATCCCGCTGACCTGGCGCCCGGCCCAGCCGTCGAACGCTTTCGTAGTATTCCGGAAAACGCCGGACGTCTCCGTCCACACTGCGGCGACCGCCCTTCCCGGCACCGTGCACTTCGCGCACCGCGACCCCGCCCCGGACGAGCAGTGGACCGAACAGTTCCGCGCCTGGAAGCACATCCTCCCGCGCACCGGCCTGTGCCTCCGCCTCGGCGACACCACGGCGTACGCGCCCGAAAAGGTCCTGGGCGGCTACGCCCGCCCGTACGGCGGCCCGAACCTGTGGTCCTCCGAAGACCTGGCCTGGGACCCCACCCCCTGGCTCGAACTCACCTGGCCCGAACCGGTCGAACTCTCCGGAATCGTGGTGATCCTCGACGCCGACGTCCAAGAGGACCTGATCAACCTCCACCACCACCGTACCCCCTTCGAGTCCCTCCCGACCCTCCTAGCCGCGTACACCCTGGAGGTTCGCAACGGCCCCGGCCCCTACCAACCGATAGCCCACATCACCGACAACCACCACCGCACCCAACACCACCCCCTCCCAACCCCCACCCAAGCCACCCACCTCCGCCTAACCACCCACAAAACCAACGGCACCCCCAGAGCCCACGTGGTCTCGATCCGCGCGTACTAATAGCGCCAGTCGAGCTCGTGCTCGAGCATCCAGCGGATCAAGGGTTCCGCGGCGCTCCGGGTCTTGGCGGCCCCGGTGAGCAGGTCCGCGAGGACCTGCGACGGTGCTGCGAGCCGGAGCCCCGTCTCGGTCTTGCGGGTGCGGGTGTAGACGAGGCCGGTCGGAGTCTCGGCGATGACGATGGTCCTCTTCCTGGATGGGATGAGGTCCCACTCGGTGGCCGCGAGGTGCACGTCCGGTGTGTAGATGACAGGCGGTCCGGCTGGGGTCTCCGGCGCCCAGCGCTGTGCGGCCAGTGCGCCGGTGACCGCATGGCGCACCTCCGTGGCGGGGATGCGGTCCAGCAGATCCTGCGAGCGGTTCCTGCTGCGCCAATAGGTCAGGCTGGTCTGGCGGTTGAAGCGGAAGTCCTGGTTCCAGCGCCGCAGCAGCGGGAGCCAGCTGGGGACGGAGACGACGCCGGGGGCTTGGCGGTCGGCGAGGGATTCCTGGTCGAGTTGGGCGATTACTGCTCGGACCTCGGAGGCCTCTACGCCGGTGGTGGAGACGAGGTCGTGGGTTGTCCACAGGCTGCGGAAGTCGAGCAGGGCGCGGATGACCAAGGCCGCGCTGTCTCCGGACAACGGAGGTGGAGAGGACGTGCTCATGACTGGGCTCCTGTGTCGCCTGCTCGGGCTCTGAGGCCGAGTGGCACAGTGGCTCGAACGGTCCAGACGTACCGCTGGTCTTCTTGACGGAGCTCGAGCAAGCTGACGTCGGTCAGTTGGGTCGCGGCAATCTCGCCGCCGGCCGCGTCCATATGCCGTCGGATAGGCCCGGCAGGAGCCGGTTTGTTCCAGTAGCCCAACGAGATGTGGGGCTGGAGCTCAGGTAGTTGCGGAACCGAGTCGGTTCCCCAGATGTCGTTGATCGACGAGCGAAGGTGAGCCTGGAGCCGGCGTAGCCGATTCGCCGGTGTGACCGGCAGTTGCAGGCTTTCGGCGTCGACGATGGCCGGCTCGATGCCGATCTCGAAAGGCTGGACGTGGTCGAGCCGGCGGCGGGTGGCCGTGACGATCAGTTCGAGGTCGGACTCCGGAACACGATCGGCGAAACCGATCCCTTGCATCGTCAGGTGCAAGAGCTCTGCCGGGACCAGAGAGATTCCAGTGAGCGATCGGAGCGACTGCTGGTACGCCGCCTGCAGGCCGAGCAGCGCCGGGTCGTCGGGGAAGATGACGTGCCAGGTGTAGAAGGACCGCCCGGGACGCCAGTTCGGGTGCGAGCTCCAGTGATCCCGTACGTCGTCGCTCATCTCTGGTTCCCTCTCGTACGTAGTTCCAGGTCGTCTTGCCGAGCGGTCGCCGGGCGGCCGGGAAGTCCCGGCTGCTGGGTGAACTCCACGATCCGGTCCCGCAGCAGGCGCCCCTTCGGGCTGCGTGCGTACGGCCCGGTGAGGACTGCCACCTCCGCGAGTCGCTGGAGCAAGGGACGGACCCGGTACTCCGGCGGCAGTTGCAGAACCGGCTCGGCTGCCTCCACTGCGCCGTCGAGCTCGCCCAGGAGGAGGCGGGCCTTCGCCTGCTGGAGACGGGCCATGCGTTCGGAGCCGAGGTTGCGCAGCGCGTACGGCGCCAGCTCGAACTGGGCGACGCTGTGGTCGGCGTGGTTCGCGGTGCGCTGGGCCTCCCCGAGGGCGAGATAGGTGTCCGCCCAGAAACCTTCGGCGCGCTCCGGCGTACACAGCAGGACACCGCCGGGCTCGGACTCCGCCGTACGGACGTTCAGCGTCTGGGCGATGTTGAGGAGCTCGCGGGCCTTGTCCGGGCGGTCCGCACGCGCGAGGTCGACGGACGCCGCACTGGCGAGGAACAGCCGCGCCGTACCGGCCGCGTAGCGCAGACCGTCCTGGGCGTACTCGGCGGCCCGGGCGAAATCGTCCTGCCAGAAGGCCGCGGTGTGCTGGGTCGCGCGGATCCAGCCCCGGAGTACGTCGTGGTCCGCTGCCTCGGCACACGCCCACGCCGTCCGGGTGTGGCTCTCGGCGATGTCGGGCCGCCCGAGATCGACCGACATCCAGGCGAGCAGCGTGATCGCCCAGCCGGCGGCCGAGTACAGGTCGCGGGACTGGCGGGGCGACTGGTTGCCGGCCAGCAGCGTGAACGTCCGGTCGCGGATCGCCCGGCTCTTGGCGAACAGGTGCCGGGTCGGCGTGCGGAGGTACGACTGGGCGATCCGCTCGATGTCGGCCTGAAGCTGCTCGACGGTGAGCTCGCCGACGTTGGACTCCTCGGCGTACGACAACAGGGTGATCGACTCGTCGCCCGCGTTGACCACCTCGTCGTCGTGACCGAGCATCGACGGCGGCGTCTGCTCGGGTTCGAACGTCGAGACACCGGCCGGTGGGAAGAAGCCCAGTTCGTTGTCGGCGGCAACACGAAGGACGTGCCGGAGGCCGGAACGGTACGCCGCGCCCGGCCAGCGAACGGCGCCGCGTTCGAGCTTGGCGATGTAGTGGCCGTCGAGTTCGTACCTGACGTCGGTCGTCTCCCACAGCCAGCTGCAGATGGCGTCGGCGAGTTCGCCGCGGGACAGGTGTTCGCCCGGTGCGCGGAGTGACGGAGTGCGCTCGCGCGCTGCCCGTAACAAGTCGTTGGGCTCTGGCATGGCGGTAACTGTAAGGCGCCGAACACCCTCTGCGACCAGGAAAACGGGCGTTGTGGATGATCTGCCCCGGTATGCCCCGAGATGCCCCGAATCCCAGGGAAAAAAGGGGTTTCTGGGCGATCTGATGTGGAGATCGTGGGCGGGGTTGTTGGTTTGGTGGTGGGTCGCGGTCGTGTTGACGCTTGCGGAGCGTGTTCGGGACGGGGCATCGCGGGGCAGATAGGGGAAGCCCCTCGGGTCGCGGGCCTGTGGCTAGAGTTGGCGGGTGCCTGAGGAAGCGGTAACCACGTTGCACGCCGAGCTGGCGCGGTTCGGGCGGGTGGAGGAAGGCTTCGCGCTGCTCGAGGTCTTCCTCGAGATGGCGCGGGAGCGGTTGGGGGCCGTGGTGCTGGATCCGGTGGGGCTGCGGATGCCGGCGGAGTTGACCGATGACCGGGCGGTCGTGCAGCAGCTGATCGACGACATCGAGCGGGAACCGGTGGGGAAGGGGCGCGTGGTCGAGCGCGGGTACGACCTGGAGGACGAGCAGGCGCGGTGGGACTACGTCCGGCTCGCGTACAGCTCCCACCAGGCGACGGTGTGGAGTCGTCGGCAGCGGACGACGTACTTCGAGGTGACCGGGCAGGAGCGGGCGACGTACTGGCTGCCGGACAGTCTGAAGGCGGAGTACTTCGACGCGTTGAGCGGGCGTGGGTGGGCGATCCCGGAGGACTGGCTGGCCGCGGTGGCCAAGCGGCCCAAGCCTTGGTGGAAGCGCGGGGGCCGCTGACCACCTACCAGCAGGAGATCGCGGGCGGTCAGCTGAGGGCGGGCAGCTTTGTGAGGGCGGCGGCGACGGCGGATTGGATGTCGGCGTCTTCCCAGGTGCGGTCGACGATCGAGTTGGACAGGTAGGCGTCGTACGCGGCAAGGTCGAGGTGGCCGTGGCCGCAGAGGGCGGTGAGGATGACCTTTTCCTCGCCGGACTCCTTGCAAAGCAGGGCTTCCTCGACGGCGGCGGCGAGGGCGTGGGTGGGCTCGGGGGCCGGGACGATGCCTTCGGTACGGGCGAACTGGACGCCGGCGGCGAAGCACTCGGACTGTGGCTTGGCGACGGCTTCGATTTCGCCGGTCTCGTAGAGGTGGCTGATCAGCGGGCTCATGCCGTGGTACCGCAGGCCGCCGGCGTGGATCGGGTCCGGGACGAAGTCGTGGCCGAGCGTGTGCATCTTCATCAGCGGCGTCATCCCGATCGTGTCGCCGAAGTCGTACGCGTAGGTGCCCTGGGTCAGCGACGGGCAGGCGGCCGGCTCGACGGCGCGCAGCACCGGGGACATCCGGCCGGCCCACTTCTCCCGCAGGAACGGGAACGCCAGGCCGCCGAAGTTCGACCCGCCGCCGGTGCAGCCGACAATCAGGTCCGGGGTCTCGCCGACCATCGCGAGCTGGATCAATGCCTCCTCGCCGATGATTGTCTGGTGCAGGAGGACGTGGTTCAGCACCGAGCCGAGCGCGTAGTGCACCTCGGGATCCTGGACCGCGGCCTCGACCGCCTCGCTGATCGCGATGCCGAGCGAGCCGGGGGACTCCGGGTCGGCGGCGAGGATCTTCCGCCCGGCCTCGGTCAGCTCGGACGGGCTCGGGTGCACGGTCGCGCCGAAGACCTGCATCATCGTCCGCCGGTACGGCTTCTGGTCGTACGACGCGCGCACCTGCCAGACCTCGCAGTCCAGCCCGAACTGCGCGCAGGCGAACGCGAGCGCCGTACCCCACTGGCCCGCGCCGGTCTCGGTGGTGAGCTTCCGGACGCCGGACTTGGCGTTGTAGTACGCCTGGGGGACTGCTGTGTTCGGCTTGTGCGATCCGGCCGGTGAGACGCCTTCGTACTTGTAGTAGATGTGCGCCGGGGTGTCGAGGGCCTTCTCCAGTCGGTGCGCGCGGTAGAGCGGGCTGGGCCGCCACAGGCGGTAGACGTCGAGCACCTCGCCGGGAATGTCGACGTACTGCTCCTGGGAGACCTCTTGCAGGATCAGGTCCATCGGGAACAGCGGGGCAAGGTCGTCGGGCCCGATCGGCTGGCCCGTCCCCGGGTGCAGCACCGGCGGCGGAGGCGTCGGCAGGTCGTGAAGAACGTTGTACCAACGCGTCGGCAGCTCGTCCTCTGGCAGCAGAATCTTCGTCGGCGTCATGTACGCAAAGTTATGCCCGCACCTGCGCCCTCACAATGACCTGAACCGGAACTCACCCAGCACTCAACCGGACCACGTCAGCCGCTCCGCCACACCGCCCGGCTGGACGCGATACACCACGTCTGACGGTTGCCGGGTCCCGAGGGCGTCGGGTACGCCGAGCCGTCGCAGCAGCATCCGGCCGATCATCTCGTGCGAGACGAGCAACGGCCGCCGTACGCCGCTCTCCTCGATCTCAGCAACCGCTCGCCCGACGCGGACCTCGCCGTCGTCGATGCGCGCGACCGAGCGGGCTGGTGAAGGCGGCGTCGATGTTCTCGCGGGTCAGGAGTCGGCCATTTCGGCGGGCCTGCTCGAGGCCGAGGGCGGTGAGCGGCGAGTCGAGGCGGCCCTGGCGGCGGCCGGCGACGTTCCACTCGGTCTGGCCGTGTCGCGCCAGGTAGGTCGTCAGACCGGCACCGCTGCCGGGGCGCCCAGCCATTCGTCTATTTCGGTCAGGAGGGAGTCTTGGGTTTCGGGTGGGGCGGTGGAGGCGAGGACGGAGGAGCGGGCCAGGTCGGCGAGCTCGGGGTCGGTGAAGGCGTGGACGGTGCGGGCGGTTTCGTACTGTTCGGCGAGGCGGGAGCCGAAGAGGAGGGGGTCGTCGGCGCCGAGGGCGATGCGGGCGCCGGCTTCGTAGAGGTGGCGGAGGGGGACGTCTTCGGGGCGGCGGTAGACGCCTAGGGAGACGTTCGAGGCGGGGCAGACCTCGAGGGCGATCTGGGCGTCGACGAGCCGTTTGAGCAGGTCGGGGTCCTCGACCGAGCGCACGCCGTGGCCGATCCGGCCGGCGCCGAGTTCGTCGAGGCAGGTGCGGACGGTGGCCGGGCCGCAGAGTTCGCCGCCGTGCGGGGCCGCCAGCAGGCCGGCGTTGCGGGCGATCCGGAAGGCCGGCTCGAACTCGGACGTCGTGCCGCGGCGCTCGTCGTTCGACAGGCCGAAGCCGACCACGCCGCGGCCGATGTACTGCGTCGCCAGACGGGCCAGCGTACGGGCGTCCAGCGGGTGCCGGGTGCGGTTCGCGGCGATGATCACCTGGACGTCGATACCGGTCGACGCCGACGCGTCCCGGGCGGCGTCCAGGACCAGGTCGGTGAACTCGGTGATGCCGTGGAAGCGGCTCGCGTACCCGGACGGGTCGACCTGGATCTCCAGCCACCGCGAGCCGTCGGCCCGGTCGTCCTCGGCCGCCTCGCGGACCAGGCGGCGTACGTCGTCCTCCGTGCGCAGCACCGAGCGCGCGATGTCGTACAGCCGCTGGAACCGGAACCAGCCGCGCTCGTCGGCCGCCGACAGCTGCGGCGGCCAGTCGGTGCGCAGCGCGTCCGGCAGCCGGACACCGTGCTTGTCCGCCAGCTCGACCAGCGTCAGATGCCGCATCGAGCCGGAGAAGTGCAGATGCAGGTGCGTCTTGGGCAGCACCCGCAGATCCCGCTGCGTCATCACAGAAGGTTACCGATGCACAGCGCCGAGAGAGAAATCGGTGAGCACATCTCAGCCCAGCAGCTTGGCGATCCGGGTGAGTCCTTCGGCGAGGTCGTCGTCGCCGAGGGCGTACGACAGGCGCAGGTACCCCGGTGCGCCGAACGCCTCGCCCGGCACGACCGCGACCTCCACCTCGTCCAGGATCAGGTCCGCGAGCTCCGCCGACGACGTGGGCGTCCGGCCGGCGATCTCCTTGCCGAGGACGCCCTTGACCGACGGGTACGCGTAGAACGCGCCGGTCGGCTCGGGGCACTCGATGCCGGGGATCTCGTTGAGCATCCGGACCATGGTCCGGCGCCGCCGGTCGAATGCGACCTTCATCTCGTCGACCGCGGTCAGGTCGCCGGACACGGCCGCGAGCGCGGCCTGCTGGGCGATGTTGCAGACGTTCGAGGTCTGGTGCGACTGCAGGTTGGTCGCGGCCTTGACGACGTCCTTCGGCCCGATCAGCCATCCGACCCGCCAGCCGGTCATCGCGTACGTCTTCGCGACGCCGTTCAGTACGACGGTCTTGTCCGCCAGCTCCGGTACGGCGACCGGGATCGACGTCGCGCGGGTGTCGCCGTACGTCAGGTGCTCGTAGATCTCGTCGGTGATCACCCACAGGTCGTGCTCGAGCGCCCAGCGGCCGATCGCCTCGACGGCCTCCGGGCTGTCGACGGCGCCGGTCGGGTTCGACGGCGAGCAGAACAGCAGCGCCTTCGTCCGCGGGGTCCGGGCCGCCTCGAGCTGCTCGACCGTGACGCAGTAGTTCTGCGACTCATCGGCGAGCACCTCGACCGGTACGCCGCCGGCCAGCCGGATCGCCTCCGGGTACGTCGTCCAGTACGGCGCCGGCAGCAGCACCTCGTCGCCCGGGTCGAGCAGCGTCGCGAACGCGTTGTACACCGCGTGCTTGCCGCCGTTCGTGACCAGGACCTGGGAGGCCTCGATCTCGTATCCGGAGTCGCGCTTGGTCTTGTCCGCGATCGCCTGCTTGAGCTCCGGCAGGCCGCCGGCCGGGCTGTACCGGTGGTTCTTCGGGTCCCTGGCGGCCGCGACCGCCGCCTCGACGATGTAGTCCGGCGTCGGGAAGTCCGGCTCGCCGGCGCCGAACCCGATCACCGGGCGCCCGGCCGCCTTGAGCGCCTTCGCCTTGCTGTCCACCGCCAGCGTCGCCGATTCACTGATGGCGCCGATCCGCGCCGAGATCCTGGAACCCATACACCCATCCTGGCAGCACCGCTCGCCAGGTCCCACCGGTATCCACCAGGTGAGGCGGACGTCCGGGAACGCGCGGGGGGTGTGGTCCGTTGGGGGGACGTGGAGGCTGTATGGTTCTCATCGCGGTGCGGCGCCCGGGTCCGGGGTCGTGCGGGTGAGGGCCTCAGTTCGACCACGTGGCTCAGACCCCGTACACTTCTCTAGTCCGGGCGTTGATGGCCCTGATCCGGCATGCCCGAGATCAGGTCCCACGCGGCGTCCGGATGGATTGCAGAGGGCACTAGCTCAACTGGCAGAGCATCGGTCTCCAAAACCGAAGGTTGGGGGTTCAAGTCCCTCGTGCCCTGCAAATCCTGACCGGCGCAGGGCCGGTCAGGCCGCCGCTAGCGAAAGAGGTAGGTCGTGACGGAGACGCGCACCCCGGCACCGTCCGGCGCCGGCAAGCCCGCGGAGGGCAAGCAGGGCAGGGGCCTGCTGCGCTTCTACCGGCAGGTGGTCGCCGAGCTCCGCAAGGTGGTCTGGCCCACTCGCAAGCAGCTGTCCACCTACTTCGTGGTCGTCCTGACCTTCGTGGTGTTCGTCATCGCGATCGTCTCGGTCCTCGACCTCGCCTTCGGCTGGGCGATGTTCAAGGTCTTCGGCTGAGGAACGCCGGCCAACGACCAACTGTAGGTCCCGGGCGACCGGCCCGACCTGAAACAGACAAGACCCCCGATGCACAGATGACGGAGTACGACGTGTCCGAGCGCGACGACGAGGTCCTCGACTACGAGGGCGAGTTCGACGTATCCGACTCCGACGACCTCGATCTCGACTTCGACGAGACCGCCACCGACGACGACCTGTTCGGTGACGATGACGACGATGACGACGACCCGTTCGCCGGCCTCGACGACGAGGACGAGAGCGACAACGACGACGAGACCGACGACGAGTACTCCGCCGACGACGAGGCGGAGACGCCGAAGCCGGACCCGGACACGTCCGACGACGAGCCGGTCGTGGTGGTCCCGGCGGCCGACGAGGCCGAGGTCGCCGAGGTGGTGACCGCGGCGGACGTCGAGGACGCCGAGGAGGAGCTCGCCGACGAGACGGCGGAGACCGCGCCGCTGACCACCGCCGAGCCGGCCGCCGCGCCGGACGAGGTGGTCTTCTCGAGCGCCGGTGTCACGGACGACGACACCGATGACGACGACGAGACCGACGACGACGAGACCGAGGTCGTGGCGGCGGAGCCCGCCGAGCCGGTCGACCCGCTCGAGGAGCTGCGCACCCGGCTGCGGTCGCAGTTCGGCGACTGGTACGTCGTGCACACGTACTCAGGGATGGAGAACCGGGTCAAGGGCAACCTGGAGAACCGGATCAACTCCCTGAACATGGAGGACTACATCTTCGAGATCATCGTGCCGACCGAGGAGGTCGCCGAGATCAAGAACGGGCAGCGCCGGATGGTGAAGCGCACGGTGCTGCCGGGCTACGTGCTGGTCCGGATGGACCTGACCGACGAGTCCTGGTCGACCGTGCGGCACACGCCGTCGGTGACCGGCTTCGTCGGGAACAGCCAGAAGCCGGTCCCGCTCAGCCTCGAAGAGGTGGAGAAGATGCTCGCTCCGGCCGTCGTGGCGGCGGCCGAGGCGGCGGCAGCCGAAGCCGGTGCCGCACCCACCAAGACCGCGGCCAAGAAGAAGGTCGAGGTTGCCGACTTCGGTGTCGGTGACTCGGTCATGGTGGTCGACGGGCCGTTCGCGACCCTGCACGCCACAGTCACGGAGATCAACGCCGAGGCCCAGCGGATCAAGGCCCTGGTTGAGATCTTCGGCCGGGAGACCCCGGTGGAACTCAGCTTCAACCAGATCCAGAAAGTCTAAGGACCCGACAGAATGCCTCCCAAGAAGAAGATCGCTGCCCTGGTCAAGGTGCAGCTCCAGGCCGGTGCCGCGACGCCGGCCCCGCCGGTCGGTACCGCGCTCGGTCCGCACGGCGTCAACATCATGGAGTTCTGCAAGGCGTACAACGCCCAGACGGAGTCCATGCGCGGCAACGTCGTACCGGTCGAGATCACGATCTACGAAGACCGTTCCTTCACCTTCGTCACCAAGACGCCGCCGGCGCCGGAGATGATCAAGAAGGCCGCCGGTCTGCAGAAGGGCTCGGCCGTCCCGCAGCGGGACAAGGTCGGCAAGATCTCCAAGGACCAGGTCCGCGAGATCGCCACCACGAAGATGCCGGACCTGAACGCCCGCGACATCGACGCGGCGATGAAGATCATCGAGGGTACGGCGCGCTCCATGGGCGTCGTCGTCGACGGCTGACCGTACCCAATTCACCAGAAGTAGTGGCAGGGCGTAGCGCCGCCCGGAGACCACACCCCAGAGAGGAACAGCAGTAATGGCACAGCGCAGCAAGGCTTACCGCGCCGCCGCGGAGAAGATCGACTTCGATCACCTGTACACGCCGCTGGAGGCGATCCGGCTGGCCAAGGAGGCCGCCGGCAGCAAGAAGTTCAACTCCACCGTGGACGTCGCGATGCGTCTCGGGGTCGACCCCCGCAAGGCCGACCAGATGGTGCGTGGCACCGTCAACCTTCCGCACGGTACCGGCAAGACGGCACGGGTCCTCGTCTTCGCGACCGGCGACAAGGCCGAGCAGGCAAAGGCGGCGGGCGCCGACTTCGTCGGCGACGACGACATGATCAAGAAGGTGACCGACGGCTGGCTGGACTTCGACGCCGTCGTCGCCACCCCTGACCTGATGGGCAAGGTCGGCCGCCTCGGTCGCGTCCTCGGCCCGCGTGGTCTGATGCCGAACCCGAAGACCGGTACGGTCACGCCGGACGTGACCAAGGCCGTGTCCGACATCAAGGGCGGCAAGATCGAGTTCCGGGTCGACCGGCACGCGAACCTGCACTTCATCATCGGCAAGGCGTCGTTCGACGAGGCTCAGCTGGTGGAGAACTACGGCGCCGCGCTCGAGGAGATCCTCCGGCTGAAGCCGGCCAGCTCCAAGGGCCGCTACATCAAGAAGACGGTCTTCTCGACCACGATGGGTCCGGGTGTCCAGGTTGACCCCAACCTGACCCGCAACCTCGCCGAGGACCAGGTCGAGGCCTGAGCCTCAGCCTTCTCAGCACCGGAAAGCCCCCGCCACGGCGGGGGCTTTCTCGTTGTTACCGGCGGAGTCCGGCGAGGGACGGGTGAAAGGTGCGGTGCGGTGCGGGCGGGGCGAGTGGGCGGGTGCGCGCGGGAGGGGCGCGCGGGAGGGGCGCGCGGGAGGGGCGCGCGGGAGGGGCGCGCGGGAGGGGCGCGCGGGAGGGGGGCGGTGCGGGGGACGGTGCGGGTGAGGGGAGGGGTGCGGTGCGGGCGGCGCGCGGGAGGGGCGCGCGGGAGGGGCGCGGTGCGGGAGGGGGCGGTGCGGGGGCTGTGGTGGTGGGGGCTGCTTGTCGGTGGGGCCGGCGAGGGGACGGGGTGAGGGGTTGTGGGGGCGGGGTGGGGCTTCTTGGCTGTCAGTGGGTGATGAGGTCTGGGGTTAGGGAGGTGGGGGTGGGGGCGCCGATCAGGCGCATCGTGTGGTCGAGTTCTTCGGCCAGGTCGGTGAGGAGGCGGGTGACGCCGGTGGACGAACCTACGGTGAGGGCCCAGAGGGCGGGGCGGCCGACGAAGACGGCGTGGGCGCCGAGGGCGAGGGCGGTGAGGAGGTGTTCGCCGCGCCGGATGCCGCCGTCGACGTACACCTCGACGTTGCTGCCGGCAACGGCTTCGGCGACCTCGGGCAGGGCCCGCGCGGTCGGGATCGAGCCGTCGAGCTGACGGCCGCCGTGGTTCGAGACGATGATGCCGGCGGCGCCCGCGTCCGCGCAGCGCTTGGCGTCGTCGCCGCGCAGGACGCCCTTGACGACGACCGGGAGTCCGGTGCGTTCGGCGAGCCAGCCGATGACGTCGGGGTTCAGGTCGTCGGCCTTGGCGAGGTCGTCGTCGGACCAGTCGCCGGCGGGCAGGTTGGCGAGCAGTTGGCCCGGTTTCACCAGGTCCCAGACGGTCTCGCCCTCGTCCTCCTTGCGGCCCACGACCGGGGTGTCGACGGTCAGTACGACGGCCCGCGCGCCGCCCGCGACCGCCGCGTCGAGCATCCGGCGGGTGATGTCGCGGTTCCGGACGACGTAGATCTGCAGCCACCACGGCACTCCGGTGGCGCCGATCTCGGCGAACGTGGAGCCGGCGTTGCTCGACACACCGAGAACGGACCGGGCAGCGCTGACGCCGCGCGCCATCGCGAGCTCGCCGTCCGGGTCGGCCATCCGCTGCATCGTCGACGGCGCCACCAGCACCGGTGCGTCGACCGGCGTACCGAGCACCGTCGTACCGAGGTCGATGCTGGAGACGTCGTTCAGCACGCGCGGCCGGAAGCGGTACGCCGACCAGGCCGCGGTGGCCTCGCCGACGCTGACGCCGCCCGCGGAACCCTGCCGGTAGTAGCGGTGCACGGCCTCGGGCAGCTTCTCGGCGGCCGCGGTCTCCAGTGTGTCGATCCAGCGCATGCGGCCCATGGTCGCACCCCGGCCTCCGCCGCGGGAGTGCATTTCCGGGCAACCAGCTAGAATCGACGGCATGACGCAGTACGGGCGGCGATTTCTGCGCCCCGGCCGGCACGACGGTGCCGACGGGGTGAGCTGCTGCTGCGCTCTCTCCTGAGGTGACCGCGGCCGACCGGGGTGGACCCCCGTCGAGACCGTCATCCTTGGAGAGAACCCATGTCTGTCCTCACTCTTGAAGAACTGCACGCTGCCCTCGCGCTCCGCGACCTCAGCGACCCCGCCCAAGGGCCGCACGCCGTCCAGCTCGTCGTCGACTCGATCCGTACGGCGCTCGCTGCGGCCTGGCCGTACACCGAGATCTGGACCCGCCGCGACCATCCCGTCGTACCGCTGGCGGACAACTACGACAACCTCGGCTACGCGACCGATGCCGTCACCCGGGAGGCCCGCTACACGCGGTACGTCTCGGACAACGAGGTGCTGCGCAGCCACACGTCGGCGATGATCCCGCCGGCGCTCCGGGAGCTGGCCGGCTCGGACGCGTCCGACGTACTGATGATCTGCGCCGGCATCTGTTACCGCCGGGACTCGGTCGACTGGCAGCACACCGGTACGCCGCATCAGCTGGACCTGTGGCGGGTCAGCCGGAACGTCGCGCTCGGCGAGCCGGAGCTGGAGGAGATGATCGCCCGCCTGGTCGGTACCGTCCTGCCCGGTCAGACCTACCGCACCGTGCCGGCGGTCCACCCGTACACGATCCACGGCCGGCAGATCGACGTACTGCTGGACGACCAGTGGATCGAGATCGGCGAGTGCGGGGTGGCGGCGCCGCACGTACTGCGGCTCGCCGGGCTGGACGAGACCTGGACGGGGCTCGCGATGGGCCCGGGGCTCGACCGGCTGATGATGCTCCGCAAGGGGATCCGCGACATCCGGCTGCTCCGGTCCACCGACCCGCGCGTGGCGGAGCAGATGCTCGACCTGGCGCCGTACAAGCCGGTCTCGTCGATGCCGCCGGTCCGCCGGGACCTGTCGGTCGTGGTGGGCGGGTCGGCGGACGTGTCGGACGAGGTGCTCGGCGACAAGGTCCGGGCCGCGCTGGGCCCGGACGCGGATGCGGCGGAGTCGCTGGAGGTGCTGGGCGAAACGTCGTACGACGACTTGCCGACGAGTGCCCGGACACGTCTCCAGATGACGCCCGGCCAACGGAATCTGCTGGTCAGGCTGGTCCTGCGGCCGGTGGACCGGACGCTCACCGACGCGGAGGCGAACGTCCTGCGGGACAAGGTCTACCGGGCGTTGCACGAGGGGCCGGTGCTGGAGCTGATCAGCGCCTGAGCTCGCGGGCCGCCACCACGAACGCGCACACCGCGAGCGGCAGCTCGAGGAGCAGCGCCTCGGTCACCGAGAGCGTGCGGTCGAAGCCGGCGGCCGACGTACTCACGTCGAACCAGGCGTCGGCGATCAGCAGCGTGCCGGCGGCCACCGCGGTCAGAACGGCGTGCCTGTTGCGTTTGTGCAGCAGGTACGCCGTGAGACCGGCGGCGATCGCGGTGGCGCAGTCGAGGCCGATCCACGTCAGCTTCCAGTGGCCCGCCTCGTAGGTGCTCGGCAGCGTGGCGGCCAGGATCAGGCACCACGGCAGCAGCACCGCCGCGACCCCGGCGGCAACCATCGCGGCCAGGCCGCCCGGCGAGCGGCGCGGCCGGATCCGGCCGTCCAGCCGGCCGTCGGCGAGGTAGTCCTCCAGCGCGTCGGCCACGCGGTCGTCGATCGCGTCACCGAGTTTCCCGTCCATGGCTCGCCCGATCTCGGTCGGGCGGATCGCTGTCGTCGTCATGCCATCAAGCCTTCCGGGGAACGCTTCCCGGCACAGTCCGGCCAGCCCACGAACGGGGGTGGGGATAACCCCCGGCGGATTCCGTGGGCTGTCCTGATGCCGTCCGGCGGTGCCGACCACGTAGGTTGTGACCGCGAGCAGGCGCTGACACGGGGAGGTGATCCGGATGACGGCTGCGGCGAGTCCGGTTCCCCGGACGCCCTGGGGCCTGTGGCGGTCACCCTACTTGTGGTTGGCAACTATCCATCTGCTGGGCGACGCGGTGGTGGTGCTGACCTCTGGTCTGCTCGTCCTCGCGGCGACCATCGTGGTCGTGGTGGGCTTCCTGCTGGCGCCGTTCGGGATCCCGCTCAGCCGGTGGGCGAACACCTGGGTCTACGGCATCGCCGGCTGGGAGCGGGCCCGGGCCCGGATCACCCGCGGCCAGGAAGTGCCCGCGCTGGTGCCGCCGGCACGCACCGGGTCGGCCGTCGAGGACGCGGTCCTGGCGGTGAAGGACCCGGGGCTGTGGCGGCAGTTCATCTATTACGTCCTGCTGTTCTGGTTGTCGATTGCCTGGCTGTTCCTGGTCCCGATCGCGTGGTCGGTGCCGTTCGTGCTGATTCCGCTGCCGGCGTACTACTCGCAGTTCGCCGCCTCGCAGGCCCAGCTCGGGCCGTTCATCGTCGACTCGACGACGAGCGCCTCGGTCGTGGCGGTGCTCGCGGTGCTGTTCCTGGTGTTCGTGTCGCCGTTGCTGATCCGGACCGCCTCGTGGTTCGACGGGTGGCTGGTGAAGGAGCTGCTCGGGCCGTCGGAGACCGGCGTACTGGCCGAGCGCGTCCACCAGTTGGTGCAGAGCCGGCAGCAGGTGGTCGACTCGGTCGAGGCGGAGCGGCGCCGGATGGAGCGCGACCTGCACGACGGCGCCCAGCAGCGGCTGGTGTCGCTGGCGATGACGCTCGGCCGGGCGAAGAACCGGCTCGGGGACCGGGAACCCGCGGTCCGGACGCTGATCGAGGAAGCGCACTCGGAGGCGATGCAGGCGATCGCGGAGATCCGTGACCTGACCCGCGGACTGCATCCGCCGGTGCTGACCGACCGCGGCCTGGACGCGGCGCTGTCGGCGGTCGCGGCCCGATCGCCGGTGCCGGTCCGGCTCAGCGTCGAGGTCCGGCCCAGGCCGAAGCTGACGGTCGAGTCGATCGCGTACTTCGTGGTGACCGAGGCGCTGGCGAACGTCGCCAAGCACGCCGACGCCGCGGAGGTGGACGTGCTCGTGGTCCGGAAAGACGACGTACTGCGGGTCGTGGTGCGGGACAACGGCCGCGGCGGTGCGGATCCGGCGGGCGGCAGCGGGTTGCGCGGGCTGGCCGATCGGGTGGCCGGGGTGGACGGACGGCTGACGGTGGACAGTCCGCCGGGTGGCGGCACGACGCTGATCGCGGAGGTGCCCTGTGGCTGAGGAGGACGGACGGATGCGGGTCGTGATCGCCGAGGACTCGGTGCTGCTGCGGGAGGGCATCGTGCGGCTGCTCGAGGAGCAGGACTGCCTGGTGGTCGCGGCGGTCGGGGACGGCAACCAGTTGCTGACGGCGGTCGAGGAGCACCGGCCGGACGTCTGCGTGGTGGACGTACGGATGCCGCCGACGTTCACCGACGAGGGGCTCCGGGCCGCGCTGGTGATCCGCGATCAGTACGCGGAGGTCGGCGTACTCGTGCTCTCGCAGTACGTCGAGGAGCGGTATGCGAGCGAGCTGATCGGCGGGAACCCGGGTGGTGTCGGGTACCTGCTGAAGGACCGGGTGGCGGACGTCGACCAGTTCATCGACGGGCTGCGCCGGGTCGCGGGCGGCGGCGCGGCGCTGGACCCGGAGGTGATCGCGCAGCTGCTGGTGCGGTCCCGGAAGGCGGACCCGCTGGCCGTGCTGAGCCCTCGGGAACAGGACGTTCTCCGGGCGATGGCGGAGGGCAAGTCGAACGCCGGGATCGCGCAGGCGCTGGTCGTCGGCGAGGGCGCGGTCGAGAAGCACATCAGCAACATCTTCCTGAAGCTCCAACTGTCACCGACCGACGGCGAACACCGCCGGGTGCTGGCGGTGCTGAGATATCTGGGGACGTCATGAAACTGACTGTGCTGATGCCGCGACTCCGTCGCGGCGGGTCATGGGGCTGTTGCTCCCGCCCTTCCCTCGTCGCTGCGCTCCTCAGTCCAGGGCGGGAGGCCCCATGACCAGGGCGCAGCGGACGATGCTGCTCGTCGGGGTGGTGCCGTTGCTGCTGGTGCTGGTGGGCAGTGGCGCGCTGACGGTGAGTTTGATCCGGGGGAAGCTGCCGTACAACTACTCGGCCTCGTTCGCGCCGGCGACGTCCGGCGTACAGGTCACGTCCGACCTGCCGACGCAGATCGAGGCGAGCTTCGACGGGCAGGTGCACGTCACGGTCGACGGGACGTATGCGGCGCGCCGGCCGGACGTCCGGGTGGTGACCGAGGGCGGGCTGGTCAAGGTCGACACGATGTGCCCGGAGCTGCACTGTGAGGTCACGCTGACCGTGGACGTCCCGGCGAACGCGGCCGTCCGGGCGAAGGTCCAGCAAGCCTCGCTCAACGTCGACTCGGTGGCCGCGCCGTTGACGGTGGATGTCAGCGACGGCTCGGTGGACATGGCCCAGATCCGCAGCCCACGCGTGTCGGTGGATTCCCGCAGCGGCTCGATCTCGATCCTCTTCGACAAGGCGCCGGACGAGGTGTCGGCCACCTCCAGCGACGGCTCGATCACCGTGCAGCTGCCACACTCGACGACGTACGCGATCGACGCGGTCGCCGCGCAGGGGTCGACCAATCTCAGCGTGCCGAACGATGCGTCCGCCACGCACAAGCTGTTCCTGCGCAGCAGCTACGGGAGCATCACTGTGCAATAGCCGCGCAGAACGCTTTCGCCTTGTCGGTGATCGACTGCCAGTTGCCGGCGGCGACCTCCGCGGGCGCGACGACGTCCGTACCGGCACTGACGGCGAGAGCACCGGCGGCGAGGAAGTCCTTGGCGTTGCCGGCGTTGACGCCGCCGGACGGGATCAGCGGTACGCCGGGGAACGGGCCGTTCAGGTCCTTGAAATACTTCGGGCCGAGCTGGTGCGCCGGGAAGATCTTGACCGCGGCGGAGCCCAGCGCCAGCGCGGTCATCACCTCCGACGGGGTGAACGCGCCGAGCACGACCGGTACGCCGGCCGACCGTGCCGCCTCGGCGACCGCGGCGGCCTCGGGACCCTGACCCGGGGTGACCAGGAACTGCGCGCCCGCGTTGATCGCCTGCGTGGCCTGGTCGCCGGTCTGCACGGTGCCCGCGCCGACGACCGCGCCGGTCTCGGCCGCGGTGGCGGCGGCGCGCTCCAGGTGCCGGGGGAGGTCCGGCGTGGTGTAGGTGAGCTCGACGACGTGGATGCCCCCGGCAACCAGTGCGGCGCAGAGGTCGCGGGCGTCGGAGATCTCCGGGGCACGGACGACGGTCAGCACCCGGTCGGCGCGGAGCAGGTCCAGGGTGTTCACAAGCGGGGTTCCTTTCAGGAGGTCCGGCGGACGGCGCGGCCGGGGAGGGCGTCGGTACGGCGGCCGTCGTCGATGACGGGTACGCCGTTGACGAGCACGTACGGGATGCCCTCGGCCGGTTGCCGGGGTTCGGGGAAGGTGGCGGCGTCGCGGACCGTGTCCGGGTCGAACAGCACCAGGTCCGCGGCGTACCCGGGCCGGACCAGCCCGCGGCCGGTGAGCCGCAGCCGGCGGGCCGGGCGGCCTGTGAGGTGGTGGACGCAATCGGCGAGGTCGAGGACGCCGAGCTCGCGGACGTACCGGGCGAGGTACCGCGGGAACGTGCCCCACGAGCGCGGATGCGGTTTGCCGCCGGCCAGGATCCCGTCCGAGCCGCCGGTGTGCGACCGGTGCCGCATGATCGTCCGTACGTTCTCCTCGTGGCCGACGTGCTGCAGGATCGAGGTCGCGAGGTCGTCGGCGAGCAGGAGCTCGTAGAACACGTCGGCGGCCGGCTTCCCGGTCCGGGCGGCCAGCGCCGCGACCGTGCTGCCGACCGCGGACGACAGCGCCGGGTTGCGGACGCCGCCGATCTCGATCGTGTCCCACTCGACGACGCAGCCGTGGCAGCCGTCGGTGCCGACCTGCTCGAGTTCGTACGTGATCTTCTCCCGCGCGGCCGGGTCGCGGAGCCGGGCGAGCAGCGCGTCCGGCCCGCCCTCCGCGGTCCAGCTCGGCAGCACCGCGGACAGGGTGGTTGCCCCGGGCAAGTACGGGTAGGTGTCGGTGGTGACGTCGACGCCGGAGTTGAGGGCGGCGTCGATCATCGCGACCAGGTCGGCGCCGCGGCCGGCGTTCGGCGCGAAGTTCATCACCGCGTGGGTGAGGTGCAGCGCGCAGCCCGAGCGGCGCGCGACCTCGACCATCTCGGCGTACGCCTCGAGCGCGCCGCGGCCGTACGAGCGCTGGTGCGGCGCGTAGTACCCGCCGTACGACGCGACGACCTCGCACAGTTCGACCAACTCGTCGGTCGTGGCGAACATCCCCGGCGTGTACGTCAGCCCGCTGCTCATCCCGACCGCGCCGTCCCGCAGCCCGGCGGCCAGCAGCTCCTTCATCCGGGCCAGTTCGGCCTCGGTGGCCGGACGGTTGGACGTACCAACGACCATCATCCGCACCGTGCCCTGCGGGACCAGGTACGCCGCGTTGCACGCGATGCCCTGGTCGAGCCGGTCGAGGTACCCGGCGACGGTGGACCAGGAGAAGTCGAAGTCGTCCGGCTCGCCGTTCCAGCCGGCGATCTGGCGCCGTACGACGGCCCGCGTCGGGTCGTCGATCGGCGCGAACGACAGCCCGTCCTGGCCGAGCACCTCCAGCGTGACGCCCTGGCTGACCTTCGCGGTGTGGTCCGGGTTCACCAGGATCTGCAGGTCCGAGTGCGAGTGCATGTCGATGAACCCGGGCGACAGCACCAGCCCGTCCGCGGCGATCGTCCGGTCCGCGCCGGGCAGATCGTTGCCGATCGCCACGATCCGCCCGTCGTCTACGGCGACGTCGGCGTGGTATCCCGGCGTACCCGAACCGTCGACGACCAGCGCGCCCGTGATGGTCAGCATCTCAGAAGAACGTCCGCACCAGGTCCACCACGACCGGGTCGGCCGCGTCCGGGTCGTCGATCACCGGGATCAGGCCCCACTTGTCGAACGCCGTGCACGGGTGCGACAGGCCGACCCGCAGTTCGTCGCCGATCACCACCGGGACGTCCCCGAAGTGCAGGAACCCGTGCTGGTCGTTCAGGTTGGTGACCGTCATACCGGTGGCCGGCAGCACCTCGCCGTCGGAGGAGCGCGGCCGGATCAGCTGCGGCTCCGGCCAGTCCTGGTCGAACGGGAAGTCGCGGCGGCCCGCGTCGAAGATCGCCAGCCCCGGCTCGGGCTGCGACGTGATCCGGATCCACCCGTGCATCGCGGCCACGAGCTGCTCGCCGTCCGTCCGCGGGTGCTCGCCGAGCGGCGACACCCGCCGGTACAGCCCGTCGTCGTGGGAGATGTACGCGCCGGACCGCAGTACCACCCGGGCGCCCTCGCCGGCCTCGGCCGCGAGGACCTTCGCGACCTGCTCGAAGTACTGGCTGCCGCCGGCGCTGACCACCGGTACGACGCCGGCGTCGTACAGCGGGCGCAGCCGGTGGTGGACCGACGCCAGGTCGCGCAGGTACCCGCGGACCTCCTCGAGGTTCGCCTCGTCGACACCGTGCCCGATCGCGCCCTCGTACCCGGCGACCCCGGCCAGCCGCAGCGTCGACGCGTCCGCGATCGCCTGGCCGACGGCCAGCGCGGTCTCCGGGTCGCGCGCACCGGTCCGGCCGCCGATCCCGCCGACCTCGACCAGCACGTCGAGCGGGCGCGCGTCCGGGCCGACGTACGCCGAGCGCGCCGCCTCCATGATCTCGACGGTGCGCACCGAGTCCGCCCAGACCGACACCTCGAACGACGGGTCGGCGGCGAGCTCGTCGGCGATCCAGCGCAGCTGCAGCGGGGAGATCACCGCGTTCGCGATCAGCACCCGCTGGACGCCGTACGCCCGGGCGACGCCGAGCTGGAACGCGTTCGCGAGCGTGATCGCCCAGGCGCCGGCGTCGAGCTGCATCGCCCAGAGCGCGGGCGCCATCGTGGTCTTGCCGTGCGGCGCCAGCTCCACGCCGTGCCGGGTGCACCAGGTGGCGAGCGTGTCGACGTTGTGCCGCAGGCCGGGGGCCGAGAGCGTCATCAGCGGTGTCGGCAGCTGGGACAGCCGCGGGCGGTCGGCCAGGACCTCCTTGACGGTCCGGCCCCAGAAACCCGGCGGCAGCGCCTTGTCGCGCCAGCTCACCTGCTGATCGGCAAGAGCGGCGACGGCGTCGGCATCGTAAGCAGGCATCAGACCCCCTGGGGTTGGGATTGCAGAATACGCAACGCTCATTGCGTATTCTGACTCGTCGGTTGTAGCATCGCGCCCGAAGTCGCGTCAACGCACGCCCCTATCCCATCACTTCTCCCGCAAGGAGTGCCGATGCCCGAGACGGCCGCGATCTGCCTGGGTGAGGCGATGATCATGCTGGCGGGTGGTGCCGGACCGCTGGCGGACGTCGAGGTGTTCCGGCGCTCGGTCGGCGGCGCGGAGTGCAACGTGGCCGGCGGGCTCGCCGCGCTCGGCGTGCCGACGGGCTGGATCTCGCGGCTCGGCGACGACGGGTTCGGTCAGCACGTACTGCGGGACCTCGCGGCGCGCGGTGTCGAGGTCGGGGGAGTGGAGCTGGACCCGGTCCGGCCGACGGCGCTCTACGTGAAGGAGTCGGACGGCGGGCGGTCCCTGATGCACTACTACCGGACCGGCTCGGCGGCTGCTGCCATGCAGCCCGCGTTCTTGGATCGGCCAGACGTGCGTGAGCGGCTACAGCAGGCGAAGCTCGTGCACACGACGGGTATTACTGCCGCGATCTCTGCCGGCAGCTCGGACATGCTGGAGCGGCTGGCGACGGAGCCGCGGGAGTTCCTGCTGAGCGTTGACCTGAACTGGCGTCCGGTGTTGTGGCGAGAGCGAGACCCTGAGCCGTTGTGGCGGTTGTTGCGAGCTGCAGACATCGTGCTGATCGGAGCGGACGAGGCTGAGGTCTTTGCCGGCACTGGTGATGCTGAGGAGCTGTACGAGCGTCTTGGTGCCAGGACGTTGGTTGTGAAGGACGACTCGAACATGGCGATCCTTCTTGAGCCGAGCGGTCGCACTGAGGTCCCAGCACTGTCCGTGGAGGTTGTTGAGACAGTGGGGGCCGGGGATGCGTTTGCGGCTGGGTTCTTGGCGGGGACCTTGCAGGGGCTGACTGCTGTGCAGCGGTTGCGGTTGGGGCATCTGACCGCGGCTGCTGTGTTGACGAGGCCTGAGGACCACGCGCCGCCCCCGAGCCCGGCTGAGCGAGACAGGCTGCTCAACGCGACGGACGCGGAGTGGGCGGCGACGAAGATCGGTGCGGTATGAGTCAGAGCCTGGCCAGAGCGCTGCAGATCCTCACCAGTCTCGGAGAGGGCGAGCGGTCGCTGGACCAGCTCGCCGGCGAGCTCGGCGTGCACAAGACGACAGTGCTGCGCCTGCTGCGCACCATGGAGGCCGACCGGTTCGTACGACGGGACTCCGCGCACAGGTACCGCCTGGGCTCGCGGCTGTTCGCTCTCGCCGACGTCGCGCGCGAGCAATACGTCGTACGGCAGGTTGCTGCACCGCATCTGCGTGAGTTGAACCAGAAGACCGGGCAGACGGTCCACCTGGCGGCGTGGGAGAACGGTGAGGTCATCTACGTCGACAAGCTGGACAGTGTGCGCTCGGTACGCATGTACTCGCAGGTCGGCGTACCGGCGGCTCTGCACTGCACCGCGGTCGGGAAGGTGCTGCTGGCCGCGCAGCCCAAGCGGCAGCGGGAGGCCATCGTCCAGGCGCTGGAGTACAAGGCCTACACGCCGAACACGATCACCGACCCGGACCGGCTGCGGGAGGAGCTGGTGGCCACCAAGGAGCGTGGCTGGGCGCAGGACCGGGCGGAACACGAGTCGTTCATCAACTGCATCGGTGCACCGCTCAAGGACGCCACCGGGCGCGTCGTCGGGGCCGTGTCGTTGTCCGTGCCCGACGTACTGCTGAACTATGAACAGGTGCTCGAGCTGCTCCCCGAGCTGCTCGCCACCGCCGAGGCGATCACAGCCGACTACAACTGAGAGGTGTCATGACCGACAAGAGCGCAGTCTCCACTACCGACGCGCCACCCCCGATGCCGGTGTTCTCGCAGGGCGTCCGCAAGGGCAACATCCTGCAGGTGTCCGGCCAGGGCTCGGTCGACCCGGCCAGCGGCGACTTCGTGTTCGCCGGTGACGTGAAGGGCCAGACCACCCGGGTGCTGCAGAACATCGAGGCGATCCTGAAGGCCGGCGGCGCGAGCATCGACGACGTGGTGATGCTGCGCGTCTACCTCACCGAGCGCGAGAACTTCGGCGCCATGAACGAGGCGTACGCCGAGTTCGTGTCCACCCGGACCCCGAGCGGGGCGCTGCCGTCGCGGACCACCGTGTTCACCGGGCTGCCGCTGCCGGACATGCTGGTCGAGATCGACGCGCTCGCCGTCCTGAGCTGAACCCCTCCGAAGCCCGGGCCCCGGTGGTCCGGGCTTTGGACTGCCTGGAGCGCTTCCCGTATCGCGGGATATGGTTTCACTATGCAGGAAACCCGGGGGTCAGTTCAGTCGATCGACCGGGCCGTGGCGATCCTGCGCTGCTTCGACGCCCGTACGCCGGACCTCGGGATCAGCGATCTGGCCCGGGCGACCGGGTTGTCGACGAGCACCGTGCACCGGCTGCTGCTGGCGATGCAGGAGAACGGGCTCGTCCGCCAGACGGCGCACCGGCGGTACGCGATCGGTCCGCTGGTCGTGCAGCTGGCGCACAGCGGCGGGATTCCGGCCGGTCTGCGGGACGCTGCCCTGCCGGTGCTCCGGGCACTCCGCGATGACACAGGGGAGACCGCGGCCGTGCACGAGCTGTTGCCGTCGGGGCAGCGCGTGGTCCTCGACCAGGTCGAGAGCTTCCACCAGTTGCGCCGTACCTACACGGAGTTCGGTCAGCCGGTGGCGTTGCCGCAGGGTGCGCCCGGGAAGGCGTTGCTGGCGTTCCTGCCGTTCGAGCGGCAGCAGGAGGTGCTGAAGGGTCCGCTGGAACAGGTGCAGCCGGCAACGATCACGGACCCGGAGGTGCTGGCCCAGCAGTTCGCGGACATCCGCCGGCGCGGGTACGCGATGTCGCGGACCGAGCGGACCGCGGGGATCTGCAGCGTGGCGGCACCGGTGTACGGCTACTCCGGTGAGGTCGCGGGGTGTCTGAGTGTGTCCGGCCCCGAGATGCGGATGCCGGTCGAGCGGATGGAGGAGTTCGGGATGAGGGTCGCCGCGGGTGCCTGGTCGGTGTCGGAGTTGCTGGGAGCCACCCCGGCCGCCCGGGACCGCAGTACGGCGCTGGCCGGCGGCCGGTGATGTCACAGGCCCGGAGTCTCTGGAAGATCGCGCCCGCTGTCTATCTGCCCGCCCTGCTGTACGGGATCGGGCAAGGTGCCATCGCGCCGGTTGTGGCGCTGTCGGCCACTCACCTCGGTGCATCCGTCGCTGTTGCCGGTCTCGTCGTAGCTGCGGCCGGGCTGGGCCAGGTGATCGGTGACATCCCGGCTGGTGCGCTGACGAACCGCATTGGTGAGCGTAAGGCGATGCTGGGCGCGACCGTGTTCGTAGCGTTCGCTCTTGCGGCCTGTCTCGTCGTTCCGAACGTGTGGGGTCTGGCCATCGCCATTGGCTGCACCGGCCTCGCCGGTGCGGTCTGGGGCCTTGCCAGGCAGGCGTATCTGAGTGAAGCGGTCCCCATCGAGCTCCGGGCGCGGGCACTGTCCACCCTGGGCGGCGTACAACGGATCGGCTCCTTCATCGGCCCGTTCCTCGGCGCGGGCGCGATGAAGTTCCTCGGTACGGACGGTGCGTACTGGGTGCACCTGGTGGCCGCCCTACTCGCCTGTGGCGTGCTGTTGAGCCTGCCGGACGTGGAACACCGGCGTGGGCGAGGCCCTGTCGCTGCCCAGTCCACCTGGGTCGTCATCCGCGACCACTTCCCGGTACTGCGGACCCTGGGCGTCGG
This sequence comes from Kribbella sp. NPDC059898, assembly GCF_042730855.1. Taxonomy (NCBI): domain Bacteria; kingdom Bacillati; phylum Actinomycetota; class Actinomycetes; order Propionibacteriales; family Kribbellaceae; genus Kribbella; species Kribbella sp. NPDC059898. Next base: position 84,758 of record NZ_JBHWKR010000009.1, read on the forward strand.
GGCACTCCTTGTGGGCGCCGTACGGGCGTCACGCCAGGTCGTGATTCCCCTGTGGGCGTTGCACATCGGGCTGGATCCGCAGACGACCAGTGTGATCTTCGGGCTGTCCGGAGCGGTGGACATGCTGCTGTTCTACCCGGCCGGATCGGTGATGGACCGGCTCGGGCGGAAGTGGGTCGCCGTACCGTCGATGCTCGTGCTGGGGCTGGCGCATCTGTTGCTGCCGTTGACGCACACGACCGCGACGTTGACGGCGGTCGCGTTGCTGATGGGGATCGGGAACGGGCTGGGCGCCGGGGTGATCATGACGCTCGGAGCGGATGCGTCGCCGCCGGTCGGGAGGGCGCAGTTCCTGGGGGCGTTCAGGCTCTTCGCCGACACCGGGAACGGCGCCGGTCCGTTGCTGCTGGCGGGGGCGACGGCGGTGCTGGGGCTGGGGCCGGCGATCGTGATCATGGCGGGGACGGGCTGGGCCGCCGCGACGGCGATGCACCGCTGGATCCCCCCGCATCCGAAGCCGATTTGATGTTCACGGTCGGCATCAGGCACACTGGACCCTGCCGAAGACCGCTGGTCGCTGCCCTAGGTAGCTGAAGGTCCCATCGAGAGGTGGGCGGCCCGCGTAGGTGACTTGGATAGTGACACTGTATGTCTCACACCCTTGCGCCTGCGTAGGGGTGTTTCTTCTTTTCAGGGGTCCGAGGCGTGGAAGCCGATAGAAGGAGACCCCCATGGCGAGGCCGGACAAGGCAGCCGCTGTCGCGGAGCTGACGGACGAGTTCCGTAGCTCCAACGGCGCCGTGCTGACCGAGTACCGCGGTCTCACCGTCGCGCAGCTCAAGCAGCTTCGAGTTTCGCTCGGTGACGACGTGAACTACGCCGTGGTGAAGAACACGCTGACCAAGATCGCGGCCAAGGACGCGGGTGTCGAGTCGTTCGACTCGCTGCTCGAGGGTCCGTCGGCCATCGCCTTCATCAAGGGCGATGCGGTGGTTGCGGCCAAGGGCCTGCGTGACTTCGCCAAGGCGAATCCCCTTCTCGTCATCAAGGGCGGCGTGCTCGACGGCAAGCCGCTCAGCTCTGACGAGATCAGCAAGCTCGCTGACCTGGAGTCGCGTGAGGTCCTCCTCGCGAAGCTCGCAGGTGCGATGAAGGCGGCCCCGCAGAACGCGGTGTCGCTGTTCGCTGCTCCGCTGTCGCAGGCCGCGCGCCTGTTCGCGGCGCTGCAGGAGAAGCTGCCGGCCGAGGCCGCCCCCGCCGGGGACGTCCAGGACACGGTGGCGGCACCTGCCGAGGCGAGCACCGAGGAGACTGCCGCAGCGGACAGCTGAGGCATCTCACCGCAACACCCCATCAGTGATCACCAAGCAACATTTTGTCAGGAAGGACCGCCACCATGGCGAAGCTCAGCACCGAAGAGCTCCTCGGCCAGTTCAAGGAACTGACCCTGCTGGAGCTGTCGGAGTTCGTTAAGGCGTTCGAGGAGGAGTTCGGCGTCACCGCCGCCGCCCCGGTCGCCGTTGCCGCCGCCGCGGGCGCGCCGGGTGCCCCGGCCGCCGAGGAAGCTGCCGAGCAGGACGAGTTCGACGTCGTCCTGGAGTCGGCCGGCGACAAGAAGATCCAGGTCATCAAGGAGGTGCGCGGTCTCACGAGCCTCGGCCTGAAGGAGGCCAAGGACCTCGTCGAGTCGGCCCCGAAGGCCGTCCTGGAGAAGGTCGACAAGGCTGCCGCGGAGAAGGCCAAGGAGGCCCTCGAGGGCGCCGGCGCCACCGTCACGCTGAAGTGATGTCGCTTACGTTCCGTCAAGGGACGTAACGAATGTGTTGAGAAGGGCGGTCCCCGCACGGGGGCCGTCCTTCTTGGATTTCCGGATGGCTACGATCGCAATCGCTTGACTTCCAGGGGTTACGCAAAACCGTACTCGTGCGTAACCTAGGCCACTGCCCCGTCGTTGGGCAGCAGCAGACATCCCGTGTGAGGAGGGCCGGTGGGCGTAGAAGTCCGCGTCGAAGGTCTCACCAAGTCCTTCGGCAGCCAGCTGATCTGGGGCGACGTGTCCCTGACGCTGCCGGCCGGTGAGATCTGCGTGATGCTCGGCCCTTCCGGCACCGGCAAGTCCGTGTTCCTGAAGACGCTGATCGGCCTGCTGAAGCCCGACAAGGGCCACGTGTACATCGAGGGCACCGACATCGCGACCTGCAGCGAGCGCGAGCTGTACGAGATCCGCCGGCTGTTCGGCGTGCTGTTCCAGGACGGCGCGATGTTCGGTTCGATGAACCTGTACGACAACGTCGCGTTCCCGCTCCGCGAGCACACCAAGAAGTCCGAGTCCGACATCCGCTCCATCGTGATGGAGAAGATGGAGATGGTCGGCCTGGTCGGCGCGGAGAAGAAGCTGCCCGGCGAGATCTCCGGCGGTATGCGGAAAAGAGCCGGCCTGGCCCGCGCGCTGGTGCTGGACCCGCAGATCCTGCTCGTCGACGAGCCCGACTCCGGTCTGGACCCGGTCCGTACGTCGTTCCTGAACCAGGTGATGATCGACCTGAACGAGGCGTTCAGCCCGACGTTCCTGATCGTCACGCACGACGTGAACACCGCCCGGACGGTCCCGGACAACATCGGCATGCTGTACCACCGGCACCTGGCGATGTTCGGCCCGCGGGAGATGCTGCTGTCCAGCGAGGAGCCGGTCGTCCGGCAGTTCCTGAACGCGCAGATGGTCGGCCCGATCGGCATGTCCGAGGAGAAGGACGCCGAGGAGCTCGCCGCCGAGGCCGGCCAGGAGCTGCCGCCGCTGCCGCCGATCCCGATCCAGCAGCTGCCCAGCAGCGGCATGCTCCGCCCGACCCAGCGCCCACCGGGCGAGTGGTGCCGGGAGAACGGCGTCACCCCGCCCCCGGGATCATTTGCCACGTCGACGGTGGGGGCGCGGTGACCGTATCCGCGACCGCCCCGCTGAAGCATGCGGGGTCGTTGTTCGCCTTCGCGCTGGACACGTTCCGGGCGATGTTCCGGCGGCCGTTCCAGCTGAAGGAGTTCCTCCAGCAGGCCTGGTTCGTGGCCAGCGTGACGATCATCCCGACCGCGCTGGTCGCGATCCCGTTCGGTGCGGTGATCGCGCTGCAGGTCGGCGGGCTGATCAAGCAGTTCGGCGCGCAGGCCTTCACCGGTTCGGCCGCCGTGCTGGCGGTGGTCCGGGAGGCGTCGCCGATCGCGACCGCGCTGCTGATCGCGGGCGCCGGCGGTTCGGCGATCTGCGCGGACCTCGGCTCCCGGAAGATCCGCGAGGAGCTGGACGCGATGATGGTGCTCGGGATCGACCCGATCCAGCGTCTCGTCGTACCGCGGGTGCTGGCCACGATGCTGGTCGCGTTCTTCCTGAACGGTTTCGTCAGCGTGGTCGGCGTGATGGGCGGCTACATCTTCAACGTCGTCCTGCAGGACGGTACGCCGGGCAGCTACATCGCGTCCTTCACCGCGCTGGCGCATCTCCCCGACCTGTGGCAGGGCCAGGCGAAGGCGCTCGTCTTCGGGGCGATCGCCGCGGTCGTGGCGGCGTACAAGGGTGTGAACGCGGGCGGCGGCCCGAAGGGCGTCGGCGACGCGGTGAACCAGTCCGTGGTGATCACGTTCATGCTGCTGTTCGTCGCGAACTTCTCGATGACCGCGATCTACTTCCAGCTCGTTCCGCCGAAGGGGGCCTGACGTGTCGGCCCTGGTGGACACCCTGGTGAAGAAGCCGCTGAACTCGCTCGACAAGCTCGGCGAGCAGCTGGCGTTCTACATCAAGGCGCTGGCGTGGTCCGGTAAGTCGGTCACCCGGTACCGCAAGGAGATCCTGCGGCTGCTGGCCGAGGTGACGCTCGGCACCGGTGCGCTCGCGGTGATCGGCGGAACCGTCGGCGTGATCACGTTCCTCGCGTTCTTCACCGGCACCGAGGTCGGCCTGCAGGGCTACTCGGCGCTGAACCAGATCGGTACGTCGGCGTTCGCCGGTTTCGTGTCGGCGTACATCAACACCCGCGAGATCGGCCCGCTGATCGCCGGCATCGCGCTCGCCGCGACCGTCGGCTGCGGGTTCACCGCGCAGCTCGGCGCGATGCGGATCAGCGAGGAGATCGACGCCCTCGAGGTGATGGCGATCCCGTCGCTGCCGTTCCTGGTCACCACCCGGATCATCGCCGGCCTCGTCGCCGTGATCCCGCTGTACGTCGTGGGTCTGCTCTCGTCGTACTTCGCGACCCGGCTGACCGTGACCACGTTCTACGGGCAGAGCACCGGCACGTACGACCACTACTTCCACCTGTTCCTGCCGCCCGGGGACGTGCTCTGGTCGTTCGGCAAGGTGCTGGTGTTCTCGGTGCTGGTGATCCTGGTGCACTGCTACCACGGGTACCACGCGACCGGTGGGCCCGCGGGCGTAGGCGTCGCGGTCGGGCGGGCCGTGCGTACGTCGATCGTCGTGATCAACGTCGTCGACCTGCTGCTGTCGATGGCCATCTGGGGTACGACGACCACGGTGAGGCTGGCCGGATGACCCGTCTCATTTCGCACAAGGTGCTGGGCGTCGCGTTCATCGGCGTCCTGGTGTTCCTGCTCTGGCTGACGTACGCGTTCTACGCCAAGGTCTTCGTCAAGACCGTGAACGTCGAGCTGAAGACCAGCCACATCGGCCTGCAGCTGAACGAGCACGCGGACGTGAAGCTGCGCGGGATCATCGTCGGCGAGGTCCGCAAGGTCTCCACGAACGGCGACGAGGCGACCGTCGACCTGGCGCTGAAGCCGGACCAGGTGGACGAGATCTCCGCCGCGGTCAGCGCCCGGATCCTGCCGAAGACGCTGTTCGGCGAGAAGTACGTCGCACTCGTGCCGCCGAACGGCCCGGAGGGCGCGCACATCAAGGCCGGCGACGTGATCCAGCGGGACAAGACCGCGGTCGGCATCGAGATCGAGAAGGTGCTGAACGACGCGCTGCCGCTGCTCCAGGCGGTTGACCCGGCCGACCTGAACGCCACGCTGAACACGTTGGCGACCGCGCTCGAGGGCCGCGGTACCGAGATCGCCGGCACGCTGACCCAGCTGGACGACTACCTCAAGAAGCTCAACCCGAGCGTCCCGAAGCTGATGGACGCGCTCGCCAAGCTCAGCCAGGTCTCGGACATCTACGGCGACGCGACCCCGGACCTCGTCCGCGCGTTGCGCAATCTGACCATCACCGGCAACACGGTGGTCGAGAAACAGAAGCAGCTGCAGTCGTTCTTCGTCGACGTCCAGCAGCTGTCCACCACCGGCAACACGTTCCTGAAGGCCAACGAGGACCGGGTGATCCGGCTCGGCCAGGTCAGCCGCCCGGTGCTGGATCTGCTGGAGAAGTACGCCCCCGAGGTGCCGTGCTTCCTGCAGGTGATGACCGACACCACGCCGATCCTGAACGACACGTTCCGCAACGGCCAGCTGAACATCAACCTCGAGCTGATCACCAACCAGCCGACGCCGTACGCGCCCAACGAGAAGCCGGCGTACCTCGACCACCGCGGCCCGACCTGCGTCGGCAAGAACTACAGCGTCCCCGGCGAAAAGCCCGGCCCGTACACACAGCAGAACCCGGCACCGTACGTGACCGGAGCCGACGGCGTGATCGGCGACCACAACAAGAACCAGCGCTTCCCGGTGAACCTGAAGCTGAACAGCGTGATGCCCGGCGCCGCGATGGATACCCAGGGCGTCGGTACGCCGGCAGAGCAGCAGGTCATCGACTCGGTCGTCGGCCCCGCGATGGGCGTCCCCGCGAACGACGTACCGGACCTGACCACGCTGATCGTCGGCCCCCTCCTCCGCGGCGGGCAGGTGAACCTCCGATGAGCTTCTTCGACAAGAAGACCACGCTCGACACCGTCCGGCTCGGGATCTTCGTGGTGGTGACGACGGTCGCGACCGCGCTGCTCGCGGTGACGATCGGGAACATCAGCTTCAACCCGACCACGAAGTACCGCGCGGTGTTCACCGACGCGGTCGGGCTGAACCAGGGCGACGACATCCGGATCGCCGGCGTCAAGGTCGGGCAGGTCGACAAGATCGCGCTCTACCAGGACAAGCTCGCGATGGTGACGTTCAGCGTCGACTCCGACCAGGTCCTCGACACCTCGACGCACGCCACGCTGCGGTACCGCAACCTGGTCGGCAACCGCTACGTCGCGCTCACCGACGGCGTCGGGGGCGGCCCGCGGCTGAAGAAGAACGACATCATCCCGAAGGAACGGACGACGCCCGCGCTGGACCTGTCCGTGCTGTTCAACGGGTTCAAGCCGCTGTTCACCGCGCTTACTCCGGCGGACGTGAACCAGTTCGCGTTCGAGGTGATCAAGGTGCTGCAGGGCGAGGGCGGCACGATCGAGTCGCTGCTGGCCAAGACCGCGTCGCTGACGACCACGCTGGCGAACGCCGACCAGGTGATCGGCGACCTGATCACGAACCTCACCTCGACCCTGCAGATCGTCTCGCAGCGGCAGCAGAACTTCTCCCAGCTGCTGGTCAACCTGCAGCAGTTCATCACCGGCCTGAGCCAGGACATCAACCCGATCCTCAGCTCGCTGACGTCGATCAACTCGCTGAACACCAAGACCGCCGGCCTGCTGCAGCAGACCCGGGTGCCGATCAAGGCCGACCTGGACAAGCTCCGGACGGTCGCCAGCACCCTGGACGACACCCAGTCGATCTGGGTGAAGACGCTGCAGTTCATGCCGCAGAAGCTGAACTCGATGACCCGGACCGCGTCGTACGGCTCCTGGTTCAACTTCTACCTGTGCAACTTCGACGGCAACGTCACGCTGCCGATCGGCACCCGGATCCCGGTGGCCTACGACAACAACTCGGCGAGGTGCGCGAAGTGAAGCCCTTCCGGGAGCAGAACCAGGTGACGATCGGCGTGATCGGGCTGACCGTGATCGGCCTGATCATGCTGGCCGCGTTCAAGGCCCAGGACCTGCCGCTGATCGGCGGCGGCACGAAGTACTCGGCGCAGTTCTCCGAGGCCGGCGGGCTGAAGGCGAACGACGAGATCCGGGTGGCCGGGGTCCGGGTCGGCAAGGTCCGCGACGTGGTCCTCGAGGGCACCCACGTGCGGGTCGACTTCGTGGTCGACAAGGGCGTGCAGCTCGGTGATCAGACCGGCGCCGAGATGAAGATCAAGACGCTGCTCGGCCAGAAGTACCTGAAGCTCGACCCGGCCGGCTCGGGCCGGCTCAAGCCCGGCTCGGAGATCCCGTTGGACCGGACGATCTCGGCGTACGACGTGGTCGACGCGTTCACGGACCTCGCCAACACCACCGAGCGGATCAACACCGCGCAGCTCGCGAAGGCCCTGGACACGCTGTCGGCGACGTTCCAGAACACGCCGGAAGAGGTACAGGCCTCGCTGACCGGCCTGTCCAGGCTGTCCGAGAACGTCGCCAAGCGCGACGCCCAGCTGAAGCTCCTGCTGCAGCACTCGAACGTGGTCACCAAGGTGCTTGCCGACCGCAACCAGCAGCTGATCAAGCTGATGAAGGACGGCAACAAGGTCTTCCAGGCGGTGCAGGCCCGGCGCGCGCTGATCCACCAGCTGCTGGTGTCGACGCAGGCGCTGTCCGCGCAGATCACCGCGCTGGTCCGGGAGAACCGCAAGGACCTGGCGCCGACCCTGCAGAAGGTGAACGCGGTGCTCGCCGTGCTGCTGCAGAACCAGAACTCGCTGGACGCCAGCCTGAAGGGCCTCGCGCCGTTCGTCCGGGTCTTCACGAACACGCTCGGCACCGGGCCGTGGTTCGACACGTACCTGCAGAACCTCGCGCCGGTGCCGGAGATCCCGTTGCCCAAGGTGCTGCCCACCGGGCTGCCCCCGATCCTGGGAGGTGGCGGCTGATGCGGGTGAACGGGCTGTCCCGGCTGATCGCGATGGCGGTGATCCTGGTGATCGTCGCGGTCAGCGCCGTCACGCTGTGGCCGAAGCCGAAGCGGGTGACCGCGACGGCGTACTTCCCGCGGGCGGTGTCGATCTACCCGGGCTCGGACGTCCGGATCCTCGGCATCAAGGTCGGCGAGGTGGAGAGCATCACACCGGCCGGTCGCTCGGTCCGGGTGAAGTTCTGGTGGGACGCGAAGAACAAGGTGCCCGCGTCCGCGAAGGCGGTGATCGCGTCGCCGTCGATCGTCGCCGACCGGTACCTGCAGCTCACCCCGGCGTACTCCAAGGGCGACGTGATGGCCGACGGCGCCGAGATCCCGCTCGACCGGACCGCCGTACCGCTGGAGCTCGACCAGATCTACCAGAGCCTCAACGACCTGTCGGTGGCGCTCGGCCCGAAGGGCGCGAACGACCAGGGCGCGCTGGCCCGGCTGCTGGACGTCTCGGCGAAGAACCTGAACGGTCAGGGCGCGAAGATCAACCAGACCATCACCGACGTGTCGAAGCTGACCAGCACGCTGTCGGGGAACTCGTCGGCGCTGTTCAACACGATCCGGCAGCTGCAGACGTTCGTGTCGGCGCTGGCGGCGAACGACGCGCTGGTGAAGCAGTTCAACACGAACTTCGCCCAGACCACCACCACGCTGGCCGGTGAGCGGAAGGACCTGGGTACGGCGCTGGCGCTGCTGGCGACCGCGCTCGGCGAGGTCGCGACGTTCGTGAAGGAGAACCGGGGTCTGGTGAAGACGACCGTCTCCAGCGCCACCCAGCTGTCGCAGATCCTGGTGAAGGAGAAGGCCGCGATCGCGGAGGTGCTGGACACCGCGCCGCTCGGCCTCGGCAACCTGGCCCGGATCTACAACCCGCAGTACGGCACGCTGGACCAGCGCATCAACCCCGGCCAGCTCGACGACCCGGCGACGTTCATCTGCTCGATCCTGATCCAGGCGGGACAGGGGCTGTCGTCCTGCTCGGCGCTGAAGCCGGTGCTGGACGCCCTCAACAAGCTCACCAAGATCACCGGGCTGGCCGGCGGCGCCCCGGCCAGCGGCGGCCCGGCCGGTACGCCGTGGGCGCCCGCTCCGCAGGCCCCGCTGAACCGACCGGACCCGGTCGACCCGACGCTCGGGGGGCTGGTCAAGTGAACCGCCGTACGTCGTTCGTCGCGGGCGTGGCCGCGCTCGCGATGCTGCTCACCGGCTGCGACTTCTCCGTGTACTCGCTGCCGCTCCCGGGCGGCGCGAAGATCAAGGGGCCGTCGTACTCCGTCACCGTCGAGTTCGCGGACGTCCTGGACCTGGTGCCGAAGTCGTCGGTGAAGGTCGACGACGTCACGGTCGGCACGGTCGAGAAGGTCTGGCTGGACGGCTACGTCGCCAAGGTGCGGATCCGGCTGCCGAAGAGCCTCGACCTGCCGGACAACACGCACGCCACGATCCGCCAGACCAGCCTGCTCGGTGAGAAGTTCGTGTCGCTGTCCCGGCCGACCGGGTCCGAGCAGCCGCAGGGCAAGCTCGAGAACGGCGAGCTGATCCCGCTGTCCCGGACCACCAGCAACGTCGAGGTCGAGGAAGTCCTGTCGGCGCTGTCGCTGCTACTGAACGGCGGCGGCGTGGCGCAGTTGCAGATCATCACGCAGGAGCTGAACAAGGCCCTGACCGGTAACGAGCCGGCCATCCGCAGCGTGCTGACGCAGCTGAACATCTTCGTCGGGACCCTGGACCAGAACAAGAACAAGATCATCACCGCGATCAAGTCGGTGGACGCGCTGGCGAAGAAGCTGAACGCGCAGAAGGCGACGCTGGCGACCGCGATCGACTCGCTGCCGAACTCGATCAAGGTGCTGGACCAGCAGCGGGCCGCACTGGTCAAGACGCTGCAGGCGCTGGCCACACTCGGCAACACGGCGACCCGGGTGATCACGTCCGCGCAGCAGGACCTGGTGGCCAACCTCAAGTCGCTGTTCCCGATCCTGACCAAGCTGGCCGAGGCGGGGGAGAACCTGCCGAAGTCGCTGCAGCTGCTGTTCACGTACCCGTTCCCGGACCAGGCCGCCAACGCCGCGAAGGGCGACTACACGAACCTCGGGATCACCGTGGACGTGGACACCCAGAAGGCGCTGAAGAGCCTGATCGGGATCGATCTGCCGACGGTCGGCCCGACCGCCATCCCGACCGGCCGGATCAGCCTGCCGATCCACCTGCCGACCAGCGCGCCCACCTCGCTGCCGAACCTGCCGGTGCCGACGGGTACGGCGACGACCTGCATCACGCTGCTCGGGCAGCCGATCTGCACACCGAAGCTCAACCGGTCCGGGTTCGATCCGGACCTGGCCCGGGCCCTGATGCCGGGAGCGGTCTCATGATCACCAGAGCGGTCCGGATCCAGCTGATGGTGTTCCTGCTGATCACCGTCGTCGGCGTCGCGTTCGTCGGCGCCCGGTACGCGCAGGTCGACCAGCTGGTGGTGAACAAGAACTACACGGTCAGCGCCAGCTTCGCCGAGTCCGGCGGGATCTTCTCCGGCGCCGAGGTGACGTACCGCGGCCAGCCGGTCGGCCGGGTCGGCGAGCTCAAGCTGCTGCCCGACGGCGTCGACGTGAACCTGGAGATCGACAAGAAGTACAAGATCCCCAACGACCTGGTCGCGGTGGTCGCGGACCGGTCCGCGATCGGCGAGCAGTACGTCGACCTGCAGCCGCGCCGCGACGGGGCGCCGTACCTGCAGGACAACTCGAAGATAGCCCGCCAGGACACCGCGATCCCGATCGACACCACCGAGCTGCTGCTGAACCTGGACCAGCTGGTGAACTCGGTCGACAAGGAGAGCCTGCGGACCACGGTCCGCGAGCTCGGCGCGGCGCTGAAGGCCAAGGGCACCGATCTGCAGAAGATCATCGACAGCTCCGGCAAGCTGATCAACGACGCGGACGCGAACGTGCTGCAGACCATCAAGCTGATCAACGACGGCGACACCGTGCTGGCCACCCAGGTGGCCAGCGGCGACGCGATCAAGACCTGGGCGAAGAACCTCGCACTGCTGTCCGACACGCTGGTCGCCTCGGACACGAACCTGCGGACCGTGATCGACCAGGGCTCGCTCGCCTCCACCCAGATCACCGGCCTGATCCAGGACAACAGTGCGGACGTCGCGGTGCTGCTCGGTAACCTGCTGACGGTGAGCGAACTGACCGCGGTCCGGCTGGATGCCGTCGAGCAGCTGATGGTGGTGTACCCGGCGGTGGCGATGGGCGGGTACGTCGTACCGGCCAAGGACCCGGGGACCGGGCACTACGACGCGCACTTCGGCCTGGTCGTCGGGCTCAGCCCGCACGCGTGCACGACCGGGTACGGCGGCACCGACAAGCGGGTCCCGCAGCTCGTCACGAACACGCCCGCGAACACCAGCGCCGGGTGTACGGCGAACCCGTCGACCGGCGTGAACGTCCGCGGCTCGCAGAACAAGCCGGCCCCGTCGTCGCGGTACCTGAACCGGACCGGGTACGGCGTCGGGTACGACCCGGCGACCGGTCAGGCGGGCGGTACCGGCGGGATGCCGGACATCGTGCTCGGCTCGACCGGCGGACAGCAGGAGCTGCTCGGCAGCGACTCCTGGAAGGCACTCATCCTCGGACCGGTGACCGGCAAGTGATCGCACGGAACGGCCGGCTGGTGCTGGCCTGGGCACTGAGCGTGCTGCTGATCGTGGCACTCGTCGGGCTGACCCTGTCGGTGGTGGCGCTGAGCAAGCAGCGCGCCGCGGCCGAGCAGCGCAGCGGCGCGATGAAGGCGGCGCGGCAGCTCGCGCTGGACTTCACGACGTACAACTACGAGACCTGGGACGCGGACTCGAAGCGGGTCATCGACGACTCCACCGGGCAGTTCAAGCAGGAGTTCCAGGCCGGGATCGACGCGGTGAAGACCGACGTGGTGTCGAACAAGGCGACCTCGAAGGGGGACGTGAAGGAGGCGGGTGTGGTGTCCAGCGACAAGGACTCCGCGCAGGTGCTGGTGATCGTGAACGCGGTGGTGACGAACACCGCCTCGACCACCGGGACCGAACGCCGGTACCGGATCAAGCTGGACATGGTCCGCGAGAAGGGCCACTGGCTGACCGCCGACTTGCAGGTGGTCGGCTGATGCCGTCGCCACGCAACCGCCCGCGGATCGCCGGCCAGCGCCGCCCCGCGAAGCCCGACGGCGTCGAGGACGTTGTGACACCAGTCACAGCGGAGCCTGAGAAGGAAGTAGTTCCGGAGCCGGTCGAGCCCGAAGCTTCTACGGAGAGTGACCGTCCGCGCGGTTTGGGGAACGTGCTGACCGCCGCTCTCGGCGTGGTCGTCGTACTGACCCTGGCGGTCGCCGCCGTGCTCGGCATCAAGGCCTGGCACGGGCAGCAGGCCGAGGATGCCCGGGACCAGGCGGCCGCGGCCGGGCGGAAGGCCGCTGAGACCGCCCTCAGCTACGACTACCAGCACCTGGACGCGAGTTTCGCCGCCGCGCGGGCGACGATGACGCCGGACTTCGCCGCGAAGTTCGACGAGACCGCGAAGGTGGCCGGCGAGCTCGCCACCAAGACCAAGGCCACGGTGAAGGCCGACGTCCGCGAGGTGGCGGTCCGCGACGGCGACGCCGACCGGGTCACGCTGATCATCTTCGTGAACCAGACCACGACCAGCACGATCACGAAGGGTAGTCCCCGGGTGGACCTGAACCGGACCCGGTTCACGATGGTCCGAAACGGCGACCGATGGCTGGTCCAGGAGATCGCCGGACTGTAATCTCTACCTAACTCCGCACCGAGGGGCGCCGGAGGTCTCGTGGGTGATCTGCTCACTGGAGATCCCGGGTCGGTCCTTGACGGAGAGGGTGGTCCGACGGCAGACTGTTGGACCCCATTGGACAGGCTTGCCCAGATCATGTAGCCTATTGCTTTGCGCTGCCTTTTCTCTCGCCCTCGCTCGGGTCTCCGACTTGACTGGGGCGGCTTGGCGTGCGCACCCAGCACCGATGTGATTTTGCGAGCCCGTGGAAGGACGCCCCTTGGTCGCCTCGCGCAACCCCCAGTCCGACAGCATTTCCAACGTCACCGGCCCCCGCCGCATCTCCTTCGCAAAGATCTCCGAGCCTCTTCAGGTTCCGGATCTGCTTGCGCTGCAGGTGGACAGTTTCGACTGGCTGGTCGGCAACGAAACGTGGCAGGCCCGCGTGGCCGCCGCCGAGGCCGAGGGGCGGTCGGACCTGTCCGGCCCCAGCGGCCTGGAAGAGATTTTCGAGGAGATCTCCCCGATCGAGGACTTCAGCGGCACCATGTCGCTGTCGTTCCGCGACCACCGCTTCGAGCCGCCGAAGAACACGGTCGACGAGTGCAAGGAACGGGACGTCACGTACTCCGCTCCGCTGTTCGTCACCGCCGAGTTCATGAACAACGAGACCGGCGAGATCAAGAGCCAGACCGTGTTCATGGGCGACTTCCCGCTGATGACCCGCAAGGGCACGTTCGTGATCAACGGCACCGAGCGTGTCGTGGTCTCGCAGCTCGTCCGTTCGCCCGGTGTGTACTTCGAGCGCACCCCGGACAAGACGTCCGACAAGGACATCTTCACCGCCAAGATCATCCCGTCCCGCGGCGCGTGGCTGGAGTTCGAGGTGGACAAGCGCGACATGGTCGGCGTCCGCCTCGACCGTAAGCGCAAGCAGAACGTCACCGTGCTGCTGAAGGCGCTCGGCTGGACCGACGCGCAGATCCTCGAGGAGTTCGGCGACTACGAGTCGATCCGCCTCACCCTGGAGAAGGACCACACCTCCGGGCAGGACGACGCGCTGCTGGACATCTACCGCAAGCTGCGTCCGGGTGAGCCGCCGACCCGCGAGGCCGCGCAGGCGCTGCTGGAGAACTACTACTTCAACGGCAAGCGCTACGACCTGGCCAAGGTCGGCCGCTACAAGATCAACAAGAAGCTCGGCCGGGACGAGGCGCACGACCAGGCGGTGCTGACCGTCGACGACATCGTCGCCACGATCAAGTACCTGGTCGCGCTGCACGAGGGCAAGACCGAGCTGCCGGCTCCGCGCGGCGAGATCGTGGTCGAAGAGGACGACATCGACCACTTCGGCAACCGCCGGCTGCGTACCGTCGGTGAGCTGATCCAGAACCAGCTGCGCACCGGCCTGGCCCGGATGGAGCGCGTGGTCCGGGAGCGGATGACGACCCAGGACGTCGAGGCGATCACGCCGCAGACCCTGATCAACATCCGTCCGGTGGTGGCGGCGCTGAAGGAGTTCTTCGGTACGTCGCAGCTGTCGCAGTTCATGGACCAGACCAACCCGGTCGCGGGCCTGACCCACAAGCGCCGGCTGAACGCGCTCGGCCCCGGTGGTCTGAGCCGTGAGCGGGCCGGGTTCGAGGTCCGCGACGTGCACCCGTCCCACTACGGCCGGATGTGCCCGATCGAGACCCCGGAAGGCCCGAACATCGGCCTGATCGGCTCGCTCGCGTCGTACGGCCGGGTGAACGCGTTCGGCTTCGTCGAGACGCCGTACCGCAAGGTCGTCCAGGGCCAGGTCACCGACCAGGTGGACTACCTGACCGCCGACGAGGAGGACCGGTTCGTCATCGCGCAGGCGAACGCCGCGCTGAACGACGACAACCGGTTCGCCGAGGAGCGCGTGCTGGTCCGCCGCCGTCACGGTGAGGTCGAGCTCGTCCCGGTCGACGACGTCGACTACATGGACGTCTCACCGCGCCAGATGGTGTCGGTGGCGACCGCGCTGATCCCGTTCCTCGAGCACGACGACGCCAACCGCGCGCTGATGGGTTCGAACATGCAGCGCCAGGCGGTGCCGCTGATCACCTCGGACGCCCCGCTGGTCGGTACCGGCATGGAGTTCCGCGGTGCGGTCGACGCCGGCGACGTGGTCGTGTCGGACAAGCCCGGTGTGGTCAAGGAGGTCTCGGCCGACCTGATCGAGATCGCGGCCGACGACGGCACGTACCAGACCTACCGGATGGCGAAGTTCCGCCGTTCGAACCAGGGCACCTGCATCAACCAGCGCCCGCTGGTCGACGCCGGGCAGCGGGTCGAGGTCGGCACGCCGCTGGCCGACGGTCCGTGCACCGACGAGGGTGAGATGGCGCTCGGCCGGAACATGCTGGTCGCCTTCATGACCTGGGAGGGTTACAACTACGAGGACGCGATCATCCTCAGCCAGCGCGTCGTGCAGCAGGACCTGCTGACCTCGATCCACATCGAGGAGCACGAGGTCGACGCCCGCGACACCAAGCTGGGGCCGGAGGAGATCACCCGGGACATCCCGAACGTCTCCGACGAGATGCTGTCCGACCTGGACGAGCGCGGCATCATCCGGATCGGCGCCGAGGTCACCACCGGTGACATCCTGGTCGGCAAGGTCACCCCGAAGGGCGAGACCGAGCTGACCCCGGAGGAGCGGCTGCTGCGCGCGATCTTCGGTGAGAAGGCGCGCGAGGTCCGCGACACGTCGCTGAAGGTGCCGCACGGCGAGGAGGGCACCGTCATCGGTGTCCGGGTCTTCGACCGCGACAACGGCGACGAGCTGCCGCCGGGCGTCAACCAGCTGGTCCGCGTGTACGTGGCCCAGAAGCGGAAGATCTCGGTCGGCGACAAGCTGGCCGGCCGGCACGGCAACAAGGGCGTCATCTCCAAGATCCTTCCGGTCGAGGACATGCCGTTCCTCGAGGACGGCACCCACGTCGACGTGATCCTGAACCCGCTGGGCGTGCCCGGCCGGATGAACGTCGGCCAGGTGCTGGAGACCCACCTCGGCTGGATCGCCTCCCGCGGCTGGGAGGTCGACCCGGAGAACGAGGAGGAGTGGGCGCAGCGGCTGATCAAGATCGGCGCCGGTGCGGCCGAGCCGATGACCAACGTCGCCACCCCGGTCTTCGACGGCGCGACGGAGGACGAGGTCACCGGCCTGCTCTCCTCGACGCTGCCGAACCGGGACGGTGTCCGGATGGTCAACGGCCAGGGCAAGGCGCGGCTGTTCGACGGTCGTTCGGGTGAGCCGTTCCCGGACCCGATCGGCGTCGGCTACATGTACATCCTGAAGCTGCACCACCTGGTCGACGACAAGATCCACGCCCGGTCCACGGGTCCGTACTCGATGATCACCCAGCAGCCGCTGGGTGGTAAGGCCCAGTTCGGTGGCCAGCGGTTCGGCGAGATGGAGGTGTGGGCCCTGGAGGCCTACGGCGCCGCCTTCGCGCTGCAGGAACTGCTGACGATCAAGTCCGACGATGTCGTCGGCCGGGTCAAGGTGTACGAAGCGATCGTCAAGGGCGAGAACATTCCGGAGCCGGGTATCCCGGAGTCGTTCAAGGTTCTGGTCAAGGAAATGCAGTCCCTCTGCCTCAATGTCGAGGTGCTCTCGTCCGACGGAAGCCGGGTCGAGATGCGCGACAGCGAGGAGGACGTCTTCCGGGCGGCGGAGGAACTGGGCATCGACCTGTCCCGGCGCGAGCCGAACAGTGTCGAGGAGGTCTGAGCGGGTTGCCGCTTGACATCAACAACCAACTCACTCAGACCACTTTTAGCAACGGGAGATAACACATCGTGCTCGACGTGAACTTCTTCGACGAGCTTCGGATCGGCCTGGCCACCGCGGACGAGATCCGCCAGTGGTCTCACGGCGAGGTCAAGAAGCCGGAGACGATCAACTACCGGACGCTCAAGCCCGAGCGTGACGGTCTGTTCTGCGAGAAGATCTTCGGTCCCACCCGGGACTGGGAGTGCTACTGCGGCAAGTACAAGCGCGTTCGCTTCAAGGGCATCATCTGCGAGCGGTGTGGCGTCGAGGTCACCCGCTCCAAGGTGCGCCGCGAGCGGATGGGCCACATCGAGCTGGCCGCGCCGGTCACCCACATCTGGTACTTCAAGGGTGTCCCGTCTCGACTCGGCTACCTGCTCGACCTCGCCCCGAAGGACCTGGAGAAGGTCATCTACTTCGCGGCGTACATGATCACCGACGTCGACGACGAGGCGCGGCACCGCGACCTGTCCTCGCTCGAGGGCCGGGTCGACGTCGAGCGCAAGCAGCTCGAGAACCGTCGTGACAACGACATCGAGACGCGGATGAAGAAGCTCGAGGAGGACCTGGCGCAGCTCGAGGCCGAGGGCGCCAAGGCCGACGTCCGCCGCAAGGTCAAGGAAGGCGCCGAGCGTGAGGTCAAGCAGCTGCGCGACCGTGCGCAGCGCGAGATCGACCGCCTCGACGAGGTCTGGACCCGGTTCAAGAACCTGAAGGTCCAGGACCTGGAGGGCGACGAGATCCTCTACCGCGCCATGAAGGAGCGGTTCGGCAAGTACTTCGAGGGCGCCATGGGTGCCGCCGCGATCCAGCGCCGGCTGGAGACCTTCGACCTGAAGGCCGAGGCGGACAACCTGCGCGAGACGATCAAGACCGGCAAGGGCCAGCGCAAGACCCGCGCCCTGAAGCGGCTCAAGGTCGTCACCGCGTTCCTGGCCACCAACAACAGCCCGATGGGCATGGTCCTGGACTGCGTCCCGGTCATCCCGCCGGACCTGCGCCCGATGGTCCAGCTCGACGGTGGCCGGTTCGCCACCTCGGACCTGAACGACCTGTACCGCCGGGTGATCAACCGGAACAACCGGCTCAAGCGGCTGCTCGACCTGGGCGCGCCGGAGATCATCGTCAACAACGAGAAGCGGATGCTGCAGGAGGCCGTCGACGCGCTGTTCGACAACGGCCGCCGCGGCCGTCCGGTCACCGGCCCGGGCAACCGGCCGCTGAAGTCGCTGTCCGACATGCTCAAGGGCAAGCAGGGTCGTTTCCGTCAGAACCTGCTGGGCAAGCGCGTCGACTACTCGGGCCGTTCGGTCATCGTGGTCGGCCCGCAGCTGAAGCTGCACCAGTGCGGTCTGCCGAAGGCGATGGCGCTGGAGCTGTTCAAGCCGTTCGTGATGAAGCGGCTGGTCGACCTCAACCACGCGCAGAACATCAAGTCCGCCAAGCGGATGGTCGAGCGTCAGCGCGCCCAGGTGTGGGACGTGCTGGAAGAGGTCATCACCGAGCACCCGGTTCTGCTCAACCGTGCACCAACCCTGCACCGGCTGGGTATCCAGGCGTTCGAGCCGCAGCTGATCGAGGGCAAGGCGATCCAGATCCACCCGCTCGTCTGCTCCGCGTTCAACGCGGACTTCGACGGTGACCAGATGGCGGTGCACCTGCCGCTGTCGGCCGAGGCACAGGCCGAGGCGCGGATCCTGATGCTGTCGACCAACAACATCCTGAAGCCGGCCGACGGCCGTCCGGTCACGATGCCGACCCAGGACATGATCATCGGCGTCTACTTCCTGACCATGCTGAAGGACGGCGCCAAGGGTGCGGGCCGGGCGTTCGGCTCGGTGGCCGAGGCGATCATGGCCTTCGACCACGGCGAGCTGGCGCTGCAGGCGAAGGTCACGCTCCGGCTGAGCGGTTCGGGCGTGCCCGCGGACGCGATCGAGCTGCCGAACGGCGGGTTCAGCCTGGAGACCACCCTGGGCCGCGCGCTGTTCAACGAGGCGCTGCCGGCGGACTACCCGTTCGTCGACACCGAGGTGGGCAAGAAGCAGCTCGGCGGGATCGTCAACGACCTGGCCGAGCGGTACACCAAGGTCGAGGTCGCGCACGCGCTGGACGCGCTGAAGGACCTGGGCTACTACTGGTCCACCCGGTCCGGTGTCACGGTGTCGATCGACGACTTCAGCACGCCGCCGAGCAAGCCCGAGATCATGGCCCGGTACGAGTCCCAGGCCGAGAAGGTCCAGAAGCAGTTCGAGCGGGGTCTGATCACCTCGTCCGAGCGGCGGCAGGAGCTGATCGAGATCTGGACCGGCGCCAACGCCGAGGTCGGCAAGGCGATGGAGGAGAACTTCGCCAAGGACAACCCGATCTGGATGATGATCCACTCCGGTGCCCGAGGCAACATGATGCAGATCCGGCAGATCTCCGGTATGCGTGGTCTGGTGGCCAACCCGAAGGGCGAGATCATCGCCCGGCCGATCAAGTCCAACTTCCGCGAGGGCCTGTCGGTGGTCGAGTACTTCATCGCCACCCACGGTGCCCGGAAGGGCCTGGCCGACACCGCGCTGCGGACCGCCGACTCGGGGTACCTGACCCGTCGTCTGGTGGACGTCTCGCAGGACGTGATCATCCGCGAGGAGGACTGCGGTACCGAGCGCGGCCTGCCGAAGAAGATCGGCGAGAAGGGCCCGGACGGCAAGGTCGTGCACGCCGAGCACGTCGAGACCAGCGCGTACGCCCGGACCCTGGCGACCGACGCCTTCGACCCGGACGGCAACCTGGTCCTGACGGCCGGCAGCGACCTGGGCGACGTCTCGATCGCGAAGCTGGTCGAGGCCGGGCTCGAGGAGGTCAAGGTCCGGTCGGTGCTCACCTGTGACGCCAAGACCGGTACCTGCGCCAAGTGCTACGGCCGTTCGCTGGCCACCGGCAAGCCGGTCGACATCGGTGAGGCGGTCGGCATCATCGCCGCCCAGTCCATCGGTGAGCCGGGGACCCAGCTGACCATGCGGACCTTCCACACCGGTGGCGTCGCGGGTGATGACATCACCCACGGTCTGCCGCGTGTGGTCGAGCTCTTCGAGGCCCGCCAGCCCAAGGGCAAGGCGCCGATCGGCGAAGCAGCCGGCCGGATCGCGATCGAGGACACCGACAAGACCCGGAAGCTGGTGCTCACCCCGGACGACGGTTCCGAGGAGGTCGCCTACCCGGTGTCGAAGCGGGCCCGGCTGCTGATCGAGGACGGTCAGCACGTCGAGGTCGGTCAGCAGCTGACGCAGGGTACGCCGGACCCGCAGGAGGTTCTGCGGATCCTGGGTGTCCGCAAGGCGCAGGAGCACCTGGTGGACGAGGTCCAGGAGGTGTACCGGTCGCAGGGTGTGGCCATCCACGACAAGCACATCGAGATCATCGTCCGGCAGATGCTGCGCCGGGTCACGGTGATCGAGTCCGGCGAGGCGAACCTGCTGCCGGGTGAGCTCGCGGACCGGATCATGTTCGAGGCGGAGAACCGCCGCGTCGTGGCCGAGGGCGGTACGCCGGCCTCGGGCCGTCCGGTGCTGATGGGTATCACCAAGGCCTCGCTGGCCACCGAGTCGTGGCTGTCGGCCGCCTCCTTCCAGGAGACGACCCGGGTCCTGACCGAGGCCGCGATCCACGGCAAGTCCGACTCCCTGGTCGGTCTGAAGGAGAACGTCATCATCGGAAAGCTGATCCCGGCGGGTACCGGCATGGACCGTTACCGCAACATCCGGGTGGAGCCCACCGAGGAGGCGAAGGCCGCGATGTACTCGATGGTCGGCTACGAGTCGTACGACTACGACTTCGGCCCGTCCAGCGGTCAGTCGGTCCCGCTCGACGACTTCGACCTCGGTTCGTACCAGAACTGAGCCTGAGTCACCCGCCGAGGGCGGTACTTCCCCACCCGGGAAGTGCCGCCCTCGCGGCGTTTACGGACCGGCCGGGAAAAGACACTCGGGGTGGCGGCACACAGTGTGCCCGGGATGCGCCAAGATTGGTGCATGACGGATCTGCCGGCCTACCTGCGGCCTTTCGTCCTGGGGGTTCTGGAAGGTTCTGACGTACGCGTCGATCGCCTGGGGGAGATCGACCTGTACCGCCCGCCCGGTACCGCCCGAGGCGGCGCAATTCTCTTCGTGCACGGGGGACCAGGGCCGGACGGCCTCGAGGTGATGCCTCGGGACTGGCCGGTCTACAAGGGCTACGCGACCGCTGCCGCCAGGCGAGGCCTGGTGGCCGCAGTCGTCGACCACAGCCTGATCCACGGACTCGACCGCCTGGTCGTGGCCGCGGACGAGGTGGAGGCCGCGGTCGCCGTACTGCGTTCGGATCCACGGGTCGACCCCGATCGGGTCGGCCTGTGGTTCTTCTCGGGCGCCGGCCTGCTGGCCGGGGAGTGGCTGGACAGCCGCCCCGACTGGCTGCGCTTCGTAGCCCTGACCTACCCGTTGCTCGCCACCCCGCCCGGTGTCGACGATCTGGTAACTGCTGCCGAAGTCATCGGCAAACACAAGGACCTGCCGGTTTTGCTGACCAGAGCTGGACTCGAGCGTGAGGAGCTCGCCGGTCCGGTCGCGGAATTCGTATCCGCGGGAGGCACCGCGCTGGACATCATCGACGTACCGAAAGGGCACCACGGGTTCGACATGCTCGACCACACCGAAGAATCACGCGCCGCCGTGACCAAGGCTCTCGACTGGGCGATCGCCCACCTCGGCGAGCAGCCCGGGGACGACGGCAAGCTCCTCGTCCCACCACCTCCGGCCCGCAAGCGGGCCACCACACCACGTCGCCGTACGCCGGCCGTCGCCAAGGCCGGTGTCGCCGTCCGGGAGACGCCGGTGGCTGCTGAACCCGCCATTCAGCAGGCACCCGTGGCCCCGCCGGCGCCGGTCGCCCAGGCCCCGCTCGCCGACTTCGGTACGGCGCCCGGGATCGACCTCGGTACGGCGCCCGAGACCCCCGCAGCGCGGGCGATCAGCCGCGAGCACGCGGCGTACGCCGCCCACGACCTCGAGGCGTTCCTGGCGATGTACTCGCCGACCGCCCGGATCCAGCTCGCGGACGGCTCCGAACTGAAGGGCCGCCGGTTCCTGCGCGAGTACTACCGCCCGCGCTTCGACGCCGGCCGCTGCAAGTCCGAGGTCGTCCAGAAGATCACGCTGGGGGAGTGGGTGGTCGAACACGTGAACAGCTACGAGGACGACGGATCCACTGCCCGGCTGGCCCTCTACCGGGTCGTCGACGGCCTGATCACCGACGTCGAGTTCCGCTCTTGACCGAGTTCGAGCAGGCGGTCGCGGACCCCGCGGCCGCCCTCGGCCGGAATGAGACGGTCATCCAGTAGGTGGACCGCGCCCGGGCAGTCGATCCCGGCTCTTCGCGGTGCTCCTGCTGGACGCCGGCCGGCGGGTTCCGGGGCAGTCGTCCGGGAGGTCGCCGTACGGGCGTCCGGCATCGGGGACGGAGTGCCGCTGATCCCTGTCCTGTAAGGGGATCGGCCGCCGGCGGAACGCGGCGACGGGTACCGGTGGAAGCGTTTGCCGGCGGCCGCGGACGGCACTGAGTTTCCGCGCGGGAGGGCGACTCCGAAGGCCCTGTACACTTAGGGAGCGGAGGGTCCTGAACGGCGGTCGGTTAGTCATTTTGACCGTGCTTGAGGCACCCGCTAGTCTTAACGATCGTGCCCGGGGTCTTTCCTGGGCCGTCATGCGTGCCCCTCGTCCAACGGGTCGGGCCGCGTGGTACGGGACTCCTGCCGACAGTCTGGAAGATTACGGCTTCGGTCTGCTCGTACGCACGCGACACACCCGACCGCGGGGGTCAGGTAACAGCTACAAACCCAGCCGGACGACAGAAAGAGACCCACGCGGTGCCCACCATTAACCAGCTGGTCCGCAAGGGCCGCCAGGACAAGGTGTCCAAGAACAAGACGCCGGCCCTGAAGGGTTCCCCTCAGCGTCGTGGTGTGTGCACGCGCGTCTACACGACCACGCCGAAGAAGCCGAACTCGGCGCTTCGCAAGGTTGCCCGTGTCCGCCTGACCAGCGGTATCGAGGTCACCGCCTACATTCCGGGCGTCGGCCACAACCTGCAGGAGCACTCGATCGTGCTCGTCCGCGGTGGCCGGGTGAAGGACCTCCCGGGTGTCCGGTACAAGATCATCCGCGGTTCGCTCGACACCCAGGGTGTGAAGAACCGGAAGCAGGCTCGCAGCCTCTACGGCGCGAAGAAGGAGAAGAGCTAATGCCGCGCAAGGGCCCCGCCCCGAAGCGCCCGGTCATCATCGACCCGGTCTACAGTTCGCCGCTCGTCACCCAGTTGATCTCGAAGATCCTGGTCGACGGCAAGAAGCAGATCGCGCAGAGCATCGTGTACAACGCGCTCGAGGGCACTCGCACCAAGACCGGCACCGACCCGGTGATCACGCTGAAGCGTGCGCTGGACAACGTGAAGCCGAGCATCGAGGTGAAGAGCCGCCGCGTCGGTGGAGCCACCTACCAGGTGCCGATCGAGGTCAAGCCGGGTCGCTCGACCACGCTCGCCCTGCGCTGGCTGACGTCGTACTCCCGGGCCCGCCGCGAGAAGACCATGTCCGAGCGCCTGATGAACGAGATCCTGGACGCGTCCAACGGTCTCGGTGCGTCGGTGAAGCGCCGCGAGGACACGCACAAGATGGCCGAAGCCAACAAGGCTTTCGCCCACTACCGCTGGTGATCCCGGGGTCCTCCCCGGACCCCAGCTCACCCAATTTGTCGCACCACAGAAGCGAGAGGTAGACCACCGAGGTGGCCGTACAAATCACCACCGACCTGGCCAAGGTCCGCAACATCGGGATCATGGCCCACATCGACGCCGGCAAGACGACGACGACCGAGCGGATCCTCTTCTACACCGGTATCACTTACAAGATCGGTGAGGTCCACGACGGCGCCGCCACGATGGACTGGATGGAGCAGGAGCAGGAGCGCGGCATCACGATCACGTCCGCCGCGACGACCTGCACCTGGAAAGACCACACCATCAACATCATCGACACCCCGGGCCACGTCGACTTCACCGTCGAGGTGGAGCGTTCGCTGCGTGTCCTCGACGGTGCCGTCGCGGTGTTCGACGGTGTCGCCGGCGTGGAGCCGCAGTCGGAGACGGTCTGGCGTCAGGCCGACCGGTACGGCGTACCCCGGATCTGCTTCGTGAACAAGCTGGACCGGACCGGCGCCGAGTTCATGCGCTGTGTCGACATGATCGTCGACCGGCTGGCCGCGGTGCCGCTGGTGCTGCAGCTGCCGATCGGGGCCGAGGCCGACTTCATCGGCGTCGTCGACCTGATCGGGATGCGCGCGCTGACCTGGCGCGGCGAGACCACGATGGGTGAGGACTACACCGTCGAGGAGATCCCGGCGTCGCACACCGAGATCGCCGCCGAGTGGCGCGACAAGCTGATCGAGACGCTGGCCGAGGCCGACGACGAGATCATGGAGCAGTACCTGGAAGGCGAGCAGCCGACCCAGGAGCAGCTCGTGGCCGGCATCCGCCGGGCCACCCTGGCCAGCAAGCTGACCCCGGTGCTGACCGGCACGGCGTTCAAGAACAAGGGCGTCCAGCCGCTGCTCGACGCGATCAACGCGTACCTGCCGAGCCCGATCGACGTCCCGGCCATCGAGGGCCACGACGTGAAGGACCCGGAGCAGGTCGTGCTGCGCAGGCCGGCCGACGACGAGCCGTTCTCGGCGCTGGCGTTCAAGATCGCGGCCGACCCGCACCTGGGCAAGCTGACCTTCATCCGGGTGTACTCCGGCAAGCTGGAGACCGGCACCCAGGTGCTGAACCCGACGAAGGGCCGCAAGGAGCGGATCGGCAAGATCTACCGGATGCACGCGAACAAGCGTGAGGAGATCGCGTCGATCGGCGCCGGCCACATCGTCGCTGTGATGGGCCTGAAGGACACCACCACCGGTGAGACCCTGTGCGACCCGGCCAAGCCGGTCGTGCTGGAGTCGATGCAGTTCCCGGCACCGGTCATCTCGGTGGCCATCGAGCCCAAGTCGAAGGCCGACCAGGAGAAGCTGGGCGTCGCGATCCAGCGGCTCGCCGAAGAGGACCCGACCTTCCAGGTCCGGACCGACGACGACACCGGCCAGACCATCATCGCCGGGATGGGCGAGCTGCACCTCGAGGTGCTGGTCGACCGGATGAAGCGCGAGTTCCGCGTCGAGGCGAACGTCGGCAAGCCGCAGGTCGCCTACCGCGAGACGATCAAGAAGAAGGTCGAGAAGGTCGACTACACGCACAAGAAGCAGACCGGTGGTTCGGGTCAGTTCGCGCGTGTGATCATCAACATCGAGCCGACGTCGGTCGAGGCCGGTGGCGAGGGCGGTTACGAGTTCGTCAACGCCGTCACCGGTGGCCGCATCCCCCGGGAGTACATCCCGTCGGTGGACGAAGGCGCCCAGGAGGCGATGGAGTTCGGCGTACTGGCCGGCTACCCGATGGTGGACGTCAAGGTCACGCTGACCGACGGCGCCTACCACGACGTCGACTCCTCCGAGCTCGCGTTCAAGATCGCCGGTTCGATGGCCTTCAAGGACGCCGCCCGGCGGGCGACGCCGGTCATCCTCGAGCCGATGTTCGCGGTCGAGGTCATCACCCCCGAGGACTACATGGGTGACGTGATCGGCGACCTCAACTCGCGCCGCGGCCAGATCCAGTCGATGGACGAAGGCCCTGGTGGCAGCCGGGCCATCAAGGCCCTGGTGCCGTTGTCCGAGATGTTCGGGTATGTCGGTGACCTGCGGTCCAAGACCCAGGGTCGCGCGTCCTACTCGATGCAGTTCGATTCCTACGCCGAGGTTCCGAAGAACGTGGCGGAAGAGATCATCAAGAAGGCCCGGGGCGAGTGACTTCTCGCTCCTGACCACCACACCCACAGCGCGTCGGCGTACGGCGTAGTCAACATTTATCCAGGAGGGCCCCAGTGGCGAAGGCGAAGTTCGAGCGGACCAAGCCGCACGTCAACATCGGTACCATCGGTCACATCGACCACGGTAAGACCACGCTTACCGCGGCGATCACCAAGGTGCTGCACGACAAGTACCCGACCCTCAATGAGGCGTCGGCCTTCGATCAGATCGACAAGGCGCCGGAAGAGCGCCAGCGCGGTATCACCATCTCGATCGCGCACGTCGAGTACCAGACCGAGGCCCGGCACTACGCCCACGTCGACTGCCCGGGTCACGCGGACTACATCAAGAACATGATCACCGGTGCGGCTCAGATGGACGGCGCGATCCTGGTCGTCGCCGCCACCGACGGCCCGATGCCGCAGACGCGTGAGCACGTGCTGCTCGCCCGTCAGGTCGGCGTGCCGGCGATGGTCGTCGCCCTGAACAAGTGCGACATGGTCGACGACGAGGAGATCCTGGAGCTCGTCGAGCTCGAGGTCCGCGAGCTGCTCTCGGAGCAGGAGTTCGACGGCGACAACGCGCCGATCGTGCGCGTTGCCGCGCACCCGGCGCTGCAGGGCGACGCCAAGTGGGGCGAGTCGATCCTCGAGCTGATGAACGCCGTGGACGAGTACATCCCGCAGCCGGAGCGCGAGATCGACAAGCCGTTCCTGATGCCGGTGGAGGACGTCTTCACCATCACGGGTCGCGGTACGGTCGTCACCGGCCGGATCGAGCGCGGTGTCGTCAAGGTCAACGAGACCGTCGACATCGTCGGCATCCACGAGACCAAGCTGACCACCACGGTCACCGGTATCGAGATGTTCCGCAAGCTGCTCGACGAGGGCCAGGCCGGTGAGAACGTCGGTCTGCTGCTTCGTGGCACCAAGCGCGAGGAGGTGGAGCGCGGCATGGTCGTCATCAAGCCGGGCACCACGACCCCGCACACGAACTTCGAGGCGTCGGTCTACATCCTTTCCAAGGAGGAGGGCGGCCGTCACACGCCGTTCTTCCAGAACTACCGCCCGCAGTTCTACTTCCGCACCACCGACGTCACCGGTGTCGTCACGCTGCCCGAGGGCACCGAGATGGTCATGCCGGGCGACAACACCGACATGACGGTCGAGCTGATCCAGCCGATCGCCATGGAGGACGGTCTGAAGTTCGCGATCCGTGAAGGTGGCCGCACCGTCGGCGCCGGCCGGGTCACCAAGATCATCAAGTGATCTCATGAGGTCCGCGAGGGCTCGGAACTGAGCCCTCGCGGACCTCTGCTTTGCGCCCGATCCGGCGCTCAGGTGGTACCGGATCAGGCGTGGAGCCGCCCGATTGGCGTTCCGGCGCCGATCTCTGGCACAATGTTCAGGTTGCTCAGGCGAGGCCGCCGGGGCGCGCCCCAGGTCTTCTCGACCGGGCTGGTGCGCCGGACCGGAGACCATGCCGAGGTTCCGGTCCGAGACCGGGCCCCGATTCCCACCCAGGGTCGACGAAGCGGTGAGTCACGCGCGTGCCGCGTCCGCGACACACCCGACCGCGGGGGTCGGAGCAACGCAACGGAAGACGATAGAGAAGGACGAAGCGAAGCGATGGCGGGACAGAAGATCCGCATCCGGCTGAAGGCCTACGACCACGAGGTCATCGACAGCTCGGCACGCAAGATTGTCGACACGGTGACGCGTACTGGTGCGAAGGTTGCTGGCCCGGTGCCGTTGCCGACGGAAAAGAACGTGTTCTGCGTCATCCGCTCGCCGCACAAGTACAAGGACAGCCGCGAGCACTTCGAGATGCGCACCCACAAGCGGCTCATCGACATCATCGACCCCACGCCGAAGACCGTCGACTCGCTGATGCGTCTCGACCTGCCGGCCGGTGTCGACATCGAGATCAAGCTCTGAGGACGCGGAAAGACCAATGAGCAAGCACAAGAACACGAAGGGGCTGCTGGGCACCAAGCTCGGCATGACCCAGACCTGGGACGAGAACAACCGCGTCGTCCCCGTCACCGTGGTCCAGGCCGGCCCGTGCGTCGTCACCGGTGTCCGTACGTCGGACCGGGACGGCTACGACGGCGTCCAGATCGCCTTCGGCGACATCGACCCGCGCAAGGTGACCAAGCCCATGCGTGGTCACTTCGACAAGGCCGGCGTGACGCCGCGGCGCCACCTGCTGGAGCTGCGCACCGCCGACGCCAGCGAGTACACGCTGGGCCAGGAGATCAAGGCCGAGGCCTTCGGTGCCGGTGAGCGGGTGGACGTTTCCGCGACCAGCAAGGGCAAGGGCTTCGCCGGTGTGATGAAGCGGCACGGCTTCCACGGTCTGCGGGCCACCCACGGTGTGCACAAGAAGCACCGCTCGCCGGGTTCCATCGGCGGCTGCGCCACGCCGGGCCGGGTCTTCAAGGGCCTGCGGATGGCGGGCCGGATGGGCCACGAGCAGGTCACCACCCAGAACGTCAGCGTCCACGCGGTGGACGTCGAGCGCGGTCTGATCCTGATCAAGGGCGCAGTCCCCGGCCCCAAGGGCGGCCTGGTGCTGATCCGCAATGCCGCGAAGGGAGCTGCGAAGTGAGCACCGTCGATGTCGTCGCCGTGAAGGGCGACAAGGTCACCAAGTCGGGTGCCGCCGAGCTTCCGGCCGAGCTGTTCGACGTCCAGGTCAACGTGCCGCTGATCCACCAGGTCGTGGTGGCCCAGCTGGCCGCGGCCCGTCAGGGCACCGCCAAGGCGAAGAGCCGGGGCGAGGTGTCCGGCGGTGGCGCCAAGCCGTACCGCCAGAAGGGCACCGGTCGCGCCCGTCAGGGCTCGACCCGCGCGCCGCAGTTCACCGGTGGTGGCGTCGTCCACGGCCCGGTGCCGCGTGACTACAGCCAGCGGACCCCGAAGAAGATGATCGCCGCCGCGCTCCGCGGTGCGCTGTCCGACCGGGCCCGCGACGGCCAGGTGTTCGTGGTCGAGAGCTTCGTGGACGGCGACAAGCCCTCCACCAAGTCGGCCCTGAAGGTGCTGGGCGAGGTGACCGAGCCCGGCAAGGCGCTGGTCGTCGTCGACCGCGCCGACGAGCTCACCTGGATGAGCCTGCGCAACGCGCAGCAGGTCCACCTGATCGCCGCCGACCAGCTGAACGCGTACGACGTTCTGGTCAGCGACTCGGTCGTGTTCACCAAGGCCGCGCTCGACGCCTTCGTCGCCGGCGCGCCCAAGGGAAAGTCCGTCAAGGCCGTCGCCACGTCGACTGAGGCCGAGGAGGTAGAAGCATGAGTCACGGAGTCAACAAGGACCCCCGGGACGTGCTGCTCCGGCCGGTCGTGAGCGAGAAGAGCTACGGCCTGCTGGACGAGCAGAAGTACACGTTCGAGGTCGCGCCGGACGCCAACAAGACCGAGATCAAGCTCGCGGTCGAGAAGGTGTTCAAGGTCAAGGTCAGCGACGTCAACACCCTGAACCGCAAGGGCAAGCGGCGCCGGACCCGGTCCGGCTTCGGCAAGCGCCCGGACACCAAGCGGGCGATCGTGACCCTCAAGGGCGACGACCGCATCGATATCTTCGGAGGCCAGTCGTAATGGGAATCCGCAAGTACAAGCCGACAACGCCGGGCCGCCGTGGCTCGAGCGTGGCCGACTTCGTCGAGCTCACCCGTTCGACCCCCGAGAAGTCGCTGCTGCGTCCGCTGCCGAAGAAGGGCGGCCGGAACAGCTCCGGCAAGATCACCACCCGGCACCACGGTGGCGGTCACAAGCGGGCGTACCGGCTGATCGACTTCAAGCGCTACGACAAGGACGGCGTGCCGGCCAAGGTCGCGCACATCGAGTACGACCCGAACCGCACCGCGCGGATCGCGCTGCTGCACTACGTGGACGGCGAGAAGCGCTACATCCTCGCCCCGTCCAACCTGCAGCAGGGCACGATCGTCGAGAACGGCCCGGCCGCCGACATCAAGGTGGGCAACAACCTGCCGCTGCGCAACATCCCGGTCGGTTCGACGGTGCACGCGGTGGAGCTGCGGCCGGGCGGCGGTGCCAAGATGGCCCGCTCCGCCGGTTCCAGCATCCAGCTGGTCGCGAAGGAAGGCCGGATGGCCACCCTGCGGATGCCGTCCGGCGAGGTCCGGATGGTCGACGTGCGCTGCCGCGCCACCCTCGGTGAGGTCGGCAACGGCGAGCAGTCGAACATCAACTGGGGCAAGGCGGGCCGGATGCGCTGGAAGGGCAAGCGCCCGACCGTCCGCGGTGTCGCGATGAACCCGGTCGACCACCCGCACGGTGGTGGTGAGGGTAAGACCTCGGGTGGTCGCCACCCGGTGTCCCCGTGGGGTCAGCCGGAAGGCCGGACCCGTACCCGCAAGGAAAGCGACCGCATGATCGTCCGGCGCCGCAAGGCCGGCAAGAAGCGCTGATAGGAGCCGGCCAGAATGCCACGCAGCCTGAAGAAGGGCCCGTTCGTCGACCACCACCTGGCAAAGAAGGTGGAGGTGCAGAACGAGAAGGGCACCCACAACGTCATCAAGACCTGGTCCCGCCGATCGATGATCGTGCCGGACATGATCGGCCACACGATTGCGGTGCACGACGGCCGCAAGCACGTGCCGGTGTTCGTGACGGACTCGATGGTCGGGCACAAGCTCGGCGAGTTCGCCCCGACCCGGACGTTCAAGGGTCACGAGAAGGACGACCGGAAGTCACGGCGTCGCTGATCTTTGTGATCAGTGACGAAGCGAAAGCAATCTACGGAGAGATTCGAACATCATGAGCGTTCAAGAGCGTAGGGCGATCAGCGCCCGTCGCGAGAGCCTGCTGGGCGAGCAGCCCGGGGCCTTCGCGGTCGCGCGCTTCGTCCGCGTGACGCCGATGAAGGCGCGCCGCGTGGTCGACCTGGTGCGCGGTCTGGGCGTCGACGACGCACTCGCCACTCTGAAGTTCGCCCCGCAGGCCGCTGCCGCGACCGTGTACAAGGTCGTCGACAGCGCCGCGGCGAACGCCGAGGGCACCGAACACCTGAGCCGGGGCGACCTGATCGTCGTCAAGGCCTTCGTGGACGAGGGGCCGACGCTGAAGCGTCACCGCCCGCGTGCACAGGGCCGGGCCACCCGGATCGACAAGCGGACGAGCCACATCACCGTGGTCGTCGGCCCGCGGGAGACCGACGAGCCCGTCGAGAAGGCGCCGGCCAAGAAGGCGGCCGCCAAGAAGTCGGCGGACGCGGACACCAAGGCTCCGGCGAAGAAGGCCGCCAAGAAGGCTGCCGACGCCCCCGTCAAGGACGAGGCCGCCGAGAAGCCGGCCAAGAAGGCGACCGCCAAGAAGACGGCTGCCAAGAAGGCCACCGCTGAG
This sequence comes from Kribbella sp. NPDC059898, assembly GCF_042730855.1. Lineage (NCBI taxonomy): Bacteria > Bacillati > Actinomycetota > Actinomycetes > Propionibacteriales > Kribbellaceae > Kribbella > Kribbella sp. NPDC059898. Next base: position 115,553 of record NZ_JBHWKR010000009.1, read on the forward strand.
AAGAAGGAGTCCTGACGTGGGACAGAAGGTAAACCCGCACGGGTTCCGTCTCGGCATCAGCACCGACCACAAGAGCCGTTGGTACGCCGACAAGCTGTACAAGGACTACGTGGGCGAGGACGTCAAGATCCGTCGCCTGCTGAGCAAGGGCATGGAGCGCGCCGGCATCTCCCGCGTGGAGATCGAGCGCACCCGTGACCGGGTCCGGGTCGACATCCACACCGCCCGTCCGGGCATCGTGATCGGCCGCCGTGGCGCCGAGGCGGACCGCATCCGCGGCTCGCTGGAGGAGCTCACCGGCAAGCAGGTGCAGCTGAACATCCTCGAGGTGAAGAACGCCGAGGTCGACGCCCAGCTGGTCGCACAGGGTGTGGCCGAGCAGCTGTCCGGCCGCGTGGCGTTCCGCCGCGCGATGCGCAAGGCGATGCAGACCACCATGCGTGGCGGCGCCCTGGGCATCCGGATCCAGTGCTCCGGCCGGCTCGGTGGCGCGGAAATGTCGCGGTCGGAGTTCTACCGCGAGGGCCGCGTCCCGCTGCACACGCTGCGGGCCGACATCGACTACGGCTTCTACGAGGCCCGGACGACCTTCGGCCGGATCGGCGTGAAGGTCTGGATCTACAAGGGCGACGTCGCCGGCACCCGCGCGGAGCGCGAGGCGCAGGCCGCGGCCCGGGCCGCTACCCAGCAGCGTGGCCGTCCGGCCCGCCGCGACGGTGGCGACCGCGGTGACCGTGGCGGTCGCGGTGGCGACCGGGGCGGCCGTGGTGGCCGTGGTGGCGACCGCCGGGACTCGCGCAACGACAACAACGCGGCTGCGGCCGCCGAGACGACGACTGCGCCGGCTGCCGACAAGGCTGCCGAGACGACCGGAACGGAGAGCTGAACCGTGCTCATCCCCCGCAAGGTCAAGCACCGCAAGCAGCACCACCCGGGGCGCTCCGGCGCCGCCAAGGGCGGTACTACGCTGGCGTTCGGTGAGTTCGGTATCCAGGCGCTGGAGAACCACTACGTCACCAACCGGCAGATCGAGGCCGCGCGCATTGCGATGACGCGGCACATCAAGCGTGGCGGCAAGGTGTGGATCAACATCTACCCGGACCGCCCGCTGACCAAGAAGCCGGCCGAAACCCGCATGGGTTCCGGCAAGGGCTCGCCGGAGTGGTGGATCGCCAACGTCAAGGCCGGACGCGTGCTGTTCGAGCTGTCCGGCGTACCGGAGGACATCGCTCGCGAGGCGATGCGCCGCGCGATCCACAAGTTGCCGATGAAGTGCCGCTTCATTTCCCGAGAGGCAGGTGAGAACTGATGGCTACCACCGTGACCGCAGCCGAGCTGCGCAACCTCGGGCGGGACGAGCTGATGACCAAGCTCGGCGAAGCCAAGGAGGAGCTGTTCAACCTCCGGTTCCAGGCTGCCACGGGCCAGCTGGAGTCCCACGGTCGGCTGCGTGCCGTCAAGAAGGACATCGCCCGCATCTACACGGTGCTGTCCGAGCGTGCGCTCGGCATCACCGAAGAGGTCGACGCCCCGGCCGAGGAGGCCGCGGCCGAGGACGCTGCGGACGACAGTGAGAAGGCCAACGCATGACCGAGAACGTGAAGGACGAGACCGTGAGCACGACGCCCGAGGCGCGCAGCCACCGCAAGACCCGGGTGGGTCTGGTGCTGAGCGACAAGATGGACAAGACCGTCGTGGTCGAGGTCGAGGACCGCGTCAAGCACAAGCTGTACGGCAAGGTCATCCGGCGTACCAGCAAGCTCAAGGCGCACGACGAGCAGAACGCCGCCGGTATCGGCGACCGCGTCCTCCTGATGGAGACCCGGCCGCTGTCGGCGACCAAGCGCTGGCGCATCGTCGAGATCCTCGAGAAGGCCAAGTAGTTCCCGCCCGCACCGGACAGCACAGGTGCGATCGGCAACCAATCGAAATTATTCGTTCCGCAAGGCTCGGCGCAGCTGAGAACCAGCGAGACAACCAGGAGATCAACAGATGATCCAGCAGGAGTCGCGACTGAAGGTCGCCGACAACACGGGCGCGAAGGAGATCCTTTGCATCCGCGTTCTCGGTGGCTCCGGTCGGCGCTACGCCGGTGTCGGTGACACGATCGTCGCCACCGTCAAGGACGCGATCCCCGGCGGTGGTGTGAAGAAGGGTGACGTCGTCAAGGCGGTCATCGTGCGGACCGTGAAGGAGCGCCGGCGTCCGGATGGCTCCTACATCCGCTTCGACGAGAACGCCGCGGTGATCCTGAAGGCCGACGGCGAGCCGCGCGGTACCCGTATCTTCGGCCCGGTGGGCCGGGAACTGCGTGAGAAGCGCTTCATGAAGATCATCTCGCTCGCACCGGAGGTGCTCTGAGATGGCTCAGCAGAAGAAGCTGCACGTGAAGAAGGGTGACCAGGTCCGCGTGATCTCGGGTCGCTCGAAGGGCCTCGAGGGCAAGATCATCCAGGTCTTCCCGAACGACGAGAAGGTCATCGTCGAGGGCGTCAACCGGGTGAAGAAGCACACCAAGGTGCAGCAGGCCCAGCGCGGCGGCACCACCGGTGGCATCGTCACCCAGGAAGCCCCGATCCACGTCTCGAACGTGATGCTCGTCGTCGAGGTCGAGAAGGACGGCAAGAAGCAGAAGGTGACCACCCGCGTCGGCTACAACCGCGTCGAGGTGCAGAAGCGCCGTCCGGACGGTTCGACGTACACCGGTTACCGGAGCGTCCGGATCGCCCGGCGTACCGGCGAGGAGATCTGATGAGCACGGCAGTTACCGAGACCAAGGTCCAGCCGCGGCTGAAGACGAAGTACCGCGAGGAGATCGTCGGCCAGCTGCAGGAGCAGTTCCGGTTCGAGAACGTCATGCAGGTGCCCGGGCTCACCAAGATCGTGGTGAACATGGGTGTCGGCGAGGCGGCCCGGGACGCGAAGCTGATCGAGGGCGCGGTGAAGGACCTGGCCGCGATCACCGGCCAGAAGGCCCAGGTCACCAAGGCCCGCAAGTCGATCGCGCAGTTCAAGCTGCGCGAGGGGATGCCGATCGGCGCCCACGTGACGCTGCGCGGCGACCGGATGTGGGAGTTCCTGGACCGACTGCTGGCGCTCGCGCTGCCCCGGATCCGCGACTTCCGCGGCCTGTCCCCGAAGCAGTTCGACGGCACCGGGAACTACACCTTCGGTCTGACCGAGCAGGTGATGTTCCACGAGATCAACCAGGACCGCATCGACCGGGTCCGGGGTATGGACATCACCGTGGTGACCACCGCGACGAACGACGACGAGGGTCGGGCCCTGCTGCGGGCGCTCGGCTTCCCGTTCAAGGAGAACTGACGTGGCGAAGACAGCACTCAAGGTCAAGCAGGCCCGGAAGCCGAAGTTCGCGGTGCGTGGCTACACGCGCTGCCAGCGCTGCGGCCGGCCGAAGGCGGTCTTCCGCAAGTTCGGCCTCTGCCGGATCTGCCTGCGGGAAATGGCGCACCGGGGCGAGCTGCCCGGTGTCACCAAGTCCAGCTGGTGACCGTCTCCACCCCCGAACTTCTCCCCATTCACCACCATCTAGTCACCGTAGGTCGCCGAACGGCGAAACCACGGCGGGAAAGAGGCCCCAGGCCATGACGATGACCGACCCGATCGCAGACATGTTGACGCGTCTGCGGAACGCCAACCAGGCGTACCACGAGTCGACCACGATGCCGTACAGCAAGATCAAGCAGGGCATCGCCGACATTCTCCAGCAGGAGGGCTACATCGCCTCCTACAAGGTCGAGGAGCCCAAGGAGGGCGCCGTCGGCAAGACCCTGATCGTCGACCTCAAGTTCGGCCCGAGCCGGGAGCGCTCCATCGCGGGTGTTCGCCGGATCTCGAAGCCGGGCCTGCGGGTCTACGCGAAGTCGACCAACCTGCCGAAGGTCCTCGGTGGCCTGGGCGTCGCGATCATCTCGACGTCCCAGGGCCTGCTGACCGACCGTCAGGCCAAGAACAAGGGCGTTGGCGGGGAAGTCCTCGCCTACGTCTGGTGACGAAGAACCGGAAGGAGGACCTCAGAAATGTCTCGCATCGGTAAGCTCCCGGTCACGGTCCCGTCCGGCGTCGACGTCACGATCGACGGCCAGACGGTCACCGTGAAGGGTCCGAAGGGTCAGCTGTCGCACGTCGTCGCTGAGCCGATCGCGGTCAACCGGGACGACGACGGCGCGATCGCCGTCACGCGTCCGGACGACCTGCGCAAGAGCAAGGAACTGCACGGGCTGTCCCGCACGCTGATCGCCAACCTGGTGACCGGCGTGACGGACGGGTACGAGAAGAAGCTCGAGATCGTCGGCGTTGGTTACCGGGTGATCTCCAAGGGCCCGACCCAGCTGGAGTTCTCGCTCGGCTACAGCCACACCATCACGGTGGACGCGCCGGAAGGCATCACGTTCAACGTCGAGGCGCCGACCCGGTTCTCGGTGATCGGTATCGACAAGCAGTCGGTCGGCGAGGTCGCCGCCAACATCCGCAAGCTGCGCAAGCCCGAGCCGTACAAGGGCAAGGGTGTCCGCTACGCGGGCGAGCAGGTGCGTCGCAAGGTCGGAAAGGCTGGTAAGTAACCATGGCGATCGGACTGCGGCACAACAAGCACTCCGCCAAGAAGACGGCCTCGCGTACGCGGCGCCAGATTCGCGTCCGGAAGAAGATCAACGGCACGGCCGACCGGCCGCGCCTGGTGGTCACCAAGTCGTCGCGGCACCTGTTCGTTCAGGTGATCGACGACGTCGCCGGCAAGACGCTGGTCTCCGCCTCCACCATGGAGACCGACCTGCGCGGCGCGGCGGACAACAAGACCGACAAGGCCAAGACCGTCGGCGGCCTGATCGCCGACCGCGCCAAGGCAGCCGGCATCGACGCGGTCGTCTTCGACCGCGCCGGGAACAAGTACCACGGCCGGATCGCGGCCCTGGCCGATGCCGCTCGTGAGGGCGGGCTCGGGTTCTGACATGGCGTACACAAAGGAAGGTAGTTCGAAATGAGCGGAGGCCAGCAGCGTCGCGGAGGCGGCGCCGGTGGTGAGCGCCGTGGCCGCGACGGAGGTCGTGGTCAGCAGGCGGACAAGACCGCCTACATCGAGCGCGTGGTAGCCATCAACCGGGTCGCCAAGGTCGTGAAGGGTGGTCGGCGCTTCAGCTTCACCGCCCTTGTGGTCGTCGGTGACGGTGAAGGCACCGTCGGTGTGGGTTACGGCAAGGCCAAGGAGGTGCCCGCGGCGATCGCCAAGGGTGTCGAGGAGGCCAAGAAGGCGTTCTTCAAGGTGCCGAGGATCCAGGGCACCATCCCGCACCCGGTCCAGGGCGAGAAGGCTGCCGGCGTGGTCATGCTGCGTCCGGCCGCGCCCGGTACCGGTGTGATCGCGGGCGGCTCGGCGCGCGCCGTACTGGAGTGCGCCGGGATCCACGACATCCTCAGCAAGTCGCTGGGCTCGTCCAACTCCATCAACGTGGTGCACGCCACCGTTGAGGCGCTGCGCAGCCTGGAGACCCCGGAGGCCGTGGCCGCGCGCCGTGGCCTGCCGGTGGAGCACGTCGCTCCGGCAGCGCTGCTGAAGGCGCGGGCGGAGGTGGCTTCCTGATGGCACGCCTGAAGGTGACCCAGACCCGTTCGGGCATCGGTGGCAAGCAGAACCAGCGCGACACGTTGCGCACCCTGGGCGTCAAGCGGATCGGCGACAGCGCGGTCCACGAGGACAAGCCCGAGGTCCGGGGCATGGTTCGTGCGGTTCGCCACCTCATCACCGTCGAGGAGGTCGACTGACATGGCGCTCAAGGTTCACCACCTGCGTCCGGCGCCCGGTGCCAAGACCGCCAAGACCCGCGTGGGTCGTGGTGAGGGCAGCAAGGGCAAGACCGCCGGCCGCGGTACCAAGGGCAGCAAGGCGCGGAACAACATCCCCGAGTGGTTCGAGGGTGGCCAGATGCCGCTGCACATGCGGCTCCCGAAGCTGAAGGGCTTCAAGAGCAGGAACCGAGTGGAGTTCCAGGTCGTTAACCTGGACAAGCTCGGACAACTGTTCCCCGAGGGTGGCGAGGTCGGCGTGGCCGAGCTGGTCGCCAAGGGCGCGGTACGTCGTGGTCAGCCGGTGAAGGTGCTGGGTGACGGCGAACTGACCGTGGCACTGCAGGTCTCGGCACACAAGTTCTCCAAGTCCGCCACGGACAAGATCCAGGCGGCCGGGGGAACCACGACCGAGGTGTGACACGAGGTCCAGGGCTCGTAACGATCGGTGCTTGATATCCTGCGCCGGTCGGACGGGCCCTGGCTCGTCTCTTGCCCAGAGGCTTAGCTAGGCCCCTGCCGTGCCCGCGGCCAGGGAAACTTGTGGGAGGACAGGGTGTTAAGCGCCTTCGCCAACGCGTTCAAGACGCCGGACCTGCGCCGGAAGATCTTGTTCGTGCTCTTCATTGTCGTGATCTTCCGGATCGGCTCCGTGGTGCCGGCTCCGGGTGTGAACGTTCAGTCGCTGCACACTTGTATCAAGATCTCCCAGGGCGGCGCGAACGCCAACCTGTACAACCTGATCAACCTGTTCTCCGGCGGGGCACTGCTGCAGCTCGCGATCTTCGCGCTCGGCATCATGCCGTACATCACCGCCAGCATTATCCTGCAGCTGCTCACCGTGGTGATCCCGCGGCTGGAGTCGCTGAAGAAGGAAGGCCAGGCGGGACAGGCCAAGATCACCCAGTACACCCGGTTCCTGACGGTCGGGCTGGCGATCCTGCAGTCGACCGCGTTCGTGGCGCTCGCCCGGACGCCGGGCCGGCTGTTCCAGGGCTGCACCGAGCCGCTGCTCTACAAGGACGACTGGTTCACGATCGCCGTCATGGTGCTGACCATGACCGCCGGTACCGGCGTGATCATGTGGCTGGGTGAGCTGATCACCGACCGTGGTGTCGGCAACGGCATGTCGATCCTGATCTTCACCCAGATCGTCGCCACCTTCCCGACCCAGCTGTGGAGCATCCGCAAGCAGAAGGGCGTCACCACCTTCGTCGTGGTGATCGCGATCGGTCTGGTCATCATGGCCGCGGTCATCTTCATCGAGCAGGCGCAGCGCCGGATCCCGGTGCAGTACGCCAAGCGGATGGTCGGCCGGAAGATGTTCGGCGGTACGTCGACCTACATTCCGCTGAAGGTGAACCAGGCCGGTGTCATCCCGGTCATCTTCGCCTCCAGCCTGCTGTATCTCCCCGTCCTGGTCAGTCAGTTCCAGCAGGGCAAGAGCTGGTCCAACTGGATCCAGGGCAACTTGGTCAAGGGCGACCACCCGATCTACATGGTGACGTACGTCGCCCTGATCATCTTCTTCACGTACTTCTACGTCTCGATCACCTTCAACCCGAAGGAAGTCGCGGACAACATGAAGAAGTACGGCGGCTTCATCCCGGGCATCCGGGCGGGGCGGCCGACCGAGGAATACCTGAAGTACGTGTTGGACCGCATCACGCTGCCGGGCGCGATCTACCTCGCGGCGATCTCGATGATCCCGCTGGTGGCTCTCGTCCTGCTGAACGCGAGCCAGAACTTCCCGTTCGGTGGTACGTCGATCCTGATCATGGTCGGCGTCGGGCTGGACACGGTGAAGCAGATCGAGAGTCAGCTGCAGCAGCGTAACTACGAAGGGTTCCTGCGCTGATGAGAATGTTGCTGATGGGTCCGCCCGGGGCGGGCAAGGGCACGCAGGCAAAGGTGCTTGCGGAACGCCTCAATATCCCGGCCGTGTCCACCGGTGACATCTTCCGTGCGAACGTGAAGGACGAGACGCCGCTCGGTGTCGAGGCGAAGCGCTACATGGACGCCGGCGACTACGTCCCGGACGAGGTCACGAACGCGATGGTGCGGGACCGGCTGTCCGAGGCCGACGCCGGCGACGGCTTCCTGCTCGACGGGTACCCGCGGACGCTGGCCCAGGTGAGCACGCTGGACGCGATCCTGGCCGACCACGGCCACAAGCTGGACGCCGTGGTCGCGCTGGTCGCCGACATCGACGTACTGGTCGAGCGGATGACGAAGCGTGCGCACACCGAGGGCCGGTCGGACGACTCCGAAGAGGTCGTCCGGCACCGGCAGGACGTCTACGCGGCCGAGACCAAGCCGCTGCTCGCGGTGTACGCCGAGCGCGGCCTGCTGGTCGAGGTCGACGGCGTCGGCGAGATCGACGAGGTCAGCGAACGGGTGCTGGCCGCCCTCAAGTCGATCACGGAGTAACGAGCGCACGTGATCTTCAGGGACCGCGGTATCGAGATCAAGACCCGCGAGCAGATTCTGGCGATGCGCAAGGCCGGCCTGGTGGTCGGCCGCACGCTGGAGCTGCTCCGCGGGGCGGTGCAGGCCGGCATCACCACCGGCGAGCTGGACGCGATGGCGGAGGACAACATCCGGTCCGCCGGCGCGACGCCGTCGTTCAAGGGGTACCACGGGTTCACCGGGTCGATCTGCGCGTCGGTGAACGACGAGATCGTGCACGGCATCCCGGGAGACCGGGTGCTCGCCGACGGCGACCTGATCTCGATCGACTGCGGCGCGATCGTCGACGGCTGGCACGGCGACGCCGCGATCACGGTCCCGGTCGGCGGTCCGGAGGCGGTCGCCGACGAGCTGCTCGAGCTGGCCCGGATCTGCGCGGAGTCGATGTGGCACGGGTTCGCCGCCGCACGGCTCGGCGGGCGGCTGTCCGACATCTCGGCGGCCGTCGAGGCGCACGTCCGCGCGAACTCGTCGTACGGGATCGTCGAGGACTTCGTCGGGCACGGGATCGGCTCGGCCATGCACCAGCCGCCGAACGTGCCGAACTTCGGCCGCCCGGGCAAGGGACCGAAGCTGGTCGAGGGGATGGCACTCGCCGTCGAGCCGATGCTCACGCTCGGCAAGCAGGAGAACCACACGCTCGAGGACGACTGGACCGTGGTCACCGACGACGGCCAGGCCGCCGCACACACCGAGCACACGTTCACTCTCACTCCGCAAGGCCCGTGGGTGCTGACCGCCCTCGACGGCGGCGAGGCCGAGCTCGCCAAGCTCGGCGTGAAGATCGGCCCCCTGGCCGACTGACTCCCGCACCCGACTGACGGACCCTGTGGGTCCACCCGTCGGGGGACGCGGAGGGGACCGGAGCTGAGGCACACTTGAGACATGCCTCAGTACCAGCCGCACCAGCGTTTCACCGAAGCCGACCGCGACAAGATCGCCGGGCGGTTGCGGGATGCGTTCGCGGACGGGCGGCTGGACCAGCCGGAGTTCTCGTCCCGGCTCGACCGACTCTACACGGTCCAGACGTACGGCGAGCTCGAGCCGCTGGTGCGTGACCTGCCGGCCGTCCGGACGTACGAGACGCCCGCGGCGGTGCAGGACCCCAAGCCCGCGCCGGAGCCGGGCAACTTCCCGGAGCGGCAACGGGACCGCCGCCCGCACCGGCACGGGATCGGCGCGCTGGGGGGCGGTTTCACCGGCGTGGTGGCGATCAACGTCGTGATCTGGTTCGTGATCGGCCTCGGCAACGGCGGGCACTGGCCGCACTTCTGGCCGGTCTGGCTGCTGATCCCGTGGGCGATCATCGCCCTGGGCGGTCTCGGCAGGCGCCGTTGACGTCGGCCCGGGTCAGTCGCCGAGCGAGTGGTCCGCGGCTGCGGCCGGTCTGGGCGTGGCAGCTGCACCAAGGGGCCGCCATCGTCTACGTGATCTGGTTCGTGGTCGCCGTACCGCTGGCGATCGCCGGGCTGTTGCTGGAGCCGCGCTGGGTCGGGTGGTTCGTGCTGGTCTGGTTCCTCGCGCTGGTCGGGCTGACCCTCGGCCTGCGGCTGGGGGAGAACCGCCGGCGCCGCGAGTGGGTGGACGCCGCCGGCCAGCTCGGCTGGCGGGTCAGTGCGTCCGCGGACGAGTTGCTGGATCGTTGGCCGTTCCCACCGTTCGACGCGGACCCGGACGCCGAGGTCACGGACGTGACGTCCGGCCGGCATCGCGGGCGGGAGTTCTGGACCGGACGGTTCCGGCACAAGGTACGGCGGCGTGAGCTCGGCTTCGACTTCCTGGATCTGCAGGTGGACCGGCCGCTCCCGCCGTTGCAGGTGCTGCCCGCGCGGCTCGCCCCGGTCGCGGCGGCGAGCCTGTTGCCGTTGCCGATCGTGGTCGATGGGCTGTCCACGCAGTACCGGCTGTTCAACGGGCGTGAGGATCACGCGCTGGCGGTGCTGCATCCGCGGGCGGCCGAGGCGCTGGCCGACGTACCGGAGTTCGGGTTCAGCTGCGAGGGGCGGCGGTTCATCGCGATTCTTCCGGCGTACCGCGATTCCGGCACCGCGCTCGCCCAGCTGGACGCGGCCTGCGACCTGCTCGACCTGATGCCGGAGCAGGTCTGGCGCGCCGGCGAACAGTGGGCGGCTAGCCAGCAGTCCTGAGCAGCCCCACCAGCGCGGACAGCCCTTCGTCCTCATGGCCGGCAGCCACCGCCCGCCGCAGCAACTCGCCCATCGGGGTCAGCAGGCTTGGGTCGACACCTTGCTTCTGTGCTGTCGTGACCAGGTTCTCGTAGGCAGCTGATTGCATCGCCAGATTCGAATCGGCCGTATCCACAGGACCGTTGTCGAGTTGCCTAGCCATGTTCGGGATGCTCGTGAGCATGGCTGTCAGCCAGGGGAGCAGGAACTGCTGGGTGAAGTCGGCTGCCGGGATGTTTGCGCTGGTGATGAGGGCGAGGGCGTGCTGGGCACCGCCGAACAGGCCGTACATCCCGCTCAGCAACGCGATGTCGTACAGCGCGGCGAGCCCGGGGTCCGTGCCGACGTACGCCGGTCGCGCCAGCACCTCGAGCGCCGGGCGGTGCTGCTCGAACACGTCCTGCGGGCCGCTGTAGAAGATGAAGGCGCCTGGTGTGCCGATCATCGGGGGAACGGCCATGATGCCGCCGTCGAGGTACGAAGCACCCGCCGAGGCGAGTCGTTCCGCGGTGGCCCTGGACTGCTCCGGGGTGGAGTTGGTGAGGTTGACGACGGTGCGACCGGTGAGGTCGAGTCCGTCCAGGGCCGTGCGGACGGTCGCGTCGACCAGCAGGCAGACGACGACCAGCGGACTGGCGGCGGCAGCGTCCGCGGCGGTGGCGGCGCGGGTGGCGCCGAGGGCGTCGAGTTCGGGGGAGCGGCCGGGGGTGCGGTTCCAGACGGTGGTCGGGTGGCCGGCGGCCAGGAAGGCGCGGGCGAGGGCGGTTCCCATCGCGCCGAGCCCCAGGACCGTGACAGGTGTCTTCATGCCGTCCACCCTGGCGACAACGCTTTAGGATGGACAAGTACCCACTAAATAGTGTGGTACTGACGGAAAGGTAAGTATGCGCGCGTACACCTGTGGTCTGGACGCGGCGGCCGACGTGATCGGCGGGAAGTGGAAGCCGCGGATCCTGTGGGCGCTGCACCACGGGCCGATGCGGTTCGGGGAGCTGCGCCGGGAGATCTCCGGGGTGACCGAGAAGATGCTGATCCAGCAGCTGCGAGAGCTGGAGTCGCGCGACATCGTGCACCGCGAGGTTTTCCACCAGGTGCCACCCAAGGTCGAGTACTCACTCACCGAACTCGGGGAGTCACTCAACGTCGCCTTGATGCCACTGGACGACTGGGGTGCCGAGCACCTGGCGGAGCTGGAGAGTACCCGCTGAGGGCCCAATTGGGTTCAATCGCGCGCGTGGCGTACACTTTTTCCTTGGCTCTTTGTAGCCATAGCCAGTCACGTCTACAGAAGTGCGAGGACATGCCCAAAAAAGAGGGAGTAATCGAACTCGAGGGCACCATCGTCGAGGCCCTGCCGAACGCGATGTTCCGTGTTGAGCTGTCCAACGGGCACAAGGTGCTCGCGCACATCAGCGGCAAGATGAGGCAGCACTACATCCGGATCCTCCCCGAGGACCGGGTCGTCGTGGAGCTGTCGCCGTACGACCTCACCCGGGGTCGGATCGTCTATCGGTACAAGTAACACCACCAACACCTGTCGAAGAAAGTAGCTCGATGAAGGTCAACCCGAGCGTCAAGAAGATCTGCGACAAGTGCAAGGTGATCCGCCGGCACGGCCGGGTCATGGTGATCTGCGAGAACCCGCGGCACAAGCAGCGGCAGGGCTGACAAAGCCTTCACGCAGTAACACGGCACTTTCGCACCACAGCGCGCATGCTCGTCCAGGATCCGTTCTGGACGTTGCCCCTGGAACAGAGGCCAGGGCCTTGCCGGTGAATCTCACCGAGGCGGGCAAGGACGCAGCGCGCCACCACACCTCTGCCGACGAAAGGAACACCGCCACATGGCACGCCTCGTTGGAGTCGACCTGCCGCGCGACAAGCGCATCGAGGTCGCTCTCACGTACATCTTCGGTGTGGGCCGTACGCGCGCCCAGGAAACGCTGAAGAACACCGGGGTCTCCCCGGACAAGCGCGTCCACGAGCTGGGCGACGACGAGCTGGTCAAGCTCCGGGACTGGATCGAAGGCAACTACAAGATCGAAGGTGACCTCCGTCGCGAGGTGACCGCGGACATCCGCCGCAAGATCGAGATCGGGTCGTACCAGGGTCGCCGGCACCGCAGCGGGCTTCCGGTGCGCGGTCAGCGCACGCGGACCAACGCCCGTAGCCGCAAGGGTCGTCGTAAGGCGATCGCCGGCAAGAAGAAGAAGTGACCCGGATGACCGTCAACCCCAGGAGCAACTGACCTATGCCTCCCAAGAGCCGCACCGCGGCCGGCGCGAAGAAGGTGCGCCGCAAGGAGAAGAAGAACGTGGCCGCCGGCCACGCGCACATCAAGAGCACGTTCAACAACACGATCGTGACGATCACCGACCCGACCGGCGCGGTCATCTCGTGGGCCTCCGCGGGCACCGTCGGCTTCAAGGGTTCGCGCAAGTCGACCCCGTTCGCCGCGCAGATGGCCGCCGAGGCCGCCGGGCGCCGGGCGATGGAGCACGGCATGCGCAAGATCGACGTGTTCGTGAAGGGTCCCGGCTCCGGCCGTGAGACCGCGATCCGTTCGCTGGGTGCGGTCGGCCTCGAGGTCGGCACCATCCAGGACGTCACCCCAGTCGCCCACAACGGATGCCGCCCGCCGAAGCGGCGCCGGGTCTGATCCCAGAGAGAGGAAGGTAGCGAACCATGGCCCGTTACACCGGACCTATGACCAAGAAGTCGCGCCGTCTCGGGGTCGACCTCGTCGGTGGCGACAAGGCGTTCGAGCGTCGTCCGTACCCGCCGGGTATGCACGGCCGCGGCCGCCCGAAGGAGAGTGAGTACCTGCTCCAGCTGCGTGAGAAGCAGAAGGCGCGTTACTCGTACGGCGTACTCGAGAAGCAGTTCCGCCGGTACTACGAGGAGGCCTCGCGGCGCTCCGGCAAGACCGGTGACAACCTGCTGCAGATCCTGGAGTCCCGGCTGGACAACGTGGTGTACCGCTCCGGTCTCGCCCGTACCCGCCGCCAGGCCCGCCAGCTCGTCGTGCACGGTCACTTCACCGTGAACGGCGTCAAGGTGAACATCCCGTCGTACCGCGTCGCCGCCCACGACATCATCGATGTCAAGGCGAAGTCGGTCGAGACGACGCCGTTCATCATCGCCCGGGAGACGCACAGTGAGCGTGTCGTCCCGGCGTGGCTCGAGGTGATGCCGGAGCGGCTGCGGATCCTCGTCCACCAGCTGCCGACCCGGCAGCAGATCGACACCCAGGTCGCCGAGCACCTGATCGTCGAGCTCTACTCGAAGAACTGATCCTGCTCCGGCCGGTGGCTTCCGGGCCGCCGGCCGGCAAGGTCGGTTCTTCACTCTTCGCGGCCTCAAATAGTGGTCGTCGCGGAATCAGAAAGAAGAACACGAAGTGCTTATCGCACAGCGCCCCACCCTGACCGAAGAGGTCGTCGACGAGTACCGCTCGCGGTTCGTGATCGAGCCGCTGGAGCCGGGCTTCGGTTACACCCTCGGGAACTCGATCCGCCGGACCCTGCTGTCCTCCATCCCGGGGGCGGCGGTCACCAGCATCAAGATCGACGGTGTCCTGCACGAGTTCTCCACCGTGGCCGGGGTGAAGGAAGACGCCACCCAGCTGATCCTGAACCTGAAGGACCTGGTGGTCTCCTCCGAGCACGACGAGCCGGTCACCATGTACCTGCGCAAGCAGGGCCCCGGTGACGTCACCGCCGCCGACATCGCGCCGCCGGCCGGTGTCGAGGTGCACAACCCGGACCTGAAGATCGCCACCCTGAACGAGAAGGGCCGGCTCGAGATGGAGCTGGTCGTCGAGCGGGGCCGCGGCTACGTGTCCGCCGTTCAGAACAAGTCCGCGGACGCCGAGATCGGCCGGATGCCGGTCGACTCGATCTACTCCCCGGTCATGAAGGTCACCTACAAGGTCGAGGCGACCCGGGTCGAGCAGCGCACCGACTTCGACCGGCTGGTGGTCGACGTCGAGACCAAGCCGTCGATGCTGCCCCGCGACGCCGTCGCGTCGGCCGGTAAGACCCTGGTCGAGCTGTTCGGTCTGGCCCGCGAGCTGAACGTCGAGGCCGAGGGCATCGACATCGGCCCGTCGCCGGTCGACGAGCAGATGGCCGCCGACCTGGCGCTGCCGGTCGAGGACCTGCAGCTGACCGTCCGGTCGTACAACTGCCTGAAGCGCGAGGGCATCCACACCGTGGGTGAGCTGATCTCGCGCAGCGAGCAGGACCTGCTGGACATCCGGAACTTCGGCTCCAAGTCCATCGACGAGGTCAAGCTGAAGCTGGCCGAGATGAGCCTGTCGCTGAAGGACTCCCCGCCCGGGTTCGACCTCCGCGCCGCGTCCGGTGCCTACGGCAACGAGGCGGACGACGAGGACGAGAGCTTCGCCGAGACCGAGCAGTACTGAGCTGACCAAGGCCCGTCGGGCCCTACATCCCTTCGGCCCGACGGGCCTTAGATTCCTGGAGTTACGAGATGCCAACCCCCACCAAGGGTGCCCGCCTGGGCGGCAGCCCGGCGCACGAGAAGCTGATCCTCAGCAACCTCGCGACGTCGCTGTTCGAGCACGGCGCGATCACCACCACCGCGGCCAAGGCCAAGCGCCTGCAGCCGCTGGCGGAGCAGATGATCACCAAGGCCAAGCGCGGTGACCTGAACTCGCGCCGTCAGGTGATGAAGCGGATCAAGGACAAGAGCGTCGTGCACGTGCTCTTCACCGAGATCGGCGAGCGGTACGCCGACCGTCCGGGCGGCTACACCCGGATCACCAAGCTCGGCCCGCGCAAGGGCGACAACGCCCCGATGGTGAAGATCGAGCTGGTCGAGGCGCTGTCCGACTCGCCGAAGGCGAAGAAGCAGAGCGCACCCGCCCCGGCGAAGAAGGCTGCCGCGGCCGAGACCAAGGTCGAGGACAAGGTCGAGGACGCGCCGGCCGAGGACGCCAAGGTGCAGGACGTCGTGGCCGGCAAGTACGACAACTCCGCCGCCCCGAACGCCGACGGCTCCGCGCCCGAGGGCTACACGGTCAAGGGCAACGAGGACTCGATGAAGTACCACACCACCGAGTCGCCGTGGTACGACAAGACCGTCGCCGAGGTCTGGTTCAAGACCGCCGAGGACGCCGAGGCGGCTGGTTTCGCCAAGGCCGGCGGTTCGGACGCCGACGACAAGTAAGTCTCCTGACGAGGCCCCCGCACCGCACGGTGCGGGGGCCTCGTTGCGTTAGATTGGCGTGTGCGCTGGCGGATTGATCTTCGGTACGACGGAACGGCCTTTCACGGCTGGGCCCGTCAGGAGGGTCTCCGGACCGTGCAGGGGTCGCTCGAGGAGGCCCTGCGCGTCGTACTGCGCCTGCCGGAGCCGTTGACCGTGACGTGTGCCGGGCGGACGGACACCGGCGTACACGCTCGTGGGCAGGTGACCCATGTGGACGTTGACGGCGCTGTGGATCCGCTACGGCTCCTCAGAGGGCTGAACGGCGTACTCCCCGCGGACGTGGCTGTTACCGCCGTGACGGCCGCTCCAGAGGGCTTTGACGCGCGGTTCTCGGCCCTGGACCGGCGGTACGTGTACCGGCTGTGCGACGACCCGGCCGGCTGGGATCCGCTGACACGGGGCTATGTGCTGCGGGTGGGACGGCCGATGGACGTGGAGCGGATGAACGCCGCGGCCGCCAGGGTGCTCGGGGAGCACGACTTTGCCGCGTTCTGCAAGAAGCGGGAGGGTGCCAGTACCGTACGGGCGTTGCTGGAGTTCTCGTGGCAACGGACGGGTCCTGGGCTGCTGGAGGGCACTGTGATCGCGGACGCGTTCTGCCACTCGATGGTGCGCGCTCTAGTGGGTTCCATGCTCCCGGTGGGGGACGGGCGGCGGGACGTTGCGTGGCCGGGCGCAGTACTCGCCGGAAAGGTGCGGGACTCGGCTGTGTCGGTGCTGCCGGCGCACGGGCTCACGTTGGAGGAAGTGCGGTACCCGGCGGACGACGAGCTGGCCGCGCGGGCGTTGCAGGCACGGCAGGTGCGAGGAGAGGTACATCAGCGTGGGTGATCACTTCTTCTCGGCAGAGCCTGCGTCTGCGGACGTACGCCGTACTGTCGAGGCACGGATCTGGGACAAGCCCTATGTGTTCACGACGGCTACCGGGGTGTTCTCCCGGGACCGGTTGGATATCGGTACGTCGGTTCTGTTGCGCTCGGTGGACGCGCCAACGGGTGCGGGGACGTTCCTGGACCTGGGCTGCGGGTACGGGCCGATCGCCTGTGCGCTGGCGGCCGAGGCGCCGGACGCGACCGTGTGGGCGGTCGACGTGAACAACCGGGCGCTGGAGCTCGCTGAGCTGAACGCGAAGGCCGCGGGGGTCACGGTGCACGTCGCGTTGCCGGACGACGTACCCGAAGGCCTGCTGTTCGACCAGATCTGGTCGAACCCGGCGATCCACATCGGCAAGGCGGAGCTGCACAAGATGCTGCTGCACTGGCTCGGCCGGCTTGCCCCCGGCGGCGTGGGATGGTTCGTCGTCGGCAAGAACCTGGGCGGCGACTCCCTGCAGCGTTGGATGACCGATCAGGGCTATCCCTGCACCCGGGTCGCCAGCGCCAAGGGTTTCCGGGTGCTGCGTGCAACGAACGCGGGTACAGCGCCGTCCTGAGGACATGGAGGCAGCCTTGGCCGCAGCGGAGGTGCGGGTCGAGCCCGTCGACTTCGAGGCGTGGGTCACCGAGAAGGCCGACGCCTTGCTGCGGTTCGCCTATGTGCTGACCGGGGACGCCAACCTGGCCGAGGACGCCGTACAGGACGCCCTGACGACCGCCTGCGCCCGTTGGGGGCGGGTGAGCCGTGCGGACGACCCCGAGGCGTACGTGAAGCGGATGGTGGTCAACGCGCACATCTCGTGGTGGCGGAAGTTCCGGCGGCGGGAGGCTCCTGTTGACGACCCCGTGCGTACGGCGCGCGCGGTTGGCGACGGTACGGCGCAACGGGCCGAAGCGGACGCCATCTGGGACCTGTGCGCGACGTTGCCGGGCAAGCAGCGCGCAGCCGTCGTACTGCGGTTCTACGAGGAGCTGTCGTACGCCGAGATCGCCCAGCTGCTGCACTGTGCGGAAGCGACGGCACGGTCGCACGTACACCGAGCCTTGGCGGCGTTGAAGACCACACTGAGCGATCAAGAGAGCACGGAAGGAGCCGAGGATGCCTGAGCACGACCCTGAGCAGGAGCTCGGCCCCAAGATCACCTCGGCGTTCCATGACCACGCCGGCGTCACAGGCATGCAGAAGAGCGGGCTGGCGCGTGAGGCCCGTCGCCGAGTGCACCGGCGCCGGCAGGCGTGGTCGGTCGCGGCCGGCGCGGTGCTGGTCGCCGTGGTCGGCGGCGGCGTCTGGGGTCTCGCGGGGAGCGAGTCGCCGGTTGCTTCCAGTCACAGCGATGCTGGGTCGGCTGCAGCTGCTGGTACGGCGAAGAGTAACCAGGGAATTGTCGGCCCGCGGGAACAAACTGTGTGCCCTAGCGCCCCTGCGATCCAACAGGCTGCTGGACCGAACGCATTGCCTGCCGGGACAGGTCTCGAGCTCAGTACGCCGGTAACAGGCCTGACCGCGTGCCGCTACCGCATGTCCGACGGCACCGTGCTCGGTCAGCAGTCGTTCAACGCCTCCGTCGCGCAGCAGGTCGTCGACGCGATCAAGGTCCTCCCGGAGCGCAACCCGGCGCTCCCGGTCTTCAAGTGCGCGCCGCAGACCGCGAAGCCGGGCGAGGCGATCGTGTTGCGCTTCAGCACGGCAGACGGCGTACGGGAGATCTGGGTCGAGTACGACGGGTGCGAGTCGCCCGGCTTCTTCACCGGGACCCACACGTACGGCCTGTACGCCGCGCCGTTGAAGCTGTTCATGGTCGGCACGGTCCGCCCGACCGGCGGCACCTACCTGAACGCGCTGCAGGGCTGGTAGTCAGTCGATCTCGCGCTTGGGCGTGGGCTTCTCCAGCCGCCGCACGTTGTCGGGCCGCTCACCAGTGCTCTTGTACACGCCATGACTACCGGGGCCGGTGGCGCTCCCGAGGAACCCCCGGAGCCGCTTGAGCTCCGCCTCGTCCGGCGCCTTCGCCCGCCCGGCCGGGCGGTCCGGTTCCTGCCCGTCCATCGCACCTCTTCCTCACCTGGCTCCACCCGATCATAGGGAATGACCGGGGGCGCCAGGCGATAACCGGTCGCCCGGTCCACGGACTGTTGACAGACTGGGGGAATGGGTCACGTGGATGTCGCCGGGATCGGGTACGAGTTGCCGGACGGGCGGGTGCTGCTGGACGACATCACGTTTCGGGTGGGGGACGGGGCGAAGGTTGCGCTGGTCGGCGCGAACGGGTCGGGCAAGACCACGCTCACGCGGATCATCGCCGGCGACCTGAAACCGCACAGCGGGAGCATCTCGCGGTCCGGCGGGCTGGGCGTGATGCGGCAGTTCGTGGGGTCGGTGCGGGACGAGTCGACGGTCCGGGACCTGCTGCTGGGCGTCGCGCCGGAGGCGATCCGGGCGGCGGCGGCCAAGCTGGAGAAGGCCGAGCTGGCGATGATGGAGGCCGACGACGAGAAGACCCAGCTCAGGTACGCGCAGGCGGTGGTGGACTGGGGCGAGGTCGGCGGGTACGACGCCGAAGTGCTCTGGGACGTCTGTACGACGGCAGCGTTGGGTATCCCGTTCGACCGCTGCCGCTGGCGTGAGGTGAAGACACTGTCCGGCGGCGAGCAGAAGCGCCTGGTGCTGGAGGCGTTGCTGCGCGGGCCGGAGCAGGTGCTGATGCTGGACGAGCCGGACAACTACCTCGACGTACCGGGGAAGCGGTGGCTCGAGGAGCAGCTGCGTACGTCGGACAAGACCGTGCTGTACATCAGCCACGACCGGGAGCTGCTGGCCAACACGGCCACCCGCATCGTCACGGTGGAGCTCGGCGCGGCCGGCAACAACGCGTGGACGCACGGCGGGGGCTTCGCGACGTACCACGAGGCTCGTGAGCACCGGTTCGAACGCTTCGAGGAGCTCCGGAAGCGTTGGGACGAGGAACACGCGAAGCTGCGCGCACAGATGCTGATGTACAAGCAGAAGGCGGCGTACAACTCCGACATGGCGTCGCGGTACCGCGCCTCGCAGACACGGCTGCGCAAGTTCGAGGAGGCAGGCCCGCCGCAGGCGCTGCCGCGCGAGCAGAAGGTCAGCATGCGCCTCACCGGCGGCCGTACCGGTAAGCGCGCCGTTGTGTGCACAGGGCTCGAGCTGACCGGTCTGATGAAGCCTTTCGACTTGGAGGTCTGGTACGGCGAGCGTGTGGCCGTGCTGGGGTCCAACGGGTCAGGGAAGTCGCACTTCCTCCGGCTGCTCGCTACTGGCGGCTCTAACCCGGACGTGGAGCATCAGCCGATCGGGGAGGTGCAGATCGCACCGGTGGCGCATACGGGCAACGCGAAGCTCGGTGCGCGCGTACGGCCTGGCTGGTTCGCGCAGACGCACGAGCACCCTGAGCTGGTCGGTAGGACGTTGCTGGAGATCCTGCACCGCGGTGACGACCACCGTGACGGCATGGGGCGTGAGCTGGCGTCACGGAAGCTGGACAGGTACGAGCTGGCGCATGCGGCCGAGCAGACCTTCGACAGCTTGTCTGGCGGTCAGCAGGCCCGTTTCCAGATCCTCCTGCTCGAGCTGTCGGGTGCCACGCTGCTCCTGCTCGACGAGCCCACTGACAACCTGGACGTCGAGTCCGCAGAGGCGCTGGAGGAGGGCCTGGATTCCTTTGACGGAACAGTCCTCGCCGTGACCCACGACCGCTGGTTCGCTCGCGGCTTCGACCGGTACCTCGTGTTCGGCGCCGACGGCTCCGTCTACGAACCGGACGAGCCCGTGTGGGACGAGGGCCGCGTAGACCGCGCTCGCTAGGGCTGTAGGCACCAGCCGTCGCGGTAGGCGGCCCACTGGTCGTCGGTGGCGGCGAAGTCGACGTACAGGGCCAGGCCGAAGTTCTTGCGGGAGGAGTCGCCCAGTCCGAGGCGGGCGCCGCGTACGGCGGCGCTCACGGTCTCGGCGTGGCCCCAGTGGGCGGCGTTGTTCTCCCAGTACGCCGGGAGCCCGATCAGCAGGTCCGTGGCCGGTGGAGTGACCTCCAGCGCCAGCTCGGTCTGCTTGGCGACGTACCCGCCGTACAGGGACTCCAGCGGCATCGCGGTGTCGTACGTCATCACGGCGATCTGGTCGACGCGCTCGGCGACCTGGCGGAAGTAGTCCTGCGACCACCACTTCTCGACCGGGATCGCGTGCAGGTACCAGAGCGGGTCGATCTGCGCCGCCGCCACCGACAGCGTCGTACCGAGCGCCCGCGTCTCGTCGAGTACGGCGAGGTAGCCCTTCGACCCGGACCGGACCGGCTCGAAGTCGTAGTGGATGCCCTGGAAACCCTGCTGCAGAACGGCTCTCGCCGACGCGACGACCCGCTGGCGCACCGCTGCGTCGTCGAGGTTCATCCCGTGCTCCTTGCCCGGCTGTACGACGTCGCCGAGCCAGGCCTGCACCCGGATGCCGGGCATCGCCGCGTGCACCGCGTCGACGAACCAGCGCGCCTTCGGCGAGACCTTTGCCAGCGGCAACGATCCGTCGTGCTCGAGCGGGCCGGTGTGCACGTACAGGTCGTGGATGCCCGTTCCTTTCAGGCGCTCCGCGAGCGCGCTGACGTCGGCGGCGGTCTTCCGGCCGTCGACCCAGGCGTGGCCGAGCCACAACGCGTCCTGATCCCGTGTCCGGGCGTCCGCGGACGGGTCTCCGGCGTACTGGACTCGGAGCGAGATCGCGTACGTGCCGAGCGGAGCGACCACCAGCAGGACGATCGCCAGGACGACCGCGACCGTGATCCGGCGCGGGCGTGACCAGGATCGCCGGCGTCTCACGTACGCGGCTTCAGGCCGTCGTACACAAGGGCGAGCATCCGGTCCCGTACGTCGGGTTGGAGGCCGGCCGCGGTGGCGCCGCGAGAGGCGCCGATCAGCAGCGCGTACACCTCGGGGAAGTGCGCGTCCAGGCGGACCGCGCCGGCCTTCTGCGCGGCGGTGAGCAGGCCGTCGAACGCCTCCCGCATCCCGCGCCCCGCCGCCCGTGCCTCCTCGCCGGCGGCCGCGCCGGACGCGGTCAGCGCCTCGGCGATCGCCAGCTTGGATGCCGACTCCGACACCACCTGGGTGAAGAACCGGTAGAACGCGGCCCCGGGGTCCGCGCTGCCGGCCAGGTCCAGCGCCCGGTCCCGCAGCCGCTCCAGGCGCAACGTAAGGACCGCCTCGAGCAGCTCGGTCTTGGTCGCGAAGTGCCGGAACACCGTCGCGATCCCGACCCCGGCCAGCTTCGCCACATCGTCCGTCGACGCCCCCGGCGACCGTCCGAAGACGTCGTCCGCCGCCGTCATGATCCTGGCCCGGTTGTCCCGCGCGTCTGCCCGCACCCCAGCTCCCCTCCGTCGCCCTCAGCCTAGAAGACGCCGGGAACCCTTATCCGGTTGTAAACGAAGTTACGACTCCATATATTCGATAGTCGTTACTCCGTTTAACTCCTGTGAGGATTCCGATGACTCCCGAAGAGGTCTTCCTGAAGCTGGTCCACGGCGTCGCCGACCGCGACTTCGCCGTACTGCCCGAGCTGTACGCCGAGCAGACCGACGTCCGGCACCCGATGAACCCGTACGGCGACCACCCGCTGCGCACCCGCGACGCCCTCCGTGAACACTTCGGCGGCGTCGGCCCGCGGGTGACCGAGGTGGTGCGCTTCCAGCCCGACAACATCCGCGTGCACCGGACCGAGGACCCGGAGGTGATCGTCGCGGAGTTCGAGTACGCCGGCACGACCATCGCCACCGGCGAACCGTTCCGGGTGCCCGCGATCTTCGTCCTCCGGGTCCGCGACGGGCTGATCGTGGAGTCCCGCGACTACATCGACCACCTGGCAATGATCCGCGCCCGCGGCCAGGCCGACCAACTCATCACCCACCTCCGGGAACCAGCACCCGCCCCGCCCGCGTCCTAGCCCCCAGAGGCGCCAGACGGCCCCGGACCGAGGCACCAAGCCCGCCCGGGGCCATCTCCAACCCAAACACCACCACCGCCCGCCTTCGGCGGCGTGCGCGGGTGTTGGTGGCGCGCGGGGTGGTCGGCGCCGGGTGCTGTCGCGCCCGGGGCGCTGGAAGCGTGCCACTTGGGGGCACGGGCCGCTGGCTGCGGAGAGGTCGCCGCTGTCTGTTTGGCGCCTCTGGTGGGGTGTGCGCCGACCCGGACCTCAACGACGTCCCGTCCGGCCTGCCCCGCACACGCCGCCCCACCAAGCCCCTACCCTCAACCAAATAACCCAAGCCCGTGTCCGACATGTCCCTTCACACCCTGTCCGACATCTCCCTTCACATCACATGCCGATTCGGGCGGGAGATCCTCCCCAACCTCCACGGCGGCGAGTTACCCGCGTCCCGCGGGTGGTTGTGGTCGGGCGTTTCGGGGTTCACCTCGTAGATGGCGGGCTCGCAGCTTGCCTGCGGGTGGTACAGCCGCTAGTTCACGGGTGGACCTCTCAGCGGGGACGCGCCTGGAGCTCACGGCGTTGGGTTGGGGCGTGGGTCAGACCTCAACGTCTCTGGACGAGGCACTAGGTGGGCGTCTCGGGGTGGACTCGTGGCGGGGTGATTCGGACTGGCGGGCGTTGCACCGTCGGTCGACGCGAGGGGGTTCTGAGAATTGTTCTAGTGTCCCCCAACGTGGTGGGTTGGTTGTTCGTCTGGGGTGGGGAGAGGACGGTGGTGGGATGGCCGACTGGGAGGGGGCGTTTCGGGGGCTGGTGGCGGCTCGGGGTGGGGCGTTGCGTAGTTATGCGCTCCTGCTGACCGGTGATCCCGTGGCGGCCGGTGATCTGGTTCAGGAGGCGCTCACGCGGGTGTTCGGGCGACGCAGGATCGGTGACGACATCGACGAGCTCGAGGCGTACGTCCGGCGCGCGATGCTGAACCAGTACGTCGACAGTCGCCGGCGCCTCAAGCGGTGGCACGCGAAACGGCACCTGCTGATCGACCTGCCCCACCACGACGACGACCGGATCGTGGTCGCGGACGAGGTTCGGAGGGCCCTCGCGACGCTGTCGCCGAAGCAGCGGGCCTGTGTCGTCCTGCGCTATTACGAGGACCTGAGTGTTGCGGAGGTCGCGGATGAGCTCGGCTGTGCCGAGGGCACCGTGAAACGTCACCTGGCGGATGCGAGGGCCAAGCTCGCCGTACAACTCGCCGTCAACGAGGAGAGTGCCCGATGAACGATCTACGAGACCTGCTCCGCGCCGCGGCCGCTGACGGCAGCGACGGGGTCGACCTCGCCGAGGACGCCGTCGCCGAGCGCATCCGGCACCGGCGGGCCCAGCGGCGCCGATTCGAGGCCGGGGGTGTGGCGATCGCCGCCGTGGCCACCATCGCAGGTACGGCGTGGTCCGTCCTCCCCGGCACCGTGCAACCGACCTCGGACACCGGCCAACCGACGGGCACCGGGCAAGCGACGCGCACCGTGCAACCGACGGTTTCCGGGCAGTCGTCGCCCGGCATCGGGCAGTCGTCGGCTGTGAGCGGATCGGCAACTCCGCGCATCGTCACGTCGGACTACGACGGTCTCAGCGGAATGGAGGCAGCCCTGTACGCCACGTTGGTCCTCGACGCGAACGGGTGCGTTCGCCCCAGCGCGGGCGGCCCTGCGGTGACACTCGTGTGGCCCCGCGGGTACACGGTCAAGGGCGATGCTCAGTCGTTCGAGATCCTCGACTCCGGCGGCCAGGTGGTCGCGCGGTCCGGCGTACCCATCACCATCGGCGGTGGCGGCGTCGACCACTTCCAGGACACCTGGACAGGCCGGGACTGCCTCGCCGGCCACCTCTGGATGGTCGGCAACATCAGCCCCGCGCGGTAGTCGACCAGGCCGCCCTCATGCGCTTGCCTGGCGGCTATTTAGATCGTCAGCTGTTTTGTCCCTGGACTCAGCCGCGCAGTGCGGCAACGCTGCCGATCAGGCCCAGGTGCTCAAGCGAGCCGAGCACGTCTTCGACTGTGCCGGGTGGGTTTCTCCAAGCGTCGGCCATGCGCTGGACCTGGGCGTAGACCGCCTGCTGATTGCGGTCGATCAGGTCGAGCATGAAGTCGTCCGCGGCTTGCGCCTCGATGTTCCAGATTGCCAGTTTCGTGGGCGGGAAGTCCTTCGTGTTCTCGGTGACGATGACCTGGGCGTTGGCCTTGATCGCGGCGGCGAGTACGTGCCTGTCGTCCACGTCAGGTAGATCGAGAAACTCGATCAGCGGCTCGTACCCGGTGACGGCCGCGTCTCGGATCGCCCTGTTCATCACTGTCGGGTCCGATCGAGTCTGGCCGAGTCGAGGTCGGGCCGATTCTTCTTGAGGTTGCGGAAGGTCTCGTCGAGGATCTGCTCGGTCCACTTGGCTTGGACCAAACCTGCCTGCGCGACCCGGATGAGCAGGTCGCGCAGGCTGTTCGGGTAGAGAACGTTGGCGTCGTAGACGGCGATGAGCGGCACGTCAGGACAGGCCCATGTCCTGATTGAGCTCTGTCAGCTCGTCCGCGACCTGGCGGCGCTGCTGATCGTCCTTGCGTTTGTAGTTCATCAAGGAGGCGGCCTGCACCCGGCGGTGTTTTCCTACCTTCCGATACTCGATCTCGCCGGCTTCCAGCAGCCCGATGAGGTAGGGCCTGGAGACGTTCAGCAGATCGGCTGCTTGCTGAGTCGTGAGTTCAGCGTGGGCCGGGACCACCGACACGCCTTGGCCGGCGGCCATGTGTGCGAGGATCCGCGCCAGGAGTTCGACGGCGCCCCGTGGCAGGGACAGGGTGTTGTCCGGGTCACCGCCGACCACCACGCGGATGTCGTGCTCGTCGGCGTGGGTGGACAGGTAGCGCTTGACGCGACGCACTGCGATGTCGGCTGCCTCGATCGCAGTGGCGTCCGGGGGTATCGGGGTGCGTTGTGTGGCACTCATGTCTGCTCCTTGTGCGGATCGCCGGGCCTCATCAACCGACCACAACTGAAGTATCCGCAATAAACGCAGTAAACGCAATCAATGGCTCGGACTCCATGATGGACAGCAGAGCCTGGCTCTCGACCACGGTGAGGGTGAGTTGCCGAAGCGCTGAGGGGCGTGGGTCATCAGATCGTCGGCTTGCGAGCCCGTCGAGGGCATGTCGTCGGCGCCGGTCACCTCCAGTCGTATCCACGCGTCGCGCCAATGAGTCAGCCGCCGCGAAGCGGGGTCCGTTTCGCGGGACGACACAAAAGAAACAGCCGCCGCGAAACGGTCGGTTTCGTGGCGGCTGTTGGGAGTGGGGTCAGCGGTCGCCCATCGGGACGTACTGGACGCCGCGCGCCCCGGTGTAGATCTGCTTCGGGCGGGCGATCTTCTGGTCGCTGTCGCCGAGCATCTCCAGCCACTGGGCGAGCCAGCCGGAGGTTCGCGGGATCGCGAACAGGACGGTGAACATCTCCGGCGGGAACTGCAGCGCCTCGTAGATCAGGCCCGAGTAGAAGTCGACGTTCGGGTAGAGCTTCCGGGAGACGAAGTACTCGTCCTCGAGCGCGATCTTCTCCAGCTCGACGGCGATCTTGAGCAGCGGGTTGATCCCGGTGACCTCGAAGACGTCGTCGGCGGCCTTCTTGATGATCTTGGCGCGCGGGTCGTAGTTCTTGTAGACCCGGTGGCCGAAGCCCATCAGCCGCTCTTCGCCGTTCTTCACGCCCTCGATGAACGCCGGCACGTTGTCGACGGTGCCGATCCGGCGGAGCATCTTCAGCACGGCCTCGTTGGCGCCGCCGTGCAGCGGGCCGTAGAGCGCCGCGATGCCGCCGGTGACCGCGCTGTACGGGTCGACCTGGGTCGAGCCGATCGCCCGGACCGCGTTGGTGGAGGCGTTCTGCTCGTGGTCGGCGTGCAGGATGAACAGGATCTCGAGCGCCCGCACCAGCCGGTCGTCGGCGGCGTACTTCGGCTCGCTCATCTTGAACAGCATCGACAGGAAGTTCGCGGCGTAGCTGAGCTCGTTGTCCGGGTAGACGTACGGCTTGCCCTGCGCGTGCCGGAACGCGAACGCGCCCAGCGTCGGCATCTTCGCGATCAGCCGGCGGATCTGCAGCGCCCGCGACTCCTCGTTGAAGATCTCCCGCGACTCCGGGTAGAACGTCGACAGCGCGCCCACCGAGGCGAGCAGCATGCCCATCGGGTGCGCGTCGTACCGGAAGCCCTGCATGAAGGTCTTCAGGTTCTCGTGCACGAACGTGTGATACGTCACGTCGTGCGCCCACGCCTCGTACTCCGCCTTGTTCGGCAGCGCGCCGTTCACCAGCAGGTACGCGACCTCGAGGTAGTTGGACTGCTCGGCGAGCTGCTCGATCGGGTACCCGCGGTACTCCAGGATGCCCTTGTCGCCGTCGATGAAGGTGACGGACGACCGGGTCGAGGCGGTGTTGACGAAGCCCGGGTCGTAGGTGGCCAGGCCACCGTCGCCGTCGGTTGCACTGATCTGCTTGAGATCTGCGGCACGGATGGTGCCATCGGTGATGGCAAGGTCGAAGTCCTTGCCGGTCCGGTTGTCCCGGACGGTGAGCGACTGTTCGGTCACGATGCCCTCTTCGGAAGCTGGCGTCATCGCCTGGATGAATGAGGGTAGATCAGCCGGCGGGACGCGGGTCTGGACTGCAATCTTCACCGCTAAACTAGTGCGGTCCTCAGCTCGTTCCAAGCCGGGGTCGGTTCGGCGGGTCAGCTCACTTTGACCCGCGCGTGCCGTCACCGGTATTCTGGGCTGCTGTTGTGCGTATCAGGTCCAGTACAGACGTCTGTCTTGTCGGTTGACCGCTCGCCGACGTCCAGTTCTAGTCAATCTCTGAGAAACGAAGGTCAACGACCGTGCGCACGTACAGCCCGAAGCCTGCTGACGTCACTCGCGAGTGGCACGTGATCGACGCCACCGACGTCACGCTCGGTCGGCTCGCCGTCCAGATCGCAACCCTGCTGCGCGGCAAGCACAAGCCGACGTTCGCCCCGCACGTGGACGGTGGCGACTTCGTCGTCGTCGTCAACGCCTCCAAGGTGGCCCTGTCCGGCACCAAGCGGACCGACAAGCTGGCCTACCGCCACTCGGGTCACCCGGGTGGTCTGACCGCGACGCCGATCGGCGAGATCCTCGACAAGGACCCGCGTAAGGCCGTCGAGAAGGCCGTCTGGGGCATGCTGCCGAAGAACCGCCTGAGCCGGAAGCTGCTCACCAAGCTGAAGGTGTACGCCGGTCCGGAGCACCCGCACACGGCCCAGCAGCCGAAGCCGTTCGAGATCACCCAGATCGCCCAGTAAGCGATCGACGAACCAGGTAAACGAGGATTCACAGCGTGAGCGACATCACCACCGAGACCGAAGAGCTCGACACCGAGGTCCCCATCGACACCGAGGGCCCGGTCGCCTACACCTCCGAGACCAACCCGGCTCCGGAGCAGCGCGCCGAAACGGGTCGGGTCGCGGTCATCAACCCGGCCGGCGCCACTGGTCGCCGCAAGGAGGCCGTCGCCCGCGTGCGGATCGTCCCGGGCACCGGCAAGTGGAAGATCAACGGGAAGGACCTCGACGTCTACTTCCCGAACAAGGTCCACCAGCAGCACGTGAACGAGCCGTTCGTCGTCGCGGGCCTCGAGGGCTCGTACGACGTGATCGCCCGGATCAACGGTGGCGGCATCACCGGCCAGGCCGGTGCGCTGCAGCTCGGCGTGGCCCGCTGCCTGAACGCGGCGGACCTCGAGGCGAACCGTCCGGGTCTGAAGAAGGCCGGTCTGCTCACCCGCGACGCGCGGATCAAGGAGCGCAAGAAGGCCGGTCTCAAGAAGGCCCGTAAGGCGCCTCAGTACAGCAAGCGCTGATCATCTGATGGGGCGTTTGTTCGGTACGGACGGAGTCCGTGGCCTGGCGAACGTGGACCTGACCGCGGAGCTGGCGCTCGACCTCTCGGTCGCGGCAGCTCACGTACTCGGCGAGGCCGGTGCCTTCGAAGGGCACCGGCCACGCGCCGTTGTGGGCCGGGATCCTCGTGCCAGTGGTGAGTTCCTCGAAGCCGCCGTGGTCGCTGGTCTTGCCAGCGCCGGCGTCGACGTCGTCCGGCTCGGCGTACTGCCGACCCCGGCCGTCGCGTACCTGACCGGTTCGACCGGTGCCGACCTCGGTGTGATGTTGTCCGCGAGCCACAACCCGATGCCGGACAACGGCATCAAGTTCCTGGCCCGCGGCGGGATCAAGCTCGACGACGTGATCGAGGACGCCATCGAGGCCCGGATGGGCGAGTCGTGGCAGCGCCCGACCGGTGCGGCCGTCGGTCGGGTGACCGACGACGGACAGGGCTTCGAGACGTACGTCTCGCACCTGGTCCGCTCGGCGCCGAACCGGTTCGACGGGCTGAAGGTCGTCATCGACTGCGCGAACGGCGCCGCCTCGGAGACCGCTCCGGAGGCGCTCCGCCGGCTGGGCGCCGAGGTGATCACGGTCGGCGCCTCGCCGGACGGCCTGAACATCAACCTGAACTGCGGATCCACGCACATCGACGGCCTGCAGCGTGAGGTCGTCGGGCACCGCGCCGACGTCGGCATCGCGCTCGACGGCGACGCGGACCGCTGCCTGGCGGTGGACGCGAACGGCGAACTCGTCGACGGCGACCAGATCCTCGCCGTACTGGCGCTGGCGATGCGGGACAGCGGCCGGCTGTCGAACGACACCGTGGTCGCGACCGTGATGAGCAACCTGGGCTTCGTCCAGGCGATGGTGCGCGAGCGGATCGCGGTCGAGCAGACCAAGGTCGGCGACCGGTACGTGCTCGAGGCAATGAAGGCGGGCGGTCACAAGCTCGGCGGTGAACAGTCCGGGCACGTGATCCTCTCCGACCACGCCACCACCGGCGACGGCACCCTCACGGCGGTCAACCTGCTCGCCCGGGTGGCCCAGACCGGCAAGAGCCTGGCCGACCTGGCCGGCGCGATGACCCGCCTCCCGCAGGTCCTCGTCAACGTCAAGAACGTCGACAAGACCCGCGCCGGCACCGACCCGGCAGTCCAAACCGCCGTCACCGAGGCCACCACCCGCCTAGGCGACACCGGCCGAGTCCTCCT
This sequence comes from Kribbella sp. NPDC059898, assembly GCF_042730855.1. Taxonomy (NCBI): domain Bacteria; kingdom Bacillati; phylum Actinomycetota; class Actinomycetes; order Propionibacteriales; family Kribbellaceae; genus Kribbella; species Kribbella sp. NPDC059898. The sequence continues at coordinate 145,214 of NZ_JBHWKR010000009.1, forward strand.
CCGCCCCTCCGGCACCGAGCCCCTCGTTCGCGTCATGGTCGAAGCCGAGTCCTCCGACACGGCCCACGAAATAGCCCACACGCTCGCCGACGTGGTCGCCACTTCCCTGAAGCTCTGAAAGATGCGCCGGAGAAATCCGGCGCACTTTTATGTCTGAAGCTCCGCGCGAAGCGAACTCAGGAAGTCCGAGAGTTGCTGCCCGACCAGGGCAGACTCCCGCAGTACGGCGTACTGCCGTCGATAGATGTCCACGTCCGCCGGCCGTTCGACCGTCAGGTAGGCGTGCATCGTCTCGACCTGTACGAACGGTTCGCCGTCGTCGACCTCCTCGTTCAGAGTGAACCCGTGCCAGGGAATCGCGCGCGCTTCGACCTCCAGCGGAACGACGCCGATGGTCACGTTGCTGAGCGTCGCCACGCTGGCGATGCGATCCAGTTGTGCAACCATCAGCTCGCGTGGTCCGGGCCGCCATCTGACGGCCGCCTCGGTCAGGATGAACTCGAACCTGTGCGACTGGTCGTACAGAATCTGCTGTCGATCAAGCCGCCGCTGTACAGCCGCCGCATAGTCCTGCTCGCCGGTCAGATCCGACGCAATGAAGACGAGCCGCGCATACTCGGCCGTCTGCAGCAGCCCAGGAACCAGCGACGACAGGAAGGACAGTCGTGTCCTGACTGTCGCTTCTCGCAGTCGAACTTGCTCTTGCATGTCGGCGAAGCTGACTTCCTGCATGAACTCTTGCCAGCCATCGGTCTGGTTGAGCGCCTCCTCGGTGGCCGAGACCATGCGCTCCAGACGGTCGGTTGCGCCGGACTGCTCCAGCCACTGAATGAGCTCAGGGATGGAGGCAAGAGCCTCACCACGTTCGATCCGACTGACCCTCGACTGACTCATGCCCGTGCGCTGGGCAAGCTGCCGCCCACTCACGCCCGCCAGCGCTCGGAGCCGTCTCAACTCGGCCCCGAGGCGCTGCCGTGGAGTTCTTGGGGTTTGGGCAGACGTACTCACTCAGCTATAGGTCCGCTTTCCGTTCGGCGAGGTAGGTGTTCAAGTCCACCGCGTGCTGCAGGACGAGTTCACGCTCCGTCCGACAGCGTTCGAGTACTGCGACCTCGGTGGTGTGGTCGAAGCCTACGAAATGCCCTTCGTCGTCATAGTGCATCAGTACGGCGTAAGCCTCCGGCGAGTCGGCGTCGAACAGCCAGAAATCTTCACCCAGCTCGGACAGCGACTCGTCTGCCGCCCGATCCGCGATGTTGATCTGCTCGCCGGCCGCCTGCGATTCGACGTACCCCTCAAGCTCGTATCGCAAGTACTCCGACAGCGGGTGATCGACGACGTGGACTCGCTCCCAGCTCTTGCCGGCGACCGTCGTCACGGCGATCCGGGCCAGCCACGGCGAGGTCCGCACCGAGCGCACCGAACGAGCCGTACCTTCCCGGAACGCCTTCAGCCGCTCATCTTCCGAGCTGACTGCATACTGCTGGAGATTCTCGAGCCGGAACACATCCGAGGTGAACCGATCGAAGTGGGCATCGAAATCGTCGAAGTTCACCCGGCGACTCCGTCTTGCACCTTCTTGGCGTACTCCAGCAAAAGTTCTCTCGGCACCAGGACTACCGTTTCGTGGGCGGGCATCTTGCTCAGCTGCGCCAGAGCGTCGGCATCAACCAACTGCGCACCCTGCACCGCCACGAGTGAACCGTCGTCGGTGTCGAACACGTTGGGGCAGGGGCCTTCATCACATGGCCCAGCACGGTGGATGAGTCGCATCTCGCCTCCGGTGATTCGAAATGAGTCAGCTCGTCAACGCTGGCAGATGTGCGGTCGGTGGTCAACCCATTCTGGCCCGCTTGACAGGATGCATGGGAGGCGATCATCCTCAGGACTTGTGAGTCAAAACGAGTCACTCGATCAGGTTGAAGAATCGCCCAGCGGCGCGTGGCCGACGCTCCGGCCGTCGCGGGCGGAACCCTGCGGCGGCGCGAACCCCGAGACCGGCCGCAGCTGTGTCCTCGGTTATCACCACGGTTATCACCGCGACGCCGCCGGCGCCGAATGGCTCGATGCCGAGTAGGCCCCCGATCGCAGAGGCGTGCGTGCCGAGCCCTGCCCTCCACACACGTCTCTGCATCCAACACCGCTCTTTCAGGACAGGATTCCGTGCTAGGTGTTCCAGCGCTTCGTGGCGTTGCGGGCCTCGACGGGCGACCAGATATAGACGGCGGGCAGTAGCACGAAGCCGATCACCCAGAACAGACTCGACGTGCACGAAGCACCCAGCTGTCACCCACAGGCCGACTCTCACCCAGCCAAACCATCTATATCCTCTGTTCTTCTCTGCCTACTGCTTGAGTTGGGTGAGGCGGCGTTCTGGGGCGGGGGCGGCTTCGGCTAGGAGTTTGGTGTAGGGGTGTTGGGGGGTGAGGATCACGTTGTCGGCGGGGCCTTGTTCTACTACCTGGCCTTGGTAGAGGACCATGATTTCGTCGCTGAAGTGGCGGGCGGTGGCCAGGTCGTGGGTGATGTAGAGGACGCCTAGGTTTTCCTCGCGTTGGAGGGTGGCCAGGAGGTTCAGGACGCCTAGGCGGATGGAGACGTCGAGCATCGAGACCGGCTCGTCGGCGACCAGGATGGCTGGTTCGGGGGCCAGGGCTCGGGCGATGGCTATGCGTTGGCGTTGGCCGCCGGAGAGTTCGTGGGGTTTGCGGTGGGCGTAGGTTTCGTCGAGGCGGACGCGGTGGAGGAGTTCTACCACGCGCTCGTCGACCTGGGCGCCGGTGAACGTGGGGTGGTGGAGTTTCATCGGGCGGGCCAGGTGGTGGGCGATCGAGTGGTACGGGTTCAGTGACGCGAACGGGTCCTGGAACACCATCTGGACGGCCTTGCGGTACGTCGCTGCCGCCGCGCCGCGGTACTGCATCGGTTGGCCGTCGACGAGGATCTCGCCGGACGTCGGGCGCTCCAGTTGCAGCAGGAGCTTCGCGATCGTGGACTTGCCGGAGCCGGACTGGCCGACCAGTGCGATCGTCCGGCCGGGCTGCAGGTCGAAGCTGACCTTGTCGACCGCACGCAGCCGCCTGGTCCGCAGGCCGTTGCGCAGCCGGTACTCCTTCACCACGTCGCGCATCTCAAGCGCGCTCATACTGCCTCCTCGACGCCGGTGCGGACAAAGGCACCGCGTTCACCGGTAAGGCTCGGGAACGACGACAGCAATCGCTTCGTGTACGGGTGCTGGGGCTTGGTGTACAACGTCAGCGCATCCTCCAGTTCGACGATCACGCCCTCCCGCATCACCGCGATCCGGTCGCTGATCTCCAGCAGCAGCGGCAGGTCGTGGGTGATGAAAACGACCGCGAACCCGAGCTCGGCCCGCAGCCGGGTGATCTCCCGGAGGATCTCCCGCTGTACGACGACGTCCAGCGCGGTCGTCGGCTCGTCCATGATCAGGACCTGCGGTTCGAGTGCGAGCGCCATCGCGATCATCACGCGCTGCCGCATCCCGCCGGACAGCTCGTGCGGGTACGCGCGGAGCCGGTCGCGGTCGACGCCGACCCGTTCGAGCAGCTCGCCGCAGCGTTCGCGCCGTTCCGTCTTGCCCAGCTCGGGCCGGTGCGTGAGGAAGACGTCCTCGAGTTGCTCGGAGATCCGCAGTACCGGGTTGAGCGAGTTCATCGCGCCCTGGAAGACCATCGCGATCTTGTCCCAGCGGAACGCGCGCAGGTCGTCGCCGGTCAGCGCCGACAGGTCGAGGTCGTACCCCTCGCGGGACGAGAACAGCACCCGCCCGCCGGTGATCCGGGCCGGCGGCTTCAGCAGCCGGGTGATCGCGTACGCCAGGGTGGACTTTCCGCACCCGCTCTCTCCCGCGAGACCGAGGATCTCGCCGCGCTCCAGAGTGAGCGACACCTCGCGTACGGCGTGCACGGTGGTCTCGGCGAGGTAGTCGATGCTGAGGTCCTCGATGCTCAGGACGGCGGTCATGCCTGCACGCTCCACTTGTTGCGTTCGGCGCGCGTCTGCGAGCGCAGCTTCGGGTTGATGATTTCGTCGATCGAGAAGTTGATCAGCGACAGCGCCGCGCCGAACAGTGCGATCGCGAGCCCCGGCGGTGCGAACCACCACCACGCGCCGAGCCGCAGAGCGAGCCCGTTCTGCGCGTAGAACAGCATCGTGCCCCAGGTGAACGACCCGGACGCGCCGAGCCCGAGGAACGACAGCCCGGCCTCGCCGAGGATCGCGAAGATCACCGCGAACACGACCTGCGAGGCGAGCAGCGGGATCAGGTTCGGCAGGATCTCGACCAGCAGGATCCGCCAGCGTTTCTCGCCGCCGATCCTTGCCGCGAGCACGTAGTCCCGGCTGCGGACGCTGAGCGTGAATCCGCGCAGTACCCGGGCGGATCCGGCCCAGCTGGTGATCGCGAGTACGGCGGCCACCAGCCAGATCGACTTGTTCGGTACGTAGCTGGAGATCACGATCACCAACGGCAGCCCGGGGATCACCAGCATGATGTTGGTGAACAAGGAGAACGCCTCGTCCGCCCAGCCGCCGACGAACGCGCCGACGACGCCGAAGAACGAGGACAGCAGGAGTGTGATCGCACCGACCACGACGCCGATGATCAGCGAGCCGCGGGTGGCGTACGCGAGCTGCGCGAAGACGTCCTGCCCGCTCTGCGTCGTACCGAGCAGGAAACCGTTGCCCGGGCCGGCCAGACCGACGTCGCGGACCGTCGACGGATTGCCGACCAGGAACGGGCCGAGTACGCCGAACAGGACGATCACACCGGCGATCGTCAGGCCGACCGCCAGCTTGAGCGTCATCGGCGGCAGCCGGCGCCGGGACGGGGTCGCGACGGCGACCGCCCCTTCAGTGGTGACAGTCATGGAGCCCCTTCCTCAGGACCGCGCGCGCGTGCGGGGGTCGATGACGCCGTACAGGAGGTCGACGAGCAGGTTCGCGCCGAGGACGGCGAGCGTGATGATCAGGAACACGCCCTGCATCAGCGCGTAGTCGTTGTTGCCGACGGCAAGCAACAGCGCGGACCCGATGCCCGGGTACCCGAACACCGCCTCGGTCACGATCGACCCGGCGACCACGAAGCCGAGCGAGATCGCGAACCCGGACACCGACGGCAGAATGGCGTTCCGGGCCACGTAGCGGGACCGGATCCGGCGCGGCGTCAGGCCCTTCGCCTCGGCGGTCACGACGAAGTCCTCGGACAGCGTCGAGACCATCATGTTCCGCATCCCGAGCATCCAGCCGCCGATCGACGAGATCACGATCGTCAGGGCGGGCAGCGCCCCGTGGTACAGCACCGACTGCAGGAACGGCAGGCTCCAGCCGGGCGTCACGGAGTACACGTCGTACCCCCCGCTCAGCGGGAACACCGGCCAACTGCTGGCCAGCAGGAAGAGCAGCAGCAGCGCGAGCCAGAAGTACGGCACTGACTGCAGCATCGTGGTGAACGGGATCAGGTTGTCGATCCACGAGCCGCGCCGCCAGCCGGCCGCGCGGCCGAGCAGGATCCCGACCGCGAACGAGATCACGGTCGCGATCCCGATCAGCCCGACCGTCCACGGCAGCGTCTGCCCGATCACCTGCGAGACCGGCGCCGGGAAGTACGCGATCGACGTACCGAGGTCGCCGGTGAGCAGGTGGTGCAGATACCGCCAGTACTGCGTCCAGAGCGAGGAGCTGGTGTCCGTGCCGAGCAGCGCCTGGATCGCGGTCCGGGTGGTCGGCGTGACCGGGCCTTTCGTCGCGAGCTTCGACAGCATCAGGTCGACCGGGTTCCCCGGCATCAGCCGGGGAATCAGGAAGTTCAGCGTCAGCGCCGCCCAGAGCGCGACCACGTAGAAGGCGAGTTTCCGGAGCAGGTAGCGCATCAGCTGGCGGGCTTGATCGTCTTGAGGACGATGCCGGCGTCCCACGCCTTCCATGCCGCGGGCAGCACGTACAGGTTGTCCTTGGTCGGCCAGCCGGTCGCGCGCGAGGTGTTGAACTCGGTGAGCATCGAGTTCACGTACACGGGGATGTACGGCAGCTGCTCTGCGACAATGCCCTGGATCTTCGCGTACGCCGCCTTCTGCGCGGCCTGGTCCGTCGTACCGGCGGCCGCCGTGAGCGCGGCGTCGACGGCCGGGTTCGAGAAACGGGACTGGTTACCGGCCGAGGCGCTCTTGCCGACCGGCGCGGTGTTCGTGGTGGCGAGCTTGCTGTCGTAGGTGAAGTACGGGTTCGTGGACGCGCCGAGGCCGACCGAGTCCAGCGACAGCTGGAACTTGCCGTTGGTCTGCGCGGCGTTCCACTCGTTCCACGACACCTGGCTCGGCTTCAGCTCGATGCCCACGGCGGCGAGCTGCTGCTTGAGGGTGTCGTTGATCAGGATGTAGTCGCTCCACCCGGTGACGGTCTGCACGGTCAGCGACAGCCGCTTGCCGTCCTTCGTCCGTACGCCGTCGCCGCCCTTCGTCCAGCCGGCCGCGTCGAGGGCCTTGTTCGCCGCGTCGGTGTCGGCGCTCTGCGGGAGCTTCGCCGTACCGGCCTCCGCGATCCACTGGTCGTCGCGGCCCGGGAGCAGCATGGTCGGCGAGCCGACGCCCGCGACGCCGCCGCCGGCCAGCTTCGCCAACTGCTCGCGGTTCATCGCCAGGTAGATCGCCTTGCGTACGGCGGGATCGGTCTGCGGGCCGGTGCAGCCGAGGGCGGAGTTCGAGCAGGTCACGATGACGGTCGTCATCACGGGCGTGTTCACGTACGTGAGGTTCTTGCCGGACTTCATGATGTTGTCGATGCCCGGCAGGTACGCGCTCGCCCAGTCGACCTTGCCCGCGACGAGAGCGGCGCTCGCGGCATCCGCGGACGTGACCGGGAGGTACCGCACCTCCTTGATCGTGGGCTTGCCCGCCTCCCAGTACTGGTCGTTCTTGGTCAGTACGAAGCTCTGCGGCGTGTAGGACTTCACCTTGAACGGGCCGGTGCCGACCGGGTCCTTGTTCAGGTTCGTCGTCGGGTCCTTGATGTCCTTCCAGATGTGCTCGGGCACGATCGCCTGGTTGGCGAGCACGGCCGGCTCCTGCATCAGCGACTTGGACTTGAACGTCAGTACGGCGGTGTCGTCGGAGGTCGCCTTCGCGGTCGCGGCGAGGCCGGACGGGTTCAGCGCGGTCGTCTTCGCGACCAGGTTGAACGTGAAAGCGACATCCTTCGCGGTGAACGGCTGGCCGTCGTTCCACTTCACGTCGTGCCGCGTCTTGATCGTCAGCTCGGTGCCGGCGGCGTTCCAGGAGAAGCTCGACGCGAGGACGGGCGTGGGCTCGGACTGCTTCGCGAAGTTGTACCAGTACAGCGGCTCGTAGATGACGCCGAGCGTCGGCTGCAGCGCCGTACTGCTGAACGGGTTGAAGTTCTCGGTGGTGATGTCGCCGGCCGCGACCGTGATCGAGGCGTCCTTGGTGGTGCCTTGGTTGCCGGTGGCGGCGCCGTTGCAGGCGGCGAGCAGGACGGCGGTGGCGGTCGCGACGGCAGCGGCGCTCACCAGGCGCCGGCCGCGGGTTCGGTTCGTCGGGTTCCGGAGCATTGATCAATTCCTTTCCAACGCGGTCTTCGAACGCGTCACCCGGCACCCGCCAGGGAAGCTGGCCGTAACTTAGTTCGCCTAACAAAGAAGGCGCAAGAGGTCAGCGCGGTAACGATTTCGACACCGGGAGTGGCTGGAAAGGGGTTGCTAGGCGGAGATCGCGCGCTCGGAGCGCAGCATCATCAGCGCGGCGCCGATCGCGGCCGCGTCGTGACCGCGCTCGTCCAGCACGACCTCGGTGTTCACGGCCCGGCCGAAGGCAGAGCTCATGATCCGGTCCTGGATGATCGGCAGGTAGATCGTCCCGGCCACCGCGAACGCCGGGCCGGTCAGCACCAGTAGCTGGACGTCGTACATGTTGGTGATCGTCTGCGCGCCGAGCGCCAGCCAGGACGCCGAGTCCTTCAGGATCGCCTCGGCGCGCGAGTCCCCGGTCAGCGCCAGTCGGGCGATGGCGGCGAACGCCGCGACCCCGGTACGGCGCTGGGATCCGAGGTCGAGGCCCGCGGCCCGGGCCTTGGCGACGACCGTGGCCGGACCGGCGATCGCCTCGAGGCAACCAGTACTCCCGCACCAGCACTGCGGGCCGCCGATCTGCACGCAGATGTGGCCGACCTCGCCGGCGTTGCCGTGCGCGCCCTGGTAGACGTGGCCGTTCAGGCGCAGGCCGGAGCCGATGCCCTCGCTCATGAACAGTCCGGCCATCACCGACACGTCGTGGCTGGTGGTGAGCCTCGTCCCCGCGGCGGCCGCGGTCGCGTCGTTCTCGAGCAGCGCCGGCAGGCCGAGCCGCTCCTCCAGGCGCTGGTGGATCGGGAAGCCGACCCAACTCGCCATACTCGGCGGCGCCGAGGTGACGCCCAGGTTGCGGATCAGCGGGCCGGGGCAGACGAACCCGAGTCCGAGGATCAGGCCCGGGTCGACGCCGGCCCGCTCGATCAGCTCGGTGGTCTCGGCGGCGATCCGCTCCACCACCTGCTCCGGGTCGCTCTCGTCGCCCGGACCGGCCCGCCGCCAGCGCGCGAGCACCCCGCCCGCGTAGTCGACCAGCACGTACGTCAGGCTGTCGGGGCTCAGGTGGACGCCGACGACGTACCGGGCGGCGGCGCGAATCCGGAGCAGCGTGCGCGGCTTGCCGCCGGTGGACGAGCCGCGGCCGGCCTCGTCGACCAGGCCGTCGTCGATCAGCCGCCGGACCAGCGTGGTGACCGAAGGGGCGGTGAGGCCGGTGATCTGGGTGAGCTCGACCCGGCTGACCGTGCCCGCGGAGCGGATGCTGTCCACAATGAGCGCACGGCTGTTCGTCGGAGCCGGGTCGTAACCCGGGGCGTACGACGCGTCGCCGGCCCGCTGCATAGGAACATCCGCAATCTGTCGAGTTTGTTAGGTCTGTGAATATAGTGGCTTCGGTGGCCTTGGAGGGCAGTGTATGCATGAGCGGATCGCGGGGCTGGTCCTGGCGCGTCCCGGGCGGTTGCTCGGGATGGAGCCGTTCATGGCCGATGTCGTCCAGGGGATCGAAGAGGTCTTCGCCGGGCGCGGCTGCAGTCTGCTGATCGAGTTCGCCGCGGACATTACCGCCGAGATCGAGATCTGGCGGCGCTGGGTGCCGAACCGGCACGTCGACGGCATCGTGATGGTGGACCTGCGGGCGACCGATGCGCGGCTGGAGGAGTTGCAGCGGCTCGGCGTACCGGCGGTGCTGCTCGGCGGGCCCGAGCTGAAGGCGCCGATCACGAACGTGCTGGTCGACAACGCCGAGGGGGCCCGGGCGGCGGTACGGGCGCTGGCGGATCTCGGGCACGCCGACATCGCGCGGGTGAGCGGGCCGCGGGACATGCTGCACTGCCAGGCGCGGGACGACGCGTTCATGGCGACGTGCGCCGAGCGGGACGTGCGGGCGCGGGTGATCGAGGGCGACTACTCGGAGGACTCCGGGCGGGACGCGATGGCGCAGTTGCTGACCGGGAGCCGGGTGCCGACGGCGGTTGTCTACGACAACGACCTGATGGCGATCGGCGGACTCGCGGCAGCCAAGGAGTTGGGGGTGGCGGTCCCCGAGCAGCTATCGGTGATCGCCTGGGACGACACCGCGGTGGCGCGGTTGGCCACACCACCGCTCAGCGTCGTCACCGTGGACGTCCACGGCCTGGGCACGATCGTCGGCGAAGCAATCCTCAACGTCATCCAGGGCGCAGCCCCCACCACCTACCAGGTCCCCAAACCCACAATCCGCCTGGACCGCTCCACCGCGCCGCCGGCGCCGGTCGCCCCGTCAGGGTCGCGGTAGAGCTCGCTCCCATCTCCCCACACCACGGCGCTGCTACCTCCCCCGCGCCGCGCCGCGCCGCGGAGCGGCGCGGGGGGTTAGGCGAGGCCGACCGCGGCTAACGGGTTCGTCCAGGATTTGAGGGCGGCGAGTAGGTCGGGGTTTTGGGTGGTGGAGAGGGCTTCGGTGTGGGCTTCGGTGATGATGTCGGTGATGCGGACCGGTACGCCGGTGTTCGCGGAGCGTACGGCGGCTTCGACCATGGCGAGGCTGATCACGTTCGAGTGGACCTCGGACTGGGGCGTGGTCGACGTACGGACGGCGTTGACGAACTCGACCAGTGAGCCGGCGATCTCTTCGGGTTCGTCCCCGAGCGGTGCCGGTACGTCGGGTTCCGCCACCGGGGCGTTGTCGCCGTCCCAGGTTGCTGTACCGCCGGGGGTGCTGGCCCGCCACAGGCCGTTCCACGATGTTTCGAGGCCCGGTGCGCACCAGCTGCCGACGAAGGTGAAGCGGGTGCCGTCGGCGTACGTGAAGATGGCGGACGCCGCCGCGTTGCCGTCGAACCAGCTCCAGGACGGGTTGTACGAGTCGCAGTACACCGAGACAGGCTCCGACCCGATCAGCTTGCGGGACAGGTCGAACTGGTGGATCGCCATGTCGACGAGCAGCGGCTCGGCCATCCGTTCGCGGAAGCCGCTGAAGTGCGGGGCCTTGTAGAACTCGCAGGACAGCGTCCCGATCGGCCCGAGCTCGGCGAGCTGCCGCTGGAACGCGTCGACTGCCCGGAAGTACCGCCGGGACTGCGAGACCATCAGCAGCTGCCCGCTGACCTCGGATGCAGCCGCCATCTGCAGACATTCGCGGACCGTTTCGGCCAGCGGTTTCTCACACAGTACTGGGACTCCGCGGAGGAGTGCTTCTACGCTGACTTTCGGATGCGCTACCGGCACAGTCACGTCGATGAGTGCCTCGAAATCAACAGCAAGTTCATCGATCGAGGCGGCGACGGGTACGTCGGGGTGGCCGTTCTCGTCGGCTGCGGCGCGGGCGACGTTCACGTCGAGGTCGATCAGCCCGACCAGTTGCACGGACGGGTTGGCGGCGATGGTGCGCAGCCAGGCGCGGCCCATGCCGCCGGCGCCGACCTGCAGCAGGCGGAGGGGTTCAGGCATCGGCAGGCTCCTCGATGGGTCCGGTGTACCCGTGTCCGTGGAAGAAATCGTCGGTCTCGTAGCGCAGCAGCGTCGGCAGTTCCCGCTGGGGTAGGTCGGTCCGAGCCCAGGCGGCGCCGTTCGCGATCACCTTACGGACGTCCTTGTGGTGGTATACGGGGTAGTCCTGGTCGCCGGGGGAGAAGTAGAAGATCTTCCCGTGCCCGCGGCGGAACGTGCAGCCGGAGCGGAACACCTCGCCGCCGGAGAACGAGGAGACGAAGATCAGCTCGTCCGGCACCGGGATGTCGAAGTACTCGCCGTACATCTCCTGCTGCTCGATCTCGATCGGGTGCGGCACGCCCTGGGCGATCGGGTGCGTGGGGTTGACCGTCCAGACCAGCTCACGATCGCGCTCACTGCGCCAGCGCAAGGTGCACGTCGTACCCATCAGCTTCCCGAAGATCTTGGACCAGTGGCCGGAGTGCAGCACGACCAGCCCCATCCCCGACAGCACGTGCTGGTATACCCGGTCGACCACCTTGTCGTCGACCTCACCGTGCGCGGCATGCCCCCACCACACGAGGACGTCGGTCTCGGCGAGAACGTCCTCGGTCAGACCGTGTTCGGGTTCGTCCAGTGTCGTGGTGGAGACCTGCGCGCCGGGCAGGTTCTCGGCGATGCCGGCCGCGATCGTCGAGTGCATGCCGTCGGGATAGATCTCCCGGACGTGCGGCTCGACCTGCTCGTGCCGGTTCTCGCCCCAGACCAGTATCTTCATCGTTGTCCTTAAGGGTTATTTGACGGCTCCGCCGATGGCACCGGCGGCGATGTACTTCTGTGCGGCGACCAGCAGCACGACGGCCGGGACCGCGGACAGCACCGCGGTCGCCATCACCGCATTCCAGTTCTGCACCTGGGTGCCGAGGTACTGGTAGATCCCGAGCGTCACCGGCCGCACGCCGCCCTTGGTGGTCAGCGTCAGCGCGAACAGGAAATCGCTCCAGGAGAACAGGAAACTGAACAGGCCGGCGGTGATCAGCGAGTTCTTGCTGATCGGCAGCACGATCGCCACGAACGCCCGGAACAGCCCGGCGCCGTCCACCCGCGCCGCCTCCACCAGCGACGGCGGCAGCGAGAGCATGAACGACCGCAGGATCAGGATCGCGAACGGGATCCCGCTCGCGCAGTTCGCGATGATCAGGCCCGGGATCGAGTTCAGCAGCCCGATCCGCTCGTACGCCGTGTAGAGCGCGTTCGCGATCACGATGCCGGGGATCATCTGCGAGATCAGGATCGCCAGCAGCCCGATCGACACCCAGCGGGACCGGAACTGCGAGAGCGCGTACGCACACGGCGTCGCGATCGCGAGACTCAGGACGACGGTTCCGGCCGCGATGATCAGGCTGGTGACGAGGTTCCCGCCTTGCTCGTCGAGCGCCCGTTTGTAGCCGGAGAACGTCGGATGCAACGGCAGGAAGCCGGCCGTCAGCGTGTTTCCGGACGGCTGCAGCGAGGCGTTCAGCATCCAGTAGACCGGGAACAGCATCACGCACAGGATCAGCACGCCGATGATGGTGTACGCCGTACGTCGCATCGTGCCCTCCTACTCGTCGACGGCGCGACGGGTGCCGCGCAGGTAGAAGATCGCGAACACGAACGAGATCGCGATCAGGATGTTGGACAACGCCGCGCCCTGGCCGAACCGGAAGTCCACGAACGACTTCTCGTAGGACTGGGTGGCCAGCGTCTGTGTCGCGTTCGCCGGGCCGCCGCCGGTCAGGCCGAGGATGATGTCCAGGACCTTGATCGTGTAGACGACGCCGAGCATCAGCAGCACGCTCGCCACCGAACGCAGGTTCGGCCAGGTGATGTACCAGAACGAGCGCCACCCGGTCGCACCGTCCAACTGGCCGGCCTCGTACAACTCGTCCGGGATCTCCGCGAGACCGGAGTACAGCAGCGTCACGTTGAACGGGATGCCGATCCAGATGTTCACGCCGATCACCGCGATCAGCGCGACCGACGGCGAGTTCAGCCACGGCACCGGGTCACCGATCAGGTGCAACCCGATCAGCGTCCGGTTCAGGATCCCGCTGTCCTGCTCGAGGATCGACCGCCAGGTCGCACTCGACACGATCAGCGGCAGCAGCCACGGCAGCAGCAGCAACGACCGCAGTACGCCGCTGAGTGGGAAACGGTTGCGGAAGAACAGCGCGAGTCCGAGCCCGATCGCGAACTGGAACGCGATCGAGCCGATCGTGAACAGCGCCGTGTTCAGCATCGCGTCGGAGAACAGCTTGTCGGTCACGACCGTCTTGTAGTTCTGCAGGCCGACCCAGGGCGCGACGCCGGTGAAGAAAGTCTTCAGCCCGTAGTCCTGCAGGCTCATCAGCAGGTTCTTCACCACCGGATAGCCGAACAGCGCGAGCATCGCGACCGCGGCCGGCAGTACGAACATCACCTTGGTCAGGCTCTCGCCCCGGTAGTGCCGGCCGCGCACCTTCGCGCGGCCGGTCACCCTGGTCCGTGTGAGCGTCACCATATTGTCATCCCGCCGATCAGCCGCCGGACGCCTGCTTGAACGCGTCCTGCGCGGTGGCCTTGCCGGTCAGCGCCAGCTGGATCGCCTGGTAGATGACCTTGGCGGCGTCCGGCCACTTGTCACCCAGCTTGCCGGTCCGCGCCCGGGCGGTCTTCACCTGCTCGGCGAAGGCCTTCATCGACGGGACATCCTTGGCGTACTGGTCGAGCAGCGCGAGCTTGGTCGGGAGAGTGAACCGGGCCTTCGCCCAGGCCAGTTCGTTCTCGTCCGAGTTCAGGCACTTCACGAAGTCGGCAGCCTTCTGCTGCTTGGCCTGGTCCTTGTTCAGCGGGACCGTCCAGGCCTCACCGCCGAGCGGCGCGACCGGAGTCTGGTCCGGCTTGTTCAGCGGGAACGTGACCACGTCCCACTTGATCTTCGGATTCTTGTTCAGCGCCGGAATCTGCCACGGGCCGTTGACCATCATCGCGGTCTTGCCGGCGATGAACTGGTCGTTGACGTCGCCCTGGGTCCAGTTGATCACGCTCTTCGACGCGGAGCCGTCCTTCACGAGATCCACCCACAGTTGCAGGGCTTCCGCCACCTGCGGGCTGTTCAGGTCGGTCTCGTCGCCGCCGTTCGTCCACATCGCCGGGAGGAACTGCCAGGACCCTTCGTACGTCGCGTTCGCGTTGAAGGCCATCCCGTACCGGCCGGGCTTGGTGAGCTTCTTGGCTGCCGCCTTCAGCTCGTCCCAGGTCTTCGGCGGCTGGACGCCGGCCTCGGCCAGCATGTCCTTGTTGTAGAACAGCGCGATCGTGTTCGTCACCGGCGCCAGCCCGTAGAGCTTGCCCTGGTACGACGTCGCGTCGACCATGCCCTTGATGACGCCGTCGCCGTTCAGGCCCATGTCGTTCAAGGGCGCCAGCGCACCGGTCGCGGCGATCTGCTGGACGTCGGGGTTGTCGAGCATCAGTACGTCGGGCAGCGTCTTCGACGACGCCTGCTGCAGCACCTTCTGGATCAAGGTGTCACCAGGCACCGTCTCCCGCTGGATCGTGATGCCGAGCTGTGTCGCGCAGCCGTCGAGTCCCTTCTGGACCAGGGACTTGTCCGGATCGTTGTTGTAGTAGTCCAGGATCGTGAGGCTCTTGACGCTGTCGCCGGAGCCGGCCGCCTGGCCGCCGCCGTTGTTGCCGCAGGCGCCGAGCAGGAGCGACACCGTCGTCGCACCCGCCAGCGCGGCGGCGATCCGCTTGCTGATCATGACATCGGACTCCTTCAAAGCGTTTAACCGATGGACGAGGGGCGGTGGGGAGTTGCTTGTGGATTTGGCGGTAAACCGCTTAACTGAGGTGTTGAAGGACTATGTTCCCTACGTCACATCGCTGTCAAGGGTTCGGAGGAGGATCGATGGTCACGATGAAGGACGTCGCTCAGCGGGCGGGTGTCTCGATCGCGACCGTCTCGTTCCTGCTCAACGACACCAAGCCGGTGACCGCCGCGACCCGGGCCCGGATCGAGCAGGCGATGCTCGACCTCGGGTACCGCCGGAACATGGTCGCCCGCGCGCTGGCGTCCCGGCGTACGCACATCATCGCGATGGCGTACCCGGCGCTCGAGCACAAGTTCGGGATGTCGACCGCGGAGTTCTTCACCAGCGCGGCCGAGGCGGCCCGCAAGGAGGACTATCACCTGGTGCTGTGGCCGGTCGGCAACGACGGCGTCGAGCTCCGGGAGCTGCTCGGGCAGGGCCTCGTCGACGGCGTCGTGCTGATGGAGGTGCAGCTCGACGACCCACGGATCGACGTACTGCGGAAGTCCGCGACACCGTTCGCGCTGATCGGGCGGACGACCGAGCCGGCCGGGTTGCCGCACGTGGACATCGACTTCGACACCACGGTCGAGGAGGCGGTCCGGCACCTGTACGAGCACGGGCATCGGCAACTCGCCTTGATTTCGGGGGATCTGGACGATCCGCGGTTCCACGAGTACGGGCCGTGGGTGCGGATCGACGCGGCGTACCGGCGGGTGGCGGCGGAGTACGGGCTGCCCGTGGTGGTGCTGCCGTGTTCGGACACGACGTCCGCGGGGAAGGCCGCGGTGGAGGGGCTGCTGGCGGAGTATCCGGAGACGACGGCGGTGCTGGTGCTGAACGAGTACGCCGCGCTCGGGGTGGTGTCGGGGTTGAAACGGGCGGGGTACGACGTACCGGGGGACGTGTCGGTGCTGTCGCTGTTGATGGTGCCGGAGACGGCGGCGATGACGGATCCGGAGCTGACGATGATGCGGACGCCGGGTCCGGAGCTGGGGCAGCTCGGCACCGAGGCGCTGATCCGGCAGCTCGAGGGCGACGATCCGCCGCCGCCGCAGCTCGTCCCCGCCAAGCTGTGGCCGGGCGCTACCGTCGCAGCGCCCAGAGCGCCGCGACCAAAGGCCGGTGCAGGTCGGCGCGGCGCGCGCAAAGCCCGATCGTGAGCGGCTCGAGGTCGGCCGGCAGCTCTTCCAGCTGATCGCGGACGGCGGACGACTCCAGCACCAGCCGCGGTACGACGCCGACGCCACATCCCAGCGCCACCAGGGCAAGCAACGCCTCGTGCCCGTCGGGCTCCGCCGCGATCGTTGGCTTCACCCCCATTCTCCGAAACCACCGGAACGCGGCCTCCCGAACCAGCCCCCGCGCCGGCACCACATACGGCACCTCAAGCGATGGATCGGACGGCGTACCCACCGGACCGGTTGAACCGGCCGGACCGGTTGGGGCGAGCGGTGTACCCGCCGGATCGGTTGGACCGGGCGGACCAGGCGGTGGGGCGAACGGCGTACCCCGTGGACCGTGCGGACCGGTTGGACCGTGCGGACCGTGCGGACCGTGCGGACCGGTTGGACCGGTTGGACCGGTTGGGTCGGGTGGACCGGGTGGACCGGGTGGTGGGGCGGACGCTGTACCCCGTGGACCGGGCGGGTCGGTTGGACCGTGCGGATCGGTTGGGCCGGGTGGACCGGGTGGACCGGGCGGTGGGGTGGACGGGGTACCCCGTGGACCGGGCGGATCGGACGGGCCGGGGGGATCGGTTGGTCGGTGGTTGGTGGCGCGGAGCCGTGCGTCGGTGGGGGTGACGGGTGGGGTGTTGCGGGACTTGACCAGGACTAGGTCGGTGACGGCGACGGTGCGGGTGACCAGGGTTTGGGGGAGGCGGTGGGGGATGCCGGCTACGGCGGCGTCTACCTCGCCCTCGTCGAGTCGGGCGAGGGCGGCGGCCGCGTCACCGGTGCGGAGGGCGAGGCGGATCTGTGGGTGCTGGTCGCGCAACGGGCGGAGGAGGTCGGGGAGGAGGGTTTGGCAGGCGGTCACGGTTGCGAAGATCCGCAGTTCGCCGGTCAGGTCTTCCTCGACGGCGTCCCGGTAGCCGGCCCAGAGCTCCAGAGCCTTCTCCGCGTACGCCGTGAACCGCCGACCCTCCGCGGTCAGCATCACGCCCCGCGGCCCCCGGTCCAGCAGCCGCGCCCCGACCCGCGCCTCCAGCCGCTGAATCGTCCGCGTCAAGGTCGCCGCACTCACATGACACTCCAGGCTCGTCCGCCCGTAGTTCAGCGACTGCCCCAAGTGCAAGAACAGCTCCAGCTCCCGCTGCTCCACCTCAACCCTCCGTCCGCGCCCGTACTCGCCACAGCCCATGGGGTCGGACGACAAGGAATAGCTTGTTCTACGACCCCGGCGCCTATCGTCAGTTCGCAAGTCTTGCAGATCCTGCAACGGTGCGGTGCGGAGGTTGCGCTTGCTGCAACGGGTCGGGGGAACGTTGACTGGTGGGTATGGAGAGTTCGGTGTTTCGGGTGGAGTCGATGGGGGTCCCGGGTGGGACCGAGGCGATCGTGCGGGGTGGGCGGGACCTGTTTGCGTTGCTGCCGGATGCGTTGCACGGGGTGGAGCGCATCGGGGTGCTCGGGTGGGGGCCGCAGGGCCGGGCGCAGGCGCTGAACCTGCGGGACTCGCTCGCCGGGACCGGGATTGCTGTCGCGGTCGGGCTGCGGCCGGGGTCGCGGTCCGTGGACGATGCCCGGCGCAACGGGTTCAGCGAGGACGACGGGACGCTGGGGGACTGGCTCGAGGTGGCGGCGAGTGCGGACCTGGTGATCCTGCTGATCGCGGACGCGGCGCTGGCGGCGCACCACGAGGAGATCTTCGCGGTCCTCAAACCCGGTGCGACCATTGGCCTGTCCCACGGTTTCCTGCTCGGCCACCTGCGCGAACGCGGCAGCGCGTTCCCGGCCGGCCATCCTGTTATCGCGGTCTGCCCGAAGGGGATGGGGGATTCGGTACGCCGCCTGTACCAGCAGGGCGCCACCGTCAACGGCGCCGGGATCAACGCGAGCATCGCCGTACATGCCAACCCGGACGGGCACGGGTGGGACCGGGCGCTGGCGTGGTCGGTGGCGCTCGGGTCGCCGTACACGTTCGCGACCACGCTGTCCGCCGAGTACCACTCGGACATCGTCGGCGAGCGGGCGATCCTGCTCGGCGCGGTGCACGGGCTGGTGGAGGCGCTCTACCGGTACTTCCGGATCGACGGCGCGGACCCGGTCACGGCGTACGAGCGGTCCACCGAGGCGATCACCGGCCCGATCGCGCGGACCATCTCGAACGACGGGATCGCGGCGGTACGGTCGGCGTCCGGGGACGAGGACCTGTTCGACCGGGCGTACTCGGCGGCGTACGGGCCGGCCCGGGACCTGGTCGCGGAGATCTACGACGAGGTTGCCGACGGCACCGAACTGCGCAGCGTGATCCTCGCCGAGCAGCGGCTCGCGGATCGGCCGATGACCGAGATCGGCGGCAGCCCGATGTGGTCGCAGAGCGCCGCGGTCCATGCCCGCCGGGACCCGGCGGCGACCGCGATCGATCCGGTGACGGCCGGGCTGTTCGTGGCGACGATGATGGCGCAGGTGGACGAGTTCGCGGCCCGCGGGCACGCCTGGTCGGAGATCGTGAACGAGTCGGTGATCGAGGCGGTCGACTCGCTGCTGCCGTACATGCACGCCCGCGACGTCGCGTACATGGTCGACAACTGCTCCCGGACCGCGCGCCTCGGCACCCGCCGCTGGGGCCCGCGCTTCCAGGCGGCGTACGAACAGATCGCCCTGCCGCACCTCCACCGGCCCGCGGATCCTGCCGAGATCAAGGGCTTCCTGGACAACCCCGCCCACGAAGCCCTCGCCGCAGCCGCCAGGCTCCGTCCGTCCGTCGACATCTCCGTTTAGCCTAAGGCGCATGGAGACGACGCGTTCCCGACTGGTGCCGATGTGGCCGAGAGATCCGCACGAGCCCGGTCGGGTGGCGTCGTCGCTGGAGCTGTTCTTCGACCTGGTGTTCGTGATCGCGGTCAGCGTCGCGGGTTCGCAGTTGCACCACGCGCTGTCGGAGCAGCACATCGGCGACGGTGTGCTGTCGTATGTGATGGTGTTCTTCGGGATCTGGTGGGCGTGGATGAACTTCACCTGGTTCGCCACCTCGTTCGCCACCGACGACTGGCTGTACCGGCTGCTCACGATCGTGCAGATGAGCGGCGTGCTCGTGCTCGCCGCCGGGATCGAACGCGTCTTCACCGAGCATGATTTCCGGATCGTCGTCCTCGCGTACGTCGTGATGCGCGTCGCGATGATCGCGCAGTGGCTGCGCGCTTCGCACTCGGCTGGAACGGCGCGCCGCGCGACGCTGTACTACGCCGGCGGGATCGCGATCGTCCAGGTGCTCTGGCTGGTGATGCTGCTGCTCCCGGAATCGGTGCAGCTGTACGCCTGGGTGCTGTTCGTGGCCGCCGAGCTCGCCGTACCGGTGATCGCCGAGCAGCGCGGGATGACGCCGTGGCACCCGCACCACATCACCGAGCGGTACAGCCTGTTCACGCTGATCCTGCTCGGCGAGAGCCTGCTCGCGTCCGCGAACGCGATCATCGAGGCGGTGCACGACCACGAGTCGCTCGGCCCGCTGATCGCGCTGTCGGTGCTGACGCTGGTGGTCACCGCGTCGCTGTGGTGGATCTACTTCTGGCCGCCGCACCACACCGCGATCACGTCGCTGTGGCGGTCGCTGCGGTACGGGTACGTGCACTACTTCGTGTTCGCCGCCGCCGGTGCGTTCTCGGCGGGGATCGAGGTGGAGATCGACAGCATCACCCACCACACCGAGCTGAGCGAGGTGGCGGCGTCCTACACGGTGACGATCCCGATCGCGATCTTCGTGCTCGGCATCTGGTGGATCGCGCTCCGCGACAACGCCGACCGGGTGGTCAACGTCGTCGTACCGCTGGGTGCGGTGCTGGTGCTGCTGGATCCGCTGATCCCGGTGCCGTTCGCGCTGACCGCGGTGTTCATGGCGCTCGTCGTCGCGACACTGGTGCTCAGGCCGCCGGTACGACGGTCAGCCGAGCTCGGCTAGCGCGGTCGCGACCCGGCCGTGGGCGGTCTCCAGGGCAGCCCTGGCGGCCGGGATCGGGGCGCCGGTGAGCAGATGCACCAGGGCCGGCTTGAGCTCGCCGTCGGCCGCGGCCAGCGCGGTCTCGCAGGCAGCCTCGTCGGCGCCGGTGGCCTCGCCGAGGATCCGGACCATCCGGCCGCGGAGCTTCTTGTTGGTGGCGACCAGGTCGACCATCAGGTTCGACCAGGTGCGGCCGAGCTTGATCATCAGCGTGGTGGAGAACGCGTTCAGAATCATCTTCTGCGCGGTGCCGGCCTTCAGCCGGGTCGAGCCGGCGATCACCTCGGGCCCGGTGTCCGCGGCGACCACGATGTCGGCCAGCGGGGCCAGCGGGGCGTCCGGGTTCGAGGTCACCAGCACGGTGGTCGCCCCGGCGGTTCGGGCGGCCTTCAGCGCACCGGCGACGTACGGCGTACTCCCGGAAGCGGCGAGGCCGACGACGAGGTCCTGGCCGGTGACGGCGGCCGCGTCGGAGGCGCCGCCCTCCTCGGAGTCCTCGACGTTCTCGACCGCGCGGAGCAGCGCCTGCATGCCGCCGGCGTGGTGGGCGACCACCAGACCGTCGGGGACGTGGAAGGTGGGCAGCAGCTCGGCCGCGTCCAGGACTGCCAGGCGTCCCGACGTACCGGCGCCGAAGTAGTGCACCCGGCCGCCGCCGCGGATCGCCTCGACCGCCGCGTCCACGGCCTTGGTCAGCTCCGGGATCACAGCGCCGACGGCCCCGGCGACCAGGGCGTCCTCGTTGTTCACCAGCTGGAGGATCTCGGACGTGCCCACCGCGTCGATGGCCAGCGTCCGGGGGTTGCGCTGCTCGGTCGGTGAGGTCACGGAATCGATGTTAGTTTTCTACTGAAGATTTTTCAATTCGGTGGAATCTTGACAGGCTGCTACTCGGATCCTTTCAACCGGTGACCGCGGACCGACGTCGCGGTCTCCTCGAGCGCCTTCCGGGCGTCCGGCAGCACCTGCTGGGCGACCCCGATGAACAGGCAGTCGATCACCGTCAGCTGCGCGATCCGGCTCGACATCGCGCCCGAGCGGTACGTCGTCTCGCGCGCGGCCGTGGTCAGCACCAGGTCGGCCGTCTTCGCCAGCGGGGACCGCGGGAAGTTGGTCACCGCGACGGTGGTGGCGCCGTGCTTGGCGGCCTCCCCGAGCGCCTCGACGACCTCGACCGTCGTACCGGTGTGCGAGATCCCGATCGCCACGTCGCCGTCGCCCAGCAGCGCCGCACTCGGCAGCGCCACGTGGACGTCGTTCCAGGCGAAGGCCACCCGCCGGATCCGGTGCAGCTTCTGCTGCAGGTCCATCGCCACGAACGCGCTGGCGCCGAACCCGTACAGATCGACCCGCGGCGCCTTCGCGACCGCGTCCACGACCTTCGCCAACGCGTCCACGTCGACCTGCTGCGCGGTCTCCCGGACCGCGCGTTCGTCCGCGAACGACACCTTGCTGACCACGTCCGCCAGCGAGTCGCCGGGCTCGATGTCCCCGCCGACCTCGGGACGGATGCTCTCCTGCGCCGACTGGGCCGCCAGCTGCAGGCGGAGCTGCGGATAGCCGGGGACGCCGATCTGCTTGCAGAACCGGATGACCGTGGTCTCCGAGGTGGAGGCCACCTCGGCCAGTTCGGAGATCGTCATCGCCGCCACTCCGCCCGGGTCCGCGAGGACCGCGTTCGCCACCCGCTGCTCGGCCGGCGCCAGCGCGGGCATCACCGCGCGGACCCGGACCAGCAGCGGCCCCGTGGGTTCTGGAGAGGTTGTTGAATTCATGACAGCCACGGTACGGCGCCCATGCACGAGATGGGGTCACCGACGCGAAAGTCTCCAACCTGTTGCGGTAAATGATTCAGGCGTTCGTTCACCGTCGAGAAGAAGACCACTCCCACTCGTGATCTTCACACCGTCGACGTACACCCCACGGCCCTGGTACAGCGGGTCGCTCGTGTAGCGCCAGCGGATCGTCTGCGGGCCTGGAGCGAGCTCGGCGGTGACCTGGTGCCAGTGCCGGTCGCCGGACCCGCTGATCGAGCCGTCGGTGTCGATCACCGACCCGCGGTCCCGGACCGCGAACGGCACCTTGGTCCAGGTCGTGCCGTCCGTGGATGCCTCCAGATACAGGAGATCCGAGTCCTCGGTGTCCACGAACAGGTCGAACGCGAGCTTCGCTCCGCCCGCCGGTACGTCGACCGCGGTCGCGAGCGTGGTCGTCGCGTTGTCCGTCGTACCGGAGAACCAGGCGTCCTTGCCGTGCCGCGGGCCGACGCCGAGCGCCAGCGCGAGGCCTTGGGTGACAGCACGCCGGGCCGGGTTGTTGCTGCCCCAGTTGCGGCTCGGGTGCACGCGGTTGGTGAGCAGGATCGCGAACGAACGCGAGTCGAAGTCGATCACGATCGAGGTCCCGGTGTAGCCGGTGTGGCCAACCGTGCGCGGGCCGGACAGACCGCCCATGTACCAGCGCTGGTCGAGCTCGAAGCCGAGCCCGTGGTCGTTGCCTGGGAACGCCTGGTTGAAGTTCGTGATCATCGCGGTGACTGAGGATTCTTTCAGGATCCGCGCACCGCGGTAGCTGCCGCCGTTCAGGAACGTCTGCGCCAGTACTGCCATGTCGTCCGCAGTACTGAAAACGCCTGCGTGCCCGGCGACACCGCCGAGCGACCAGGCGTTCTCGTCGTGCACCTCGCCCCAGACCATCCCGCGCGGCGGGGAGGACTGGTACTCGGTGGCGGCGATCCGCGGCTTCTTCTTCGGGTCCGGGTTGTAGCCGGTGTCCCGCATCTGCAGCGGTTTCGTGATCCCGTCCGCGACCAGCTTGTCGAGGGTCTTGCCGGTGACCCGGTGCGCGAGCTCGCCGAGCGCGATCAGGTTCAGGTCGCTGTACAGGTACTTCGTGCCCGGCGGGTCCTGGAGCTTCGCCGTCAGGGCCATGTGAAGTCTCGACGCCGGGTCGGGCTGTGAGCTCCACAGCGGCAGCCAGGACGGGAAACCGCTGGTGTGCGTCAAGGCCTGGCGGACGGTGACGTTCTCCTTGCCGTTCTCCGCGAACTCCGGGATGTACGTCGCGATCGGGGCGTCGAGGTCGACCTTGCCCTTCTCGACCAGCTGCATCACCACGATCGACGTGAACAGCTTGGACACCGACGCCATGTCGAAGATCGTGTCGGTGCGCATCGGGATCTGCTGGTCCGCGGGCAGCTCGGTGCCGGCGCCGTCGGCGTACTTCAGGGCCATACCGGTCGCGGTCCGGGTGACGATCTTGCCGTCATGGCCGAGCAGCGTGACGGCCCCGGCGTACAACGGTTTCGCCGTACCGCTCGCCTTCGTCCAGCCGGCCACCTGGGCCAGTGCGGCGTCGATCGGCGCCGGGTCCAGGCCCGCCTTCGCCGGGGTCTCGTCGCGGAGCAGCGTGGACTTCGGCGCGTACCCGGCGTACGGGTGGTCGAACCGGCCGGAGTTGTTGCCGCTGGCAACTGCAGGGGTGGCCATCGTGAGTATCACCGCAGAGATCGTCGTGATTGCGGCCCACCGTCTCATCGGTGAGCTCCCTTGTAGAGCAGGTACTTCGCGCGCCGGGCCGTCCAGGCGTCCGTCTCGGACTTCCAGGCTGCCACGATCTCCTCGGCCGACGCATCGGCCGAAAGCATGGTCCGGAACCGATCGGATCCGGTCAGCAGGTCGATCCACCGGCCGGGTGGGGTCTCCGCCCGCCAGGTGAAGTCGGGGTAGAGCTTACGGGCCTCGACGATCATGTGCGTCGCCGCGGTGATCGCCTCGACCCGGTGCGGGTCGGTGATCTGCACCTGGACGCCGCCGCACAGCACATTCGCGTTCTTGCTGATCGACGGCGTGAAGTAGGCCTCGCGGAACGCGACGCCCGGGATGTCCTTGGTCTGCAGCGCCTGCGCCCAGCGGTAGTCGACGTACGGCGCGCCGATCAGCTCGAACGGGCGGGTGGTGCCGCGGCCCTCGGACATGTTCGTCGCCTCGAACAGGCACAGGCCCGGGTAGAGCAGGGCGGTGTCCGGGGTCGGCATGTTCGGGCTCGGCATCACCCAGGTCAGGTCGGTGTCGGCGTACAGCTGGTCGCGTTTCCAGTTGCTCACCTGGATCACTTCGAGGCTCTTCAGGCGACCGCCGTTCGGTTCCAGCGGGAGGTACTCCGCGTCGAACATCCGGGCCAGTTCGCCGACCGTCATGCCGTGCTGCTGGAGGATCTCCTTCTTGCCGACGCCGGACGTGTAGCCGGGCTTCAGCATCGGGCCGCGAGCGTACCCGCCGACCGGGTTCGGGCGGTCCAGGACGACGAACTTCGCGCCGGTCCGGACGGCGGCCAGCATCGCCTCGAACATCGTCCAGATGTAGGTGTAGAACCGGGCGCCGACGTCCTGGATGTCGAACACCACAGTCTCGACGCCCGACTTCGCGTAGAGCGTCGCGAGCTTGTCCGCGTTCGCGCCGTACGCGTCGTACACCATGATCCCCGTCCGCGGGTCGACGTGGTCGCCCTCCGAACCGCCGGCCTGGGCGGTGCCGCGGAAACCGTGCTCGGGTCCGAACACCGCGACCACGTCGACCGCGCCGGAGGCGTGCATGGTGTCGACGATGTGCTGCAGGTCCGGCAGGATCCCGGTCGGGTTGCTGATCACACCGACCTTCTGCCCGGCCAGCGCCCGCCAGCCGTCGTTCGCCAGCACCTCGGCGCCGGTCATCACCTTGCGGTTGGTCACGGCACTCGCGGCCGGTCCGTCGATCAGCGGGGCGGCGGCCAGTGCGCCGGCCCCGGCGAGCAAACTGCGTCGCTTCATGTCGGTCTCCTCAGGAACGGAACGAGAGGTCGGCAATCATCGGCCGGTGGTCACTGGCAGCCTCCGCGATCGGCACCTCGGCCGGTACTTCGGCGCGCCGGACGGTCAGGCCCGCGCCGACGGTGACGAAGTCGATCCGCTTGTTCGCGGCCACCGCCGGGTAGGTGAACGGCCCGCCGATCGTCTGTGCGGCCACAGCCCACGAATCGGTCAACCGGGTCCACAACCCACCGAGTTCCGCTGCCTGAGCTTCAGCGTTGAAGTCACCCACGAGGATCTGCAGGTCTGCTGACGGGTCCTCGGCAAGGATCCGCACCGTGTCGGCCACCTGCATTCGGCGCACCGTCGGGTCGCCGCGGTAGTCGAGGTGCGTGCAGTAGACGTGCAGCCGCCGGCCCCGGACGTCGACCTCCACCTCGAGGAACCCGGGCGCCGGCGCGGGCACCGGGTTCGGGTCCTGGGTGGAGAGCCGGGTGATCGGGTGGTTCTCGCTGCGCACGATCGGGAAGCGCGAGAGTACGCCGACGCCGTACTGCCGCCGCGGCTGTCCCGCGGCCGGTGGGTCGAAGTCGTAGATCGGCGCGAACGCCGGGTACATGCCCAGCTTCGCCGCCAGGTCCGCGATCGTGTCCAGCCAGTTGCTGCGCTTGTCCCAGTGGACGTCGACCTCCTGCAGACCGATGATGTCCGCGTCCAGCGCCTTCAGCGCCTGCGCGGTCCGGTCCAGGTCGAACACGTTGTCCTCGCCGGCGCCGGCATGGATGTTGTACGAGGCAACGGTCAGCCGGGTGTCCCGCGGGTCGAAGGTCAGCCCGTGCCCGAAGGGGTACAGGATCTGGCTGCCGTCGGGGATCGAGACCGGCAGCTTGCCGGTCGGCGCGATCTCGCCGTACAGGACCTTGGCGAGCGCCTCCATCGACACCACCGTGCTGCCGTAGGTGACGAGCGCGGTCTGCGGCGCATCGAAGTACGCGACGTCGTACGGGTCGCGGACCGGGACGACGACGACCGGGCTTCCGGTCGCGAGGAGGCCGTTGACGAGCTTCTGCTGCTTGGCCAGCTTGTCGGTGACCGTGGTGTCCCACGCTTTGTTGGTCAGGACAACGGTCAGGTCGACGGTCCCGGCGGCGGCCAGCGCGTCGGCGATCTTCGCGTCGGTCGGCGTGGTGCCGGTGTCCTTCACGACCGTCGTCGCGCCACGGCCCTGCAGC
Organism: Kribbella sp. NPDC059898; assembly: GCF_042730855.1. Taxonomy (NCBI): domain Bacteria; kingdom Bacillati; phylum Actinomycetota; class Actinomycetes; order Propionibacteriales; family Kribbellaceae; genus Kribbella; species Kribbella sp. NPDC059898. The sequence continues at coordinate 171,242 of NZ_JBHWKR010000009.1, forward strand.
GCGGTCGCCAGCGCGGCCGGGCCGTACCCGGTGACCAGGATCTTCCGCGGCGCGGGGGAGAGCGGCAGCAGGTCGGCGTCGTTGCGGAGCAGCGTCGTACTGCGGTCCGCGATCTGCTGGGCCTCCGCGTAGTTGGCCGGCGTACCGACGATCTTCCCGATCCGGGACACGTCGACGTACGGGCGCTCGACCAGTCCGGTGTCGTACTTCAGTTGCAGAATCCGGGTGACGCTCTCGTCGATCCGCGCCTCGCTGATCCGGCCGCCGCGGACGGCGTTCAGCACCGAGTTGTACGCCAGCCCCGGATCGACCGGCATCAGCAGCTGGTCGACGCCGGCCTCGAGCGCGCGCAGCGGGATCTCGGCGTCGCCGTACTTGTCGCGGACGCCCTGCATGCCGAGCGAGTCGGTGATCACCACGCCGTCGAATCCGAGCTGCTGCCGGAGCACGCCGGTCAGGATCGGCCGGCTCAGCGTGGCCGGGTCGCCGGACGGGTCCAGCGCCGGGACCACGATGTGCGCGGTCATGATCGACCGGATCCCGGTTCGGATCGCGGCCTGGAACGGCGGCATATCGATCCGGGTCCACTCCTCGCGGGTGTGGTCGATGACCGGGATGCCGGTGTGGCTGTCGGTCGCGGTGTCGCCGTGACCGGGGAAGTGCTTCGCGGTCGAGACGATCCCGCCGTCGCGCTGGTAGCCCTTGACCTGGGCACTGACCAGCTGTGCGACCAGCGCCGGGTCCGAGGAGACCGAGCGGACGCCGATCACCGGGTTCAGCGGGTTCACGTTGACGTCCGCGTCCGGCGCGAAGTCGGTGGTGATGCCGAGCGCCTTGAGTTCGCGGCCGGCGATCGCGCCCGCGGACCGCGCGAACGCGGGGGAGCGGGTCGCGCCGAGCGCCATCCCGCCGGGGAACTGGGTCGCCGGCGGCCCGACCCGGACCACCGAGCCGTACTCCTGGTCGGTGCCGATCTGCAGCGGTACGCCGGTGTTCGCCAGCGACGCGGCCTGCAGGCCGTTGGACAGCCCGGCGATCTGCTCCGGGGTACGGACCGAGTCGGTCCAGGTGAAGTAGATGACGCCGCCGAGGTGGTACTTCGCGACCACCTCGGCCGGCGTGGCGACGCCGTACAGGCTGGTGTTGCGGGCGTCGGCGGTGGCGGCCGTCGGGCCGTAGGCGTAGCAGACGAACAGCTGGCCGACCTTCTGTTCGAGGGTCATCCGGCGCAGCGTGTCGCGGACCCAGCGATCGGGGTGCGCGGCTGCGGCCGTGGCGGCGGGAGAAGCGGCGACCGTCGTACCTGCGACGGCGGCCGCCGCAAGTCCGAGAGTCTGGCGTCGGGTCAGTTCCATCGGTGTCACCAACTCAGTCCGGGCGGGCAGGGGCGAACGCCAAAGTAATTGAATTACTCATACTCCCCCGAAACGTGAAAGTTACCCACACGCGCACGGTGGGTCAAGAGTCAGTGACGCGCCGCGCCCCGCGCCGGGAGTGGGGAGCGCGACGGCGAGTACGGCGGCCTCGGTCGTCGGCAGGTGCACCACTGTCAAGCCGGCGGGTGTCGGGCGTCGCAGGCCGCCGTTTTCCAAACCCGTTCCGAGCGCTTTCCCCGCTGCCTCCTTGGCCGTCCACAACTGCAGGAAGGCCCGCAGTCGGTCCGGCTGCCGTTCCAGCCATTCCAGGTCTTGTGGGGCGAACCAACGGTTGGCGATCGGGTCCACGTCGCGCGGGCGGACCTCCTCGAGGTCGATGCCGAGCGGGCCGTCGTAGGATGCGGCGACGGCGACGAGTTGGTGGCTGTAGCTGATGCTCACCGCGAGGCCGGCGACCCGCGGGCGGCCGGTGCCGTCGTGGGTGAGGACCGGGTCGTCGACGAGGGTGCTCGCGAGGTCCAGCAGGAGTGCGTGGGCGGCCGGACGGGGCTCGGCGCCGGTCGGTGCGAGTCGGAGGTGCACCGGGCTGGCCACGGCTAGAAGATAACTTGTCGACAAATACCCCTGCCGAACTGGTCCTCTGCAGCGGTCCGCGACTGGACCTGTAGTGCGTACCGGTTGCGCTCTAACTTCGAGCTATGACCGCCGTATGCGAGCTCCCCACCGTCCGCCTCGTCGACACGTCGTTCGCCAAACTGCTGGCGATGGTGTTCGGCTCGGGGCTCAGCATGTACCTGCTGACCTCCGTCGTCCCGCTGTACCTCGCGGCCAACGGTGCCGGCGGGATCGGCGCCGGGCTGTCCACCGCCGCGATGATGTTCGCCGCGGTCGCGGTCGAACTGCTGGTACCGCGGATGCTCGCCCGCTGGGGCTACCGGGTCGTCCTCGGCCTCGGGCTGGTCCTGCTCGGCGCGCCGGCACTCGTGCTGCTCGCCACCGCCTCGCTCCCGGTTGTCCTCGCGGTCTGCGTCGTCCGCGGCGCCGGGCTCGCGATCCTGGTCGTCGGCGCGGTCGCACTGGTCGCGGACCTGACCCCGGCGGCCCGTCGTGGCGAGGCGCTCGGGGTGTACGGCGTGGCGGTCGGCGTTCCCGCGGTGATCGGTCTGCCGCTCGGCGTCTACCTGACGCACGTCATCGGGTTCGCGGCCCTGTTCGTACTCGCTGCGGTCGCCTCGCTCGCGGGGCTGGTCGCGCTGATCGGGCTGCCGGCGAAGGCCGGCGCGGAAGAGCAGCATGTGCAGGTGCTGGGCGGCGTACGGCGGAGTGGGCTGCTGATGCCGTCGCTGGTGTTCGCGGCGGTCACGGTCGCGGCCGGGATCAGCGTGACCTTCCTGCCGTTGGCGGTTGCTGCCGGCAAGCAGTCGATGGTGGCGACAGCCCTTCTGCTGCAGGCGATCGCGGCGCCGCTGGCCGGTGGGTGGCCGGTCGGTACGCCGATCGCGTCGGCCCGGCGAAGCTCCTCGCTCCGGCACTATTGTTCGCTGCTGTCGGCGCCGGGTCGCTGGTGTTCCTGCCGAGTCCGGTGGCGGTCCTGGTCGGCTCGACGTGCTTCGGGATCGGGTTCGGCGCCGCGCAGAACCTGACGCTGACGCTGATGTACAACCGGGTGGACCGCAGCCGCTACGGACAGGTCAGCGCGCTCTGGAACCTCGCGTACGACGGCGGCTGGGGACTCGGCGCGATCGTGTTCGGATTGGTGGTTTCCGGGGTCGGGTATCCGCTGGCGTTCGCGCTGGCAGCGGGCGTGGTGGCGCTGGCCGTCGTACCTGCGGTCAAAGCTTCCTTAGCCTGACCCAGCGGACTGCGTGGTCGGGGCCTTTGCGGAGGACCAGGGTGGCGCGGGGGCGGGTGGGGAGGATGTTCTCGCGGAGGTTCGGGCCGTTGATGCCGTCCCAGAGCGACTCGGCCTTCTTGACCGCCTCGTCGCGGCTCAGTTCGCCGTACCGGACGAAGTACGACTCGGGATTGCGGAACGCTGTTTCCCACAGTTTCAGGAAGCGTGCGACGTACCACGAGCGGATGTCGTCCGCGGCCGCGTCGACGTACACCGAGAAGTCGAAGAAGTCGCTCACGGCCAGCCCGCTCTTGCCGTCCGCGTGCCGGGGTGCCGGCTGCAGCACGTTCAGGCCCTCGAGCAGCAGGATGTCAGGCTGCTCGACCGTGGTCCGGACGCCGGACATCCGGTCGTAGTGCAGGTGCGAGTAGACCGGCGCCTCGACCGTGTCCATCCCGGACTTCACCTCGACCACGAAGCGCAGCAGGCCCTTGCGGTCGTACGACTCCGGGAAGCCCTTGCGCTGCATCAGGTTGCGGCGCTCGAGCTCGGCGTTCGGCCAGAGGAAGCCGTCGGTGGTGACCAGCGCGACCCGCGGGTGCTCGGGCCAGCGGGCCAGCAGTTCGCGGAGCAGCCGCGCGGTCGTCGACTTGCCGACGGCAACCGATCCGCCGATGCCGATCACGAACGGGGTGCGGGTGGCGGCCGGTTTGCCGAGGAAGCTCTCGGTGTCGGCGTGCAGCGCGCGGGCGTGCCGGACGTACAGCGACAGGATCCGGGACAGCGGCAGGTACACCTCGCGGACCTCGTCCATGTCGATCTCGTCCCCGAGGCCGCGCAGCCGTTCCACCTCGCCGGCTGTCAGCGGGGAGATCGTGGTCTCGGCCAACTGGGCCCAGGTGGACCGGTCGAGCTCGGTATAGGGAGTCACCTCCCGCGACGGCTGCAGCATGTGGCCCATTGTTCCCATCGGCGCGCGATGCACCCACATCGGGCGGGCGTGGCCTTGGTCTCAGCTCCGGCACAGTGTCTCAGCTACGGTACGGTCTCGAAACTTTCGGTCACCGTTCCGTGACCGACCGATATGTCAGCATCACCTCCGATGAATGATCTGGCCTGGCTGGCGACCCAGCGGCTGCCCGAGGTGACCGTGCACGCCTCCGGTGTGCTGGCCCAGACGATCCGGGCCGAACTGCGGCAGATCCGGCGGTTCCGGACCGACGTGCGGGTGGCGATCTGCACAATGAGCCGGATCCGCGAGACCGCGCTCCGGCAGCAGGTCGAGGCGGCCCTGCCCGAGCACGGGCTCGGCGTCGAGGGGTTCGTGGTGGTGCGACGAGGCAACGACCTGGTGGTCGCGGCCGAGGGCGGGCACGGACTGCTGTACGGGTACTTCTACCTGCTGCGGTACTGCGAGTGGATGAGCGGCGACTTCACCGTCGTCGAGCGGCCCGCCGTACCGATCCGGATGCTGGACCACTGGGACGAGCTGTCCGGCGCGGTCCGCCGCGGGTACTCGGGCGGGTCGATCTTCTTCCGCGACGGCGCGGTGCTGCCGGACCTGAGCCGGGTGCGCTCGTACGCGCGGCTGCTCGCCTCGATCGGGATCAACGCGGTCGCGCTCGCCAACGCGGAACTGCCCGACGTCGCGCGGCTGGCCGGCGTGTTCCGGGAGTACGGGATCGCGGTCAGCCTGGCGATCGACTTCATCGACGACCCGCGCGACGAGAGAGTCGAGCGCTGGTGGTCGACCGCGCTGTCCCGCGTGTACGACGTGGTGCCCGACCTCGGCGGCCTGGTCGTCCGGTCGGCGCGCGAGGTGGCGGGCGCGAACCTGCTCGCCCGGGCGGTTGCGCCGTACGGCGGAACTGTTTTCTGGCGGGTGTCCGGCGCGGATCCGGATCGCGACTGGCGGGACCGGCGGGCCGACCGGGCGCGGGCCGCGTACGACGAGGTCGTCCCGCTGGACGGGCGGTTCGAGGAGAACGTGGTGCTGCAGGTCCGGCACGGGCCGCTCGACTTCCAGGTCCGGGAGCCGGTCGCGCCGCTGCTCGGGGAAATCCAGGAAACCGTTCTCGGCATCGAGTTGCAGGTCACGCAGGAGTTCTCCGGGCAGCAGCGGGACCTCTGCTACCTCGGGCCGTGGTGGCGGGAGATCCTGCAGTTCAATACCACCGGCGGCGACAATGCTGTTTCTGGGACAACCGTTGCCGACCGCATCGGTGCGGTCGTTGCCGTCTCCAACGTCGGCGACGACCCGAACTGGACCGGCCACAAGCTTGCGCAGAGCAACCTCTACGCGTTCGGGCGGCTCGCTTGGGACCCGGCGGCGGACCCGGTCAGCCTGTTGCACGAGTGGGCGGCCGCGACGTTCGCGATGGACGACCGTACCCGCAGCGAGCTGGTCACGATCATGGCCGGCTCGTGGCAGACGTACGAGCGGTACACCGCCCCGCTCGGCGTCGGGTACATGGTCACGCCGGAGACGCACTACGGACCGAACGTCAACGGGTACGAGTACTCCGGGCGCGGGACGTACCACTACGCGGACCGGTACGGCGTTGGCGTCGACCGGACCGTGAAGAGCGGATCGGGATTCACCGGGCAGTACCCGGAGCCGCTCGCGAGCGTGTACGAGGACGTCCACACCTGTCCGGACGAGCTGCTGCTGTTCTTCCACCACGTTCCGTACGACCACGTGCTGCAGAGTGGGAGCACCGTGCTGCAGCACATCTACGACACCCACTTCCAGGGGTACGCCGAGGTGGAGGCGATGGTCGCGCGCTGGCGGGTGATCGCCGAGCGGTTCGCGCCCGCCGTACGGGAGAACGTGAGCGCGCGGTTCGACGTACAACTGGCGACCGCGCGGGAGTGGCGCGATCAGGTGAACACGTACTTCTACCGGCTGAGCGGCGTACCGGACGCCCACGGCAGGACGATTCACCGTTGAGCGTGCCGCGAGCGCTCTGGCCTGACGCTAGCGGTGTCCAGGCACGCACCTCGCGGCACTTGCCCAGCGCCCACGATGCTCCGCATCGAGGCCACTGACCAAGCACCCCGATGCACGCACCTGGACACCGCTAGCGTTCAGCCCAGAGCGCTCGCGGCACGCTAAGCTGGCCGAAAGTTTCGGGCCGGGAGGTGTGGTGAGCGAGCGGCCGACGATTGCGAAAATTGCGGAACAGGCCGGGGTGTCGGTGCCGACCGTGTCCAAGGTGCTGAACGGGCGGTCCGACGTGGCCGCGGCCACCCGGGCGCGGATCGAGAGCCTGATCCAGGAGCACGGGTACCGGCGGCGGAGCGCGAGTACGGCGGCCGGGCCGATGATCGACCTGGTGTTCAACCAGCTCGGCGGCGAGTGGGCGATGGAGCTGATCCGCGGCGTCGAGGAGGTCGCCCGGTCCGAGGGCGTCGAGCTGGTGCTGTCCGAGTGCGGCGGCGCGCTGCGGCCGCGGCAGGAGTGGATCGAGTCCGTGCTGAACCGGCGGCCGGTCGGCGTGATCATGGTGTTCTCGGACCTGGACGCCGACCAGCGCGCGCAGCTGGAGGCGCGGCGGATCCCGTTCGTGGTGGTGGATCCGGTCGGCGACGTCGGGGACGACGTACCGTCGATCGGCTCGGCGAACTGGAACGGCGGGCGGATGGCGACCACGCATCTGCGCACGCTCGGGCACGAGCGGATCGGGATGATCGGCGGGCCGATCGACACCCTGTGCTCGCGGCAGCGGGTGGACGGGTACACCGACGCGTTGCGCTCGACCGGGGTGGAGGTCGCGCCGGAGCTGATCCGCTGGGCGGACTTCGAGGTCGGCGGCGGTTACCGCGAGGCTTTGGAGCTGCTCCGGCTGCCCGACCGTCCGACCGCGATCTTCGCCGGCAGCGACATGCAGGCGCTGGGCGTCTACCAGGCGGCGCGCGAGCTCGGCCTCGACATCCCCCGTGACTTGTCGGTCGTCGGCTACGACGACCTTCCCGTCGCGCAGTGGGTCACGCCGGCGCTCACCACCGTCCACCAGCCCCTTCACCAGATGGCGGAACTCGCCGCCCGGGTGGTCCTGGACCTCTCCAAGGGCAAAACCCCTACCGCCCTCCGCCTCGACCTGGCCGTCGACATGAAGGTCCGCCAATCCACCACCGGCCGGCCGCACTAGCGTCCCCTCGAATGCGGCGAGGGCGTGTGGTGGGGGTGCGGTGGTCGTGGGGTGGGCGGTTAGGGTGTGGGGATGATCGTCGGCGTGGGTATTGATGTGGTCGACGTGGATCGGTTCATGCGGACGCTGGAGCGGACGCCGGGGTTGCGGGATCGGGTGTTCACGGAGCTGGAGGCGGTGAAGCCTGCCGCTTCGCTCGCGGCTCGGTTCGCGGCCAAGGAGGCGCTGGCGAAGGCGTTGGGGGCGCCGGCGGGGATGCACTGGCACGACGCCGAGGTGCAGACCGACGAGACCGGGCGGCCTTGGCTGGAGATCACCGGGACCGTCGCGGCGCAGGCTGCCAAGCTCGGGGTGCAGAGTTTGCATCTGTCGCTCAGTCACGATGCGGGGATCGCCTCGGCTGTCGTCATTCTGGAAGGCTGAGCCTATGCGCCACGCGCACACCGTCGAGCAGGTTCGGGCGGCTGAGGGCGAGCTGATGGCGCGGCTGCCCGAGGGGACGCTGATGCAGCGCGCGGCCGCTGGGCTGGCAGTTGCTGTCAGCAACTTTCTTGGCGGTACGTACGGCGCCCGCGTGGTGCTGCTGATCGGTTCCGGGGACAACGGCGGAGACGCCCTGTACGCCGGCGCCCTGCTGGCACGACGTGGAGCACAGGTCACCGCCGTACTCCTCTCCTCCACATTCCACCAACCCGGCCTCGCCGCCCTCCGGGCGGCAGGCGGCCGCACGTACGCCGCAACACCGAGCGACGGCGCGGGCGCCGGGGGTGCGGGCGGTGGGGTCGGCGCCGGAGGTGCCGGCGGCGCGGATGCCGGGGGTGTTGGGCGGGAGGTTGAGGCTGCGATCGCCGTCGCCGATGTTGTGTTGGACGGGATTGTCGGGATCGGGGGGCGGCTGGGGCTTCGGGTCGAGGCGGTTGCTGTACTGCGGGTGGTGGAGGAGTACGGCGTGCCGATTGTGGCCGTGGATACTCCGTCCGGCGTGGATGTCGACACCGGGGAGACGCCGGGGCCGCATGTCCGGGCGGCGTTGACTGTGACGTTCGGGACGCACAAGGTGTGCCATCTGGTCGACCCGGCCGCGTCCGCGTGCGGGCCGGTGCACCTCGTCGACATCGGGCTGGACCTCCCGCCTGCCGAGGTCCAGTCCCTCCAGGCTGCCGACGTACGGGCGCTCTACCCCGTGCCGCACGGTGAGTCCGACAAGTACTCGCGCGGCGTCCTCGGACTGATGGTCGGCTCCACGCAGTACCCGGGTGCCGCGGTGATCGCCACCTCCGGCGCACTCGCCGGCCCGGTCGGCATGGTCCGGTACGTCGGCCCCGACCCGGTCGCGCACGCCGTACTCGCCCTCCACCCGGAGGTCGTCGTCGGCGAGGGCCGCGTGCAGGCGTGGGCCGTCGGCTCGGGTACGTCGACCGGCAACGTCGACCTGGAACGGTTCCACCGGATCACCCAGCAGCAGGACGTCCCGGTGATCGTCGACGCCGGCGCGATCGCGGCTCTCGACCACGACCGGGCCGGGCGGGTCGTGATCACGCCGCACGCGGGCGAGCTGTCCCAGTTGACCGGCGTACCGCGGGCCGAGATCGAGGCGCGCCGCCTGCACTACGCGCGCGAGGTCGCCGCGGACCGGCAACTCGTCGTCCTGCTCAAGGGCGCCACCACGATCGTCGCCGCGCCCGACGGGTCCGTGTTCGTGAACCCGATCGCGAGTCCGTGGCTCGCCACCGCCGGGTCCGGCGACGTCCTGGCGGGCATCTGCGGTGCCCTGCTCGCGGGCGGGCTGCCGGAGTTCGAGGCCGCGGCGGTCGCGGCGTACCTGCACGCCGCCGCCGGCACCCTCGCCGCGTCGGCCGGGCCGATCACCGCGATGTCCGTCGCGCGGGCACTCCCCGAGGCCACCCGGCTACTCCTCGGCTGATCCGCGCGAGGCGCGCGGTCTGGTGTTGCGAGCCCCGCACCGCGGACGTAGGACTGGAGAGTTGCTGGTGCCTCCGCCGCCTTTGGAGTGTGCTCGTGAAGCGAATCGTGGGGTTGTTGGTTCTTGCCTTGCTGGCCGTTCTGCCGGTGCCCGCTCAGGCACAGCAGACCAAGCAGTACGTCGCGGACGCGAAGACGAAGATCGACGTGATGGGCGAGTGGGCCCATCCGGACGACGACACGAGTTTCATCGGACCGTGCGGCGTCTGGCATCAGCTGTACGGCGTGAAATGCGGCGTGATCATGGTGACCCGGGGTGAGGGCGGCGGCAACGCGGCCGGCACCGAACTCGGGCCCGACCTCGGGCTCCGCCGGGAGAACGAGGACCGCGTCGCGCACTACCGGTCCGGGACGATCGACATCTTCAACCTGGACCGGATCGACTTCTTCTACAACCAGAGCGCGCCGCTGACGCAGTACTTCTGGGACGAGCAGGAGACGCTCCGCCGGGTCACGCGGGTGATCCGGGAGACCCAGCCCGAGGTGTACATCGGCTTCACGCCGACGCTCGCGGCCGGGCACGGCAACCACCAGCAGGCCGGCCGGCTGATCTGGGAGGGCGTGCTCGCGGCCGCCGACCCGACCATGTTCCCGGAGCAGCTGAAGGGTCCGCACGCGCTCAGCACCTGGCAGGTGAAGAAGGTCTTCTCCGGCGGCAGCACCGCGGGCACCGGCGGTACGACGACGTCCGCGAACTGCACGACCGGGTTCACCCCGTCCGGCCTCGACCCGGTCGCGGGCGTGTGGACCGGGTACAACTCGCCGTACAGCTGGCCGGCCGGGAACTCCCAGGGGCAGACCGCCGGTACGCCGAAGATCTGGCAGCAGGTGTCCGACGAGGGCCGTTCGGCGTACCCGACGCAGAGCCGGGTGATGTACAAGGGCGTGTCGGTGCCGGCGTGTCCGCGGTTCGGGATGACCGAGTCGTTCGTACCGTTCCAGCCGAACAGCAGTCCGGCGGCGGGGCGGGACGACGCGATCCTGTTCGGGGCGACCAGGCCGGATCCGGGCGGGCTGCCGCTCGGGACGCTGGAGTACCTGACGTTCAGCCGGTTCTACAACGTCGCGGGTGAGCCGTTCCAGGCGACCCTGCACCTGCGCGGAAAGCTTGCCAAGGGCAACGTCCAGCTGACGGTGCCGGCCGGGTGGACCGTCGACGGTCCCAAGCCGGTGAAGGCGGGGCCGAGTGCCGATGTCACGTTCACCGTCACGCCGGCCGCGAACGCGACGGTCGACCAGAACGCGAAGATCTCCGCGCTGTACACCACGGAGAAACATGCGACGGGATACACGGACAACGTCGTACGCATCGTTTCCGCGGCGGAGGGTCGGTTCCAGCGCTGGGGGAACTGGCTGGAGTACGACCAGTGGCTGGCGAAGACCGCGCCGCAGGCGGACCGGCTCGGGCGGTCGCAGGCGATCCAGTCGATGGGGATCGGGCAGACGATCGACGTACCGGTCGTCGTGCACAACTGGTCGGCGAAGCAGCAGACCGGTGCGGTTTCCCTTGATCTCCCCAGCAATTTCACGGTGGACGCCAACAACAAGCCGTACGACGTGGCGCCCGATGCGGACGTAACCGTGACGTTCAAGCTGACGAACACCGACGCGACGCTGCCGGCCCAGCAGAACGTCACGATCCCCATCAGGACCGCGACGGGAAGTGAGACGCTCACACTGACGCTGGTGCCGACGACGGTGATTCCGCAGGCGACCCCCGTCGTCGACGGGAAGGCGGAGCCGGGTGAGTACCCGGGCCCGACGCTCGACCTCGGGCGGATCTGGCAGGGTGCGAGCACCTGTACGGGCGTCGACGACTGCGGCGTTTCGTCAACCGGCGAAGGCAATACGGCGAAGGTCAGCTGGTCCGACGACGCGCTGTACTTCTTCATCCACATCCGCGACGACTACCAGTCGTACGCCGTGACGCCGGCCGAATGCGTCGGGCACTGGCAGGCCGACTCCGTCGAGATCCTGCTCGACCCGCGCGGCAACGCGTCGCAGAGCCTCAAGGACACCGCGAATACGTTCAAGCTGGGCATCTTCCCGTTCACCCAGAGCGGCGGGCCCTGCTGGGAACGCGACGCGGACAACCACCAGGGCTACTCCAGCGGCGCCCTCGACACCGGCAACGCGCCGGGCGTCCAGGTCGCGTCGACGGCCCAGTGGGTCGGCAGCAACCAGACGACGGTGCCGCACGCGTACGCCGGTGGCGGGTACGACCTCGAGGTGAAGATCCCGATGGCGGATCTGCCCGCCGCGGTCGACCCGTCGCACCTCGGCCTGAACATCACGCCGTACGACAACGACAACACCTCGGCACCCGGTACGACGACGCTCCGGCACATCGACATGAGCACGCGGCTCGGTTGGTCGGCGCTCGGGTCCGTGCAGTCCGACCCGTACCGCTGGGGAATCGCCACGCTGCCCGGGTACACGCCGCCCGCGGGCCGGCCGACCACCCCGGCACCGCCCGACGTGTCGAACCCGAACCTGAACGGTGCGCTGTCGCCGCAGACGATCGCCCAGTCCGCGCGGAACGGCGTACCGATCTCCGGACGCGTCCCGACCGACGACCTGAAGATCCAGTACGCCGCCCTGGACGGGAACGCCGTACAACTCGTCACGTCGTCGAAGGGATCCGGCACCGCACGGGCGTTCCTGACGTCCGGCGAGCTCGGCGCGATCCCCGTGTGGACGACCTCGTGTACGTCGGACCCCGCGCCGGACTACGGGTTCACGCCGTGCGCGATCACCGACGGGGCGACGCCGCCGTGGTCACCGGACATGAGCGGGCACCTGGTGAAACAGACCAGCCGGCAGGTGACACGTGGCGTCCAGCACTGGACGATCCCGTTGACCGCGGCCCAGCGTCAGCAGTTGACGGACCGCGGCCACCTGCTCGTCTCCTACGAAACGACGAACAACGAGGTCCAGGCCTTCGACATCCGGATCGCGTAACCGGCCGCCTCGCGGACCGCTGCGTCCGGGTGCTCCTCGGCCCGGCGCAGCAGGTCCGCGGTGCCGGGCTGGGGCGGCGCGCCACCTGTTGCCATCAGCAACGGAATCAGGCCGTACGGGTCCGTCTCCAGGTCCAGCTGGTTGCGCAGCATCGACTCGGTCCAGGTCAGGGTGTGCCGGCCGATGCTCTCGATGATCGCGGCGCCGCGAGCGCGGCCGCGGGTCCGGAGGAAGAGCGCCTTGGCGCCGTGGCACTCCACCTCGATGATCTGCTCGGTCCCGGCGGCGAACACGAGGCCGAGCTCGGACCGCCCGATCCGCTCGAAGGTACTGCCGGTCGCCAGCGCGATCGCGGCCAGCAGGTCGTTGTCCAGCCAGTCGTCGGGCCGAATCACCAGACCCGTCCAGTACCGCTCCTCACTCACTCGGGTCAGCGTAGCGCGGTGAAGTCCAGACCGCCGCCGGAGTTCCGCAGGCTGAGAACCGAGCCGTCGACCCGGTAGGTCACCTCGCCCTTCAACCCGTTCAGGAGCAGGGATTCCAGCTTCGCGGCGTCGCCTTTGCAGGCCCGCCGGGTGGTCGCCAGTTCGCCGAACGTCAGCTTGCCGGGGGCGTTCGCGACCACGCCCTGGAACTCGTTGCACCCGGTCGAGCCGGTCACCCGGTCGCCGTTCAGCGTCAGCCACGCCTTTTCGGCCCCGGCCGGATGCGACGCGGTCTGGCCGGCGACGATCGTGGAGAGCGCCCACTTGGTGCCGTCCAGCGCCGCCGCGGGCTCGGCGGTCTGCTTGTCGACGAGCGAGATCGTCGTACTGTCCGTGCTGACCACGAGCTTGTCGCCGTCGAGCTTCCAGGTCGGCTTCGCGCCGAGGACGCCGCCGATCCACTTGTCCGCACCGGCCGCCGGGCCGAGGCAGCCCATCGCCGTGGACGTGATCTCGCTGCCGAGACTCAGCCGGTTGTCCGCGGTCGACACCGAGGTCTCCGACGAGTTGCAGCCGGCGTCCCACGACAGCCGGCCATCGGTGGTGAACTGCAGCCGGACCTTGGTGGCCGGGGTCCTCGGCTTTCCGTTCTCGAGCACGGATGTGGACAGGAACGTGCGTCCGCTCAGGCCGGAGCCGGACGCGGGCGTGGCGTCGTTGCCGCAGGCGGTCAGCGCGAGGAGGCCGGTCGCGGCGAGCGCGATCATCCGTTTGTTCACACTCCGAGGACGCCGGCGAAGGTCGTTCCGTTGCAGGTGAATGCTTTGTAAAATCGGGGCCCGGGGTTGACATGTCGTGATCACGGTTCGATAACGTCAATCGCCATACGGAAATCTTCCTGGGGGATCGCCAGTAACGGAGGAAGGTTTGGTATGCCCACCATCCGAATCACTCGGAGCCGATTGCTGGTCTCGGCAGTCGTGCTGGCCGTCGGCGGCCTCGTCGCGGTCCCGGTCGCCGTCCACGCGTCGAAGGACTCGCCGGTCGCGACCGCGAACGCGGCAGACGGTTCGGTGACGGCCCTGCCGAGCGTCGGACGCGTCGAAACCTGTGTCCTGGACGCCGCTTCCGGTTGTACGGTCCTGCACGGCTTCGGCCAGAAGCCGGTCGCGATCATCGCGACCGCTGCCGGCCCCGCGATGGTGTCGATCGACCCGAGCCGGACCACCGCCAAGAGCTACCGGTTACGCGCCCTGCGGTACGACGGCAAGCCGTACCGCGCCGGCACCAAGCTGACCTTCACGGTTCACTACGACTTCGCTGCCGTCGCGGGGCAACCCACGACTCCGGCACCGACGCCCACCACGACGCAGACCAAACCGCCGGCGTCCACACCGCCCACCTCGCCCGCGACGACGCCTACGTCGACGGGCAGCCCGAGCGCGACCTGTACGAACCCGTCGTTCGTGACCACGTCGACGAACAACCAGGGCGACGGCCGCGACTTCGGTGCGTACTACGTGCACAACAACATGTGGAACAACAGCAACGGCACCTACACGCTCAGCGCCTGCAACTACAACAACTGGTTCCTCGACGCGACCCAGCCGCTGCCGGGTGACCGCGGCGTGCAGGCGTACCCGAACGTCCACAAGGACTACAACGACGTCCCGCTGACGAAGATCAAGTCCGCGAAGTTCGCCGCGTCCACGCCCACGAACTGCGGCGCCTGCATCTACGACGTCGCGTTCGACATCTGGATCGGCGACGGGCTGAACAACGAGCTGATGATCTGGACCGACAACAAGGGCCAGGAGCCGGCCGGCAAGAAGGCCGGCACGGTCACGTTCGGCGGCTTCACCTACGACGTCTGGCACGAGGACGGCTACACGGCGTACGTCTCGCAGGTGACGCAGAAGTCCGGGACGATGCCGCTGGCCGACTTCTTCAACGACATGACCGGTCGCGGCTGGGCGCCGAAGGCGACCACCTGGCAGGTCGACTACGGCGTCGAGGTCGTGTCCACCGGGAACACCAAGCAGCGCTTCACCTTCAACGACTTCGCCATTCAGGAGAGCTGACATCTAGGGTTTCCGGTGTGACCGGACTGGTGATCTTCGACAACGACGGCGTGCTGGTGGATTCCGAGCGGCTCGCGAACACGATTCTCTCCGAGCTGCTGACCGAGGCAGGGCTGCCGTACACCTTCGAGGAGACGGTGCGGGACTTCATGGGTGGATCCATGGCGTCGATGCGGCAGCAGACCGAGGCGAAGCTCGGGCGGCCGTTGCCGGCGGATCTGGAGGACCGGTACCACCAGCGGCTGTTCGACGGATTCGCGCATCTGCAGGCCGTCCCCGGCGTCGAGGCGGTCCTCGACCACCTCGACGCGCGGGGCGTCCCGTACTGCCTGGCGTCCTCGGGCACCCATCGACGGATCCGTACGGCGCTGACCGCGGTCGGCTTCCTGGGCCGGTTCGAGGGGCGGATCTTCAGCGCCGAGGACGTCGCGCACGGCAAGCCCGCGCCGGACCTGTTCCTGCACGCGGCCGCGACGCTGGAGGTGAAGCCGGCCGACTGCCTGGTGATCGAGGACAGCCCGCTCGGCGTCGCCGCCGCGGTCGCGGCGGGGATGAAGGTCTTCGGGTACGCCGGGATGACCGACCCCGCGAAACTTGTCGATGCGGACACGGTTTTCCACAACATGACCGCCCTGCCCGACCTGATCGACGGAGCCTGAGACACTGGGCTGACCATGTCTACTCTTCAGTCACACCCGGTCCGCGCTGAGGCGGTCGTCGATCTGGCGGCGATCCGCCACAACGTGCGTACGCTGCGTGAGCGCGCGGCCGGCGCGCAGGTGATGGCCGTGGTGAAGGCCGACGGGTACGGGCACGGGATGGTGCCGGTCGCCCGTGCCGCCCGCGAGGCCGGGGCGGCCTGGATCGGGGCCGCGGTGCTCGAGGAGGCGCTCGGGCTGCGGGCCGCCGGCGACACCGGGCCGATCTTCTGCTGGCTGACCACCCCGGGCGAGCCGCTGGCCGACGCGATCGACGCCGGCATCGACCTGTCCGCGGGCGCGCCGTGGGAGATCGACGAGCTGGCCGCCGCGGTGCGGGACCGGCCAGCGCGGGTGCATCTGAAGATCGACACCGGGATGTCGCGCGGCGGCGCCGTACCGGAGGAGTGGCCGGCGTTGATCCGGGCCGCGCTCCGCGAGCAGGCCGCCGGGCGGATCGAGATCAAGGGCATCTGGTCGCACCTGGCGTCCTCGGACGAGCCGAAGAGCGCGGTCAACGAGACCCAGCTGGCCACGTTCACCGAGGCGATCGAGGTGGCGGAGTCGTTCGGGATCGACGCCGAGCTCAAGCACCTGGCGAACTCGGGCGCCACGCTCGCGTTGCCCGAGACACACTTCAACCTGGTCCGGCCCGGTGTCGCGACGTACGGCCTCTCGCCGTTCGGGCACGCGTTGCCGTCGGCCGAGCTCGGGCTGCGGCCCGCGATGACGCTGAAGGCCCGGCTCGCGATGGTGAAGCGGGTGCCGACCGGCGCCGGCGTTTCGTACGGGCTGACCTGGACGGCGCCGCGGCCGTCGACGCTCGGCCTGGTCCCGCTCGGGTACGGCGACGGGCTGCCGCGGCACGCCTCGAACGGCGGACCGGTCCAGGTCGGCGGGCACCGCCGGACGATCGTCGGCCGGATCTGCATGGACCAATGCGTGGTGAACCTGGAGGACGACGAGGCCGGGGCGGGCGACGAGGTCGTGCTGTTCGGCCCGGGGACGGCGGGCGAGCCGACCGCGGACGACTGGGCCGACGCGGCCGGCACCATCAACTACGAGATCGTCACCCGCCTGGGCGCACGCATCCCCCGCAGGTACGTCGATAGCGAAAGGTAGATCAGCATGTCCAAAGCAGGGCGGACTGCTGGTCTGATCGGGGCCGCGGTCGGAGTGCTGGCCGCGGGCGCCGCGGCCGGGGTCGCGGTCGAGCGTCAGGTGATCGGCCGCCGGTCGGGGCTGCGCAAACAGCTGGAGGCGGAGCCGTTCGGCACCCAGCGCGGGACGCCGTACATCTTCACCGCCGACGACGGCGTCGAGCTGTACGTCGAGGTCGACGAACTGAAGCGTTCCCGCCGGCCTGCGCCGCCGCCGAAGCGGAAGCTAGGTCGCAAGCTGCCGGTGCCGCCCGAGGACCTGACTGTGATCTTCATCCACGGCTACGGGCTGAACCTGGACCTCTGGCACTTCGAGCGCCGCGACATGGCCGGCATCGGCACGATGGTGTTCTACGACCAGCGCTCGCACGGCCGGTCCGGGAGGTCGCCGAAGGAAGGCGTCAGCATCGACCAGCTCGGCAAGGACCTGTACGGGATCGTCGAGCGGTTCGCGCCGACCGGGCCGGTGATCCTGATCGGGCACTCGATGGGCGGCATGACGATCATGGCGCTCGCCGAGCAGCACCCGGAGCTGTTCGGGGACCGGGTGATCGGCGTCGGGCTGTGCTCCACCAGCGCGGGCCGGCTGGACCAGGTGCCGATCGTGTTCCCGGGCAAGGCCGGCATGCTGGCGCGTTCGCTGGCCAACCCGACGGTGGCCGCGCTGGCCCGGATCCCGGAGATCGTCGAGCGCAGCCGGAAGGCCGGGTCGGACCTGATCTACCTGCTGACCCGGAAGTACGCGTTCGGTTCCGAGGTGCCGCCGGCGTTCACCGAGTTCGCGAACGAGATGATCGCGGCGACGCCGATCGAGGTGATCGCGGACTTCTACCCGCTCTTCGCGCTGCACGACAAGTACGACGCCCTGGAGCCGCTGCAGAAGGTCGAGTGCGTGGTGATCGGCGGCGACAAGGACCAGCTGACGCCGTTCGACCATGCCGAGGAGATCGTCCGCCGGGTGCCCGGCGCGGAGCTGGTCGAGGTGAAGAACTGCGGGCACCTGGGCCTGATCGAGCACCACCGTGAGTTCACCGCGGCGCTGCTTGGGATGATCGAGCGAGCCGAACAGTCGTTGGCACCCTCCTGACCCTGCCCTGAGCCTGTGAGATGACCCCGAGATGACCGATCTGCGCGTCCTGGACGCGACTCCCGAGCACGCCGAGGCGATCGTCGCGGTGATCCACCACGCGTTCGCCGCGCGCCGGGTGCTCGACCCGCCGTCGACGCAGCTGTCGGAGAACGTCGCCTCGGTGACCGCCGCGATCGAGCAGCACGGCGGCCTGCTGGTGCTCACCGACGGGGTGCCGGCGGGCGCGATGCTGTTCGAGCAGACCGGCGACATCCTGAACCTGCGTCGCGTCTCGGTCGACCCGCGGAACCAGTCCCACGGGGTCGCGTCCGCGATGGTCGGCTGCGCCGAGGAGGTCGCCGTACGGCGTGGTCTGAGCCGGGTGAACCTGATCGCGCGGGTCGAACTGCCGGACACCGTGGAGTTCTGGCGGCGCCGCGGGTACACGGTTGTCGA
Organism: Kribbella sp. NPDC059898; assembly: GCF_042730855.1. Lineage (NCBI taxonomy): Bacteria > Bacillati > Actinomycetota > Actinomycetes > Propionibacteriales > Kribbellaceae > Kribbella > Kribbella sp. NPDC059898. The sequence goes on from NZ_JBHWKR010000009.1 coordinate 189,436, forward strand.
CCGGCAGGCGCACAACCTGATCTACGCGAAGGCCATGCCGGTCGAGCTGACGGTGCCGACCGCCGACGACATGCAGGCGATCGGCGAGGGGCTGGCCGGGCAGTTGCGCGCCGGCGACGTACTCGTGCTGTCCGGCGATCTCGGGGCCGGGAAGACCACGTTCACCCAGGGGCTCGGCGCCGGGCTGAAGGTGCGGGGCGCGATCACCTCGCCGACGTTCGTGATCTCGCGGGTGCATCCGTCGCTCGTCGGCGGGCCGGCGTTGGTGCACGTCGACGCCTATCGGGTCGGCGGGTTCGCGGAGCTGGATGACCTTGACCTGGACGCGAGCCTGGAGGAGGCGGTCACCGTGGTCGAGTGGGGGCACGGGCTGGCCGAGGGGCTGGCGCCGGACCGGCTCGACGTCGTGGTGACCCGCGGCGACGACGACACCGACGAGACCCGTTCGCTCCGGATCACGCCGGTCGGCCCACGCTGGGCGGCATCCGGCGTACGGGTCTCTGCACTGGAGAAGAACTGACATGTTGCTTGCCTTCGATACCTCGAGTGCCGCGGTGACCGTTGCGTTGGCGACGCCGGCCGGGGAGATCGTCGCGTCGTCGACGACGGTGGACGCGTTGCGGCACGGCGAGCTGCTGGCGCCGGCGATCGCGGCCGCGTTGGCGAGTGCCGGCGTGACGCCGCGCGACCTGACCGGGATCGCGGTCGGCGTCGGGCCAGGTCCGTTCACGGGGCTGCGGGTCGGGCTGGTGACCGCGCGGACGATGGGCGAAGTGCTCGGCATCGACGTCGCCGGCGTGTGCAGCCTCGACGTACTCGCACGGCAGTCGTCGTCGACGTTGCCGGTCGCGGTCGCCACGGACGCACGGCGCAAGGAGATCTACTGGGCGCTGTACGACGGGCCTGCGGCGGACGGGAGCCGCCGGCGGCTGGAGGGACCGGCCGTGGACAAGCCTGCGGAGGTCGCACACGTGCTGTCCGGGTTGCCGGTGATCGGGCGGGGTGCGGTGCTGTACGCCGAGGTGCTGGGCGTCGAGCGATCGGCAGGCGCGGTCGGCGCAGCCGCGGACGGTGGCGTGGGTGGTGCGGCTGCGGGCGGTGGCGTGGCCGAGTACCCCTCGGCGGAGGTGCTGGCGATTGGGGTCGCGAGTCGGACGTTGGAGGTTGTGGCGCCGGAGCCGTTGTACCTGCGCCGACCGGACGTGACCATGTCCAGCGGGCCGAAGAGCGTCCTGTGAGACCAGCGATCCGCGCGGCTGTCGCCGACGACCTGCCGGCGCTCGTGGCGCTGGACGAGGTGTGCTTCGGGGCGAGCGCCTGGAGCGAGGTGGCGTGGGCGGACGAGTTCGAGCGGCTGACCGAGGACCGGGTGGTGCTGGTCGCGGACAGCGGGTCGGTCGTCGGGTACGTCGTACTGTTGGTCCCCCCGGTGGCGCTCGATGTTGTCGAGGTACTGCGGATCGCGGTAGCTCCGGAGCAGCGGCGTACGGGCGTCGGTGGGCAACTGATGGTGATGGCGCTGGACCGTTGCGCGGGCCGGACCGTGCTGCTGGAGGTTGCTGCGGGCAACGAGTCGGCGATCGGGCTGTACGCCGGGTTCGGGTTCGTGGAGATCAGCCGGCGGCGCGGGTACTACCCGGGCGGCGAGGACGCGGTGATCATGCGGTGGCGGGAGGAATCATGAAGGACGAGCCCCTGGTCCTGGGGATCGAGACGTCGTGCGACGAGACCGGGGTCGGGATCGTGCGCGGGCAGACGCTGCTCGCGGACGCGGTCGCCTCCAGTGTCGAGGAGCACGCCCGGTTCGGCGGCGTCGTACCCGAGGTGGCCAGTCGTGCGCACCTCGAGGCGATGGTGCCGACGATCCGCCGCGCGTGCGAGACCGCTGGGATCCAGCCGACCGACGTGGACGCGGTCGCCGTGACCAGCGGGCCCGGTCTGGCCGGTGCGCTGCTGGTCGGCGTCGCCGCCGCGAAGGGCCTCGCGGTCTCGCTGGACAAGCCGATCTACGGCGTCAACCACCTGGCCGCGCACGTCGCGGTGGACACGTTGGAGCACGGCGACCTGCCGAAGGGCTGCGTCGCGATGCTGGTGTCCGGCGGGCACTCGTCGCTGCTCGCGGTCGAGGACATCACCGACGGCGTCGTACCGATGGGCAGCACCATCGACGACGCCGCGGGCGAGGCGTTCGACAAGGTCGCGCGGGTGCTCGGGCTGCCGTTCCCGGGCGGTCCGTGGATCGACAAGGCGGCGCAGGACGGCGACCGGCTGTACGTGACGTTCCCGCGCGGGCTGACCTCGCCGCGGGACCTAGAGCGGCACCGGTTCGACTTCTCGTTCTCCGGCTTGAAGACCGCGGTCGCGCGCTGGGTCGAGGCCAGACGCCGCGACGGCGAGGACGTTCCGGTGAACGACGTCGCGGCGGCCTTCCAGGAGGCGGTCTGCGACGTACTGACCCGGAAGGCGATCGACGCCTGCAAGGACCGCGGTTTCGAGCACCTGCTGATCGGCGGCGGCGTCGCGGCCAACTCGCGGTTGCGGGCGATGGCTTCGGAGCGCGCCGCGGCCGCCGGGATCGCCGTCCGGGTGCCGCGCCCTGGCCTGTGCACGGACAACGGCGCGATGGTCGCCGCCCTCGGCTCCGAACTCGTCCGCGCCGGCCGGACGCCGTCGCCGCTGGACCTGCCCGCCGACTCCTCGATGCCGATCACGGAGATACTCAACAGATGAAATGGACCGGACCCGACGGCTTCGAGGCCGACGACAACGCCGAGCGCATCGACCCCGCGGTGGTGCAGGGCTTCCTGAGTACGTCGTACTGGGCGACCGACATCCCGCACGAGGTGGTGGAGCGCGCGATCGCGGGCTCGCTGAACCTCGGGGTGTACGACGCGAGCGGCGCGATGGTCGGGTACGCGCGGATGGTGACGGACCGGGCCACGTTCGCTTGGCTGGCCGACGTGTTCGTGCTGGAGTCGCACCGCGGGCACGGGCTCGGGCGGTTCGTGGTGTCGACGTTGCTGGAACACCCGGACCTGAAGGGCCTGCGCCAGGTCCTGCTGGCGACTGCGGACGCCCATGAGCTGTACCGCTCGTACGGCTTCACCGAGACGCCGCCCGGGCGGATGATGGCGATCCGCAAGGAGCCGGCCGAGCTGTACGCACGGCCGTGAGACGCCCGGGTGTCGACCTCGTCCGGCACCCCGCCGGGGCGACCGAACTGGTCCTCCTGGCGCACGGCGGCGAGGAACACTCGAAGGCCGAACCGCATCTGTGGCGGCCGGCGCTGCTGCGCATGTGGCCGTTCGCGGCGGCCGCGCGGTCGGCGGCACCAGAGGCCGCGATCGGGTTCGCTCGTTACCGGTTCCGCGGCTGGAACGAGGACGGTGATCCGGCTGTCGACCTCCGCGCGGTGCTCGACGAGCTGCCGTTCGAGCGGGTGCTGCTGATCGGGCACTCGATGGGTGGTCGCGCGGTCGTTGCTGTCGGCGACCATCCACGGGTGGGCGGGGTGCTCGCCCTGGCGCCCTGGTTGCCGCCCGGTGAGCCGCTCGTCGCGCTCCGCCCGCCGGTGACTTTCGTGCACGGCACCGACGACACGATCACGGATCCGGCGAGTACGACGGCGTACGCGCAGCGGCTGCGGGCGACCGGGGTGGCGGTGACGACGTACACACTCGCCGGCGAGGGCCACGCAATGCTCAAGCGCCCGAAGGACTGGAACCGACTGGTGAGCGAGTTCGTCCACGGAGACCCCGCCACCGGCGACAACCACCTCCCGGCGAGGGGCACGGAGACAGGTGCGGAGACGGTGACTGGCGCGGAGGCGGGTGCGGAGACGATGACCGGCGCGGGGGCGGGTGCGCGCGGGGGGACCGGTGCGGAGGCGGGGACGGGCGCGGGGCCGCAGGCAGTGGCGGGCGCGGGGACGGTGACCGGCGTGCAGTTGGCGGTGGCGGGCGTTCAGGTGGTTTCGGCGGTCGCGGGGATCGCGGCGGCGCGGATCCGGCTACCGGTGAAGGAACGGTTTCGGACAAAGGCCTGGGGGTAACGCGCACCGCTTGCTCCCCAGGCGAACGGTCAGCGGCCACCCGGTTCTGCCTGCCAGCCTGACCAACCCAGATGAACACGCGGTGACGGATGAGGGCCTGTCTGGTGATTGAGCGCCAACCGCACAGAGCACCTGCTCAATGAACCACCGGCTTAAGACACTAGACCGGCCGAGGCACTACCTGTCATGGCGACGGTTGAGCTCAGCTGTCACGCGATGCAGTCGGCTCAGCCACCACTCAATCCGGGCCTGGTCTGCTGGCGCAAACTCTTGAAGCAGCTCGGGAGTCGGCTGTGGCTTCGTTGAAGGGACTGTGATGAAGCCGTCGACTGGGCGGAACGTTGTGGTGTCGGCGATGACATCTCCGGTGAGGAGGGAGAGTGTGTCGAGTCCGCAGGCGAAGTCCAGTTCAGGCAGAGCTGCGGCGAGTGCGACGCTTGTGGCTACGTCGATGCTGGTACCGATGGTCGACGTGACGACGCAGGGCAGCTTTGCGGCCTCTGCGACCTCCAGTGAGCGGCGGATGCCGCCCAATGGTGCCGGCTTGATGATTGCCAGGTCGGCGGCGCCTGCGACGGCGACTTTGAGTGGATCTTCGGCGCGGCGGATCGACTCGTCTGCCGCGATGCGGACATCGACGCGGCGCCGGACGGCCGCGAGCTTTTCGAGCGTCACACAGGGCTGTTCAACGTACTCCAGTCCGCCGGCCGCGACATCGAGCTGCTTGATGTTCCGTACGGCGGTGTCGACGTCCCAGAGGCAGTTCGCGTCGATGCGGATCGCACCACCAGGTCCCAGGCCGTCGCGCACGGCCTCAACCCGCGCGATGTCCTCGGCCAGCGAGTCGGGATGGGTGGCGACCTTGAGCTTTGCGGTGCGGCAGGTCGTCTCGGCAGCAATGCGGCGCGCCTCGTCGGGGCCGACGGTCGGGATGATGCAGTTGACCGGTATCCGGTCGCGAACCGGCGCCGGCCACGGGGTCGTGCATTGCTCGACGGCCGCTTCCAACCACGCAATACATTCGAGATCGTCGTACTCGACGAAGGCGCAGAATTCTCCCCATCCGGCTGGCCCTTCGAGCAGTACGCCTTCGCGGGCGGTCAGGTCTCGAAGTTGCGACCGGAGCGGGATGGAGTAGACGTGCGCATTCAGATCGGGGGCTGACAGCGTCAGGGAGCAGCCGCCTCGCTTCTTGTGCGAAAGGCCGTCAGACGGTCGTCAAGAGCGCGCAGGTGTGATGACTTTGCGCGCAAGGGATGGACCTGTCGGTGAAGTGTACGGATGCGATCCACAGCCCGCCTGGAGGCGACCGCGGTGGTTGCTTTCATGGCATCCGCGCCATAGATCAGTGCCTGCTCGTCGTTTCGCGAGAGCAGATGCGTGGTTGCCAGATCTGTCAGGACGAAGGATCGGCTACGCGTTCGCCAGGGCTCGTAGCTTGTCAAGGCCTGATCGATCAGCTGAGCAGCATGTTCAGTTTCCCCTGTGTCTCGTAAGCTCCGACCGACATCGGCGAAGAACTCACCTTGGGTATAGAAGTCCAGCCATCGCGGCTCGCTGTCAGGTCGCGAACGCTCGAACGTCCGCTCGGCCTCCAAGACCACACGCCTGGCTTCCTTGGCATCGCCAAGCAACGCGTGTCCGCGGGCTTCGATGGCCAGGAGCAACGCTCCGAGGACCGGCGCGGTCGCGCTGCCTGCCAACGAGCGTCCGGCTCGGGCCAGGGCCACGGCATGGCGGCCATTCGCCGTCCGATCTGCGTCAGTCAAGGCGCCGTGCCCGATGTGCACGGTCAGTCGACTCATGTGCCCGAGGATGTTGGCCGCGTAGGCCATGTCACCGTTCGACAAGGCCAGGTTGAGCGTCTGGATGTAGTACCGCTGGGCGAGAGCGTGACGTCCGACGTCGGCGGCCATGGAGCCGGCAAGCCACGAGACTTGTGCGATCACGCGTAACAACGCGCTGCCGACCTTGGCGGAGTAGCTGCTGTGGAGCAGGCGTGTGGCCTCACCATGGAGCAGCTGTACGCCCTGCTCACGGATCCTCCCAGAGCCATACTGGTGGTCCAGGCGCCGCAGATGGTTGAAGTGATCCTGCAGAACGCTCACGTCCGCGACGGAGATGCAGTCTCTGCCGCCATGGTCGGTGATCCTTGCCGGCGGCACGGTCAACGCGTGCAGAGCCGGCTCGGCGAACGCAGCCGCCGCGAATGACGACCCGATCAAGAAGTTGCGACGACTCAAATCCCTGCTGGACAGCATGATCACCGATTGAAGAGTCCCGTCGAGAGTTCCCGAGCTACGCAGGCCATCGTGCGGATCCTCTGCAGGCGGGCCGTTGTCGGCGAAGCCGCACTCCGCGAGGCTGACCTCTCGCCGCAGTCGTCGGCCCACGACCTTGGCCACCAACCTGGGAACCGGCCATCGCGGCTGAGCACCGTCCAGCATGCGACGCACAGAGGTCGGCGTCGTACCTAGATGAACACCTTCCTCCGCGCCTGACGCAACCACAGCACGCGCCAACGCCGCGTTGCTGATGGCCGCTTCCGCCAGCAACGCGCGCAGCGCTGGGTTACCGCAATCGCCGGACATCGCCTGTGTTCTCCAGTGGTCAACTGACTGCTCACCGTAGTCGATTGTCGGCCTCCGAACCCTCGGAGGGGAAGATGCTCAGCTCGAGTGGGACCCCAGTGAGACCCCTGAGACCGCATCGGCTCCTGTGGTGCTCCCACGGGACTGCTGCCCGTGAACTGCGTGGTCTTCGATGGTTCCAACAACATGAAATCGAGGTTGTCCGAGTGACCATGAGACACGACGAGCCCCGCCTCGCGGACTCAGCCGCCCACTGACTGGCGGGGGTGGCGTGCCGGTCCCTGCGCCCGCGTCAGCCCCCGCCCTCCACCTCCCCGCTCGCAGCGCCCCTCCTCTCGCTGCGAGCGGGGACCGCGGCGCACATGGTCTCGGCGCCTCTGCCGCGACCGGCGCCCCGTACACCGAAAGAGAGCATCCACATGACGTATCTACCGATCGACGAGCAGATCACCGGTGAGGCTCCGGTGATCATCGACAAGGTCCGGTCCTACTGGTACGCGCGGGGCTTCGTCGCCGGCAATCCGCCGCTCGGTGGTCTGCTGCTGTCCTACCTCGACGAAGAGTTCCCGCCCGAGGCTGACGCCGCAGACGGCGAGGTGGCGGCTGACGTGATGGCCATGATGTTCGCCGACGCGTTTGAGTGCTGCCCCCACGGCGACATTGAGCTGGCATTCGTGCAGTGGATGACCCGCGCGTTGCTCCAGGACTCACCAGTTCTGCCCAACCCGCCCCAACAGTGAGGAACCGGCATGTCCGACGTGCAACGGCTGAAGGAACAACTGCACCACATCGCATCGGATGCCAACCAAGCCGGTGGCGGTCTAGCCGGTTTCAAGCTTCGCTTCACTCAGAGCTCGCAGCAGGTCCAAGCCCTCATCGCCGGAACCACGACCGGCGCCGACCGATCCATTGCCGAGATCCTGGATGCCGCCGGACGAGCGGTTGAACAGGCAGCAGAGTCGCTGGCCATCGCGTCTGCCGCCTGCGCGCGCTACGCCGATCAAATCTAGTCACCCACGTGGCGTCGGATCTGGAGCGAGTCGCCCAAGGCTTGGTCGAGTGCCTGGACCAGGTTCCGGCCGTCGTGGCACACCTCCAACGGACAGCTCAAAGGTGCCGCGACAACGCGGCGTTCGCAGCGCAACTCGGCGCCCAGCAGCCCGCCCTCTATCTGGACGCCGCCGCCCGCGCATGCGAACAGGCAGCCCACGTTGCTGCTCAAGCGGCCCCGAAGGCCCGCGAATGGGCAGACCGCGCGGTTCGGGACGCCTCAACGAAGCATCCGACAACGAGCCGTGAGCGATCGCCATTCCCTGATTGCCACCGGCGCGCTGTGGACGGCGAGCCAAAGACAACTGAGGACACCGCATCGGACATCGAACTCGATCTGAGCGATATCGACCTGGGTAGGCGGGACAGGAATTCCGGCGCCGCACAAGTGCCAGATCACGATCTGTCGAGCACCAAGCCTGGCGACCGCCCATTGCTCAAGGCACCACCTGCCGACACGACCATCAGAGTGGACAAGAAGTTCACGTACAGAACAGACGGCTCTGGACGCGTGATAGAGGCGCGCGCCGATCTCGACCTGATCGACCTGGACCATCCCAGGGACAAGTCCGCACAGCGCAAACTCGTCGGCAAGCTCCCAGGAGACCACGCAGGTCACATCTTCGCCAGGATCTTCGGCGGCCCGCTCGGCAACCTGAACCTGCTTCCGATGGCCGGCAAGACCGTCAACTTGAGCATGTACAAGACCTTGGAAAACCACTGGCGCCGCATGATCGAATCCGGAAACGCCGTCAACGTGTTCGTCGCGTTCCGCTACCCGGAGGGCAGTCGCCGGCCAGATACGATCTGGGTCGAGTACGAGGATGGCGACGAGTTGGTCACCCGCCGGATCAGCAACGACTCGATCTCACCGAAAGGCACACCATGACCGAGAAGTCCCAGGAGCTTCTGAGCAGGATCGGCAGGTCGATGGCTCGGTCAGCGCCGTCAGGGTGGGAGCAAACCGAGCTGAGAATCACCGGCGCAGGTCCCATGTCAGGTACGACGCTCCGAGCGACCGCCGGGGACAACTCGACTGCTCACAAGATCGCTCTCGATCACGATGGCCAGGATGCTGCCGACGACCTGCGCAAGGAGATGTATCAGCCAGGCAAAGGCGCCTGGTACAACGCCACCATCACCTTGACCCACACCGGCAAACTCGCCGCCAACTTCGACTACGACACCCCGCCCTTCGAAGGCGACGCAGACTCTGACCTCCTGATCGAAGACGACCGGCTGTTCCCACGCGATCCCGAACACCTACCACCATGGCACCCCGCAAAGACCGGCTGAGACTCCGCGTGCGCAGCAGAACACGGCTCGGCTCCAGAAGGTCACTGAGGGACCAGCGCATCCGTGGGGTGCTCAGCCCTGGCAGAGTTGCTTAGCGAACGCCCGGTTTGTCAGACGACGGCCTGTCACGTAGGACTGGATCGCCTCGTAGCCGCTGGCGGCGTACAGCCCGATGGCAGAGCTGTTGAGGGAGCCGGTCTCGAGGAGCATGCGGCAGGCACCATGCTCTGCGGCCTCCTGTTCGAGTTGGCTTAGTAGCTGGCGCCCTACTCCCTGCCCGCGCTCGGCTGGGCGGACATACATCTTGCGCACTTCAGCGACCTGCTCAGCTTGGTTGTAGGTTCGATAGCCACCGCAACCGATCGGTTCGCCTGCGGGCGAGTAGGCAACCAACAGCAGTCCGCGTGGCGGGTCGTAGTCGCCGGACGCTTCGCGATCGGGCGAGTCGGCAAAGCCGTACGTATCAAGCTGCTCAGCATAGAGAGCTCGGATCAACCGCTGCGCGTCTGGGGAGTCGAACGGGCGGGCCACGAGCCGGATCACTGACAGGACACTAGCCTGGGGATGCCTCCAGCCACTACACGAGGTCTCGGTCGCGCTCACCGCCCCTCCAGCGCCGCGTCAAGTTCCGGCAGGAAATCAGCCACGACGGTCGCCCTGCGGCGTTGAGACAGATTCCTGCGCAACTTCTCGCAGCGTCGCCATGCAGCGCCCCGATTGCACCTCCGAGACACGCGCGAGGGCCGTGCGCGCAGTCGCAACCGTCCCGTCAAGGTCACGGCGCAGCATGTACGCCCGAGCCAGTTGGCACCCGTGCAACAAAGCCGAGCGTTGATAGGCCGGGTCATCTCCGATACTCGACAGTGGCGTCAGCAATTCGATCGCCTGCTTAAGCAGGGGCTGCTGGTAGAGATCGGTGTGCATGGCGATGGCCAGCAGGCTGTATCCGGCCTCGGCCGACAGTTGGTCTGGGGTGAGGTAGTACAAATACGACGACAGTTCGTCCTGGCCCGCGGACGCAAGTAGCTCCTGCGAACGGTCAGCAGCGATCCGGAAGGCGCCAAGATCGCCCACGCTGGCGTGTGCGGTGGCGGCACGCCCAGCCGTGCGAGCTTGCAGCAGATGGCTGGCGGTCTGGACGCTGTTTGCGGCATCGATGATCCGAATCGCGTCTGCGCCTTGCCCCGTGTAGGACGCCACGTACGCCAACATGCCAACGTTGTTCACCATGCGGCCGTCGTCACGAGCCGCCCGGGCCAGGCGGATCGCCAGCAAGAGGTATCGCTGAGCTATCGCCGTCTCACCGGCATCAAACTGCATCCAGCCAGCGAGCTGAGCCAGATCAGCGACGATCGTGAGGAGGTCGCGGCCGACCTCCGGGTCGTAGCTGGCACTGCGCACCAGATCGAGAACGCCAGCCAGTTCGTGCGTGACATAGCGGAGGCTGAGCGCTCCACCGCCTTGGCGGTCGTCGAGATGCCGGAGTGCCTTGACGTGCGACGCAATGAGTTCCGTCTGCGGTTGCCGAACCCGGTCTCGCCTGTTCTGAGCCGGGATCGATGTAACCGTGGTGTGAATGCCGTCGAGAATCGCCGCGAGCAGGTCCGGGCCATCAGTCGGAAGTGGCCGCGAGCCGTTGACGAGTTGTTCAAGCGACCGGACCACGCCGTCCAAGCTGGCACTCGTCGCGATTTCTGCAGTCTTGGCCGTTGATCGTTGAGCACGTGCATGTCCCGGCCACAACTGCTCAGCGGAGACATACACACCGAGCTCGTCGGTCAGGACGGTGGCGACGACTTCGGGGATCGAACCGTGCGGACAATAGTTGACTCGAACCCACGGGTATGCCGCCGTGATATCGACCCGCTCCGACGCACGGCCGCGCCTTGTGAGCCAGGCATTTACTGCACGTGCCAGATCGCGCGGCCCCCAGCCGATCACCTGCAGCGCTTCTTGCAGGGACTCCGGGCGCACCTCCGGGTCACGCATACCCGCAGTCCCGTGTCCGCTACTCACAATGACAACTTACGCCCATTGCAAGCGGCAGACGGGTTCGCGGCGCATGGAAGGGAGTACGGACGCGAGGTTCACGACCTTCACGCCCCCTGCAGCGGACTTCGCACCGTTCACCGTTCCATCAGGTTACTCACACATGACGCTCGGTGATCCACTTAGTTGGTCAGCACAACGATCAAGGAAGGGAGGCGGACATGGTGGTTCTGATCAGCGGTCCTTGGCCGGTCGTTATCAGCTATGCCCTGGCTGCCGGCGTTTACGTGTTCATACTTCGCGACATCTGGCGCGAGGTGAGAGGCGACTGATGAGCATGCCGATGAAGTTGATCGAGCGTCGTCGCCGCGTTCGGGTCTGGTTCGGCGAGCACTCGATCGCAACCTATGTCGCCGAGCCAGCGCTTGCCGCCCGATACGAAGCAGCCATGCGTCGCCGATTCGCTGGGCTTCGAGTCACCAACGAGCCGATCGGCAGTTCGGATGCCGAGCCATCGTGAAAGTGCGGCCATTGTGCAGCTCGGCAAGCCTTCCTTACGCTCCAGAGCCGAGCGGCGGCAATGGGCGAGGTTGACCAGACAAAACCGCTGCTCCTCGGCTACGTCCGGAAACACTTCCTCATGACGCCAACTGCGCTGGGGCAAGTCAAGGCGGAGCTGGTCGCGTTCGCGCATCGCGAAGGGTTCACGTTGCACGCGATCTTTGTCGATCAGATCGAGACCGCACCAGCGGCGTTTCAAGCGCTGATGGACACAGCCGTCCGCCTCGAAGCCGCCGCAGTCGTCGTGCCGAGTTTGACCCATCTATCGGAGGCAGCGGCCACAACCGGAATGAAGGAGCACGTCGAGCACTACACGAACGCTCGCGTCTTGGTGGCCGGCGGTCCCTGATCTGACGGGGTCGGTCGGCGCTGCTCCTCACAGCAGACTCGCCGCGGATCGTCGCGAGTCACCGTCGACCCCGTCGCACTTGTCCCTGTCTGAGCCTTCCCCGAGTCCCCTGGCTCCCCTCCTGGCTCGGGCAGGGACCCCAAAGATCGGCTGGTGCGGGACGTGAAGCGAGTCCGTCCTGCGCCAGCCGCTCCAATCAGAGCGCCACGAACAACCTTCCTCGTTCGAGTTTCATGAGTAGCGGACCGACTAGATCCACGCGTACCACTCACCACGCCCGGCTTTACAGAGTGCGCCGGCTAAGCAGTCGCTCGCGAGCGGCAGCTCGCAACTCGCCCGCGGCAGCGGGCAAGATTGCCGGCGGCAGCCGGTGGGTGGGTGGGGGCGCGCGTAGCGGGTGCGGGAGGGAGCGGCGCGACCGGAGCGCCTGCGGAGCACGCGGGGCTGACCACCTCCACCACCCACCACATGCACCTGACGTAGCGCGTTGGCTAGTGGCGGGTCTCCGGGGAGCGCGGCAACGGGCGCAGCACCTCGTCCGTCGGCAAGTCGTCCGGAGACCCGCACGCGAGGTCGATCATATGTTCGAGTGTAGGTCGAGCGCAAGTGCCCGGTGCCGGCCGGGTGTGGTGCCGATGATCTGGGCGAACGCCGCGATGAAGCCGCTCGGGTTCGCCCAGCCGCAGGCGTGGGCGACGTACGTCGTCTCGTGGCCGGCGGCGAGCAGGACCAGCGCGTGGTAGATGCGCAACTGGGTGCGCCACTCGTAGTACGTCATGCCGAGCTCGTTGCGGAACAGGCGGCTCAGGGTGCGGGCGCCGGCGCCCGCCTGGCGGCCGAGTTCGGTGAGTGGCGTGTTGTCGGCGGGGTTGTCGTGCAGGAGTCGCGCGATCGCGCGGAGGCGGTCGTCGCGGGGTTCGGGGAGTTGCAGCGGCTGCTCCGTCGCTTCGTGGAGTTCGTCGACGAGGACCCGTTGGAGGCGGGCGCGGGCCTGGGGTTCGAGGTGGCGGCTGGTGAGGGCGAGCAGTACCTCGCGGGCGAGACCGGAGGCGAGGAAGACCGCGGGACGATCCTGCAGGCGGCGGGACAGTGCGAGCGGCAGGAACACGATGCGCATGTCGGTCTCGCCGTGTGCGCGGTGGTGGTGGGTGGTGCCGCCCGGGGTCCACGCGACGCGGTTGGCCGGGACGATCGAGGTGCCGTAGTCGGTGTGCACGGACAGTACGCCGCGGGCGGCGTACACGAGGTGTCCTTCGTCGTGGGCGTGCACCGGGCTGATGCCGCCGGAGGTCCACTGGTGTGCGCCCGCGGACGGGAAGAGGTCCGAGCGGACAGGTTGGCGGCCATCGGGCATAGCTTGGCATTCTATCGGTGGTCGGCCACGGCGTCCGGCGGCGAGAGTGAACGTATGACGATGCGTGCGGCGGTGTGTGTACGGGCGGGTGGCCCGGAGGTGCTGGAGATTCGCGAACTGCCGGTGCCGGCGGTGCGGGACGGGTGGAGCCTGGTCCGGGTGCGGGCGGCCGGGCTGAACCGGTCGGAGCTGCGGACCCGGCAGGGGCATTCGCCGGCGGTGGTGTTCCCGCGGGTGCTCGGGATCGAGTGCGTCGGCGTGGTCGAGGCCTCGACGGATCCCGCCGTACCGGAAGGGACCACGGTGGCGGCGGTGATGGGGGAGATGGGACGGGCGTACGACGGCGGGTATGCGGAGTACGCATTGTTGCCCAACGCAACGTTGATGCCGCTGTCGACGACGTTGCCGTGGGAGGTGCTGGCGGCCCTGCCCGAGACCTATCTGACCGCGCAAGGCGCGTTGGACACGTTGGGGATCGAGCACGGCGGACGGTTTCTGATCCGCGGCGGTACGTCGTCGGTCGGGATGGCCGCGGCCGCGATCGCGTCCGGTCTCGGCGTGGAGACCGCGGTCACCACCCGGCAGGCGCGGAAGGCCGCCGCGCTCACGGCCGATCACGTGCTCATCGAAGAATCGGTGCTCGACGTCTGGCCGGACGGTCCGGACTACGTGCTGGATCTCGTCGGCGCGCGGACGGCAGTGGACTCGCTGCGCGTCGTACGGCGTGGTGGGACGGTCTGCGTCGCGGGGTCACTCAGCGGCTGGCTGATCGAGGCGTTCGAGCCGATCGCGATGATCCCGACCGGGACCCGGCTGACCGCGTTCCACAGCGAGACGATGCGGGGGCGGGCCGATGTGCTGCAGCGGATCGTCGACGAGGTCGAGGCGGGTGCGTACCGGCCGAACGTGGACCGGGTGTTCGGCCTCGGCGAGATCGCCGCCGCGCACCGGTATCTGGAGGACGATCAGGCGACCGGCAAGGTGGTCGTCACCCTCCGGCAGGAGTAGGCGACCGCATCCCGGCCGATCCGCGTGACGATCAGCGTCGCGCTCGCGGACCCCTTCGGCGCGAGCTTCTTCCGCAGCTGGGCCGGGTCCAGGTCGACGCCGCGCTTCTTGATCTCCAGCGTCCCGATGCCCTGACCGCGGACCCACGCGCGAAGCGCTTTCTCCTTGTAGGGCAGCTCTTCCAGGACTTCGTACGCCGATGCCAGCGGAGTCGCGACGTACTTCGCTGCCGTCACATAAGCGATGCGCGGATCCAGCAGCCAGCCGTCGACCGCCCCGGCGACCGCAGTGACGAGACCGGCCCGGACCACCGCACCGTCCGGCTCGTAGATGTACTGCCCGACCGGACCCGCGTCCACCTCTGGCGCGTTCGTGACGGTCGCACCGCCTGGTAGGAGAGTGGCGCGGCGCGGGACGCCTGTCGACAGGCGTCCGGACCAGAGAGCGGCCTCCTTCACCTCGCCGGCGTCGCTGATCCACTCGGCCTCCACGCCGTCCGGGATCGCGTCGTGCGGGATGCCGGGAGCGACCTTCACGCACGCGGTCCGTTCCAGCAGTGCGGTCACGAACGACCAGGGCGGCGAGTAGGCGTTGTGGTCGAACACCCGCCGTCCGTCCGCGCGACGAGCCGGGTCCGCGAAGACCACGTCGTACGGCGTGAGGTCGGTGGACTCGGCGTCTCCCACCAGTACGTCGCCTGGCAGGCGCAGGGCGGACAGGTTGGCGCGGGCGGTGGCGGCTGTTTCCGGGTCGCGTTCCACGCCGGTGACCTGGAGTCCGGCGCGGGCGGCGGTGATGAGGTCGCCGCCGATGCCGCAGCCCAGGTCGACCAGGCTCGCGCCGGGCATCGCGGTCGCCAGGCGTTCGGCGCGGTGGGCGGCGACGGTGGTGCGGGTGGCTTGTTCCAGACCGTCCGGGGTGAAGTACATGCGGCCCGCGTCAGGGCCGAACTTGGCGACCGCACGGTGGCGCAGGGCGGCCTGGGTGACAGCGGTTGTCACCAGAGCAGCGTCGTACCGGCGTCTGAGCTGTTCCACCAGTCGCAGCTCGCTGCCGGGGCGGAACTCGGCGCACGCGGCAGCCAGTACCTCGGCGCCCGGTCCGTCGAGCAACGCAGCGACACTCACGCCGGCAACTTTAGTGGGGGCTGGAACAGCTCCTGCTCCAGCTGCGGGTCGCCATCGAGTACAGGCGCCAGTTCATCGCAGAACGCGTCTTCGGGCCGTAGACGCCGTCCGCCACGAGGTGGTGCTTGCCCTGGACCGCTCTGACCGCAGCCCGGGTCTTGCTGCCGTAGATGCCATCGACGGCGAGCTTGGTGCCGTAACAGAAGTTCAGGTTGCGCTGGAGGACCAGGATCGCGGTCTCCGGATCACCTGTGCGGCTCGAGCGGCGGTACGGGTTGTCGCCGTACCTGAGGGTGCAGGCGGTGCTGGTGCTTCCCAGCAGCGACGGCATCGGGATGCCCCAGCTGCGGTTGACAGGTGCCAGCCGGGCGGACGTGCACTGGGGTAACGCGGCTGCTGCGGTGGTCTCGGGGGTGGGCTGGTCGGCCTTGGGTGTGGTGGTGGGTGTGCCGGAGGCCGCGGGGGAGTCGTGCTTCGAGGCGTTGGCCGCGACGGCTCCGACGGCGACCGCGCCGACCGCCGCCAGCAGGGCGACGGCCTTGCCGGACAGCTTGGGGAGCCGCATAGCAACATTCTGTACTGGGGCGGTCACGCGGGCCAGTACGTCTCAGGGTGAGATTCCTTTGGCACTCGAGTTGACCGAGTGCTAATCGCGGCCTAGATTCGGTGTTGGCACTCTCCGTGGGAGGGTGTCAGCGGTCCGGCCTCTGACCCCCGCGACGGCAGGGGAGCGCGACCACATGCCACAGACAAGCGAAATCGACCGTGGAGGTCAGCAAGTGTCGGTCACGATCAAGCCGCTCGAGGACCGTGTCCTCGTCGCGCCGCTCGAAGCCGAGCAGACCACGAAGTCCGGCCTGGTGATCCCGGACACCGCCAAGGAGAAGCCGCAGGAGGGCGAGATCCTCGCCGTCGGCCCGGGCCGGATCGACGACAACGGCAACCGCGTCCCGCTGGACGTCGCCGTCGGCGACAAGGTCATCTACTCCAAGTACGGCGGCACCGAGGTCAAGTACGACGGCCAGGACTACCTGATCCTGGGCGCCCGCGACATCCTCGCAGTCGTCAGCAAGTGACGACCGCCCGCTGTTCCTGACTGACACCGCCCCGGCTACCTCTGGTACCCGGGGCGGAGTGGGTCAGGGCAGCGGGAATCGCCGTACGGACATTTCAGAAAAGGACTGGTTTTCTTCATGCCGAAGATCCTCGAGTTCGACGAGAATGCCCGGCGCGCGCTGGAGCGCGGCGTCGACAAGCTCGCGAACACGGTCAAGGTGACGCTGGGGCCGAAGGGCCGCTACGTCGTCCTGGACAAGAAGTGGGGCGCCCCGACCATCACCAACGACGGTGTCACCGTCGCCCGTGAGGTCGAGCTGGACGACCCGTTCGAGAACCTTGGTGCGCAGCTCACCAAGGAGGTCGCCACCAAGACCAACGACATCGCCGGTGACGGCACCACCACCGCGACGGTGCTGGCGCAGGCGCTGGTGCACGAGGGCCTCCGGGCGGTCGCCGCGGGCGCCAACCCGATGGGTCTGAAGCGCGGTATCGAGGCGGCCGTCGAGGCCATCTCCGCCAAGCTGGTGGACACCGCGAAGCCGGTCGACGACAAGGGCGACATGGCCCACGTCGCGACCATCTCCGCCCGCGACGCCGAGATCGGCGCGTTGATCGCGGACGCGTTCGACAAGGTCGGCAAGGACGGTGTGATCACCGTCGAGGAGTCGAACACCTTCGGGACCGAGCTCGAGTTCACCGAGGGCATGCAGTTCGACAAGGGCTACATCTCGCCGTACTTCATCACCGACGCCGAGGCCGGCGAAGCGGTGCTGGAGGACCCGTACATCCTGATCCACCAGGGCAAGATCTCCGCGATCGCGGACCTGCTGCCGCTGCTGGAGAAGGTCGTGCAGTCCGGCAAGACGCTGCTGATCATCGCCGAGGACGTCGAGGCCGAGGCGCTGTCGACCCTGGTGGTCAACAAGATCCGCGGCAACTTCACCTCGGTCGCCGTCAAGGCGCCGGGCTTCGGTGACCGCCGCAAGGCGATGCTGGAGGACCTGGCCGCGCTCACCGGCGCGCAGGTCGTCGCCCCCGAGGTCGGGCTGAAGCTCGACCAGGTCGGCCTCGAGGTGCTCGGTTCGGCTCGCCGGATCGTGGTCTCGAAGGACAACACGACCGTCGTCGAGGGTTCCGGCAAGGCCGAGGACATCGAGGGCCGGGTCAGCCAGATCAAGTCCGAGATCGAGCGCACCGACTCCGACTGGGACCGCGAGAAGCTGCAGGAGCGGCTGGCCAAGCTGGCCGGCGGCGTCTGCGTGATCAAGGTCGGCGCGGCCACCGAGGTCGAGCTGAAGGAGAAGAAGCACCGGATCGAGGACGCGGTGTCCGCGACCCGGGCCGCGATCGAGGAGGGCATCGTCGCCGGCGGCGGCTCCGCTCTCGTGCACGCGTCCACCGTGCTGGACAAGGACCTCGAGCTCGACGGTGACGAGGCCACCGGCGTCCGGATCGTCCGCAAGGCGGTCGTCGAGCCGCTGCGCTGGATCGCCGAGAACGGCGGCTACGAGGGCTACGTGGTGACCTCCAAGGTCGCGGACCTCGATTCCGGCAGCGGCTTCAACGCCGCCACCGGCGAGTACGGCGACCTGCTGGCGCAGGGCGTCCTGGACCCGGTCAAGGTGACCCGGTCCGCGCTCGCCAACGCCGGCTCGATCGCCGCGCTCCTGCTGACCACCGAGACCCTGGTGGTCGACAAGCCCGAGGAAGAGGAAGCCCCCGCGGCCGGTCACGGCCACGGACACGGCCACTGAGCCTCAGGTCGTAGTTCGACAGCACAGCACACACAGCACCGCCCGGCAGCTTCGGTTGCCGGGCGGTGTTTATATGTGCGGGTGATTCGTGAACGTCGTACCGAGGACCTGGCCGTCTGCGTCGAACTGCTGCGCTCCGTGCACGAACGGGCCGGGTACCCGATCAACTGGCCCGCGGCTCCGGAACTGTGGCTGACACCAGAGACTGCGCTGGGATGTTGGGTCGCGGTGGACAGTGGACGGGTCGCGGGGCATGTGGTGCTGACGGGTGTGGGAGAGCGCGCCGAGGTCGAGCGGCTGTTCGTGGATCCGGCCGCGACCGGGCGCGGCATCGGCCGGCAGCTGCTCGACCACTGCGTGACCGTGGCCGCCGAACTCGGGCGGGAGCTGTCGCTGGAGGTCGTGGACAACCGCGGCGCCGCCGAACGCCTGTACCGCCGGGCCGGCTGGACCGAGACCGGCCGGACGCCGATCGACTGGGGCGGCGAGCACGCCACCGAACTGATCCGCTTCCGCGCGCCCGTCCTCGACTGAGCGGGAACCGGATCGCGGGGATCGGGCAGAAGCAGGTATGCAGCCACCGCGAGCCACCACCCACCCGCCACCGGACCTCGTGCCCGGCCCACCGACCGGCACCGAACCCGTCCAGGCCGCCCGGCCCGAGGAGTTCGCCCAGCTGTTCGACCGGTACGCCGTCACCATCCACCGCTACATCGCCCGGCGGCTCGGCCCGACCGAGGCCGACGACCTGCTCGGGCAGACCTTCCTGATCGCGTTCGAGCGTCGCCACCGGTACGCCGGTACCGCGGACGGCGCCCTGCCCTGGCTGTACGGCATCGCGACCAACCTGGTCCGGCGGCGCCGGCGGGACGAGGTACGCCAGTACCGGGCGTACTCGCGGGCCGGCACCGACCGGCACCCGGACCTGCTCGCCGCCGACGTGGCGGCCCGGGTGGACGCGGCGTCGGCGTCCCGGCTGCTGACCGGCGTACTCGCCCGGCTCCGGCCGGCGGAACGCGACGTACTGCTGCTCTACGCCTGGGAAGACCTGTCCTACGCCGAGATCGCGCAGGCGCTGGACCTGCCGATCGGCACCGTCCGCTCCCGCCTGCACCGAGCCCGTCGAGCCCTCCGCTCCGCGCTCGGACCCGACTTCGAGGAGAACCCGTCATGACCGAGATCGACCTGCTCAAACGAGTCCGCGACGACGTACCGGATCCCGACCCGTACGTCCTGGCCCGCACCCGTCACCTGCTCACCGCGCCGGAACCGGCCAACCCTCGCCGGATCGTACGGCGGCGAGTCCTGGTCGCCGGTGGACTGGCGCTGACACTGGCCGGCGGCTTCCTGATCGCCGACGTGGTCACCCGCGACCATGCCGCCCCGCTCGGCGCCACCGCCGACGCCGGGACCTTCCTGAACGACGCCGCCGCCCGGATCGGTTCGAACCCGGACACGCCGATCCCGCCCGGGCACTTCCGGCAGATCACCGTGCAGTCCTCGATGATCGACACCTTCACCTCGAACCCGGACCTCCGGGCGACGATCTTCAGCCGTGGTGACAAGTGGATCCCGGCCAAGCCCACGGCGCGCTACGTGCAGCAGGGCACGAAGCTCGTGCGGGTCGAGTTCCCGAGCGCGGCCGCCCGTACGGCGGCGCGGAAGCTGGCTCCCGAACTGTTCGCCACCCCCGGCCGGACGACGACCGGCTACGCGATCTGCAGCGACCCGGTCGGGCCGCTGAACCAATCCACCACCAGGTGCGAGGCCGGTTGGACCACGCCGACGCCGGGCTTCCTGGCCAAACTTCCGCGTGATCCCGACGCGCTGCTGGCCGCGCTCCGCCAGGACACGACCGGGGTCGGGCACCCGTCGCCTCCGGACTTCCGGGCCTTCCTGCACCTGTCGTCGGTTCTGGGGTCCGGGCTGGTGCCGGCCGACCTGCGGGCCGCGCTCTACCGGGCCGCCGCGAAGATCCCCGGCATCGAACTGCTGAACGACGTGGTCACCCTGGACGGGCACCACGGCCGCGCGATCGGCATCGTCGGCCAGGACGTGCGCAAGGAGATCGTCGTCGCGCCGGCGAACGGGGCGTTCCTCGGCGGCCGCGACGTCGTCGTCCCCGGGCACCACGGTCCCGGGCTGCGGACCGGCGACATCGTCTCGTCGTACGCCGTCAGCACCCGCATTGCCGCGACACAGCCCGCCGTCAAGTAGCTAACCGGCGAGTAGTGACAGATTGTGATCAAAACAAGGGCTTGACCTTGACTTGACACTAGGCAACTGGAGATGAGCGCCGTAGCATCTTTCAGGCTGACCGGTCCGGACATTCACGAGGGGGCGAGGGGTGACAGAGGTCAAAGTGCCTGACACCCACGACCGGGTCGAGCTCAGGGATCTTGCCGCGCTGGCCGGCGACGGGGACCGCACAGCTCTCAACGACCTGCTCACCAGGGTGCGCGCTGTGGCGCACCGTTACGTACGGTCCCGTCTGTGGACCTATCCGGGCGGCGCCGACATGGTCGACGACGTCGCTCAAGAGGTATGTGTCGCGGTGTTCGGCGCGCTCGGCCGGTACCGCGACGAGGGGAGGCCTTTCGAGGCTTTCGTCTACGGGATCGCGGCCCGCAAGGTCGCCGATGCCCAGCGCGCGTTCGCGGTCGCCGACGTCTCGACGCCGGACCTGCCGGACGGCGCGGACGAGTCACCGACGCCGGAGGAGCGTGCGGTTCGGCAGTCCGAGGTCCAGCATGCCTGGGGGCTGATGGAGAAGCTGCCGGAGAAGCTGCGCGAGATTCTGCGCCTGCGCGTCGTTGCGGGGATGTCAGCCGAGGAGACCGGCCGGGCACTGGGGATGACACCGGGGGCGGTGAGGGTCGCACAGCATCGGGCGTTGATCACGCTCAGGGGGTTCGTGGGGCATGAAGCACAGTTGGAACGAGGAGCAGCAGGGGAGGGGCATCATGGCTGACCGTTTCGATCTCGACGCGATTGAGGCCGATGACGCACTGCTCGATCTGCTGGCTGCCGGTGGGGAGTCCGCCCGTCTGGCGGGTGAGCACGACCCGGCCGTCGCCTTGCTGGCCGAGCTGCGGCTGGCGGTGGAGGTCGAGGACGAGCTCCCGGTGGAGACCATCGACGACCCGGAGACCTTCCTGGCGCGTTGCGCCGCGCTGAACCCGATCACCGACCCGTTCGCCCGCAAGGTGGCGACCCGCGGTCTGGCGTTCGGTGTCGCCGCGGTCG
This sequence comes from Kribbella sp. NPDC059898, assembly GCF_042730855.1. Classification (NCBI taxonomy): domain Bacteria; kingdom Bacillati; phylum Actinomycetota; class Actinomycetes; order Propionibacteriales; family Kribbellaceae; genus Kribbella; species Kribbella sp. NPDC059898. The sequence continues at coordinate 210,871 of NZ_JBHWKR010000009.1, forward strand.
CCGCGCTGTCGGTGTCCGGGGTGGCCGCCGCGGTCACCGGGGACCCGTTGTCGCCGTACGAGAAGGTCATCGAGAAGATGGTCGACGCGGTCCGGCCGCAGACCAGCTTCCCGAAGCAGGACCTGAACGGACTGCCGGTGATGGACCGGCAGAAGATCGTCAAGGTCGGCAAGGACTACCAGATCAAGGCGAGGGCGGAGCACGCCGGGTCGAACCAGGACGGCGACAACTCCGGCACCGACCAGCCGCAGGCGCGGGACGACGTCAACCCGCCGTTGGTGCCGCCGCAGATCGGCGACAACAAGGCGGTCGTCAAGCCGCTGCCGCCACAGGACCTGGTGACCGACCAGAACGGCATCAAGACCACGCCGGAGCCGTCCGGGACCAAGACGACGCTGCCGTCGGACAACAAGACCGACACGCCGACCAGCGAGCCGACCGGTACGCCGACCGACACCACGACCGGTCAGCCGACGGATCCGTCCACGCCGCCGCCGACCGACACCGGTACGCCGACACCGCCGCCGACGGACACCACCCCGACGCCGCCGGCGAACGTGGACAACGGGTCCAGCGACACCGGCACCGGGACCGGCGGCACCGGGACGACCGACGGCACCGGGACGACCGACGGTGGTACGTCGGCCGACCCGACCACTGCGCCGACCGGCGACACCGGCACGGGCCAGCCCGCCGCCGGCGACAACGGCACCTCCACGCCACCGGCGGGTGACACCGGCGGGACCGGCTCCACGGGTACGGGCTCAACCGGTACCGGCTCGACCGATACAGGTTCGACCGGGACGGGCTCAACCGGGACGGGCTCAACCGGGACCGGCTCAACTGGGACAGGTTCGGCGGGGACCGGCTCGACCGGGACCGGTTCGTCCGGGACGGACGGGACCGGGACGACTACGCCGGGTGACGGCGCGGGCGTGATCCCGAGTGCGATCCAGGACCTGCTCGACCTGACGCTCGGCGCGGTGCCCGTCGACGTACTGCCGGTGCCGGCCGGCCTGCCGCAGGCAGACTCCACGACGGCCGCCACCAAGCCCGCGGCAACCACCGCGAAGCCAGCGGCAACCCCCGCCAAGCCCACGACTGCCGCCACGAAGCCGACGGCAACCGCTGCGAAGCCGACGGCAACCGTCGCCAAGCCCACAGCGACCGCCGAGAAGCCGACAGCCAGCGCCAGGTCCGGGAAGTCCGCCCGGTCCGAGCACGGCAAGGCGGCGAAGCACTCGAGCGGCGAGGTGAACACCGGCTCGGTGAAGAAGGCCTACGCCAAGGGCAAGCACTCGACCGGCCACTACCCGGAGGGCAAGCACGCCGCGATCTCCCGCACCCACGGTTCGACCGACGACTCGAGCCTGCTGCAGATCCTCGGCATCATCAACGTGCCGACCGAGAGGCCGGACAAGCACAAGTAGGCACAGGTAACACCTGGTCACCGCCCGCCGCGCGTCCGTGGCGGGCGGTTGCCTGTGGACGGCGGATTCGGGGCTCGCTCACGGCGCGGATAGGATGGGGTTCCGTTCTCGCCGTACAAAGGTGCACGTTTTCCCCATGGACATCACCCCCGCTGGAGTTCCCGACAAGTTCGCCGTCCTCGGCCTCACCTTCGACGACGTACTGCTGCAGCCGAACGAGTCCGACGTCATCCCGTCCGAGGCGGTCACCCGGTCCCGGGTCAGCCGCAACGTCTGGGTGAACATCCCGCTGGTGTCCAGCGCGATGGACACCGTCACCGAGGCCCGGATGGCGATCGCCATGGCCCGGCAGGGCGGCCTCGGCGTCCTGCACCGCAACCTCTCGATCGAGGACCAGGCCCAGCAGGTCGACCTGGTCAAGCGCTCCGAGTCCGGGATGATCGCGCAGCCGATCACGATCGGCCCCGAGGCGAGCATCGGCGAAGCCGACGCGCTCTGCGCGCAGTACCGGATCTCCGGCGTCCCGGTGGTGGACGACGCCGGCGTCCTGGTCGGCATCGTCACCAACCGCGACATGCGCTTCGAGACCGACCTGTCCCGGCCGGTCCGCGAGGTGATGACCAGGCAGCCGCTGATCACCGGCCGGCAGGGGATCGCCGCCGACGACGCGATGGCGCTGCTCAGCAAGCACAAGGTGGAGAAGCTGCCGCTGGTGGACGACGCCGGCAAGCTCACCGGCCTGATCACGCTGAAGGACTTCGTCAAGCGCGACAAGTTCCCGCTGTCCACCAAGGACGCGTCCGGCCGGCTGATGGTCGGCGCCGCGATCGGCTTCTTCGGCGAGGCGTACAAGCGCGCCATGACGCTGGTCGAGGCCGGTGTCGACGTGCTGGTGGTGGACACCGCGCACGGGCACTCGAAGGCGCAGATCGAGATCATCCGCAGGCTCAAGGCCGACCCGGCGACCCGCGGCGTGGACGTCGTCGGCGGCAACGTCGGCACCCGGCAGGGCGCGCAGGCGCTGGTCGACGCGGGCGCGGACGGCGTCAAGGTCGGCGTCGGCCCGGGCTCGATCTGTACCACCCGGGTCGTCTCCGGTGTCGGCGTGCCGCAGGTGACCGCGATCTACGAGGCGTCGCTGGCCTGCAAGCCGGCCGGTGTCCCGGTGATCGGCGACGGCGGCCTGCAGTACTCCGGCGACATCGCGAAGGCGCTCGTCGCGGGTGCGGACACGGTCATGCTGGGCTCGCTGCTGGCCGGCTGCGAGGAGTCGCCGGGCGACCTGGTGTTCATCAACGGCAAGCAGTTCAAGGCGTACCGCGGGATGGGTTCGCTCGGCGCGATGTCGTCGTCCGGTGGGCTGCGCAAGTCGTACTCGAAGGACCGTTACTTCCAGCACGACGGCTCGTCCGACGAGAAGCTGATCGCCGAGGGCGTCGAGGGCCAGGTGCCGTACCGGGGCCCGCTGTCCGCGGTCGCGCACCAGCTGATCGGCGGTCTCCGGCAGTCGATGTGGTACACCGGCGCCCGGACGATCCCGGAGCTGCAGGACAACGGCCGCTTCGTCCGGATCACCTCCGCCGGCCTGCAGGAGTCCCACCCGCACGACATCCAGATGACGGTCGAGGCCCCGAACTACTCCGGCCGCTGACCGCCTGACCTAAGGAATCACCAGATGACCGAGATCGAGATCGGCCGTGCCAAGCGCGGCCGGCAGGCGTACGCGTTCGACGACATCGCGATCGTGCCGTCGCGGCGGACGCGGGATCCCGAGGAGGTCTCGGTCGCCTGGCAGATCGACGCGTACCGGTTCGAGCTGCCGATCCTGGCGGCGCCGATGGACTCGGTGATGTCGCCGCGGACCGCGATCGCGATCGGGAAGGCCGGCGGGCTCGGCGTCCTCAACCTCGAGGGGCTGTGGACGCGGTACGAGGACCCGTCGAACCTGCTCGCCGAGATCACCGAGCTGGACGCACAGCAGGCGACGCACCGGCTGCAGGAGATCTACGCGGCGCCGATCAAGCCCGAGCTGATCTCGCAGCGCGTGCAGGAGATCCGCGCCTCCGGCGTGACCGTGGCCGGAGCGCTGTCGCCGCAGCGCACCAAGCAGTTCGCGAAGCACGTCGTGGACGCGGGCGTCGACCTGTTCGTCATCCGCGGTACGACGGTGTCGGCCGAGCACGTGTCCGGCCAGGCGGAGCCGCTGAACCTCAAGCAGTTCATCTACGATCTCGACGTCCCGGTGATCGTCGGTGGCTGCGCGACTCACCAGGCTGCCCTGCACCTGATGCGCACCGGCGCGGCCGGCGTGCTGGTCGGCTTCGGTGGCGGCGCCGCGCACACCACCCGCAAGGTGCTCGGTGTCGCGGTGCCGATGGCGTCCGCGGTGGCCGACGTGGCGGCGGCGCGGCGGGACTACATGGACGAGTCCGGCGGGCGGTACGTGCACGTCATCGCGGACGGTTCGGTCGGCCGCTCCGGCGACGTGGCGAAGGCGATCGCCTGCGGCGCGGACGCGGTGATGGTCGGATCGCCGCTGGCCCGCGCGAGCGACGCCCCCGGCGGCGGGTACCACTGGGGCGCCGAGGCCTGGCACCAGGACTTGCCCCGCGGCGAGCGCGTCGAGGTCGGCGTCACCGGCACCATGGAGCAGATCCTGTTCGGCCCGTCCTGGGTCCCGGACGGCACGATGAACCTGGTCGGCGCCCTGAAGCGCGCGATGGCCACGACGGGTTACACGGAGCTCAAGGAGTTCCAGCGGGTCGAGGTAGTCGTCGGTTGAGTACCGGCGTACTCCTTCTGCACGGTTCAAGTGGTACGCCGGACCTTGAGCGCGCGCGGTTGCTCGAGGCCGAGGGGTACGACGTGCTTGCGCCGACGTGGGCGGTGACGTACGAGGTGCCGCTGGAGTCGTTCCCGCTGGACGAGCTGGCGCACCACGACCGGCTGGTCGTGATCGGCAGCTCGTGGGGTGCGGAGGCGGCGCTGCTGCTCGGTGCGCTCGACGCGCGAGTGGAGTCGGTGGTCGCGTTCGCCCCGAGCGCGTACGTCTGGGGCCGGAACCTGGAGGACGGCAGCCAGCGGTCCGGGTGGACGTGGCGGGGCGAGCCGCTGCCGTTCGTACCGTACGACCGGGACTGGCAGCCGGAGACCGATCCGCCGAGTTTCACCGGGCTGTACCGGCAGAGCCTGCGCGCGGCGACCGACCGGATGCGGATCCCGGTGGAGCGGATCCGCGGGGAGGTTCTGCTCGTCGCGGGCGGTGACGACCAGGTGTGGCCGGCGGCCGAGTTCGCGGACGAGATCGTCCGGCGGCGCGGCGCGCGTCCGACCAGCGTCGTCGCGGTCGGCACGGCCGGGCACCGCGCCGTACTTCCGGGGGAGCAGCCGAAGACTGCCGGGCAGCGGATGGCGCGCGGGGGGACGGACGCGGCAGACCGCGAGCTGGGCGCGCTGGCCTGGCCGGAGGTGCTCCGGGTGCTCGCCGGACGCTGAGTTGCCTGGACATCGCCCCCGACCGTGCCGGGCTACGATCCTGGAGACCGGCGACCGGGTCGTGCCTACTCGGTGAGGAGAGATCGTGTTCCACTACGTCGATGCCGAGGTACCGGGTGGTTTGGGGCCTGAGTGCAGCCGCGACAAGAATCAGCGGGTCGCGGACTCCGGGCCGTTGCACATTGTCTTCGACGGCTGGATGGGCGACGACCTCGTCACCACGGTCCCGTTCTGGTTCGTGACGGAGCGCCTTGCTGCCGCGCTGCGTGCCTCTGGTCTCACCGGGTACGAACTCGAGCCGGCCAGCGCATCGCAGGGCGAGCAGTACACGCTCGCGTCCGATCGCGAGGTACCGCGCGACTGGTTCCGCCTCGTCCCGGCGGGCACGGCGGGGCAGGATGATTTCGCCGTCGACGACGGCACCGAGCTGGTGGTGAGTGACGCTGCGCTCCAGTTGCTGGAGTCGTTCGACCTCGCGAACGCGTATGTCGCGGACTACGAGGATGTGCCGGCAGGCGGCGCCGCGAGCTGACCGGTGACCGGATGCTGGGCGACCTGCTGATGGTGCTCGCGGTTTGCCGGGTTCTGGAAGGATTGCGGCATGGGATGGTTCAGCCGACGTAGCAGCCAGGACACGGACAACGTTGCCCTTGCCGTAGGGCGGGCGCTGCTGTCCCCGGACGATGTCGATCAGGTGCGGTTCCTGATCACCACGAAGAAGGTCGTGAACGCGGTCAAGCTGGTCCGTGAGCGAACCGGTCTCGGGCTGGTGCACGCGAAGGAGCTCGTGGACGAGATCCGGCTCGGCCGGTACGTGCCACCCACCACCGAGACCCCCGTCGTACGCAGGCCCAACACCAACCTCGCCGAACGCACCCGCGCGCTGAAGGCCGCCGGCGAGCTCCACCAGGCCACTGCCCTGGTCGTCTCCGAGACCGGCATGACCGAAGCCGAAGCCGGCCTGTTCGTCGGCGCCCTCCGCCCCGAAAGCCCCGAGCCCACCGACTAACCCTTCACATACGCGAGGTTCTCCGCGATCTTCCCGTCCCGCAGGCGGAAGACGTCGACGCCGCGCACGTGCCCGGAGGACCACGAGTACCGCCACCGCACCACGGCCCGGTCGCCGAGCACCACGGTCTCCTCGACCTCGAACCCCAGGTCGGTGGTCTCCGCGAACAGCTTCGCCCACTCCGCCCGGACGGCGTCCGCTCCCTCGAAGCGCCCGCCGTCCGGCGGCGTGGTGGACTCGAACACGATGTCGTCGGTGACCAGCGACATCAGCGTGTCCAGATCCCCGGCGGCGAACGCGTTCCCGAACCTCTCGATGACCTCTGACGCCGGGGACCACCGCGGATCACGCCCGAACGCCGCGAGCAACGCGTCGGCCGGGTCGGTGAAGCCCGCGAGCGGCGCGCCGACCATCCCGGCGGACCGGTAGATCTCCTCCCGGTCCTCGAACCAGGCCCCGACCTCCGCCACCAGCTCGGCGTCCAGCCGCGGCGGTACGCCGATCGCGACGGCGAGGTCCCACCCGTGGATCAGGTGGTCCGCCGCGAGCTGCCGCAGGTACTCGGGCGGATCCTCGTCGGCGTACGACAGGTGCACCTTCTCGATCGACCAGGTCGCCGCGAGCTCGGCCTCCCGGGCCGCGGCCGCCGCGGCGCCGGCCGGATCGTCCCCGAGCAGATCGCCGTCGAGGGTGTCCCCGACCTCGGCGATCGTCCGGCCCTGCATCAGCGGCGTGGTCCAGCGTTCCTCGCCGACGACGTGGTTCACCAGCGCCCGGACGTCCCAGTCCGTGCACGGCGTCGGCGCCGTCCACTGCTCCGGCGCCACCCCGGAGACCAGTTCCGCGAAGTTCGCGACCGCGCGGTTGTGCAACTCGACGACATTCATGTCCGCCACCCCCCAGCGTCAGCGTCCGCCCGGGGACGGCCGGGCGTCAACGGCCGAGCTGGAGTTGTTCCGCGGCCTCGTGGGCGTGATGCGAGGCGGTGACGTCACCGGTCGCGGCGAGCAGGTTGCCGTGGTGCCGGTAGCAGGCGCCGGCCAGGTCCTTCATCTTCTCGTCGTCGTCGGCGTACGGGATCAGCGCGGTCGCGACCTCCGCGCACCAGCCGCCGAGGTCGAGCGCGATCTCGGTCCGGCCCACCTGGAAGTACGCCTCGGAGATGTCGAGCAGCAGTTGCGCCCAGATCGGTACGTACGTCGCGGTCTGGAACCGCATCCGGTGGGACTCGCGCTCGGACGAGATCGCGAACAGGTAGTGCGCCTCCAGCCCGAGCGTGAGCGCGGCGTCCCCGTCCTGGGACAGCAGCGGCCGGACCAGCTCAGCCAGCTCGACCGCGCGCAGCGCCGCCGACTCGGGGTCCGTCCGGCCGGACACGGTCGCCAGCGTCATCCCGGGCGCGGGCTCGCTCAACGCGACCAGCCGGTGGTACTGCTCGAACGGCCCGAGCTTGATCTCCGCGTTCTCCAGCGCGGCGACCAGCGTCAGCGGCAGCCCGCGGTCCAGCTCCTCGACCACCCGGGTCGCCGTCTCCGCGTCGGTGTCGTACGCCGTTTGCAGGCACGTCTCGCCTTCGAGGCGGCCGACGCTGCCGAGGTGCTTGCCCTTGCGGACCAGGGCAGCGACCAGCGTGCGCATGTCGGTCGCCGAGTCCGAGTCGGCGAGCGTGTCGGCCGTGGTGAGCCCGATCTCGTCGGCCTCCAGCGCGAGGTCCATCCGCCCCTCGGCAGCGTGCACGTCGGCGGACACCGCGGTCGCCGTACACAGGTAGCGGGCGTACGACAGCGACTGGGGGCTCTCGTTGATCTGGTCCGCGAGCTGCAGGAACAGCTGCGTCGCGGCGTCCGCGGACGCGACCGCCAGCGCGGGGTCGCCGTACCGGCGGAGGATGAGCGCGTTCATCGCCAGCACCCGGGCGAAGTCCGGCTGGTGCTTCAGCCCGTCCTCACCGCCCACGAGCTGGCCGTACGCGATCACCGCGCCGTCCATCTCCAGTACGGCGGTGGCGCCGTGGCCGCGGTGTGCCTGCGTCATCGCGCGCCGGGCGCGGACGTCGGCGAGGAAGCAGGTGGCGTCCAGGACACCGGCGTCCTGGAGCTCGGTGTAGCCGAGTTGCGCCTCGTGCAGTGCGGTGAGCGCCTCCTCGTGCCGGCCGGACGCGTTCAGCGAGCCGGCCAGCTCGTACTGCGTCGCGGCCATCAGATGCTTGGCCTCGTAGTGGTTCGGGCGCGCCTCGGCGCGTTCCCTGGCCAGCTCGATGACCCGCTGCTGGTACGGCCCGGCCTCGTCGGCACGGCCTTCCTCGATCAGCACCTGGGCTGTCTGCAGCGCCTCACTGAGCTCGTCCTCAGGAGGCGTCCAGAGCCCCCCGCTGTCCACCATCTGTACGTTCCACCCCTTCACCCTGTATCAGCGGATCAGCTTAACCATTCTCTGATACTGACAGCCGCTATTACCGGCAGGTAGCCTTCAACCTATGAGCGAGCAGACGTCGATTCCAGCTGATCCGGAGCTCGATCCGACCGCGTCGTACGCGACCGACCAGTCGGTCATCCGCCGGTTGTCGGGGCTGCTGCGGGCGACGGCGGGCACCAGGACGTCCTACGCGCCGGCCACCGGGCAGCCGATCGCGGATCTGCCGACGTCGAGTGCGGACGACGTGACCGCCGCGGTCCGGGCCGCGCGGAAGACGCAGGCGACCTGGCGCCGGGTGCCGCTCGCCGAGCGCGCCGCGATTCTGCTGCGGTACCACGACCTGGTCCTCGACCACCGGCACGAGCTGGTGGACCTGATCATCCGCGAGTCCGGCAAGGCGCGGAAGCAGGCGTTCGAGGAGCTCGCGCACGTCGCGCTGACCGCGCGGTACTACGGCCGCAAGGCGTTCGAGCTGCTCGAGCCGCAACGCAAGCTCGGGATCTTCCCGGTGCTCACCCGGGCCGAGGAACGCTTTGTCCCCAAGGGCGTCGTCGGCATCATCTCGCCGTGGAACTACCCGCTGACGATGGCGATCTCCGACGGCCTGCCGGCGATCCTGGCCGGCAACACGATCGTCCACAAACCGGACAGCCAGACCCCGCTGACCGCACTGCGCGGCATCGAGTTGCTGTACGAGGCCGGCCTCCCGCGCGAGGCCTGGCTCGCGGTGAACGGCGACGGCCCGACGGTCGGCGGTGCGCTGATCCAGAACGCCGACTACATCTGCTTCACCGGCTCGACGAAGACCGGCCGGCTGGTCGCGCAGCAGTGCGGTGAGCGGCTGATCGGCTGCAGCCTCGAGCTCGGCGGCAAGAACCCGATGCTGGTACTGCGGGACGCCGACATCAACCGCGCCGCCGAGGGCGCCGTCCGCGCGTGCTTCGCGAACGCCGGCCAGCTCTGCGTGTCGATGGAACGCCTGTACGTCGCGGACCAGGTGTACGACGCGTTCGTGACGGCGTTCGTGGACCGGGTGAAGAAGCTGAGGCTGTCCGCCGGCACCGGCTGGGACGTCGACATGGGCTCGCTGATCTCGAAGGCCCAGCTCCAGACGGTCACCCGGCACGTGGAAGACGCCCGCGAGAAGGGCGCCACCGTGCTGGCCGGTGGGAAGCCGCGCCCGGACATCGGCGAGCTGTTCTACGAGCCGACCGTCCTGTCGGGCGTCACGCCCGCGATGGAGTGCTTCGACAACGAGACCTTCGGGCCGGTCGTCTCGATCTACCGGTTCTCCGACGAGTCCGAGGCGATCCAGCGCGCGAACGAGGGCGAGTACGGCCTGAACGCGAGCGTCTGGACCCGCGACGGCCGTCGCGGCCGCGCGGTCGCCGCGCAGCTGACGGCCGGCACCGTGAACGTCAACGAGGGGTACGGCGCGACGTTCGGCTCGATCGACACCCCGATGGGTGGCATGCGCTCGTCCGGCCTCGGCCGCCGCCAGGGCGTCGAGGGCATCCGCCGGTACGTCGAGCCACAGGCGATCGCGACCCAGCGGCTGATCCCGATCGCGGCCTCGCACGGCATCTCCGACGAGAAGTTCGCCGAGCTGATGACCGGCGCACTGCGGGTGCTGAAGAAGATCGGCCGCCCATGAGTTTCGACTACGACGTTCTGATCATCGGGTCCGGCTTCGGCGGGTCGGTGTCGGCGCTGCGGCTGACCGAGAAGGGGTACCGGGTCGCCGTACTGGAGGCGGGCGCGCGGTTCGACGACGCGTCGTACGCGAAGAACTCGTGGGACACCAAGCGGTTTCTCTTCGCACCGAAGCTGGGGATGTACGGGATCCAGCGGATCAGCGCGCTGCGGGACGTGATCATCCTGTCCGGCGCGGGCGTCGGCGGCGGCAGCCTGGTGTACGCGAACACGCTGTACGAACCGCTGCCCGCGTTCTACACCGACCGCGCCTGGTCGCACATCACCGACTGGAAGGCCGAGCTCGCGCCGTACTACGACCAGGCGAAGCGGATGCTCGGCGTCACGACGTACCCGGGGTTCACGCCCGCCGACAAGGTGATGAAGCAGGTCGCCGAGGACATGGGCGTGGGGGAGACGTTCCACCCGACGCCGGTCGGCGTGTTCTTCGGCGAGCCCGGTGTCGAGGTCGACGACCCGTACTTCGGCGGCGCCGGACCGCGGCGTACCGGCTGCATCGACTGCGGCGAGTGCATGACCGGCTGCCGGCACAACGCGAAGAACACGCTCACCAAGAACTACCTCTACCTGGCCGAGAAGGCCGGCGCCGAGGTCTACTCGCTGACCACGGTCACCTCGGTCGAGCCGCTGCCGGACGGCGGCTACGCGATCGACACCCGCCGTACGTCGAACAAGAAGGCCACCCGCCGCTTCACCGCCCAGCAGGTGGTGTTCGCCGCGTCGGCGCTCGGTACGGCGAAGCTGCTGCACCGGCTGCGCGACGAGGGCAAGCTGCCGCGGCTGTCGGACCGGCTCGGAGTGCTGACCCGGACCAACTCCGAGTCGTTGCTCGGGGCAATCTCCCGGGACACCGACGTCGACTACACCCGCGGTGTGGCGATCACGTCGTCGTTCCATCCGGACGACATCACGCACATCGAGCCTGTCCGGTACGGGAAGGGCAGCAACGTGATGTCGCTGCTGCAGACCGTGCTGACCGACGGCGACGGCGACAAGCCGCGCTGGCGGACCTGGCTGCGCGAGCTCGGGGTGCAACGGAAGAACATCCGCCGGCTGTACGACCTGAAGCACTGGTCGGAGCGGACCGTGATCGCGCTGGTGATGCAGACCGCGGACAACTCGATCACGACATACGGCAAGCGTGACCGGCTCGGCCGCTGGAAGCTGACCTCGAAGCAGGGCCACGGCGCGCCGAACCCGTCCTGGATCCCGGTCGCGAACCAGGTCGTCCGGCGGATGGCCAAGCTGATGAACGGCACCCCGGGCGGCACGATCGGCGAGCCGTTCAACGTGCCGATGACCGCGCACTTCATCGGCGGCTGCGCGATCGGCGACTCCGCGGCGACCGGCGTGGTGGACCCGTACCACCGGGTCTACGGGTACGACGGCCTGCACATCGTCGACGGGTCGACGATCTCCGCGAACCTCGGCGTGAACCCGTCGCTGACGATCACCGCCCAGGCCGAGCGTGCGCTGTCCTTCTGGCCGAACATGGGCGCCGACGACCCGCGCCCGGCGGTCGGGGCGGAGTACAAGCGGATCCCGCCGGTGAAGCCGGCGAATCCCGTCGTACCGGACGCTGCCCCGGGGGCGTTGCGGCTGCCGATCTTCCCGAAGCAGTCTGTGACGGAGCCGTAACACACCAAAGCACATGAAAAAGCCTCAGCAGTAAGTTGCTGAGGCTTTTCGAAATGGCCCAGAAAAGGGAGCAGGTCCCTCGGGAACGTTTCCGCCCAAATCGTTTCCCGAGGGACCCACTCAAGCCGGGGTGAGGCGCCCGGCGCTTTGGGATCGGATCGCCAACCATGGCTGGCGACCCGAGCTCTTGGTCACTACCTTACCTCCGATTTCCGCGAGCTCCAGGCCTTGTGACCACTCTGCGTGCTGACTGTAATGATCAGCTTCAGTCGCTCTTGGTAATCGGGTGGCGGTCTTCCTTGCGGTAACCGCCTCTGCACACATCAACGAGCCCATCTACGGGGGGTTACGAGGTTCCGGAGAAAAAGCCAAAAACTTTTCCGGGAAGTGCGGAGAGTGGTCGTGAGGCACTTCGCGCCGAGGTGTTCCACGTGACGCCCGCCGCAGTACCGGCGTACCACTCTGACCTACTGTGAGCCCGACCGTTCTGATGAGGCAGGAGAAGCATGGAAATCCTGGACGTGGCACGTGAGCAGGTTCTGGAGCAGGGCACCGGTCTGCGCCAAGAGCAATTGGTCGAGGTGCTCCGGACGCCGGACGACCGGCTGCCGGAACTGCTCGCGCTCGCGCACGACGTCCGGGTGAAGTGGTGCGGCGAGGAGGTCGAGGTCGAGGGGATCATCTCGCTGAAGACCGGCGGCTGCCCCGAGGACTGCCACTTCTGCTCGCAGTCCGGCCAGTTCACCTCGCCGGTGCGCGCGGTCTGGCTGAACATCCCCGAGCTGGTCGAGGCGGCCAAGGAGACCGCGAAGACCGGCGCCACCGAGTTCTGCATCGTGGCCGCCGTGCGCGGGCCGGACGAGCGGCTGATGTCCCAGGTGAAGGCCGGCATCGAGGCGATCAACGCCGAGGTCGACATCAACATCGCCTGCTCGCTCGGCATGCTCACCCAGGCACAGGTCGACGAGCTGAAGTCGTGGGGCGTGCACCGGTACAACCACAACCTCGAGTCGGCCCGGTCGTACTTCGGCGACGTGGTCACCACGCACTCGTTCGAGGAGCGCTGGGAGACCTGCCTGATGGTGCGCGACTCCGGCATGGAGCTGTGCTGCGGCGGCCTGGTCGGGATGGGCGAGACGCTCGAGCAGCGCGCCGAACTGGCCGCCCAGCTCGCCGAGCTCGACCCGCACGAGGTCCCGCTGAACTTCCTGAACCCGCGCCCGGGCACGCCGTTCGGCGACCTCGAGGTGATGGACGGCAAGGACGCGCTGCGGACGATCGCGGCGTTCCGGCTGGCGATGCCGCGGACGGTCCTGCGGTACGCCGGCGGCCGCGAACTGACCCTCGGCGACCTGGGCACCCGGGACGGCCTGCTCGGCGGCATCAACGCGGTGATCGTCGGCAACTACCTGACCACCCTCGGCCGCCCCGCCACCGCCGACCTCGACCTCCTCGCCGAGCTGAAGATGCCGGTGAAGGAACTCCAGAAGTCGCTGTGACGTACTGCGGACGCTGCGGCGAGGAGGGCCGCCACGAGGCCTGCGTCCGGGCGCTGGCCCTGGAACCACCCCGGTACTGCACCGAGTGCCGCCGCCGGATGATCGTCCAGGTCCACCCCACCGGCTGGACCGCCCGCTGCTCCGTCCACGGCGAGCTGACCGCGTCCAGCTAGGGTTGGGGGTATGCCCGATACCTCGCCGCGCCTGCTGGTCGCCCTGTACGGGCCGACGTCGGCGGGGAAGACCGCGGTGTCGGTCGATCTCTGCCTGCGGATCCGGGACGAGCTGGGGATGCCGCCGATGGTGGTGTCGGCGGACTCGCGGCAGGTGTACCGGTACATGGACATCGGCACCAGCAAAACCACGCCGGAGGAGATGCGCGGCGTCCCGCACACGATGATCGACGTCACCGAGCCGGTCCGGAAGCTCGAGCTGGAGACGTTCGTCGCCGAGGCGCGCCGGCACATGGAGGACTGCTGGACCTCCGGCGGCGTCCCGGTGATCGTCGGCGGCACCAGCGTGTACGTCCGCTCGCTGCTCGAGGGCTGGGAGGTGGACGCGGTCGCCGACGCCAGGAACGCGATCCGCCGCGACTTCCCGCGGAGCATGGCCGAGGACGCGTACGCCGTACTCGCCCGCCTCGACCCGAAGGCCGCCGGGAAGATCCACGAGAACAACTACGACGCGGTCGTGAACGCGCTGGCACGGGCCATGGGCAACGACCCCGAACGTGCCGTCGCCCCGGCCACCCGGCAGGTGGTGTTCGCCGTCGACCGCTCGCCCACGGACATCGACCAGCGCGTCGCCGCGACGTACGACCACCAGGTCGCCCGCGGCCTGCGCGACGAGGTGCTCGGGCTGGAGGAGCGGTACGACCTCCTCGCGCAGTACCGCCGGCTCGGCCAGAAGTCGCCGAACCAGGTCGTCCACACGCACGGGTACACCGAGTGGTTCGACGTGGCACTCGACCGCGGCCGGTCGGTGGAGAACCTCGACGAGACCGACCAGGCCGAGGTCCGCAGCCGCGTCGTCGAACGCATCCAGACCCACACCCGCCGGCAACGCGCCGCCATCCCCAAACTCACCGGCGTCCGCCCGATCCGCAACGCCGACGACGCCTTCACCCAGGTCAAGAAAACCCTGGAAGCCCCCGAACCACCCCGCGGCGCCCAACGCTCCAAACCGCGCTCAGGCGGCGGTCCGGGCGCGACGACCGGCAGAACGTCGAGCAACGCGACCGGCCGCCGCGCCGGTGCCGGCTCCCCGACCGAGCGCACTGGTGGCGCCTCGGGTCGCAACCCCAACTCCTCGTCCGGACGCGGCTCGGGCAAAGCCCCCGAGCGAGACCAGCGCGGGCGGCGGCGGCCGAGATGACAACGGCCGGGCCCAACCGATCAACGGTTGCCCCGGCCGCGAAGGCTCGACGTGTTACCTGCCTTTGCCGTCCTTGCCTTTTTGCTTGTTCGCCTTGATGAGCGCCCGGCCCGCCCGGGTGTTGGGGTTCGGTGTCTCAACCTTGCGTCTGTCGAGCCCACGATTCTGGGCGTCCCGCGTTCCGTACGACAAGTCCACTCCTTCCGGTGAATCCGCGACTTCGCGGCTGCCTAGGCCTGATGCACCGAGTACGACCGGTACGTACTACTTGCTCTTGCCGTCCTTGCCCTTTTCCTTGTTCGCCTTGATGACCGCGCGCCCGGCCCGGGTGTTCGGGTTCGGGTTGCGCTGCTGGTCGGCCTTGTTGCGAGCCTGACCGTACTGGTGCTTGGTCTCGGTGTTCTTGCCCTTGCCCTTGTGCTCGCGTTCCTTGCCGTCTTTACCGGTAGCCATCGTCTATCCCTTCCGGCACGGGCAGCGGTCCCCGGCCCGTGCGTGAGTGTTTGTCGGTAGAGGTCGTGCAGCGGACTAGCGGCTCGTGCCCTTGCCGTCCTTGCCCTTGGGGCGATGACCGGCCGGGTACAGGACCGGCATGTCGTGGCTCTTCGAGCCCGACTTCTTCTCGGTCTTGCCGCCGCTCTTGACCTTGTTGTCCTTGCCGTACGACGCCACCTCATCGCCCCTCTTCGCTGCGTTCCTTGGTCTGTTCTGTTGAAGCAGACGCCGTCCACCGGTCACTGGTTCCCCTCCGGTTCGACGTCTTGGAAACATAACCGCGCCGGGGGTTCACCTACCGTTCAGCCGCATCTGCGGTCTGTGCGGCTCTGACCCAGACGGTCGGATAAGATTCAGGCGTGGTAAACGTCGCCGCCGTCAACGTGCTCGCCGGGTTGGGCAAAGCGTCGTGGACGTCGCCCCGGGGGGTCGGGTACGAGACCATGCTGGAGGGGGTCCGGCAGTCGATCGGCTTCTACGCGCAGCTGATCGCGACCGAGGAACTGTCGGACGAGCCGGACACCGACACCATCGAGCTCTGGCGCGCCGAACAGCTCGCCTGGGCGAAGCGTGCGCAGGAGCTCACCCCGTTGGACAGCCGCTCGATCGAGAGCATCGCGCTCGACGCCGACAACCTGCTCGCTGTCGGCGACGAGGACGACGATGACGATGAAGACGACGATGAGGATGACGGCGAGGACGACGAGGCACAGTGACCGCTCCATGGGGGACTGCAGCAGCCGGTGAGGATGACCAGCACCTGCTCGACGAAGCTGAGAGCCGGCGCATCTTCCGCGACCGGATCGTGCCCGACCAGCTGGTCGGCGTACCGCAGGAGCACCCGGTTGTGGTGTTCGTCGGCGGTCAGCCGGGTGACGGCAAGGCGTCGATCACCGCGCTCGCGAAGGCGGTCCTGCGCGGCCGCGGCGGCCCGCTCGTCCTCAGCGCCCTGACCTACGAGCCGTACCACCCGGACTTCTACGAGCAGATCAGCGATACCCCGCCGGCCGCCGGACGGTACGTCGCCGCGGACGGCCTGCGCTGGCTCGCACTGGCCGAGGAGCTGGCGATCGGGGAGCGGTACGACGTGATCGTCGAGACCGAGCTCGCCGACCCGGACCTGTTCGCGGCCTCGGCTGCCCGGTTCCACGCGGCCGGTTACCAGGTCGAGGTGGCGCTGCTGGCCGTGCACGAGGCGCGCAGCCGGCTCGGTGTCCTCGAGCGGCACATCCGGTCGTTGGAGAAGTTCGGCTTCGGCCGGCTCGTCGAGCAGAGCGCCCACGATGCCGGTTACGCGGCCGTCGTACGGGCGGCGGAGCTCGTCGACGCGGGTGACTGGGCCGAGCGTGTCGCCGTACTGCGGCCTGACGGGGAGCTGGTGTACGGCAACCAGCGCGACGACAGCCGGGGCTGGCAGCAGCAGGCCCGGACCGCGGATGCGATCGCGTGGGAGCGCGAGCGGGCGTGGACGGTGTTGGAGTCGCGCTACTTCCTGGAGGCCGTGGCGCAGATCGAGCCGCTCGGGCTCGTCGCGCCGGTGCAGTGGATCCGGGACGAGGCGGTCGAGGGCACTCGGGCGGTGACGGCGATGGGCCGGTCGCGGATACACCCCGACGCATTGACGTTGCACAGAGCGAAGGCCGGTACGTCGTCGTACTAGAGGCACTGATCACATCCTGACCACCCGTGCCGCCGTCGGCGGTGCCCAGCGATTACCGTGGTGGGCCTCAGGACGGAAGGCGGACGGTGTCACGGTCGGGCAGTGCTTGGGAGCAGCGGGATGCGGAGTTGCTCTGGCATCCGTACTCGTCGCTGAGTGCGCCGTCGCCGGTGCGGCTGGTGCGCGGGGCGTCCGGCGTGCGGCTGCGGCTGGACGACGGGGCAGGTGGGAGCGTCGAGGCGATCGACGCGATGGCGTCCTGGTGGTGCATGATCCACGGGTACCGGAATCCGGTGCTGGATGCGGCGCTGAAGGCGCAGGTGGACGAGTTCAGCCATGTGATGTTCGGTGGGCTGACCCACGAACCGGCGATCCGGCTGGCGGAGCGGCTGGTGGAGATCACGCCGGATCCGCTGCGGCACGTGTTCTTCTGCGACTCGGGGTCGGTCTCGGTCGAGGTGGCGATCAAGCTCGCGCTGCAGTACCAGGTTGCCCGCGGCAACACCGGGCGGACCCGGATGCTGACCGTGCGCGGCGGGTACCACGGCGACACCTTCGCGCCGATGAGCGTCTGCGACCCGGTCAACGGCATGCACTCGCTCTTCACCGGCGCACTGCAGGAGCAGGTCTTCGGCCCCCAACCCCCGGCCGACTTCGCGCGCTCGCTGGATGACCCGGAACTGCAGTCCTGGGCCGATGCGATGTCTGCGCTGGCGGCGAAGCATGCGGACGAGATCGCCGCCATCATCGTCGAACCGGTCCTGCAGGGCGCCGGCGGGATGTACCCGTACAGCCCCGCGTGCCTCCAAGTACTCCGCGAACTCGCCGACCGCCACGGTTTCCTGCTGATCTTCGACGAGATCGCGACCGGCTTCGGGCGGACCGGCACGCTCTTCGCGTCCGAGCACGCAGGTGTCGACCCGGACATCCTGTGCGTGGGCAAGGCGCTGACCGGTGGGTACCTGTCGCTGGCGGCGATGCTGTGTACGCCGGACGTCGCGCAAACGGTCTCGAACGGACCGGGCGGCGCCCTCATGCACGGCCCCACCTTCATGGCCAACCCCCTAGCCTGCGCGGTCGCCCTGGCATCCCTCGATCTGCTGTTGTCTCAGGACTGGGCTTCTCGGGTGGCTTCCATCTCCGCGGGGCTTTCGTCGGGCTTGAGCAGGGCGTGGGATCTCCCCGCGGTGAAGGACGTCCGCGTGATCGGCGCGGTGGGCGTCGTACAGCTCAGCGGTCCGGTCGACCTCCCCCGGATGACCGAGGCGGCGTTGAAGCGCGGTGTTTGGGTACGGCCGTTCCGCGACCTCGTCTACACGATGCCGCCGTACGTCTGCACCGACGACGAGATCGCGACCATCGCCGCGGCGATCACCGGCGCGGTCGAGGAGGCCGGCTGATGCTCGACGACTGGCTCGCTCCGAAGGCCGCCGCGTTGGAGGCGCGCGGGCTGACCCGGCGGCTGCGGGCGCGGGCCGCGGGCGAGGACCTGATCGACCTGGCGGGCAACGACTACCTCGGCCTGGCCCGCGACCCGCGCGTCGTGGCGGCGGCGGCCGCGGCGGTCGAGACCTGGGGGACCGGTGCGACCGCGTCCCGCCTGGTCACCGGTACGACGGAACTCCACGAGCAGCTCGAATCCGCGCTGGCGGCGTACGCCGGGCAGGAGTCCGCGCTCGCCTTCTCGTCCGGGTACCTGGCGAACCTCGGCATCGTCACCGCGCTCGGCGGACCGGGCACGCTGCTGGTGTCGGACGAGCACGTGCACGCGTCGCTGGTGGACGCCTGCCGGCTCGCGCGGTCGCGGGTCGAGGTCGTGCCGCACAACGACGTCGACGCCGTCGAGAAAGTACTTGCCGAGCGCAACGAGCCGCACGCGCTAGTGCTGACCGAGTCGGTGTTCAGCGTGCTCAGCGACGAGGCCCCGCTGACCGACCTCGCGGCCCTCGCGCTGGCGCACAACGCCGTACTGCTGGTCGACGAGGCGCACGGGCTGGGCGTCACGGGAGGGGGCCACGGCTCGGTGCACGGGTTGGGGCTCGCCGGTCTCGACCACGTCGTCGTGACCATGACCCTGTCGAAGTCGATGGCATCCCAGGGCGGGGTTGTGCTCGGGCCGTCCGTCCTGCGCGACCACCTGGTCAACCGTTCCCGCCCGTTCATCTACGACACCGGCCTGAACCCGGCTGCCTGCGCCGCTGCCCTCGCCGCGCTCCAGGTCCTCCGGTCCGAACCCGATCGCCCGGCTGCGATTCACGCTGCGACGGCCCGGTTGGCGGCCGCTTGCGACGTACCGCCCGCCTCCGGTCCTGTTGTCTCGGTGCCGATGCCGGGGCCGCGGGAGGCCGTGCGGGCGGCCGAGTTGTGTCTGGAGAACGGCGTACGGGTCGGGAGCTTCCGGCCGCCGTCGGTCCCGGACGGGATCTCCCGGGTGCGGCTCACCGCGCACGCCGGACTGTCAGCAACGGACCTCGATCGCGCCTGCGCCGTGATCGCCGACGCGATCGGGCACTGCTCATGATCACCTTTGTCACCGGTACCGACACCGATATCGGCAAGACGATCGTCACGGCCGCGCTCGCGGTGTGTGCGGGGGAGTCGGTCGCGGTGGTGAAACCGGCGCAGACCGGTGTCGCGCCGGACGAACCGGGCGACCTCGCGGAGGTCGGGCGGCTCAGCGGGGTGACCGCGCTGCACGAGGGCGTCCGGCTGCCGGAACCCCTGGCTCCGACCACGGCGGCCCGGCGAGCCGGGATCGCGCTGCCGTCGGTCGAGGAGTACGCCGCGTCCGTGGACGACCTCGCCCGGGAGTACGACACCGTGCTGGTCGAGGGCGCCGGCGGCCTGCTCGTCGGGCTCGATGCCGATGGCAACAACCTGGCGGATCTCGCGGAACACCTGACGTCGCCGTTCCGGTTCGTGGTGGTGACCCGCGCCGGGCTCGGCACGCTGAACCACACCGCGTTGACGGTCGAGGCGCTGCGGACCCGGGAGCTGCCGGTCGAGGGCCTGGTGATCGGATCCTGGCCGGACGACCCGGACCTCGCCGAACGCTGCAACCTGGACGACCTGCCGGCCACGGCCGGCGTCCCGCTGATCGGCCGGATCCCGTCCGGCGTCGGCACCTGGCCGCGGGACAAGTTCCGCGCCACGGCGCCGAGCTGGTTCGAGTGAGCGGTTGCCCGGCCCGGTACGACGAGGCGCTCGGGTACTGGGTGGTCGACGATCCGGGGCTGGCGCGTGCGGTGCTGCTCGACCCGGAGACGTTCCGGCCGGACAACGCCGTACTCGCGCACACCCCGCTGTCCGTGAAGGCGCTCCGCGTCCTGTCGGCCGTCGGGTTCGCGCTCCCGCCGACGCTGGCGAACAACGCCGGCGCGTCCCACCGGCCGATCCGCGCCGCCGTTGCCCGGTTCTTCAGCCCGGCCCGGGTCGCCGCCGTCGAGCCGCTCGCCCGCGAGCTCAACACCACCCGCGTTGCCGCCACCTCGGCCCGCCTGGCCGCCGGCGAAGAGGTCGACCTCGTCCAGTCGATCGCGGCCGAGCCTCCCGCCCTCGTCGTACTCCACCTCCTCGGCCTGGAGGATGTCGACGTACCGTCCCTGAAGGCCTGGAGCCTCGACTCGCTCGAACTCTTCTGGGGCACCCCCGACGCGGACCGCCAGCTGGAACTCGCCCACACCGCGGCCGAGTTCTACGCCTGGCTACGCACCCGTACGACGGCCGCACGCAGGACCTCCGGCACCGACCTGTTCGGCGTACTCGTCGACCTGGGCCTCTCCGACGAGGAGATCTGCGCGACCGCCTACTTCCTCCTGATCGCCGGCCAGGAGACCACAACCCAACTCATCTCCACCGCCTTCCACCGCTCCCTCGGCCACCGCATCGACCCGTCCGAGACGGTCGAGGACGTCCTCCGCAACGCCTCCTCCGTCCCCACCTGGCGCCGCATCACCGCCACCGCCACCACCCTCGGCGACGTACAACTCCCACCCAGCTCCCCCCTCCTCCTCACCCTCACCGCCAACAACGGCCCCGCCGACCAAGCCTTCGGCCTAGGCCTCCACCGCTGCCTGGGCGCCACCCTGGCCCGCCTCGAAACCCGAGTCGCGCTCGAATGCGCCCAGGACGTGTTGACCCGTGTCCGCCTGACCGAAGACCCGCCGATGATCGACCTGCTGTCATTCCGGGCGCCGAAGCGTCTCCTGGTTGTAACGGACGGTAACACCGGCGACAACTGGCGCCACTAGCGTCGGCGTTCGTGAGCACAACCTGCCGGTACCGGGTGCGGCTGTGGTTCGGTCCGCACCGGATCTCCGAGTACATCGGCGACGACGCGGCCGCGGCGCGGCACGAGGCGAAGATGCGGCGACGGTTCCCGGGGCTCGAGGTGACCAACGAGCCGTTGCCGGTGAGCGCGGATGCGGTGGATTACAGCCCGGCTGACCTGCACCGATAGGCTTTGCGGGTGGCGGAGCATGAGTTGGTTCTGGTTGTTGACTTCGGGGCGCAGTATGCGCAGCTGATCGCGCGGCGGGTGCGGGAGGCGAAGGTGTACTCCGAGATCGTGCCGCACTCGATGCCGGTCGAGGAGATGCTGGCGAAGGGGCCGAAGGCGATCATCCTGTCCGGCGGGCCGCAGTCGGTGTACGCCGAGGGGGCGCCGCGGGTCGAGTCGGGGCTGTTCGAGGCGGGTGTTCCGGCGTTCGGGATCTGCTACGGGTTCCAGGCGATGGCGCAGACGCTCGGCGGCGAGGTCCGGCGTACCGGGCTGCGGGAGTTCGGGCGTACGCCGGTCACCGTGAGCGCGGCGGGGACGCTGCTCGCGGGCGTCCCGGCGGACCTGAACGTGTGGATGTCGCACGGTGACGCGGTGCACGCGCCGCCGGCCGGGTTCGCCGTACTGGCCGGGTCCGAGGGCGCGCCGGTCGCGGCGTTCGAGGACCTGGACCGCAGGCTCGCCGGGGTGCAGTGGCACCCGGAGGTGCTGCACTCGCAGGCCGGGCAGACCGTGCTGGAGCACTTCCTGTACGAGATCGCCGGCTGCAAGGGCGACTGGACGACGACGAACGTGGTCGACGAGCAGGTCGCGCTGATCCGCGAGCAGGTCGGCGACAAGCAGGTGCTGTGCGCGCTGTCCGGCGGCGTCGACTCCGCGGTCGCGGCGGCCCTGGTGCACAAGGCGATCGGCGACCAGTTGACCTGCGTGTACGTCGACCACGGCCTGCAGCGGGCCGGTGAGTCCGAGCAGATCGAGAAGGACTTCGCGGCCGCGATCGGGATCCGGCTGGAGGCGATCGACGCCGAGGACCAGTTCCTGGGTGCGCTGGCCGGGGTCACCGACCCGGAGCAGAAGCGGAAGATCATCGGCCGCGAGTTCATCCGGACGTTCGAGGCGACCGCGCGGAAGGTGGACGCCGAGCGGCACATCGAGTTCCTGGTCCAGGGCACGCTGTACCCGGACGTGGTCGAGTCCGGCGGCGGCGCGGGCGCGGCGAACATCAAGTCCCACCACAACGTCGGCGGGCTCCCGGACGACCTCGAGTTCAGCCTGATCGAGCCGCTGCGGACGCTGTTCAAGGACGAGGTCCGCGAGCTCGGGCTGGCCCTCGGCCTGCCGGAGACGATGGTCTACCGGCACCCGTTCCCTGGCCCCGGTCTGGCGATCCGGATCATCGGCGAGGTCACCCGCGAGCGGCTGGACATCCTGCGCGCAGCGGATCTGATTGCTCGCACCGAGCTGACCGCGGCTGGGCTGGACCGCGACATCTGGCAGTTCCCGGTGGTGCTGCTCGCCGACGTCCGCTCGGTCGGTGTCCAGGGTGACGGCCGGACGTACGGCCACCCCGTCGTACTGCGCCCCGTGACCAGCGAGGACGCGATGACGGCCGACTGGGCGCGGCTGCCGTACGACGTGATCGAACGCATCTCGACCCGGATCACCAACGAGGTCGACGAGATCAACCGCGTCACGCTCGACGTCACGAGCAAGCCGCCGGGCACCATCGAGTGGGAGTGATCCATCACAGCGAGCGATTTCCTCGGGGGAGGCACACGCTCAACCCGGTCGGCGCGAACGTGTTGTCAGGTGCTCGCTGACGGTTCGATGCCGTCGAGCAGGCGGTCGAGGCCGTAGCGGTAGGCGTCGTCGGCGGTGGACTTGTAGCCGTCGGCGTGCCAGATGGCCGTCATCGCCGGATGCCGGTCGACGTCGAAGTACGTCTCCCACAGGTCGTTGCGCTCGGACCACCAGGCGTTGTTGGTCTGCCCGGTCGTCTGCTCGACGAGGCGACTCTCCGCTTCCAGGCCGGCGGCCGAGTCGACGTACGTCGTGATCGCGAGCGCGGCCGTGTTCGTCTCGGTCGGGCTGAGGCCGAGGCCGAGCAGTACCGACAGCAGGTACTCCCGTCCCGCGAGCATGCCCGGGCCGACCGGCGGGCGGATCGTGGAGATCTGCGACAACCACAGGTGCCGCCGGAACATCTCCCGCGTCTGGACGGAGTAGATCTCCACCTGCTCGCGCCAGTCCGCCGGTCGCCGCTCGCCCGGGCCTGGCAGGCGGCGTTCGCCGAGCACCTGGTCGACCATCAGGTCGAGCAACTCCTCCTTGGACGGTACGTACGTGTAGAGCGTCATCGTGCCGACGCCGAGCTCCTTCGCCAGCCCGCCCATCGACGCGGCCGTCAGCCCTTGTTCGTCGGCGAGCCGGATGCCTGCCTGTACGACGTCGTCGACGGTCAGCGAGGGCCGCCGCCCGGCGCCGCGCTTGCGCTGCGGGTCCGAGGGCAGCTGCCGGTGGTTGCGCCACAGCAACGCCAGCGTCCGGTCCGGCTGTCCCTCACCACTTCGCCGCTCACTCACGCGGCCTACGATAGGCGCTCGATTGAATTCTCGTATACCCTACGGGAATTCATTGTGGGAGAGGAGACGGACATGACGATCCTGGTGACGGGCGCGACCGGGAGCGTGGGGCGGCTGCTGGTCGACGAGTTGGTCGCCGCGGGCGCGCCGGTGCGGGCGCTGACCGCGAACCCGGTGCGTGCGGCGCTGCCGGAGGGCGTGGAGGTCGCCCGCGGGTACCTCGGGAAGCCGGCGACGCTGCCCGCGGCACTCGCGGGCGTCGACACGGTGTACCTGGCGCCGCTTCCGGCGTACGTCGACGACTTCGTCCGCTGTGCGCGGGACGCCGGCGTGCGGCGGGTCGTCGTACTGTCGGGGGAGCCGGCGGAGTACGAGGCGCAGGGGGATCCGGCGAGCTGGCACTACTACCGGCTGGAGCGGGCGATCGAGGCGGGCGGGTTCACGTGGACGTTCCTGCGGCCGGGGCAGTTCATGACCAACACGCTCGGCTGGGCGCCGTCGATCAAGGCCGAGGGAGTGGTGCGGGCGCCGTTCGGGAACGCCGTGCAGACGCCGATCGACCTCGCCGACATCGCGGCGGTGGCGCGGGTGGTGCTGCTGTCGGAGCGGTACGACGGCGCGAAGATCGCGATGAGCGGGCCCGAGGCGATCACCCCGCCGGAGCAGGTCGCGCACATCGCGGCAGCCATCGGCAAGGAGGTCCGCTTCGAGGAGCAGACGCCGGACGAGTACCTCGCGGCGCTGGCTCCGGCGGTCGGCCTGGAAACCGCTCAGTGGCTGCTCGACGGCTTCCGGATGATGGCGGAGTGGCCGATGAAACCCGAGCCCGCGGTCCTCGAACTGACCGGCCGCCCTGCGGTCACCTATGCCGAATGGGCTCGCGCGAATGCCGACGCGTTCCGCTGACTGGCATGATCGCGGACGTGAAAGATCTCATGCACGGATACCTCCGTAAGGCCCGTGAGGCCATGGTCTGGAAGCTCGACGGACTCGGTGAGTACGACGTACGCCGGCCGCTGACGCCGACCGGGACCAATCTGCTCGGGATGATCAAGCATCTGTCGAGCGTGGAGGCCTGGTACTTCGGGAAGACGTTCGAGCGGCCGTTCCCCGAGGAGATGTCCTGGTGGGACGACGACGCGGACCCGAATGCCGACTCGTGGGTGACCCCGGAGGAGACGCGCGAGGACATCGTCGGTCTGTACCGGCGGGTGTGGGCGCATGCCGACGCCACGATCGACGCGCTGGCGCTGGACGCACCGGGGCACGTGCCGTGGTGGCGAACGCCGGACACGACGCTGCACGCGATCCTCGTACACATGATCGCCGAGACGAACCGGCACGCCGGGCACGCGGACATCCTGCGTGAGCTGCTCGACGGGGCCGCCGGGATGAGTCCGAACAACTCCAACCTGCCGGAGGGGGACGCGGCCTGGTGGGCGGCACACCGCGAGCGCGTCGAGGAGGCTGCGCGGGCGGTGAATTGACGTCGGTGTCGAACATGTGTTCGACTATAGCGCATGAGGTGGGCGGGGCAACGCATCGACGCCGAGACCCCGGGGACGTTGCCGGGGCTCGGGGCGATCGCGGGCCTGGTGCGGTCGGTGACGACGCCGGAGTTCCAGGGGATCACGTTCCACGAGGTGCTGGCGCGGTCCGCGCTGAACTCGGTCCCCGGTTCGGCGCTGCCGTTCAACTGGACCGTGAACCCGTACCGCGGCTGCACCCACGCCTGCCGGTACTGCTTCGCCCGCCCGACCCATGCGTACCTGGAGCTCGACACCGGGCAGGACTTCGACCGGCAGATCGTGGTGAAGACCAACGTCGCCGAGGTCCTGCGCCGCGAGCTCGCCCGTCCGTCCTGGTCCCGCGAACCGGTTGCCCTGGGCACCAACACCGACCCGTACCAGCGCGCCGAGGGCCGGTACCGCCTGATGCCGGGCATCATCGAAGCGCTTGCCTCCTCCGGCACGCCGCTGTCCATCCTCACCAAGGGCACCCTGCTCCGCCGTGACCTGCCACTGCTGACCGAGGCAGCCGCCGACGTCCCAGTCGGTGTCGCGGTCTCGCTGGCCCTGGGGGACGAGGTGCTACGCCGCCGCCTCGAGCCCGGCGTACCGTCGGTCCGCGGCCGCCTCGACTTCATCCGCGCGATCCGCGACGCCGGGCTGCCGTGCGGCGTGATGGTCGCGCCCGTCCTGCCCTGGCTGACCGACTCCACCGAGCAGCTCGACGAACTCCTCGCCTCCCTGTCGACCGCGGGCGCCACCGGCGTCACCCCGCTCGTGCTGCATCTGAGACCCGGGGTGAAGGAGTGGTTCATGAAATGGCTCGCCTACGACCACCCCGCCCTGGTCAGCTGCTACGAGTCCCTGTATGCCCACGGCGCCTACGCGGCCCCCAGCTACCAACGTGCCTTCGACACCAAAGTTCGCCCCCTGCTGAGGAAACACGGCTTCGGCGCCCGCACATCCCACCGCTCCGAACCCATCCGCGGCATGCACCCACCACAACCTCCCCAAGACCCCTTGTTCTGAAGGCCTAGGGCAGCGTGAGGATTCGGGGGCCTTCGGGGGTGATGGCTACGGTGTGCTCGGCGTGGGCGCCGCGGGTGTGGTCGGCGGAGCGGAGGGTCCAGCCGTCGGCGTCGATCCGGTAGGCGGAGCCGGGGCCGGACCAGAACCACGGTTCGATCGCGAAGACGTGGCCGGCCTGGAGTTTGAGGCCGCGGCCCGGGCGGCCGTCGTTCGGGATGTGCGGGTCCTGGTGCATGCGGCGACCGATGCCGTGGCCGCCGAAGTCGAGGTTGGTGCCGACGCCGGCGCGTTGGCCGACCCGGCCGATCGCGGCGCCGATGTCGCCGATCCGGTGGCCCGGTACGGCGGCCGCGATTCCGGCCGCGAGGGCTTCCTCGGTGGTCGCGATCAGCTCCAGGTCCGCGGCCCGCGGCGTGCCGACGCAGAAGCTGATCGCCGAGTCCGCGCACCAGCCGTCGACCGACGCGCCGCAGTCCACGTTCAGCAGGTCGCCGTCCTGCAGTCGTAGTTCGTTGGGCAGACCATGCAGTACGGCGTCGTTCACCGATGCGCAGATCACGCCGCTGAACGGCGCCGTCGCGAACCCGGGCTGGTATCCGTCGAACAACGACACCGCGCCGGCGGACCGCAGTACGTCCCGCGCGACCTCGTCGAGCTCGAGCAGCGAGACGCCGGCCGTGGCGTGCTTCTTCACGCTCTGCAACGCGTTCGCGACCACTCGCCCGGCCGCGCGCATCTGCTCGATCTCCGCCGGCGTCCTCAGCTCGACCATGGTTCCACTTACTACCACACCGCGTTGGACACGATCAGGTCTCCGTCCCAACCAACCGCGCGGACCCGGCGTCTCCACCGACAACACCAAGGGGGCGGGGATGGCGGTACGACGACGCGCAGTACTCGGGGGAATGCTCGCCGGAGCCGCCGCGCTGACGACCAGCGGATGTCTGGCGGACACGTACGCCGACGCGACGAGCCCTCGTTCGACGACGCCTTCGCCGGGACAGAGGCCGCAACGCATCACGGTCGTCGCGACCGGCGACGTACTGCTGCACGAACGTCTGTGGACCACCGCGAAACGCGACGGCTCCGACTGTCAATGGGACTTCGCTCCGCTGATGAGCAGCGTGAAACCCCTTGTACAGCAGGCTGATCTCGCCATCGCACACCTGGAGACGCCGCTCGCCAAGCTCGGCGGGCCGTACCACGGCTACCCGCTCTTCCAAGGGCCGCCGCAGATCGCGACCGCGCTCAAGCGGACCGGGTACGACCTGTGCACGACTGCCAGCAACCACAGTTTCGACGGTGGCGCCGCGGGCGTCGACCGGACGCTCGACACGCTCGACAAGGCCGGTCTCAGGCATGCCGGTACGGCGCGGTCGCGGTCCGATGCGGAGCAGGTCACGATCGTCGACGTACACGGGGTGAAGGTCGCGTCGTTGAGCTTCACGTTCGGGTTCAACGGGTTGCCGTATCCGGACGGGGAGACCTGGCGGGCCGCCAAGATCAGCACGAAGTCGATCCGGCTGCGCGCGCAGGAGGCGCGTGATCGGGGCGCGGAGCTGGTGATCGTCAGTTGCCACTGGGGAACGGAGTACTCCAGCAAGCTGGACGACCTGCAGCGCGAAGTCGGGCCGCAACTGCTTGCCGACAGCAACATCGACCTGGTGATCGGGCATCATGCGCACGTGGTGCAGCCGATGCAGGAGATCGACGGGAAGTGGATCGCGTACGGGCACGGGAACCTGGTCGCCGCGCATCGGGAGCCGGAGAGCCGGAAGGCGGAGGGGCTGCTGACGCGGTTCACGTTCACGCGTGGTGCGAGCGGCTGGCGGACGGCGGCGGAGTACGCGCCGCTGCTGATGACGGACGACCTGCCGGTGCGGGTGCTCGACGTACGGCGGGAGCTCGCCAAGGGCACCGCCCGGCGTCGGCGGCTCGAGTTGGCGGAACGGCGTACGACGGAGACCGTGACGGCGCTGGGGGCGGCGCCGAAAATGCTTTGAACAGTGGAGGATGCGGCGTTTAGGGTCGACCGCATGATTACGTACTTCGTGATGGTCCGTCGTGCCCGCCTCCGGGCAGGCGAGGGGTGCCTGGGGATGGCATCCGCTCGATAGTCGTTGGGCCCAACGGGTTGTGGACGCGGCCGGGATCGTCCCAGGCGACCTCGTCCTCGACGTCGGTGCCGGCCTCGGCGCACTGACCGCGCCTTTGGTCCGCGCCGGCGCCCGCGTGATCGCGGTCGAACTCCATCCGGGTCGTGCCGACAGGTTGCGCCGGCGGTTCGCGGACGCACCGGTGACGGTGGTTCGTGCGGATGCCGGTGATCTCCGGTTGCCGTCACGACCGTTCCGGGTGGTGTCGAGCCCGCCGTACAACATCTCCACGCTGCTGCTGAAACGCCTGCTGGCACAGGGCTCTCGCCTGGTGTCGGCCGATCTGGTGTTGCAGCGGCAGGTGGCGAACCGGTGGGTCCGCGGCGAAGCTCCCGGAGCCAACAGGTGGCTCCGCCACTACAACCCGTCAATCGGCCTGCACCTACCCCGCAGAGCGTTCACCCCACCACCCCACGTCGACTCCTCAGTCCTACTACTACGCAAACGCTAAGAACCCCCGCCCCTCGCTTCGCTCGGGGCGGGGGTTGGGAATCAAGCCCACGCGGGGTAGTCCAGTTGACCGCGCGCGGTCGCCCCGCCAATCCGCGTGGATGGAGTGTCAGTTGTTAGCCGTGCCAGGAGTTCCAGAGGGCGGCGTAGGAGCCTTGGTGGGCTACTAGGTCGTCGTGGCTGCCTAGTTCTGTTATTCGGCCGTCTTCCACTACGGCTACTCGGTCGGCGTCGTGGGCTGTGTAGAGGCGGTGGGCGATGGCGATGACCGTTCGGCCTTCCAGTACTGCGGCCAGGGAGCGTTCCATATGGCGGGCTGCTCTCGGGTCGATCAGGGAGGTTGCTTCGTCCAGGACCAAGGTGTGAGGGTCGGCCAGGACCAAACGGGCGAGTGCGAGCTGCTGCGCCTGCGCAGGGGTGAGTGTCAGCTGGCCGGAGCCGACCCGCGTGTCCAAACCGGCCGGTAGCGCCTCGGCCCAGTCCCGTGCGTCGACAGCACTTAGCGCGTCCAACAGCTCAGCGTCGGTGGCCGACGGACGCGCCATCGACAGGTTGTCCCGCAGCGTACCCACGAAGACGTGGTGTTCCTGCGTCACCAACGCGACCTGTCTGCGTAGCTCGTCCAACGGCAGGTCCGTCATGCCGACTCCGCCGACCGTCACCGATCCGGTCCGCGGCGGATGGATGCCCGCCACCAACCTCCCCAACGTCGACTTCCCGGCCCCGGACGGCCCGACCATCGCGATCCGCTCGCCGGGCTGGATCGTCAGATCCACCCCGTGCAACACGTCCCGCCCATCGACGTACGAGAACCGCACGTCCCGCGCCTCGACCAGCTCGCCGTCCG
The DNA here is from genome assembly GCF_042730855.1 of Kribbella sp. NPDC059898. Classification (NCBI taxonomy): domain Bacteria; kingdom Bacillati; phylum Actinomycetota; class Actinomycetes; order Propionibacteriales; family Kribbellaceae; genus Kribbella; species Kribbella sp. NPDC059898. The sequence goes on from NZ_JBHWKR010000009.1 coordinate 240,450, forward strand.
GCCGCTCACCGGACGGCGTCCGATCATCCGGTACGTCGCTGATCCCGAGCAACCGCGCGAACGCCGCCCCACCCGACTGCAGCTCGTCCAGCCAGGACAGCAACCGGTCGACCGGGTCGATCAGCTGGTTCACGTACAGCACCGCGGCCGTCACCGCCCCCAGCGAGACATGCCCGTTGAGATGCAGCCATCCGCCGAACAGCAGCGTCCCGACAACCGGCACCAGATACCCCAGCTCGGCCGCCGGGAAGTACACGGTCCGCAGGAACAACGTGTACCGCTCGGCGTTGTACGACCCGCGGATGTCCTCGTCCCCGCGCCGCACCCGGTCGTCGTACCGCCGCAGCGCCTCGACCGTCCGCGCCCCCTCGACCGTCTCCGCGAGCGAGCTGGTCATCTGCGCGTACGCCGCGTTCTCGCGAAGGTACCCGTCCTTCGCCCGCCGCAAGTACCACTTCGTACTCAGCCACAGCAGCGGCACCATCGCAACCAACGGCACCAGCACCCACACGCCGACGAGCGCCGTCGCAACCGCCGTGAAGATCACCGTGACGAACGCGATGATCGTCTCCGGTACGGCGAACCGCACCGTCCGCGACAGCGTGTCCACGTCCCGCGACGTCCGCGACAACAGATCCCCGGTCCCGGCCCGCTCGACCGTGCCGATCGGCAGCGCCAGCGCGTTGTCGACGAACTCCTCGCGCAGCTCGGCCAGCACCTGCTCGCCGAGCGCGAACGACTTGTACCGCGCCCACCGGGTGAGCAGCGACTGCGCCACGATGAACCCGGCGATCACGACGATCACCAGATTCACCTTGGCCGCGGTCGTACCGTGCTGGACGTCCTGGACCAGGTCACCGATCAGCCGCGGCGCCGCCAGCCCGGACACCGCCGCGAGCGCGTGCAACAACATCGCGGCGAGCAACGTCCGCGGATGCCGGCGGGCCAGCCGACGCGCGTGCTGCCGGATCTCGGCCGACCCGGCCACGGGCAGGATCTGCCTCATCGCAGGGCCTCCTCTGCTTCGGTCTGACGGGTGACGGTGCGGCGGTACCGCGGGGTGGACGCGAGCAGCTCGCGGTGCTTGCCGGTGGCAACGACGCGGCCGGCGGCGACGAAGATCACCTCGTCGACGCGGTCCAGCAGCAGCGGGCTCGCGGTCAGCACGACGGTGCTCCGGCCGGCCCGGTACTCGTGCAGCCGGTCCGCGATCCGCGCCTCGGTGTGCGCGTCGACCGCCGACGTCGGCTCGACCAGCACCAGCACGGACGGGTCGGCGAGCAATGCTCGCACCAGGACGAGCCGCTGCCGCTGGCCGCCGGAGAACGAGCGGCCCTTCTCCTCCACCTCCGAGTCGAGCCCGTCCGGCAGCGCCACGAGCACGTCCTCCGCGGACGCCGTACGCATCGCCGCCAGCAGCTCGTCGTCGGTACGCCGGCCCGTCGGGTCGAGCTCAGCGCGCAGTAGGCCGGTGAACAGCTGGGAGCCGGTGTCGCTCACCAGGATCCGCTCGCGGATGTCCGACCGGGTGGCGCTGGCCAGTGTGACACCGCCGTACCGCACCTCGCTGGTGTCGTCGTACCGCCCGAGGCGGTCGGCGAGTGTGCCGTAGCTGTCCGGCTCGGCGGACACGATCGCGGTCAGCAGCCCGTCGCGGGCGCGGATGCCGGAGACCGGGTCGACCAGGTCGCCGTGGTCGGGCAGCCGCACCGGGGTGTCCGGCTCGACGATGTCCGGCTGCAACTCGAGCACCCGGTTCACGCGGCCCGCGGCCACGAGGCCCCGCATCAGCTGGTTTGCGAACTCCGTCGCCGTCCGCAGCGGCAGCACCAGGAACGTCGCATACCCGTAGAACGCGACCAGCGAGCCCGCGCTCAGCTGACCGCGGAGCGCGAAGTGCGCGCCGAGGCCGACGACCAGGACGACGAAGATGCCGGGCAGCAGCACCTGCGCCGCGTCCAGCACCGACTGGATCCCGGCCACCCGCACGCCGGCCTTGCGCACCTGCTGGGACTCGCTCCGGTACCGCTTGGAGAACGACTCCTCTCCGCCGATGCCGCGCAGCACCCGCAGCCCGGCGACGATGTCGGAACCGAGTGAGTTCAGCTCGCCGACCGCCTCGCGCTGCGCGGACTGCCGCTTGTGCAGCGGCCGCAGCATCGGGCCGAGCGCGAACAGCATCACCGGCACGCCGATCAGCACCACCAGCCCGAGCATCGTCGACGAGGACAGCAGGATCACCGCGACCACGAAGAACGCCACGATCGCGCCCGCGAACCGGGCCGAGATCTCCATCAGGTTCCCGATGTACGACAGGTCGCCGGCGCCGATGCTGACCACCTCGCCGGTGGCGAGCTGCTTCGGCAGTGTGGCACCGAGGTCGGCCGACTTCCGGGTCACCACCTGGACCGTCCGGTACGCCGCGGTCAGCCAGTTGGTGACCGCGAACCGGTGCCGCATGATCCCGGCCGTCGCCTGCACGACGCCGACCACGAACAGCAGCGCCGTCCAGCGCAGCAGCCGCTCGCCGTCCCGCGCCGCGATCCCCTCGTCGATGGCCCGGCCGAGGATCGCCGGGATGAATGCTTGCGCTGCCATCCAGAGAATTCCGAAGCCCATCCCGCCGGCGAGCGTGCGGGACTGACCGCGGGCGACCCACCACAGGTAGCGGGCCGGCGAGCGATGGTTCGGGAGGCCGGGATCGGCGAGGGGAAGTTGTTTCATGGCCCGTTCAGGCTAGGTCCCGGCTCCGACAGTTCGCATGCGAATTAATCGCAGCTGTGGACCCCTCGAACCGGCACCATCGGGGGCATGACGAGGGGATGGGGCTGGCTGCTCGCGTACGGCGTACTGACGGCGGCGCATCTGGTGACGATCGCGGTCGGGGAGACGTGGTCACAGCTGATCACCAAGGTGCTGCTGATGCCGACGCTGGCGGTGTGGGTGCGGGTCAATCGCGGTCCAGGGACGCTGCTGGTCGCCCTGGTCGCGTCCCTGGCCGGGGACTTCCTGTTGCAGGTGGATCAGCTCATACCGGGCATGCTGGCGTTCGGCGTCGCACATGTCTGTTATGTGGTGCTGTTCGCTCGCCGTGCTCGTAAGAGGTCGCTTGTGCTCGCAGCGGCGTACGGGGTGGTCTGGCTTGGAGCCCTGGCGCTGCTCTGGCCCGGTCTTGGTGACAACCGGATTCCTGTGGCTGTCTACTCGTTGCTGGTCACTGCTACGGCTGTCACGAGCGGCTGGAACGGCTGGCGTGCCGGTCTGGGTGGTGCGGTGTTCCTGATCTCGGACGGGCTCATCGGCGTGGGTTTGGCAGGACATGACTTCACAGCGCGCGACTATCTGGTGATGGCGACGTACTGCGTCGCGCAGTACCTGCTGTCGAGTGGTGTGTTGCGTGGTGACAGTCGGTAGACCTTCACCTTGCGTTGGGCAACGGGTTCCCGTCGGGCAATGTCGGGCCCCTGTCCTAGATCCATGTTGGTGATCGCGCATCGGGGAGCGAGCGGGTACCGCCCGGAACACACGCCGGCGGCCTACCGGCTGGCCGCGGTCCAGGGAGCCGACTACCTGGAACCGGACCTGGTCGCCACCCTCGACGGTGTCCTGGTCTGCCGGCACGAGAACGAGATCTCCGGTACGACGGACGTCGCGGAGCACCCGGTCTTCGCGGACCGGAAGATCACCAAGATCGTCGACGGGACGGCCGTCACCGGATGGTTCGTCGAGGACTTCACGTACGCCGAGCTCCGGACGCTGAGGACCCGTGAGCGGATGCCCGCGCTCCGGGCGAACAACACGGCGTACGACGGGCTGGAAGAGATCCCCACCTTCGACGACGTGGTGGGGCTGGCGCGGCGCGAGTCGGCGCGGCTGGGACGGCCGATCGGGGTGATCCCGGAGATCAAGCACCCGGCGTACTTCCGGCGGCTCGGACTACCGCTCGAGGAACTGCTCACCGAGCGGATCCTGGCGCTCCGGCTGCGGCCGGAAGAGATCATGGTGCAGTCGTTCGAGCCGACGAGCCTGCGCCGGCTGTCGGTGATGGCTCACGTGCCGTTGGTGCAGCTGATCGACGCCGAGAGCGCACCCAACGACTTCCTGCGGACGGGTGACGGGCGGACGTACGCCGACCTGATCGAGCCACGGGGCCTGCGGGAGGTGGCGACGTATGCACAGGTGCTGGCGCCGCACAAGGACCTCGTCGTACCGCGTACTGCGGACGGCTGCCTCGGGGAGCCGACCCGGCTGGTCGACAACGCGCATCGTGCCGGTCTGGCGGTCCAGGTCTGGACGTTCCGCGCCGAGCGGCGCTTCCTGCCGACGGCCACCGACTTCGCGACCGAACTGACCCGCTTCGCCGCACTGGGCCTGCAGGGCGTCTTCTCCGACCACCCGGACCAGGCGGTCGCGGCACTGCGCAAGTCTGCTCTCAACGTGTAGCAGCGGGGCAACCGCTGCCTGCGGTCACCCCGCCTGGGGTCCTGCGCCTCCGGCGGGCGCAGCCGTTCTCACGCCGCCGGGGGCTTGTTGTTGGTGTCGTCGTAGATGCGGGAGGCGATGTCCTGCTCGGTGCTGTCCTGGTGCTGGTTCACCGAGTGCTGGACGTTCTGCCAGACGGCCTTGCCGTCGGACTCGGGGATCACGATCCAGGCGACCGCGTAGCCGATCATCGCGGCGCCACCGGTGATCAGCGTCAGGCCGACCCAGCCGAGGCGGACCAGGGTCACGTCGACGTTCAGGTACTCGGCGATGCCGCCGGAGACGCCGGAGAGCATCCGCTGGTTCGCGGAACGACGGAGGACCTTGCCGGAGAGGTTCTGGAACGGTGCGTTGGAGTTCGTCATGGCTCTACTGTCCCGTTCCGGCACCCCTCCGCACATCAGGATCGGTACCGACCGACCCCTGACCCGACCCCGACGACTTTCGTGGAACCCGGCTCACCCGCCAGCCTGTCTCTAAGGGTGAGGAGGCGGAGTGGACGAGTTCACCGAGTACGTGACCGCTCGCTGGCCGACACTGGTCCGGTCGGCGGTGCTGCTCGGCTGTACGCCGTCCGAAGCCGAAGACCTCGTCCAGACCGCCCTGGAGCGCTGTCTGCTCAAGTGGAACCGGGTGCGCGTGGCGGAGGACCGGGACGCGTACGTGCACCGCGTACTGGTCAACTGCTTCCGCTCCTCCCGCAGACGCCGCTGGCACGGGGAGCTGCCGTCGGAAACGCTCCCCGAGACCACAGGCACCGACCAGACCACAACCGTCGACGACACCGACGCCATGATGCGCGCACTGGCCCGGCTGCCCGGTGACCAGCGCACGGCGGTCGTACTGCGGTACTACGCGCACCTGAGCGAACAACAGATGGCCTCCGTCCTAGGAGTAGCCGCCGGCACCGTCAAAAGCCGCCTGTCCCGCGCCGTGAAGGCCCTGTCGCAGGACCCGAACCTGGCAGAACTGCGAGAACCCCGATGACCGACCTACCCGACCTCCTGGAACGCACCGCGGCCCGAACCCCCGTAGGCCCACCCCCACTGGAAGCCCTCCACACCGGCGCCAAACGCCGCAGACGCCGCCGTACGGCGACAACCGTGGGAGCCGCCGCCGCAGCAGTCGGGGCCGTCATCAGCGCGACCGCCCTCCTCACCCCACCCCCACAAACCACCCCGGCCGCGCCACCCCCGACCCGCCTGGTCGGCATCGGCCACGCAGCCATCGCCGTACCCGCGACCTGGGGGACGAACCAGCTCACCTGTGCGACGCCGAGGGTCGACACTGTCGTCGTCGACCTGGGGGCGATCACCTACTGTGCGATGCCACGTCCCGCCGGGGTCGAGAGCGTGCAGCTCGGGCAGGGCGCGCCGCGGATGTTCTCGTTCCACGCCGACGAGACGCTTGAGATCGACGGCGTACCTGCCCAGCGGCAGCGCACGACGTGCAGCGCGGACTGGAACCACGTGCAGGTGTGCTCGGGAGCAGTGTGGATCCCGTCCCGAGATGTCTGGTTCTGGGCGCAGTCGTCCACTCGCGCCGACGAGGTCGACCGCATCCTGCGGCGGATCGTGCTGGTGCCGGACCGGGTCGCCGTACCGCTCGTCCATACCTACGACCGGGCGGGCCGGTGGCCGACTGCGGACGCCTACATTGCCGAGCTCACCCGCCTGGGGCTGAAGCCGGCGCTGCGGACGGTCAGGTCGCCCAACTACGCGACCGGAACGATCCATGCGGTTTCGCCTGGTCCGGGGACGATGCTGGCACCCGGCGCGACGGTCACCGTCACATACTTCGTGAAGTCCTGAAATTGTCGGCGGGGACGCCTAGCGTCTGAGGGTATGGATGCGGCGGCGGTGGTGAAGGTGATGGCGGGGTTGCCGGGAGCCGAGGAGCATGAGGGCTGGGCCGGGCAGCCGGTGTTCAAGGTGCGGAACAAGAGCTTCGCGTACCTGTCCGACGACCAGACCCGTATGCACCTCAAGGTGGCGCGTGAGGAGCTGGAGGCGCTGGTGGCTGAGGACCCGGCGGTCTTCACCGCGTCCTGGGGCGGCAGCTGGGTGCTCGTCGAGCTCGGGCTGGCCGACGAGGAGGAGATCGGCGAGCTGATCACGGAGGCGTGGCGGCTGACCGCCCCGAAGTACCTTGTCGCGCAGCTCGGCAGCTGAGGGCCCGGCTTGCACTCGTTTGGGGCGAGTGCTAATACTTGGTTAGCACTCCAAGGGCGAGAGTGATAAGTGCTCGTGCCCGGCGGGTGAGTAAGAAAGACGGCCTCGATGAGGTGCCGGGCAGCGGCGGGACATGAGCGTCGCGGTCGGGTGCCGTCCGTCGCGGGCATCGGAGCCGGCTGAACACCAAAGACTCGACGCGGGAGGACTCGCGGAGAATGCCCAAGCTGATTGCTTTCGATGAAGAGGCGCGCCGCGGCCTCGAGCGAGGGATGAACACCCTCGCCGATGCCGTCAAGGTGACGCTCGGCCCGAAGGGCCGCAACGTCGTGCTGGAGAAGAAGTGGGGCGCCCCCACGATCACCAACGACGGTGTCTCCATCGCCAAGGAGATCGAGCTCGAGGACCCGTACGAGAAGATCGGGGCCGAGCTCGTCAAGGAAGTTGCCAAGAAGACCGACGACGTCGCGGGTGACGGCACCACCACCGCGACCGTGCTGGCTCAGGCCCTCGTCCGCGAGGGGCTGCGCAACGTCGCCGCCGGCGCCAACCCGATGGGCCTGAAGAAGGGCATCGAGAAGGCCACCGAGGCGGTCAGCGAGCAGCTGCTGGCGCTGGCCAAGCCGGTCGAGACCCGTGAGCAGATCGCGGCGACGGCGTCCATCTCGGCCGCCGACACCCAGGTCGGCTCGATCATCGCCGAGGCGATGGACAAGGTCGGCAAGGAAGGTGTCATCACCGTCGAGGAGAGCAACACCTTCGGCCTCGAGCTCGAGCTCACCGAGGGTATGCGCTTCGACAAGGGCTACATCTCGCCGTACTTCGTGACCGACACCGACCGGATGGAGGCCGTCCTCGACGACCCGTACATCCTGGTGGTGAACAGCAAGATCGGCAGCATCAAGGACCTGGTCCCGGTGCTGGAGAAGGTCATGCAGACCGGCAAGCCGCTGGCGATCATCGCCGAGGACGTCGAGGGCGAGGCCCTGGCCACCCTGGTCGTCAACAAGATCAAGGGCACCTTCAAGGCCGTCGCCGTCAAGGCGCCGGGCTTCGGTGACCGCCGCAAGGCCATGCTGGTCGATATCGCGGTGCTGACCGGCGGCGAGGTGATCTCCGAGGAGGTCGGCCTCAAGCTCGACACCGTCGACCTGGAGCTGCTCGGCCAGGCCCGCAAGATCGTCGTCACCAAGGACGAGACGACCATCGTCGAGGGCTCGGGCGACGCCGACCAGATCACCGGCCGGGTGAACCAGATCCGCGCCGAGATCGACAAGTCGGACTCCGACTACGACCGCGAGAAGCTGCAGGAGCGGCTGGCCAAGCTGGCCGGCGGCGTTGCGGTCATCAAGGTCGGCGCGGCCACCGAGGTCGAGCTGAAGGAGCGCAAGCACCGCATCGAGGACGCCGTTCGCAACGCGAAGGCGGCCGTCGAGGAGGGCATCGTCGCCGGTGGTGGCGTGGCTCTGCTGCAGGCGTCCGTGGCGGCGTTCGCGAAGCTGGAGCTCGAGGGTGACGAGGCGACCGGTGCGCAGATCGTGCGCTCGGCCGTCGAGGCGCCGCTGAAGCAGATCGCCGTGAACGCCGGCCTCGAGGGCGGCGTCGTGGTGGAGAAGGTCCGCAACCTCGAGCCGGGTCACGGTCTGAACGCCGCGACCGGTGAGTACGTCGACCTGATCAAGACCGGCATCATCGACCCGGCCAAGGTGACGCGCTCGGCGCTGCAGAACGCGGCGTCCATCGCGGCCCTGTTCCTCACCACCGAGGCCGTCATCGCCGACAAGCCGGAGAAGGCCGCGGCCGCTCCGGGCGGCGCGCCCGACATGGGCGGCATGGACTTCTGATCCAGTAGTCCTGTAGTTCGACAGCACAAGCACCGAACAAAAGGTCCCGGGCCAACGCCCGGGACCTTTTGCGTTCAGATACCTGAGATCAGATGGTGGGCTAGGAGGGGGGAGAAGGTGCCGGTGGGGAGGGTGGGGGTTTGGCCGCAGGGGCCGTCGGATTGGCCGGGGGTGCGGAGCCAGAGGGTTAGGTCGACGGGGGGCTCGGCCGCGGCTGGTGGGGTGCCTAGTTTGCGGGCGGGTGGGTTGCAGGAGCTGCCGTCGGAGCCGTTGCCGTTGCGGCTGGTGTCGATGACGTAGTGGGAGCCGCCGCCGAGCGCGGCAAGGATCTCGGTGCCGCGGGCGACCGACTGGTCGGTGGTGAAGTAGTTCGCGGTGTTCAGCGCGAACCCGCGGATCTTCCCGACGTCCGCGAGCCGCAGCCGGCGGGCGATCTCCTTCGCGTCGCCCGACGTCACGTTCCCGGCGTCGAGGTACGTCCAGGTGTTCGGGTTCTTCGCCGCCAGCACGCCGACGGCGTACTTCAGCAGCGCGATCCGCGCGTTCCATTCCGACGTCGGGTAGCAGTCGAGCCGCGCGAGCGCGTCCGGCTCCAGCACCACGACCGCGGGCCGCGTCCCGATCCCGTCCGACACCGCCGAGATCCAGCGCCGGTACGCCGCGTCCGACGCGGCCCCGCCGCCGATCCCGCACTGCCGTCCCGGGAGGTCGTCCGTCACCAGCACCGGCAGCTTGTCCGCCTTCGCGGCCGCCGTCGTGTACGCCGTGACGCCCGCCTTCACGTCTCCGCTCAACGCACCGATCCACCGCGCCGACGGCTGATCGGCGATCTTCGACGCGAGCTCGGTGTCCTCGGGATGCCGCCGTACGTACGCCGCCACGTCCGACGCGGGGTCGACGTACAGGCCGTTGGTCAGCTTGAGCGGGTCGCCGGTCGCTTCGGCCAGCCCGGACTCGGGCCGGCCGAAGACGAGCAGCGCGGCGGTCAGCAACAGGCCGGCGGCCACGGGACGCAGAGTCGGCATCGCGAACAATCCTCCTGATCACTCAACGTGCCGACCACACTACCGTCAGCTGTTCTCGTCGACCTCGCAGAACGAGGAGTAGTGGTCGCTCGTGTAGTAGACGTGGGCCGGCGTGGTCTTCGCGCCGCCGCCGATCAGCCGGCGGGCGCCGCGGTCCGGGGAGCCGGGCGTGATCACGGTGTACTCGTGGTAGTAGCCGGAGGACTCGGACGGGAGGACGCCCTCCCGGTTGGAGAAGACGGTGCCGTCCTGCCTGTAAGGGAACGGCCCGCCGGAGTGGATCAGCTGGAGCGTGTCGTCGGCCTGCGACGGCAACGAGCTGAGCGCGCAGGTGTCGATCGTGGTGGGGGCGGTGGGGGCGGCGTACGCCGTGGACCCGAGGACAGCGGTGGATGCCAGGGTCACGGCAGCGATGAGGGTTCTCATGCTCGGGTCATTCCCCGCCCGAACCACGCCGGTACATCCCAGCTGTGAATAACAGCTGGACTATGACCCGGCGTACTCCTAGAGTCTGGCGCGGCGAGTAGGACCCGGAGCGGAAGGAGCGACCGATGAACACACTGACTTGTTTCCCGGCGCGTCCTGACCGCTCGCACAGCTCGCACTGAGCGGAGCGCGCCTCCTGCTGGAGGATTCGTGAACATCCGCACCACCGTCGAGGCCGACCTCGGCACCATCCTTGCTCTGATCGAGCAGAAGTCCGTGAACACCGTCACCGCCGAGCGGTACCGCGAGTACGTTGCCGCCGGCTACTACAAGCACGACTGGACCTGGGTCGCCGAGGAGAATGGCGCGATCCGGGCGCTGGCGATCTGGTGGGGCGTCCCGGACGAGCAGCACCCGTACAGCGTCGACGGCCTGTACTACGCCGGCGACGACGACCCGGTCCCGGCCTGGACCGAGCTGCTGAAGCACGCGGTCGCGTCCCGCCCGGACGGCCAGGAGCCGCCGGAGTACCACCTCTTCCTGGACAGCGACTGGCAGGACGAGCCGGACGTGGTCGCGGCGCTTGAGCCGCGGGCGCGGGCGGCGGCCGCGGTCGGCATGACCAGCGTCACCGACCGGCTGCGGTACGAGTGGAAGCCGCCGTACGGTCTGCCGTCGCGGTCGACCCGGCTGCGGTTCGAGCCGGCCGACGACGAGGCGTTCGTCGACGTGTTCATGCGGGTCAGCCAGGGCAGCCTGGACGCGGCGACCGCGCGGGAGATCGCCCGGCTGGGCGTCGAACAAGCGGCCCGCGAGGAGCTCGCCCTGTACAAGTCGATGCCGGGGGACCGGGACCTGTGGCGGGTCGCGTACGACGGCGATGACCTGGTCGGGTTCGCGATGCCGTCGGCGAACGCGGGCGGGCCGGTCGTCGGGTACCTCGGCGTCGTACCGGAGCACCGCGGGCGCGGGCTCAGCGACGACCTGCTGGCCGAGATCACCCATCTGCTCGCGGAGACCGGCGCCGAGCACATCCGCGCCGACACGGACTTCGGGAACGTGCCGATGGCGAAGAGTTTCGAGCGCCTCGGGTACCGGAAGTTCGCCGTCCGGCGGGTGCTGTCGTTCCCGGAGAACTGACCGGCCTGAGCTAGAGACGTGCCGGGCGGAGATCCTTATGCTCCCTGACATTCAGGAGGGTTGGGGAGCCGCGATGCGTGACATCGCGTTGATCCTGCACGGCTTCGCCGGTGTCGTGGCCGTCCCGTTCGGCCCGGCGGCGATCGCGCTCACGTTGCGCCGCCGCGGGCTGAACTGGGCCGGCGAGGTCTACCACTGGGCGATCGCGCTGGTCTGCCTGACCGCACTGGTGATGGTGCCGTACGACTGGGGCCGGCTCTGGTACTTCTGGCCGATCACCGTGGCGTCGTACCTGTTCGTGTACTTCGGCCAGCGCGCGGCCGAGGCGCCCGGCGGGCTCTGGTACCGCGGGGTGCTGCGCGGGTACGGCGGCGGCTGGATCGCGCTGTGGACGGCGATCGCGATCGTGGGGCTGCCGGAGCGCCCGTGGGCGTGGGTGATCCCGATCGTGGCCGGATCGGCGCTGATCGAATGGCTGTGCGTCCACCCGGCGAAGGGCTGGACCCGAGAGGTCCAGCCCGACGTCTAGGCCTGGCCGGCGAGCTCTTCCGGGGTGGCCTTGCGGACGACGAGACGGGTCCAGGCGCCGACATAGATGCGGTCGTCCGGGTTCAGCTCCTGGCGCTGGCCGGGGACGATCGGCGTTTCCGGGAGCGGACCGGCGGCGGACGCGACGTACGTGCCATTGGAGGATTGCAGGTCTTCCACCCACCAGCGCTGGCCGTCGGTGGTCAGCTGGGCCTGGCGGCGGCTGACACCGGTGTCGTCGCCGCAGTCGACCTCTGGCGAGATACCGCGGCTACGGGACGGCCGGCCGATCAGCAGGCTCTTCTCCACCAGCGGGATCACCGCAGGCAGACCCGGTGACGGGCAGGGGTCGTCGCTTTGCTGTACGGCGTACCAGTCCGGGTCGACCCACCGCTCGACGACCCACTCGGCCGTTGCCGCCGGAGCGGATGGGGTCGTGGGCGCTGGGGCGGCCGGCAGGTCGAGGGACGAGGCCGGACGCGGCATGGTGCCGGTGGTGAAGTCGTAGCCGCAGTTCTCGCAGAACAGGGCGTCCGCCGACGCGGGCTCCGAGCAGTTGGGACAGCTCTGACCAGCTGGTGCCGGTGCCGGCGCTTCCGGAGCAGGCGGTGCAGCTTCCTGTGCCTCCGGTGCGGCCATGGGGAGGCCGCAGACGTCGCAGTAGTCGGTGGAGGTGCTGGGGTGTCCGCTGGGACAGTTCACGGTCATTTGCGTACCCGGGTCGTCTTGGTGGAGGCCGTGTCGAGTGCCATCTCGTCGGCTTTCTCGACGGTGCGCTTGAGCCGCACCGTACCCGTTTCCTGGTCGTCGATGTCGACAACCTTCCGCAACCGCGTGGTCGCCTCCTCGTTGCCGGTCGCGGCGGCGAGCTGCACCGCGCGGCCGAGCTTGGTGGTCGCGGTCGCCGTGTCGCCGGCGGCCTTCGCGGCCAGACCGTCCTGGATCGCCTGCGCCAGCTCGGTCTGCCCGGTGTAGTGCGCGACCTCCGGGCTGATCCGGGTGGTGAGCGCGTCGTCCGCCGACCACAGCGCCTTCACCAGGCTCTGCGCGACCGTCTGGTCACCGAGCACGAGCTGGACCCGCGCCGCGAGCTGCTCCTGCCCGACCGCCTTCGCGGCCAGCCGGATCGCCACGTGGTAGTCCCGCGACTCGTCACCCCACGACCCGGTCGGGTACGACCCGGTCAGCGGGTTCACCGCCGTACGGCGCGATGTCAGGTCCTCGACCGTCGGCGCGACCTGCCGCACGAACAGCACCTCGGCACCCTGCGGCGCCCACACCCGCAGATCTGCCTGCGCGACACCGCGGCTCATCGCGTTCTGGATGATCTTCGCGAACTCGGCGGCCAGCTGGTTCGGTGCCGGGATGATGTCGACGGTGCCGAGCAGCGCCTGCGAGATCCGCCGTACTTCGTCCACCTGCCAGGCGACGCCGACACCGCGGGCGTCGCACTGGAACTGGCCGGTGACCGACTCGATCGCCTGGGTCAGCGCCTCCGGCGTCTCGTGCTGGTTCTCGCCGTCGGTCAGCAGCAGCGCGTGCTTCTGCGACAGCGACGGCACCGTCGCGAACACCCGCGATGCGAGTCGCAGCCAGGTACCCATCGCCGTACCGCCGTCGGCGTAGAAGCGGGACACCGCGTCCTTGGCGGCCTGCCGGGTGTACGGGTCCATCCTGACCATCACCGGCTCCGCGGAGGGCGGGAAGGCCAGCTGCGCGCGGTCGTTGCCGGAGATCACCGCGAACCAGACCCCGTCGAGGATCTGGTCGAGCGCGGTCTGCGCGGCGTACGCGGCCGCCTGGACGCCGTCGCGGCCCATCGAGCCGGAGGTGTCGACGATGATGATCTCGCCCGCGTCGCCGCTCCCGGACTGGCCGGCGGCACCGGCCCCGGCGCAGGTCACGGTGACGATCGCGTGGACGTCGGTCCCGCCGTCCGGCAGGAACTCGTTCTGGTAGACGGTGGCGGTGAAGTCGGCCATCTCGGGTTCCTCCTCAAACGCGCGCGAGCGCGACGGTGATGTTGTCCTGGCCACCCTGGGCGTTGGCCCAGTCGACCAGGGCGGACGCGGTGGCCCTCGGCTCGCCGCTGTGGTCCGCAGCTGTCTGACGTACGAGGTCGGCCAGCGGTGCCGCCTCCGAGCAGTAGTTCCACAGGCCGTCCGAGCAGACCAGCAGCCAGCCGGCACCCTCGATCTCCAGGGTCGTGGTGCGCGGCGTGTGGTCCGGGGCGTCCTTGCCGAGCCACCGGGTGATCGCATGCGCGTGCGGCCCGGACTCGGCCTCCTCGCGGGACACGCCGCTGGCGATCAGCTCGGCGGCCCACGAGTCGTCGGTGGTCAGCGAGACCGGCTCGGCGCCGTCCGGGAACCAGTACGCCCGGCTGTCGCCGATGTTGCCCGCGACCAGCAGCCCGTCCTCGATGACCGCGGCCACGAACGTGCAGGACGCCGGGTTCGGGCTGTCGGGACTGGTGCTGTCGAGTACGGCGTCGCTCGCCGCGTCGGCCGCCGCCTTGAGCCGGGCCCCGATCGCCGAGGCCCGCGAGGTCTCGGTACCGATCCCGTGCGCGTGGTCGGCGACCAGTACCTCGAGCGCGGCCCGGGCCGCCGCCAAGGAGGCGACGTCGGAGTCGAGCGAGGAGCTGACGCCGTCGCAGACCACGAGCAGCGCGCGGCTGCCCGGTGCGGCGTCCGCGCCGAGCGCCATCGCGTCCTCGTTCCGGCTGTGCCGGATGCCGCGGTCGCAGACGCCGGCCACCCACGGGGCAGGCTGCTCGGCGAAGTGGTCCCGTGGCTTCGCGGCCTTGGTCCCGCAGGTCTCGCAGTACCCGTCGGCGCCGACCGTGCCGCCGCAGGACGCGCACGGCCCGACCGGTCCGCCCTCCAGGCTGCCGACCGCGGTGATCTCCACGGTGGGCTCGGTGTCGGTGTCCAGGGCCGGCGTGCCCGGGGCCGGCGTACCCGGCTTGAGCTCGGCGCCGCAGGCCTCGCAGAACAGATCGGCCTCGGCCACCGGTCCGCCGCAGCTGGGGCAGGCCGTGTTGGTCGTACTCGTCATCGCAGCGTCCATCCTCGAACCTCGTTGGCCTGGTCGACCAGGGCGATCCGTTCCGTCCGGGTCGGTGCCTGACCGGCCAGCAGCCGGTAGGTGGCCTCGAGCCCGTCCCGTAGGGACGCCTCGGTGGCCACCCGCCCGTCGATCCGCAGGGCTTCCTGCGGACCGGTCTGCTGGACCTCGGTCAGCGCGGTCCGGAACACGTTCGCGGCCAGGTTGGCCCGGTCCGCCGGGTCGATGGTCAGCGTCGCGATGCTGTCCATCGCCTCGGCGAGCGCGGGAAGGCCACGCCCCGATCCTGCCAGGAGTCCGGCTCGCTGGCGACGAGCACGCACGTACTCGCCGCTGGTTCGCGGCACCAGGTCGAGTGCGGTGAGCGCTCCGTCGAGGTCCTTGCGCTCGGTCCTGATGTTGGCCAGACCGAACGCGGACGGTGCGATGTAGTTGGCGTCGGTACGGGCGCAGGCCAGGTAGAGGCCCTCGGCAACGTTGAACTCGCCGCTGTGCTCACAGGCGATCGCCAGCGCGAGTTTCGGCGCCAGCTCGCCCGGCACCTGGCCATACACGGCGTTGAACGCGGACTGCGCGCCCTTGAAGTCACCACGCGCCATGGCGACCAGGCCGGACATCCAGACCGCACGCCACTCCCACGGATCAGCCGTGAGCAGGTCGTTCACCGCGGTGTCGACCATGTCGTACCGCTCCGGCCCGACCTCCAGCGCGGCTTGGGCCACCTCAAGCAGCGTCTGCGCCGACTGCTCGGGCGCGTCGACCAGCAGCTCCAACCGCTTGGCAGGGTCCGGCACGCTGACGGTCTTGAGCCAGCCGGCCATCTTGTCGCCCTCGTCCGGCGCCAGCGACGGCAGCTGCTGCCACGGCGCGGCCGCGTCGCCCAGCCCGGCGGCCCTGTCGCCAGGGGACCCGAAGAGCAGCGACGACGCCGAGTGCTGGGCCGCCTTGACGCCCTGCTTCTCCGCAACGACCTCACGCAGTACGCCGAGCAGCTGCACGCGGAACTCGTCCGCCGACTGGAAACGGTCCGCCGGGGACGGCGCGCACGCCTTCGCCAGCAGCCGGTACACCGAGTCGTACTCCTGGAACAGCGGGACCTCGTCGACCGGCGGCAGCGACGCGACGTACCGGCTCTGGTACCCGCGGAACTCCATCGCGAGCACGCACAGCGTCCGGCCGAGCGTGTAGATGTCGGACGCGACCGACGGGCCGACCTCGGCCACCTCGGGCGCCTGGAAACCGACCGTTCCGTAGATCGCGGAGTCCAGGTCGTCGATCCGCCGGACACCGCCGAGGTCGATCAGCTTCACCGCGTCGCCGACCTGGATGATGTTGTCCGGCTTGAAGTCGCAGTACACCAGGCCGAGGTCGTGCAGGTACGAGAACGCCGGCAGGATCTCCAGCATGTACGCGATCGCCTGGTCGATCGGGAGCGCGTGGTACTGGCCGTTGTTCGCGGCCATCCGGTCCTTGAGCAGGGACTTCAGCGACGTGCCGCCGACGTACTCCATCACGATGTAGCCGGCGCCGTCGTGCGTGACGAAGTTGTAGATCTCGACGATCAGCGGGTGCTCGACCCGGGCCAGGAACTGCTGCTCGGCGATCGCCGCGGCGACCGCGTCCGGGTCCTCGGAGTTCAGCAGGCCCTTGAGTACGACCCAGCGGTCGGACACGTTCTTGTCCTGGGCCAGGTAGATCCAGCCGAAACCACCGTGCGCCAGGCAGCCGCGGACCAGGTACTGGCCGCCGACCAGGTCGCCGTCCTGCAGCTTCGGCGCGAACGAGAACCGGTTCCGGCACTTCGGGCAGAAGCCCTCGGTCCGGCCGGGCTGCCCGTTGCGGGACCGGCCGACCGGGTTGCCGCAGCTCGGGCAGTTCCGCCGGTCCTCCGGGACCATCGGGTTCGCCAGGATCGCCTTGCTCGCGTCGATCGCGGGGATCGACGGGACGCTCGTCAGCCCGGCGCCGAGCCGGGCGCCGCGCAGCCGGGTGGACGACGTACCGAGTTTGCGGGTCAGCTTCGAACCGGCCTGCGCCGCGCGGGCCGAGCCGAGCGGCGTGGACGCCAGCCGGTTGGACGCCCGCGAGACCGTCGACACCGAGCTGATCGGGTCCGGGTCCGGTACGGCGGTACCGGCGCCGGGCGCGGGCGATCCGCAGACGTCGCAGTAGCCGTCGGCGTACGTACCTGTGCAGCCTGGTTGGGTGCACTTGCCGGTCGCCGTGGCGGCGGTCGGGGTGCTCGCGGCGGGGGTGCCTGTGGCGGCGGGGGAGCCGCAGACGTCGCAGTACCCGTCCACGATCGAGCCGGTACAGCCCGGCTGGGTGCAGGTCGTCATTTCGTTCCCTCCAGGTAGGCCTGGTAGGCCGCTACCAACGCACCGAGCCGCGCCAGGTCGACCGGCTCGGTGTCGAGCACGGCACGGCCGCGCCGGTACAGCTCGGCGAGATCTTCGTTGCCTGCGGCAACACTTGCCGCCTTCACCTGATAGGCGTCCAGCAGTTGGCTCAGCTCGTCCCGGCGCTGCAGCGCGGCGCCGTACGCCGACTGCGCCTGCCCGAGGGCCCGCCGTACCGCGTCCAGCCGGGTCAGGTACCGCGCGAGCTCGGCCGGCGTGTTCGGCACCGGACCGAGCGCGGTCACATCCGGTACGGCGAGCCGCGGCGCCGGGGTGACCGTCGCGACGGCCTTGTCCGCGAGCGCACGGACCGCCGTACCCTGGGCTTCGAGCTCACCGCGCAACGTGCGCGCACGGGCCACGTCGGCGGCGCGCTCCTTGCGGGTGGCGGCGCCGACGATCAGGTCCCGCTCGGCTGTGGCCGTGTCGTGCTCCAGCGGGCCGATCATGCCGCCGATGTCGGCGCCGCGTTTGTTGCGGTCGGCAAGGTCGGTCAGCCGGCGGTCGAGGTCGTGGTGCTTGGCGAGCGCGTCGTTGCGGACTCCTCCCGGTTCCTGCTTGACCAGGTCGTTGATCCGCTCCACCTGGGCGCGCAGGTCGCGCAGGCGCGCGGCCAGATCGGCGTCGGCGGGGTCGAGCGCCAGCTTCGCCCGCAGGCTCGACGCGAGCGCGTCCGACAATTTGCAGGCCTCGGGCAACGAAACGGCGAGCGAACCGCCGGCGGCACCGGCGTCCAGCCCGCCCCAGATCAGCGACGAGATCCGCTCGATCTCCTGCTGCCCGACCCGGCCCGAGTCCCAGGTCACCAGGATCAGCTCGTACCGGTCCGAGACCGCCTTCCAGACCGTCATGCTGAGGACGACGTCCGCGCTCAGCGCATCGCCGTCCGGCGAGTGCAGCGCGGCCTGGTCCAACTCGTCGAGCTCCGCCTTCCGCCGGTCCCGCCACTCCCCGAGCGCACCGAGGAAGCCGAGCAACTCCGTCGCCGGAACACTGCTCCCCATCTTCCCCGGCGGCACCGGCGCCGAGACCGTCGGCGTACGCACGGTCATTGCTGCGGAATCCGGCCGTAGACCGCTACTGGAGGCGTCGGCGCCGGACCGAGTGCGTTCTTGAACCACTTGTCGTAGGAGGCCTTCCACGCCGGGCCGTCCTTCATCTGCTGCAGCACCACGTTCACGAACCTGACGAAGTCCGCGTGGTTGAGCGAGATCCCCAGCCCGTACGGCTCGTTGCTGAACCGCTGCGGCAGGACCTTCGCGTACGGATCCTGGGCGACGTCGCCGGCCAGCACGGTGTCGTCACCGCTGATGCCCTGGGCCTTGCCCTGCTGGAACATCACCAGGCAGCCGGTGTCGGTGTCGGCGGTGACCGCCTTGACGGCCGGGTTCTCCTTCTTCAGGTTGTCGTAGCTGGTGGAGCCGGCCGGTGCGCAGATTGTCTGACCCGACAGGTCCTTCGTGCTCTTGGCCGTCGAGTCGCTCTGCACCAGGGTCTTCTGGCCGGAGCGGTAGTACTCGGCGGAGAACGCGATGTCGTTCCAGCGGTCGCAGTTGATCGTCATGTTCCGGGCGACGATGTCGACCGGGTTCTTGGTGTCGCGCAGCGACGGGATTCGTGCCGGGCTGGAGATCACCCGCAGCTCGACCCGGTTCGGGTTCGTGTCCGCGTCCGGGAAGATGGCCTTGGCCACCGCCTGGATCATGTCGATGTCGAACCCCTGGATCTTTCCGCTGATCGGGTCGCGGTAGCCCAGGTTGTAGCTGTCCGCGGACACACCGGCGATCAGCCGGCCGCGCTGCTGGATCTTCTCCATGAACGAGCCGGCCGGCATCACGCCGCCCGGCGCCGGGGTCATGGCGTCCGGTGCGTACGACGCCAGCGGGTTCTTGCCGTCCGGGCAGGCCCGGCCCGCGGCGACCGCGGCCGGAGTGGTCGGCGTCGTTTCCGGAACCGGGAGCTGGGTGGCCGCGTAGTTGCCGGAGCTGCAGGCGGTGAGGAGGAGGGCCGCTGCGGCGGCGATCGGGATCAGCTTCTTCATCGGTACTCCTCCAGACGCTGCGACATGCCCCAGGCGACGAGCAGTGCGGCCGCGATGCCGATCGGTACGCCGAGCCAGCCGATCGGCGGGAGGCCGTTCCGCGCGTCCTTCAGCTTGGACTGCACCGCCGTACTCGTCGTGGTCAGCTGCTGGTTGGACGAGGTGTCGAAGGCGCTGAAGGTGTCGACCGAGTTGTTGGTCTTGTCGTGCCCGACCGCCATCGCGACGGCGCCGTCCCAATTGCCCTTGCTGGCGTCCGCGTCGCGCACCTGCTTGTGGACCGCCTTGTAGCTGGTCCAGGCGTTCCGCAACCCGGTGCCGTCGCTGCCGAGCTTGCCGAGCTGGTTGTCGACCTCCGCGGCCGCGGTGTTGTACGCCTTGTCGAACTCGTCGCCCGAGCCGCGCGCGATCAGCGTGAGGCTTTCGTTCGAGCGGGCGTCGTAGGCGGCGATCCGGGCGCGGGACAGGGCCAGAGTTCGTTCGTACTCCGAGTTCCTCGTGTCCTTCGCGGAGCTGGACGCGCCGGCGAGCGCGATGCCGCCGACCGCGGTGGTGAGCAGCACGAGCGCGGCACCGGCGGCGATCGGGACGTTCAGGTAGCGGTGCGTACGGCGGGCCAGCCAGCGCAGCGTGATGCCGAACACCACGAGTGCGAGCAGGCCGCCGACAACCACCCAGATCGTGCCGTAGCTGATCCCGTCGAACTCGGTGTCGACGCGCTTCTCGTTCGCCTCGACGAGCGCCTTCACCAGCGGCAGCGAGTCGTCCTGGAGGACCGAGTTCGCGTCCTTCAGGTACTGCGAACCGATCGGCAGGCCCTGCCGGTTGTTGGCGCGGGCCTGCTCGATCAGGCCCTCGTACGTGATCAGGGTCTTGTTGAGCTCGCCGAGTACGTCGCGGTCGGCCGGCTGGGCGGTCGCGGCCTCGGCGATCAGCCCGGCGGCCGCGGCCAGCGAGTCGACGAAGTGCTGGCGCTGGTCCGGCGGCTCGAGACCGCCGACCAGGAAGGCGTTGGTGGCGTCGGCGTTCGCACTGACCAGGTTGGTGTGGATCGCCTGGATCCGGACCAGCTGGGCGGCGTTCGCCTGCGCGCGGTCGAGCGCGCCGTCGGACTGGCCGAAGCCCTGCGCGGCGGCGAGCCCGAACACCACGCTGATCGCTGCGAGCAGCAACAGGAACGCGCGCATCCGGCCCGGCGTACCGTCGAACCACTTCGCGACCGCCCCGCGCCTGCTCGGCGCCGGTGCGGCCGCCGCCTGCTGCGGCACCCCCGCCGGCCCGGGCGCCCAGGTCGCGGGCGGCGCACTCTGCGTCTGTGTCACGCCTGTTCTCCTCGCTCGTTCCGGTCTGGGTTGTCTCCGTCGGGTTCCTCGGTGAGGTCTTTGGCGAGGATCTGACGCAGTTCGTCCTTGGTCGGTGCCGTGGTGTCGCGGAGGCGCCAGGCCTGGCGGCCGATCGCGGCCTCCAGTACGTTGCGCGCGAACCGCCCGTTCCCGAACGAGCTGTCCCGCGCTGTACCCGCGAGAATCCCCTGGAACTCCTCGACCGCGGCCGGCACCAGCTCGTAGTCCGCCGCGTCGGCGAGCCCGGTGAGGATGTCCGTCAGCTCCTCGTCGCTGTAGTTCTCGAACTCGATCGTGGTCCGGAACCTGCTCGCCAGCCCCGGGTTCGCGGCGATGAACGCCTGCATCGGCTCCGGATACCCGGCGACGATCACGACCAGGTCGTCGCGCCGGTCCTCCATCTCCTTCACCAGCGTGTCGACGGCTTCCCGCCCGTACTGGTCGGCGCCGTTCTCGCCTGCCGTCAGGCTGTACGCCTCGTCGATGAACAGCACGCCACCGGCTGCGGACTCGACCACCTCGGCGGTCTTGGTCGCGGTCTGCCCGAGATACCCGGCGACCAGTTCCGACCGGTCCACCTCGACCAGCTGCCCCTTGGACAGCAGCCCGAGCGCCTTGTAGATCCCGCTCACCAGCCGTGCCACGGTCGTCTTCCCGGTCCCCGGGTTCCCCACGAACACCAGGTGCCGGGTGATCGTCGCGTTCTTCAGCCCCGCCTCGGCCCGCAACTTCTCCACCCGCAACACCGCAACCTGCCGATGCACTTCCTGCTTCACCCGAGCCAGCCCAGTCAACTCATCAAGCTCACCCAACAACTCCTCCACCGATTTCTCGGGTTCAGGAGCGGGTTCTTCTTCGATTGACTCAGGTTGTGGAGGAGTGATGGGTTGAGCGCCTACCTGCATTGGGCGTGCTCCGGCAGCTTGTAGTTGCGCGGCGGCTGCTACCGAGGCGTTTCCGACTACCCGCATGGTGGGCTCGCCGAGCGCGCAGGCGGCGGAGGCGATCTCTGCGAGGGCTTCGGCGTACGCCGCCTTGTCCGGCGAACCGCTCGCGATCAGCTCGGTGAGTACTGCGGTCGGCGCGCCCCGCCACCGGCGCCCGCGAACGGCCGCGTCGAAGAAGTCCTGGGTTGTTCCGCCCGGGACTGCTTTGCCCCAGTCTGCGGCCGCGCCTGGTGCCGACTCGGCCAGTGCGGCCGCGAGCGCGAGTGCCTCGCCGCGGGCGGCCGATTCCGCGACGCCCGCGCGAGCGGCGACCGCGAGCAGCTCGGACAACGCCTGCTGCAAGGAGCTTCCCCCCGTGCCGCTCATGACCCTCCTCGTCCTGGTGGTGGCGAAAGTGGTCCCGCTCCGGGGTCCGGGGGCGGGGTCGACGTGGTCGGGCCGAGCGCCAAGCCTCCGCCGGTGGAGCCGGTGCCGAACTTCTCCTGCAGGAACCTGCCATGCGTGATCAGCGCCGCCGCGTCGGCCCGGTTCACCGCGTCGAACACCTTGTCCATCGTCGCCGCCAAGAGGTCCAGCTGATCGATCAGCAGCATCAGCGACGTCTTGCCACGGTCCACCGGCCGGGTGTCCGCCCACTGCCGCGGCAACCGCAGATACCCGCCGATCGCGTCCGGCAGGTAGTCCGTGCACGTCGCCATCACGGAGTACGCCTGGGCGCTCCCGCCGAGGTTCCCGAGCCGCGGAATCGTCTCCCGTACGACGCGCACCACCCGCCCGACCCGCGACGCCACCACCGCCGGTACGGCGCCCCCGGCCACCAGCTGCTCGACCCGTACGAGCGCCGCCAGCAGATCGTCCGTCGTCGGCGGCGCGTCCACCGGGGCAGGCTCGGGCTCCTCTTTGCGACCGGTCAGCCGCGCAAAGAAGTCACCGAGCGCCATACGTCCCCCGTCTCCAGGCGTCGATCAGCGACCGAGATTGAGGTCGAGGCTGCCGTGCACGACCTGCTGGTTCTGCTGCGCGACCCGGTCGAGGTACGAACGCGACTTGGTCACCTCGTTCTCCAGCGTGCCGATCGTGGCGGCCATGTTGTCCAGCGCCTCGCCCTTGAACGTGTCGATCGCGTCCATGGTCGCGTAGATGTTCGCGAACGCGGCCTGCAGTTGCGGCAGCCCGATCGTCGCGGACGCGGCCTGCTGCTGGATCGCCACCGAGTTGTCCTTGAGCATCTGCGAGGTGCGCTCGATCATCCCGCTGGTGGTGCTGTTCAGCGCGGTGATCTGGTCCAGGACGAGCTTCTGGTTGCCGAGCGCCTGCGCGACGATGACCGCCGTACGCAGCGCCGACACCGTGGTGGTGGACGCGCGGTCGACGCCCTTGATCAGCTCGATGTTGTTCTTGATCACGATGTCGATGGCCAGGTAGTTCTGGATCGACACGGCCAGCTGGGTCAGGATGTCCTGGTGCTTCTGCCGGACGTAGAACAGCACGTCCTCGCGGAACGCCTTCGCCTTGTCCGGGTTCGTCGCCTCGAGCTCCGCGATCGCCGCGGACAGTCGCGCGTCGAGGCGCTCGGCGACGTACACGTACTGGTTCAGCCGGGTCATCGCGTCCCAGAGGTTCTGCTTCTCCAGGTTCAGCGCGGCGTTGTCCTTGCCGAGCTCGTCCTGGCCGTTACGCAGACTGTGCAGGATGCCTTCGAGGTGACTCTGCGCGCTCTGGTACTTGCGGAAGTAGTCCTCGATCTTGTCGCCGAACGGGATCATCCCGAGCAGCTTCTTCGGCCCGCTGGCTTCCTTCGGATCCAGGTCCTCGACCGTACGGCGCAGTTCGAGCAGCGTCTTGCCGACCGTCGAACCCTCCGACAGGCCGCCGCTCTGCAGCGCTCGCACCGGCGACTGCAGCAGCCGGTTCGAACTCTCGGCGGCGGACCGGATGTCGACGTCGCCCATGCTGCGGACGTCGCTCGTCTTGGTGGCGAACTCCGGCGACCGCGGCTCGGCCGCCATCAACCCGGTCAGGAACGCGTCGACCTTGCTGTCCAGCCCCGGCAACGCGGCCGGGTCGACCGCCGGCGCCATACTCGGAGCGGCTGTCTCGGCCACCGGCTGTGACGGCGGCGGCGCGGTCAGTATCAATCCCGGCGCGGTGGCCGTCGGCGGCTGCAACGGCGCCGCGGCTACAGGCTGAGCGGCAGCGGTGTTGTCGGCTTCAGTCATCGTGTTCCCCTCCGGAAGACGCCCCTGGTACTCCCGTGACGCGCGCCCAATCTAGTCGGTTCCAGGCTGATCTTGTGCTGTCGTTGCGTAGTCGTTGCCGGGTCAGCAAGGTGTGTGCCAGACGCCGCGAGGCGACATCCGTGGTTGGGCGAGCACTGGAAGTCCAGGGAGCGCCTGTCCGAGCTGCCACTTTTCCAGATTTTTCCATTTCTTCTGGGGTTGACCTAACGCTGAGTAATCCTCAGACTAAAAGGCTCGCCACGGAACGGCGGGCCTCGGCGGTCGGCGCCGTCCGGGCGGATCGTTTCGTGGAGGGGGAGAAGTTTGTCTGGATCAATCGATGACGCGCGCCTCAATCTGGTGCGGGCCAAAGCGAACGATTGGGCGGCCAGCCTGATCGATCTTGGCCATCGCAATACTCTGCTGCACTTTCGCGATACCAAGACGGCAAGTCTGGACCTATCTGCGGCGAGTCCGCATCAGCTCCGGTTACTGCTGACAGGTTCGTCGGTCAACTTGCGTGGTTTGTTCGGAGAACCGGACGATCACCGCGACGCTTGTACGCGGGCGAGAAACCTGAAGCGTCGGATCGTGGCGCTGGAGGAGGAACAGGGTATTCAGGCCGGCCGAATCGCGCACGGCCTGATCAAGGTCTCGGCACAGAGTCGGGGTGCTGCGAGGGTTGCCTCCTCGCTCCGAGCGCCATTGTTGTTGCGGGCCGTCGAGATCCAGGCAAAGACGGTGAGCGAGAGCGACTACAGCCTTCGCGCCGGTGATGAGGTCGAAGTCAACCCGGTGCTGCTCTATGCCTTGGTCAGTGAGCATGGCGCCGAGCTCGATCTGGATGTTTTTACTGACGAGCTGAATGGTGCGCTGGCAGCGAACGAGGACCCCGCTGAACAGCTGGAGGCTGTCTTCGCACGACTCCAGAGCGTCCTTGGCGCGCAAGACATCGTGGCGGATCTGGAAGCACGAGTCACCATCGGGCTGTTCAGCTACGAGAAGCTTCCGATGGTGCAGGACCTGCAACGCTCCACTGAGTTGCTGGCGCAGAACGCCGTCATCGCGGCGCTCGCGGGCGACAAGGGTGCCGAACAGGAACTTCTTGTCGAAGGACGATCGGCCTCCGCCGTCGATATCGATCGCATCGAGCCGATGGATGAAGTACTCGTGCAGGATGCCGATTCCTCACAGGAGCTGGCCATCGCAGCTGCGCTTGCTGGCCAGAACGTGCTGATTGAAGGTCCACCGGGTACAGGCAAGAGTCAAACCATTGCGAACATCATCGCTGCTGCTGCATGGCGCGGTCTCAAGGTCCTCTTTGTCGCCGAGAAGCGCGCGGCGATCGAGGCAGTAACGCAGCGACTTGCTGACGTCGACCTCGACAACCTGGTCCTGGACCTGCATCAACAGAAGCTGAACAAGCGTCAGCTCGCACAGCAGCTGACACAGAGCCTCGATCGTGCAGCTACCGAGTTGCCGGTTCAGATCGAAGGTCTTGCGTCCGAGTACGCGGGACGCCGGAGTCGGATCATCGCCTACAGCGATGAGTTGCACTCCGTACGCCAGCCATGGGGAATGTCGGCGTATCAGGTCCTGGAGGCATCGTTCACCATCGAACAAGGCGCTGAGACCCGAATCCGGTTTCGCAGCCGGGACCTCCGTGCGCTGGATGGGGAGACAGTCAAGGCAGTCACGCAGGAACTCCGAGACTTCGTCGACTCAGGAGGTGCGCGCGTCTTCCGCGGGGAGTCGCCGTGGTCACACGCGACCGTTCGTACCAACGATGACATCCGGACGGTCCTGGCGGAGCTCGACGAGTTGAATGGCTCGACGCTTCGGCGAAGCACCGATGACATGGAGTGGCTGCTGCGCGAGACGGGCCTGGCCAAGCCGACGTCAATCGCCGAATGGGAGGAGGTTCTGGACCTTCTCGGTGGCATCTCCGAGGCCGTATCGGAGTTCGGCGAGGACATCTTCCAAGAGGACCTGGACTCGCTCTATCTGGCCACAGCAGATCGTGCGGTCCGCAAAGCTGAAGGAGTTCGCATGCCATTCGGTATGCGAAGGAAGCTGATCAAGGCCGTCCGGGTGCGGTCGAGGCGCGGAATCACGAAGCGACGCGACCTGAACAGAGAAATACTGCTGCTTCGTAGCCGGCGTGATCTTTGGCTTCGACTGTCGACCGACCAACGTGCGCCGATGAGTGTCCATGGGCTCGCAGACATCACGACGCACTACCGGACACTTCGAACTCAGCTCGCCGCGGTCGCGTTGTGCACTCGGCTCGACGATCTTGAACAGCGTCCCGCCGAGCACGTAGGGAACACACTCGACGAACTCGATGAAGATCGGGACACGCTGTGGCAGATGCCCAAGCTGACGGGTCTCAAGCAGAAGTTCGGGCAGCTCGGGTTGAGCCGCCTGCTCGACGAGATCATCCAGTCGGACGCGGACGCTGATCAGGCGGCGGCGACGCTGCGGTTCGCCTGGATACGGTCACTGATGGATGAATTCAAGCTTGAGTCACAGGCACTTCGTGACTTCGTGGCCAAGAATCACAGCCGATCTGTTGCTGAATTCGGAGCAATGGACGTCTCTCTCCGAGACGCGGCGCCTCGGCGGATCCGCCGAGAGGTGGCCCGTCGGCTGAGCGGAGCGTGCGATGCGTATCCGGAGCAGAGCCAAACCGTGCGCAAGCAGGCCGCCCGCAAGACCGGTCACATGCCGCTGCGTCGGCTGGTCGAGACCGCACCGGACGTACTCCTCGCCGTGCGGCCGTGCTGGGCAATGTCGCCGTTACTCGTCAGCAAGACTTTGCCGGCCGCTTGCCTGTTCGACATCGTCATCTTCGACGAGGCAAGCCAGATCCTGCCCCAGGACGCGGTCACGTCGATTGTTCGCGGTCGCAAGATCGTGGTGGCTGGTGACGATCGGCAGCTCCCGCCGTCGATGTACTTCCAGCGCATGCTGTCCGGGACCGAGGACGACGATGAGGAAGACGACGCAGGCGATCTCGGCAAGTATGAGTCCATCCTCGCCCGTCTGAGCAGTCTGCTCACGGATCGGCACATGTTGAAGTGGCACTACAGGAGTAGGGACGAGCGGCTCATCAGCTTCTCCAACAAGGAGATCTACGGTGGTGAGCTGGTCACCTTCCCGGGGACGCTCGAAGGCCCACCGATTACCTTGGACCTGGTAAATGGGATCGCTCAGCCTGGACAGGACGGTTCGGCGCCGGCTGAGGTTGCAAAGGTTGTCGAACGGATCGTTGAACACGCGCAGCAGCGTCCGGACGAAAGCCTCGGCGTCATCGCTATGAGCCAGCGGCACGCTGACAGGATCGAGATGGCGCTACGTGCGGCGCTGCGAGAGCGGCCTGAGATCGAGGGCTTCTTCGGCGACAACGGCGGCGCATCGCGGCGCTTCTTCATCAAGAACCTCGAACGAGTACAGGGCGACGAGCGAGACTCGATCATCCTGTCTGTTGGCTACCCGCGCCGGGCAGACGGTCGGGTGTCGCGTAACTTCGGGCCATTGAACCAAGAGGGCGGCCAAAGGCGACTCAATGTCGCCGTGACCCGGGCGAAGCGTCGGATGACGGTAGTGTCATCGTTCTCGGCAGCTGACCTCGAGCCCAGGCTGGACCCTACGGGTGCAGAGCTGCTGCGGCGCTTCCTCGACTTCGCCGAGCACGGCGGTGACCTCGCAAAAGTGGGTCGTCTCTTCGAGACTGGACTGAACGGATTCGAGGACGGCGTTCGGCGGGCATTGATCGAGTCCGAGGTTCCGGTCTACCCGCAGTGGGGGTTCTCTGAGGGTTACCGGATCGACTTCGCACTCGGAGATCCTGACCAACCGGGACGTCTGGTCCTCGCCCTGGAGACGGACGGGGAGCGGTATCACCACGCCCACAGCGCGCGCGATCGGGATAGGCTGCGGCAGTCCCATCTCGAGAATCTGGGCTGGCGGTTTCATCGGCTTTGGTCGACGGCATGGTTCACCGACCCAGATGGTGAGCTCGAGCGGATCCTGGAGGCCTGGCGGATCGCGCTGAAGGAGCCAGCCTCGGCAACGGAGACGGTGGATCCGGCCGCGGTCGAGGGGTCGCACGAGTCGATTGGTACTGACGGGCCGGCGCCGATCGAAGTGCGACAGGCACCCAAGCCACGTATCCGACCTGGTTACAAGATCAGCGAATACACGGATCGGGAGCTGACGGCGCTGTTTCGATGGCTGCTGTCGGACGAGTTGTATCTCACGAAGGACGCGCGTCTCGAGCAAGGGCTGCGCGAGCTCGGATTTCAGCGGCGCGGCAAGGTAATCGTCGATCGGCTGACCCGAGCGTTGGAGACAGTCATGGCGGAGAAGGGGGGCAGCAAGTGACGCGGCGGATGCTGGACGACCGGACCATTGAGCGGCTGGCCAAGATCATCGTTGACCAGGATGGACCGTACAACCGGCGCGGATATGAGCTGGAAGGGCTGCTGCGACGCGCGGCCTGGACAGACCCCCCGGAGTACGACGGATCGCAGCGAGTACTCTGGCTCGCAGACCAGATGTCGAACCGAAACGGCACTCTCGACGTCGAGCACCTCATTTGCCGAGTGTGCGACCCCATCGAATACGACGGCGGTGCCGCCGTGGCGAAGGACTTCCTGGATCAGGTCAACAGCGTTCTTCGGGCGGAACAGCTCATTGTGACTCTCGTCGGTCAGCGCCCGGTCCTCGCTGGGTTGTCGGCGAGCGACGGGGCACCGATGTTCAGCGAGCCGGAGGATCTCGAACGACGGCTCGTGGCGCTGGTTAAGGACGAGGCGACCCGGACGATGTTGTCACGTCGGCTTGCGGAGACCAGGATCTGTGAAGCCAACGGGGCGTATACCTTTGCAATCATCGGTATCGGCAGCATGGTTGAGGGAATTCTGTTCGCCATTCTGCTGGAGCGCGACGCCGAGTTCCGCGCTGGTAAGGCACTCGGGCGCGATCGGAAACCAGTTCGGCTGGATTTCGCATCGCTGGACTTTCTCATCAACCGAGCTCATGCGATGGGTTTCCTGCAATTCGACGCGACGAAGTTCATGCACAACGTCCGTGATTTCCGAAACTTCATCCATCCACGTAAGGAGTTGGCTGAGCAGCCCGACTTCGATCGAGACAGCGTGATGCTCTGTTGGGGTCCCGTCCGGGCGTTGCTTAACGACCTGGAGGAGAAGCTGCTCGGCACAGAATCGGCAGTCTCCAGCTGAGGGTGTTGCTCGCGGGACGTACGCTACGGGATACGTTCCGCGAGCAGCGCTAGCTGCGGCGGTAACTAACGAAGTCGAAGCCGTCGTGGGGTTCGCGGGCTGTCTCGGTCCAGTCCTGCGGGGTGAGGGCCGGGAACATGACGTCGCCGGTGGGGGATTGATGGACCTCGGTGAGTTCGAGGCGGTGGGCGTACGGGAGTGCCTGGCGGTAGATGTCGCCGCCGCCGGCGACGTGCAGGGTGCCATCGTACGTCAGGGCGTCCTCGAGGGTGTGGACGACCTCGACGCCGTCCGCGGACCAGTCGGGCTGGCGGGTGACGACCACGGTGCGGCGGCCCGGGAGCGGGCGGCCGATCGAGTCGTAAGTCTTGCGGCCCATCACGAGCGTGTGGCCGAGGGTCAGCTGCCTGAAGTGCTGCAGGTCCTCCCGGATCCGCCAGGGCAGGTCGTTGTCCCGCCCGATCACACCGTTTTCTCCGACCGCCGCGATGAGGATGACACTCATACCGCGATGGGCGCCTTGATCCAAGGGTGCGGATCGTAGTTCTCGAGTTCGACGTCCTCGATCTCGTACTCATCAATCGCGCCACGGCGATTGAGCTTCAGGGTCGGCAGGGGGCGCGGCTCGCGTGAGAGCTGCAGCTCGACCTGATCCAGGTGATTCAGATAGATGTGGGCATCGCCCATCGTGTGCACGAACTCGCCGACGTCGAGGCCTGTCTGCTGAGCGATCATGTGGGTCAACAGAGCATAGGAAGCGATGTTGAACGGAACGCCCAGGAATATATCGGCCGAGCGCTGGTACAACTGGCACGACAGGCGGCCATCAGCCACATAGAATTGGAACAGCGTGTGGCAGGGAGGGAGCGCCATGTCGTTGACGTCAGCAACATTCCATGCGCTTACGATGTGCCGCCGCGAGTCCGGATTAGTCTTGATTGACTCAATGACAGCTGAGATTTGGTCTATCGAGCCGCCGTCTGGTGTCGGCCAGGAGCGCCATTGGTGGCCGTAGACGGGTCCAAGATCACCGCAATGATCTGCCCACTCGTCCCAGATCCCGATCCCACGCTCTTGAAGCCAGTGGACGTTGGTGTCGCCCCTGAGGAACCAAATTAGCTCACCGACAACTGACTTGAGCTGTAGCTTCTTGGTCGTGACCGCAGGGAAACCATCGCTCAGGTCGTACCTTGCCTGGTAGCCGAACACACTGAGCGTACCTGTTCCTGTGCGGTCCGTCTTCTTGGTGCCCTTGGCTCGCACGAACTCCAATAAGTCAAGATACTGGCGCACGCTGCGAGGCTAGCAGGTGGCGAGTCAAGTTCCGCACAGGCTGGCCGCTTGACGGTACGCGTCGTCGCAATCAACAACCTTGTTGGATCGCTCGGCGCTCGTAGAGCGTCAGGTACCGGACAAGATGAGCCTCCGTCGGGGGTCGAACGTCGCTGCCAGTCATCTCGTCGTGGACTTGGTGGTTTGAAAGACTGGCCGCGTGGACTTTGAACAGGTGTTGACGCTCGTCATTCGGGTCGAG
Source organism: Kribbella sp. NPDC059898 (assembly GCF_042730855.1). Lineage (NCBI taxonomy): Bacteria > Bacillati > Actinomycetota > Actinomycetes > Propionibacteriales > Kribbellaceae > Kribbella > Kribbella sp. NPDC059898. The sequence continues at coordinate 270,867 of NZ_JBHWKR010000009.1, forward strand.
AAGAGTGCACGGCCGGCGCAGACGGATGCGTTAGAGACGGCGGCTCGTGCGGTGCTGGCGATCCTTGCGGATGAGCGTTCGTACGGTGCAGGCGAGTGGGCCGCGGCGATGGCGGCCTGGCAGGACAACCGCATCCGCAAGATCACCAAACGTGCTCGTGGTGCCGAATGGCGCCGGGCCGAAGCCCTTCCAGGCATCACGATTACCGGCCACGGGTCCGGAGGCGAGACCGCCGAGGTGCGGGTGTTTCCGCCGTCGGGCGTCGAGGACGTGCCGGTGGAGTTGTTCAAGTTGCAGGTGAGTGGGACGGACTTCGAGGACACGGCGGAGCTTCCCGCGGTGCAGGCCGGTGTACCTGTGCTGTGGATCAACCCGGCGCTGGAGATGTCCAGCGGCAAGGCGATGGCGCAGTGTGGTCACGCGGCACAACTGGCCTGGTGGGCGCTCCCGGACAGTGCCCGCAAGGAATGGCAGGCCTCCGACTTCACCCTCGCTGTCCGAACCGCCACCCCCGCCCAGTGGACCGACCTGCTGACCACCGACCTCCCGGTCGTCCAGGACGCCGGCTTCACCGAGATCGCCCCCGGCTCGAAGACCGTGATCGCCGACCACCCTCAGCTCAAGCGGTAGTGCAGGTGGGTGACGCGGTCGCCTTCGACGACGCGGGGGTTGTCGAGCAGGACTTCCGGCCCCACGTAGTCACCGAAGAACCTCTTGCCGGTGCCCAGGAGGGCCGGGACCACGCTGTAGGCGATCTCGTCGACGAGGCCGGCCGCGATCGCCTGGCCGGTGAGGTTGCCGCCGGTGATGCTGACGTCGCGATCACCGGCGTACGCCCGCGCCTGCGCGACGGCTTCCTCGATGCCGTTGACGAACGTGTACGGCGCGTCGGGGAACGGCCAGTCCGTGGGCGCCCGGTGCGTAACGACGAACACGTGCTCACCAACGGGCGGTACGCCGTTCCACCCGTTGGTGAGGTCGAAGAGCCTGCGGCCGACGATCGAGGCGGCGAAGTTCGGCCAGGTCGACCGCATGTACTCCGCACTCGCCGGGCTGACGTGGAACGCGCGGTCCGGGTCCGTCCCGTACACCTCCACCGTGCCGTTGTTGTACCAGTCGAACAACGGCCCGACCCGGTCCTCCGGATCCGCGACGAACCCGTCCAGCGACACCACCGCGGTCGCAACAACGTTGCCCACGGCTACTTCACCACCCGGTACGTCAGGTGCTGCGCCGCCGGTGTCGACACGGCCTCGACCAGCTCCAGCCCGAACCCGGCGGACGGCTCCGCCGGCCACAGCGGCGTACCGCCTCCCAGTACGACGGGGGCGACGTGCAACCGCAGTACGTCGGCCAGCCCTTCGGCGAGCACCGCGTGGCAGATATGGCCGCCGCCCATCACGTACACGTCCTTGCCTCCGGCAACTTCCCGCGCCTGTTCGACGGCCTCGCCGGGGCTGCCGACGAAGTGGAAGCGATCGCCGAGCCGGGTGTGGGCGGGCGGATTGTGCGTGACGACGAAGATCGGCGGGTTGACCTCGCCGGTCGGTTTCGCGCCGTACCCCATGTCGTCGCTCCACCCGTCCGGGGCGTCGATCACGTCGAAGAGGTTGCGGCCCTGGACGACCGCGCCGCTCGCGTTGAACGCCGCGTTCAGCACGGCGCGGTCCGCGTCCGTACCGTGGAATACCCAGTCGTGCACCGGCTCGCCGCCGTCGCCGAGCCCGTTGCCGACGCCGGCGTTCGGCCCGGTGACGTACCCGTCCAGCGACACCGAGATGTCGACGATCACCTGGCTCATGATCAGCTCCCCTTCGCGAGCAGCTCGGCGAGCCGGTCCATCGAGTCGTTGACGCCGTCCGCCATGCCGTACTCGATCGACTGGTCGCGGGCCTCGACCGACGGGAACACCGACTGCTGGTGCAGCCGGACGCCCTTCTCGGTCGGCTCGAGCGTCATCTTCTCGATGCAGACCTCGCCGGGCGCGCCTTCCCACTCGAAGGTCTGGATGACCATCTTGTCCTGTTCCACGGTGTGGAAGACGCCGCGGAACGTGTATTCGCCGTTCGCGTCGCGGTGGATGTAGCGGTACTTGCCGCCGGCCCGTACGTCGTACTCCTCGATCGTCGCGTCCAGGTCGCGCGGCCCGAGCCACTGGGCGATCAGGTCGCGGTCGGTCATCACCCGGAACAGCTGTGCCGGGGTGGCCTCGAAGTCCCGGGTGATCTCCACGAACGGAGTCCCCGCGGGGGTGTTGATGGTGGTGCCGGTCATGACTGGTTCTCCTTGAGTAGTGCTTCCATCCGGCGGAAGCGGCGTTCGGTCTCGAGCCGGTACTCGTCGATCCAGCTCGTCAGTGCCTCGAGGGCGGCCGGCACCAGGTGGCACGGGCGGCGCTGGCCGTCCCGGGTCCGGGTGATCAGCCCGGCGGCCTCGAGCACCTGGATGTGCCGCGAGACCGCCTGCTTGGTGATCGGGAACGGTTCGGCCAGCTCGTTCACCGTGGCCGGGCCGCGGGACAGCCGCGCGATCATCGCCCGCCGGACCGGGTCGGCCAATGCCGCGAACGACCGGTCGAGCTGATCATCATCAACCGTCATCTTTATCAACCACTCCCTTGATCAACCGATACGTTGACTATAGGAGCGGGCCGGCGCCCTCGTCAAGGAGTCGTCAGATCGTTTCGAAGCCCGCCATCATCGCCATGTCCTCGTGCTCGAGGTTGTGGCAGTGGATCAGGTACTTGCCCTTGTGCGCGCTGAACCGGACCAGCACCTCGACCACCTCGGCCGGCCGGATGTCCACGGTGTCCTTCCAGCCGTGGTCGTACTCCGAGAGCTCGCTCTTTCCGCCCCGCGTCAGCACCTGGAACGGCGCGAGATGGACGTGCACGGGATGGTGTACGTCGGTCACGAACGTCCAGATCTCGTACTGATCGAGCTTGACCTGCGCCTGCATCACCTTCGGGTCGAACGCCTTCCCGTTGATCGTCCAGCCGCGATGGTCCCCGGCGTCACCGCGCCGGAACCGCCACGCCCGCCGGGCCACGCCGCTCGGCCTCGGCGTCACGGCGTACGACGAGAGCGTCGCCGGGACGCTGGTGTCGTCGATGGCCTTGCGGGCGACCTTGAACCGCAGGACGTTGGCGTTGCCGTCGAGCTTGTTGACGACCGTGACCTCGTCACCCGGGCGGTACTGCGAGAAGTCCACGACCACGTCGAACCGCTCCGCCGGCGCGATCACCAGCGTGCTGTGCTCGATCGGCTTGTCCAGCAGGCCGCCGTCGCTGCCGATCTGCACGAACTTCGCGGGACCCTTGTCGAAGGCGAGCTCGTACCGGCGGGCGTTCGCGGCGTTCAGGATGCGGAAGCGGTAGCGGACCGCGTCGACCTCGTGCACCGGCCAGGGCGCGCCGTTCACCAGCGTGACGTCCGCGACGACACCTTCCATGTACGCCGGCTCGACGCCCGGGCCGTCCTTCAGCGCGGGGTAGAGAAAGGAGCCGTCGGCATCGAACGCACGGTCCGCGATCACCAGCGGGATCTCCCGATCACCCTTCGGCAGCGGGAGATTCTCCTCCTCGGCGTCCCGGACGATGTGCAGGCCGAACAGGCCGTGGTAGACCCGCGGCGCGGTGTAGTCCATCGTGTGGTCGTGGTACCAGAGGGTCGCGGCGCGTTGGGTGTTCGGGTACGTGTACGTGCGCTTGCCCATGGTCATGTCGCCGCCGCCCATCATGTGATGGTCGCCGTGCTCACCGTTCGCGGGCATGATCAGGTCGAGCGGCCAGCCGTCGCTCGGTGCGGGCGTGTGGCCGCCGTGCAGGTGGACGACGGTGGATACGTCGAGCTGGTTGACCTGCTCGATCACAGTGGTGCGGCCGCTGCGTACGTCGAAGGTCGGTCCAGGTAGCAGGCCGTCGTACCCCATGATCTCGGTCTTCAGGCCGGGCAGGATCTCTACGCTCGCCTTGCGCTGGACGACCTGGTAGTAGTCGGCCTTCGCGTCCGAGTGGAGCGGTTTCTTGACCGGTGGGATCGGGAGCGGGACCTGAAACGGCGCGGGGAGTTTCGCCTTGCTGCGCAGGAGTTCTCCGGACTGCGCGGGGCTTGCCTCCTGGCCGCAGCTGGTCAGGGTGAGCGCGGCGCCGGTGCCGCCGGTGACGGCCAGGAAGCCGCGGCGGGACATGGTCATTTCTTCGCCTCCCGGCGGTTCTGGCGGGCTGACTTGCGGAAGGACCAGACGGTCATCCACAACACCGTGCCGACGATCGCCGTACCGAGGGGGATGTGGACGGCGAAGTTCTGCAGGTAGCCGAAGGTGAGCTGGACGAACTCGGCGACCACCAGGAGCGGCGACAGGATCGCGGGCCAGATCTTGCCGCGGCCGACGATCGTGTAGAACGTCGCGATGATCGTCTGCAGGAACGCGATCATCCAGACCGAGCCGCCGATGGTGGCGTGGACGTCGGTCATCGCGTCGACGTTCCCGGACAGGAAGTAGCCCGCGGCGATCGGCTGCGCGACGATCAGGATCGCGTGCAGGACAAGCGTGCCGCGCAACGCGTACAGGCTGACGCGCGGGCGCCGTACGGCGGTCTGCGGCGGCTGTTCGAGTGTGGTCATGCCTGCCTCCGGTTGATCCAGAAGGCGAACGCCACGGTGCTCGCGACCAGCGCGACCCCGAGCGGGATGTGGATCGCGAGCTGCCGGCTGTACCCCATCGCCGTCTGCACGACCTCGCCGGCGACGATCAGCAGACTGACCGCGGGCGCCGCCCACCGGCCGCCGGCCCGCCACCAGAACGTTGCTGCCAGCAACTGAACGAGCCCGACGGCGACCAGCCCCTCGGCGGTGTGCTCGTGCATCCGGATGCCGAGCGGGGTCCCGTTCAGGTACACCCCGGCGAACACCGGCTGCAGACAGATCACCACCGCATGCAACCCGGCCGCACCCCGAAGTGCGTAGAGAACCTTCATGTAGACAGACAATAGTAGTCTGCCTACATGTAGATCAATCAGGTATCTCCCGGAGGGTCAGGTAAGGCCTCCCAGGGGCGCGACGCTGATCCCCGCTCGTTCGCAGACCCAGTGCGGGTCGGGGCCCAGCTCGGGCTCGATGCGGAGCTCGTGGTCGTGGAGGTCGTCGCAGGCGGTGCAGCGGGGCCAGCGGATCCGGTTGTCCACCAGTCTGTCCTGGACGTCCTGGGCCACCAGGCCGGCGATGTGTTCGGCGCCGTCGGGCCACTGGTCGAGCCACCACTGGCGTTCCGCGATGGCGTCCTCCAGCAAGGACACCATCGCGGCGTCGTTGAAGCCGCGCGCGGCTAGGTCGTGGAGCACCATCGCCCGTGCGGTCAGCAACACCCCTGGCTCGTTCATCGCCCTTCAGGGTGCCAGACGGCGCCGACAAAACAAGTGCGGACGGCCGCCGATCCGGGTCAGTTGATCGTGCAGGTGGGGTCGATGCGGTCGGCGAGACGGACCTCGCGTTCCGCGGCGGCGCGCAGTACGGCGCCGATCCGTGCGCGGACGGACGTACGCACGAGGACCGACGAGGGTCCGTGGACCGGCCGGCGGGTGCGGGCCGGCGTGCGTGGTTCGTCGTACTGCTGGGGGGCGTTCGGGAGTGCCGACTGGCTCAGGCTGCGGGCGTTCTCGACAGCGGTGTTGCCGGCGATGAAGTACGTCATGGTGCTGCTCCCTCCTGAGAGCGTGGTTGATCGCCCCGGAAACCGAATGGCTCCGGGTAGGAATGTTGGGTTGTCAGTGCCGCGGAGCCGGCCCGCTGCTGGAGCGGACGATCAGCTGGGTCGGCATCAGTTGCTGCCGCTCGGTGGTTGCCGGGTCCAGCAGGATCCGGCCGACCGCGCGGCCCTTGTCCTTGATCGGCTGCCGGACCGTTGTCAGCCCGGCGGCCGCGGCGGCCGGGATGTCGTCGAACCCGGCCAGGGTCAGATCGCGACCCGGGGTCAGCCCCCGGACCTTCATCGCCTCCAGCGCACCGAGCGCCTGGACGTCGCTCAGTCCGACGATCGCGGTCGGCCGGTCCTGCGAGTCCAGGACGTACTCCGCTCCGCGCTGCCCGGAGGCGATCGCGTTGTGCCCGCCGGAGACGATCCGCAGCCGGGCGTCCGGCATCGCCTTCTGCAGGCCCTGGATCCGCAACTCGCAGTCGGTGTACCCGACCTCGTCGACGGTCAGCTCCATCGGCCGCCCGCCGGCCGCCTGCGCGTTGTCGACCAGTACGACGACGTCGCGGTGCCCGAGCCGGGCCAGGTGCTCGCCCAGTTGCGCGGCCGCCTGGACCTCGTCGATCGCGACCCAGGACAGGTCCGGGTGGTCGCCGCGATCGGTCGACACCGCGGGGATGCCGCGGTTCGCCAGGATCTCCAGCGCCGGATGCCCACCCGGTACGCAAAAGATCGCGGCCGCGTCGATGGCCGCCTGCTGGACGGCGTTGCTGCCGCCGGCGATGTCCGTGGAACTGAGCGGCATCAGCAGCAGGCTGGTCGAGAACTCCTCGGCGACCTCCGCCAGTCCGGCGAGGAAGCCGACCGCGTACGGGTCCGAGAACGCGTACGCGAGCTTGTCGGTGAACAGCACCCCGACCGCGCCCGCCTTCCCGCTCCGCAGGGCGCGGGCGGAGGCGTCGGGTCCGGCGTACCCGAGCTCATGGGCCGTGGCCAGGATCCGCTCGCGCAGTGCCGTGGAGAGCTGGTCGGGCTTGTTGTAGGCGTTCGACACCGTCGACGGCGACACGCCCACGGCCTTCGCCACGGTCTTCAGCGTCACCCCGGCCATCGCGTACACCCCTTCTGTATCGTTCTTCTAAATCGTTCTAGAAAAACGATACAGACGACGCTGCGGGAGTGCAACACGAATATGGGAGATGATGGCGCGCATGGGTTCGTTGCTGGAGATCATCGCGTTGCATCCGGCGGATGCGGAGGCGGCGCAGGAGGGTGGGGCGGACCGGCTGGAGCTGTGCGCCTCGATGGAGGCGGACGGGTTGTGCCCCTCGGTGTCGACGGTGAGCGCGATCCGCCGCGTCACCGACCTGCCGTTGCGCGTCATGCTGCGGCTGGAGAACTCGTTCACCACCAACGGCGCCGACCTGAACCGGCTGACCGCGATGGCGCAGTCCTTCCTGTCCGCGGGCGCCGACGGGTTCGTGCTGGGGTTCCTGACCCCGGACAACCAGGTGGACGTGGAGTCCGTCGGCCAGTTGGTCAGCACGTTCGCCGGTACGCCGTGGACGTTCCACCGCGCGGTCGACGCCGTACTCGAGCAGCAGCCGGCCTGGCGCGCACTCCGCGGCCTGCCCGGGCTGGACTGCGTACTGACCGCGGGTTCCTCCATCGGCGTCAGCCACGGGCTGGACGACCTGTGCAGGCTCGCGAAGGAGGACCCGGCGGTGGCCGGCGTGATGATGGCGGGCGGCGGTCTGCAGCCGGAGCACGTGCCGTGGCTGTACCAGAGCGGCGTACGCCGTTTCCACGTCGGTACGTCGGTCCGCCAGGACGGGTCGTGGACGAAGGCGTACGTGAACTCCCGGTTCGTCCGTTCCTGGCGCAACCTGCTCGACGCCCAGGACGCCCGCGAATGATCCTGATCGACCCACCCGCCTGGCCGGCCTGGAACCGGATCTGGTCGCACCTGGTCAGCGACGAGTCCTACGAGGAACTCCACGCCTTCGCGAAGGCGGCCGGCATCCCCGCGCGAGGCTTCGACCGCGACCACTACGACGTACCCAGCGACCGGTACGACGACCTCGTCCGGGCCGGCGCCGTACCCGTCTCCAGCCGCGAGCTGGTCGAGCGGCTGATCGCGTCGGGGCTCAGACACAGGAAACGGCCCTCAACGAATTGAGGGCCGTTCCTTACTAGTCGAGCAGTTCGGTCACGGTGCCCGCGGCGACGGTATGGCCGCCCTCGCGGACCGCGAAGCCGAGGCCGACGTCCATCGCGACCGCCTTCGCCAGCTCCACGCCGAGCTCGATCGTGTCGCCGGGCATCACCAGGGTGATCTCACCCAGGTCGATCCCGCCGGACACGTCCGTGGTCCGGAAGTAGAACTGCGGCCGGTAGTCCGCGGCGAACGGCGTGTGCCGGCCGCCCTCGGCGGTGGACAGCGCGTGCAGGTTCGCCCGGAACTTCCGGTGCGGCCGCACGCTGCCCGGCAGCGCCACCACCTGGCCGCGACGGACCTCGTCACGCTTCACGCCACGCAGCAGCACAGCCGCGTTGTCGCCCGCGTCCGCGGACTCCAGCGACTTGCCGAACGTCTCCATGCCGATCGCCGTACTCGTCACCGTCGGGCCGAGCCCGACCACCTCGACCGCGTCGCCGACCTTCAGCGAGCCGCGCTCGACCGCACCCGTGACCACCGTGCCGCGGCCGCTGATCGTGAGCACGCTCTCGATCGGCATCAGGAACGGCTCGCCGAGCTCACGGTCCGGTACCGGCACGTAGTCGTCGATCGCGTCCAGCAGGTCGCCGATCGCGGCGGTCCACCGCGGGTCGCCCTCGAGCGCCTTCAGCCCGGACACCCGGACGACGGGTACCTCGTCGCCCGGGAAGCCGTACTCCGACAGGAGTTCGCGGACCTCCAGCTCGACCAGGTCGAGCAGCTCCGGGTCGTCGACGGTGTCGGCCTTGTTCAGCGCGACCACGAGGTACGGCACGCCGACGCGGCGGGCGAGCAGCACGTGCTCGCGCGTCTGCGGCATCGCGCCGTCCTGCGCGGAGACGACCAGGATCGCGGCGTCCACCTGGGCCGCGCCGGTGATCATGTTCTTCACGTAGTCGGCGTGCCCGGGCATGTCGACGTGCGCGTAGTGCCGGGTGGCGGTCTCGTACTCGACGTGCGAGATGTTGATCGTGATCCCGCGCTGCAGCTCCTCCGGGGCACGGTCGATGCCGTCGAAGGCGACGAAGCGGTTCACGTTCGGGTCGCGCTCGGCGAGCACCTTGGTGATGGCGGCGGTCAGGGTGGTCTTGCCGTGGTCGACGTGCCCCATCGTGCCGATGTTGAGGTGCGGCTTGGTCCGCACGAACTGGCTCTTGGCCATGAGTTTTCCTTTGCCTGTCAGAAGATTCGGTACGAGGCAGGACCCTCCGGCAAGCCCTCGCGGCGCTGTCACCGCGACGAGGGGGCCGGTTCGGGCCACCCTCCTCCGCGGGTCCTGCGAGGCAGGAGGAGGGTCAGCTTCGAGTGCCGGTGCAATCGACTGACGGTGCCCACGTGGGAGCGCCCGTCAGGCCGGTGCCTGACAGGTCGTGCTCGAGGAAAACCACGCGGAACATGCGGATCACGGTAGAGAGGAACCGCACCGGGAGCAACATAATTCCCGGGGATCAGTTGAGGGCGAAGAGCCGGGTTCCGTCGGAGAAGATCGGGCGAGCGGCGGCCACCGTGACGGCCGGCTTGTCACACGTGACGGACTCGGACTTGGCAACCGGCTGCGCCTCGGAGCCGGCCAGGATCGGTCGGGGCTGGATGCCGTTCGAGCCGATCAGCACCGGCGAGCAGCTGCCGTTGGCCTGCGGCATCAGCGTGACGACCCGTCCGTCCGGCAGCAGCCCGAACCCGTCCCGCGGGTACTCCGGGTGCTGCAACTTCGGCGGTACCTGCAGCAGGTGGTGCCACTGCGGCGTACCGTCGGCGGGGCTCGACGCGGACACGTCGTACGTCTGCGGCTGGCCTGAGTCGTTGCCGGTGCGGCAGGTGATGAGTACGAGGGACGCGTGCGTGGCGGCGAGCTGTGCGTCGCAGGACGACGAGCCGAGCCGTGGTCGTGGTGTGCCTGGTACGGGCGACGACCAGAGCAGGTTGCCCGTGCTGGTGTCCACGGACCACTGGTAGAGCGTGCCGCCCGCGGCGCCGGTCCAGATCAGGCCGGAGACCTCACGGGTGTCCGGTACCGAGACCAGCTCGCCGACCCACGTCGACGGGTCCAGCTCGGCGCTCAGGTCGATCCGGGCGCCCAGGCTGACCTCCCACTTCTGGGCACCGGTCTTGAGGTCAAGTCCGCGTACGACGGCGCCGTTGCCGGCACAGGCGTCGACCACGACCGCCTGGTCGCCTACCAGCGCGCCCTGCGTCACGTTGCAGCGAACCTGGGCTTGCCAGTGCGTCGGGCTGCTCACGCCATGCGAGACGACGTAGTTGCCCTCTGCCACCAGTAGCTGGTCCGAGTCGACAGCCAGCGCAGTACCGTCGGAGTCGACCTCGGTGAGCACCTTCCCGCTGACGGCGTCGAGTACGGCGTACGTCGGCAGCTTGATGCCCGTGGGCTCCTGCGCTCGGGGCAGGTGTGCGGCGATGACCTGTCCGTCAGCCGACACCACGAGGCCCCGGGAGCCGCTAGACGCCGCGTCCTGTATGTCGGCCCGCGAGTAGCGCCACCGGATCTGGCCCGTGGCCGCGTCGGACATCACCACGCCGTCAGGGCGCAGCTCCGCGACACCGCCCGCCGTACCGGTGATGGCACCCGTTGCCGGGACCTCACGGCTCCACGCGAGCGTCCCGTCGAGCTGGACCGGCTGCTGGGTCGGCTGGATCGTGGTGGTTGTGCTGACCGTGTTGGCGGTCTCCAGACGCGCCTGCACGAAAGGCTCGCCGGCAGAGACCACGACCCACGCGAGCAGCGCCCCACAGACAGCCGTGGCACCAACGCCCACCCAACGCGGAGGTGCTTGCGCGTACGCCGGTGCCAGCCGCAGCCGGAGCGCCAACGCCAGCAACGCTCCCGCAAGTACTAGTGCCGCGGACGCGATCAGCAGGTACGGCCAGCGCTCTGACATGGCCGCACCGGGCTGAGCCGCCGGCCAGCGCCACCAGCAGACGCCGATCGCGATCAGCCCGACAGCCGCGAAGACGATCGCCGGAACGGTCACCAGCCGCCGCTGCGTACGGCGGAACCACGCACAGGTCAAGGCGGCCGCTACCGCCGTACCGGCGATGGGTGCCCACACCGGGAAGCCGCTGACATCGGACGGCTCGGCCGGCCATTTGGCCGCCGCGCCGAGGCCGCGGCCGAGCAGGACCGAGGAGGCGACCACCGCGCCGAGGGCCGCGCCGAAGTAGATGACCGGGATCAGCCCGCCGATCGGCCGGGCGGCCCTAGGGCCCAGAGCTTCGACCTCCCGCGTGAGGTTCTCGCGGGCCGGTCTCTCCCATTCCTCGTGCCCCCTCGGGGTCACGTACAGCCGGGTCTCGCTCAGCGCCTGCAGGAACGACATCCGCCCGCGGGCGAAGTCCCGGTCGGCGACGTGCTCGTACTCCTGCCGGATCCCGGCCGCGTACTCGTCGTACCGCGGCGCCGGCAGGCTCAGGATCCGCAGGTCGGCGTCGCACAGCACGGCGCCGTTGCGGTCGTCCGCGGCGCAGTCGTGCTTGGCGGTCAGCCGGACCAGCCGCCCGATCTCCGCGACCCGGTCGGTGTCCACGCCGTACGCCGCCAGTTCGAGCTCGGCCAGCTGCGCCGAGACCTCCTCGTTCTCGCCGGGGTCGGCCTGCGGGTCGTAGATCGCGTCGTGGAACCAGGCCGCCAGCCGGACGGTGTCCGCGTCGTCGGCGTACTCGGCCAGGTCGTCGATCGTGGTCAGCACCTCGGTCAGGTGCTGCTGGTCGTGATAGTGGCGATGTTGCTCTGCGTAACGAGCCAGCAGATCGTCGCCCAACGGCTGCGCGTGCGGCAGCAGGCGATTCCACTGGTCGCGCAGGTCCATGGCTATGGAGTCTGGCACCCGTTGGGAGTCCGTAAGGACGGATCCGGGGTTCCCGAATCGGTCCGTGGCCAAAGGGTTATCGGCTCGTCACCTGACCCCCAGGAACTGCGGTACAGGTCACACTCCGCCGTCAACTCCGAAGGGGTTGCCAACGGTCGACTACCTGGAGTCACTAACGCAGGGCGATCACGGTGTTCGGGCCGGAAGTGAGTACGAGGTTGCCGACCGCCCGCGGGTCCCGCTCGCACATGATGCCGGTGGGCAGGCGGACCTGCCGGAAGCCGGCCCGGTTGATCACGTTCGCGACACAGCCGGTGCCCGCCCGGCTCAGCGAGACCACGCGGCCGTCGGCGGTCACCGTGACCTTCGCTCGCGGGCTGACCGGCGCCACGGTCTGCCAGGCGGTCAGGCCGGTGTTCGCGTCGATGGCCGTGACCACGGTCCGGCGGCTCTCCACGGTGCTCGGCCCGGGGCAGTCCACGACGATCAGGTACTTCCCGGCCGCGTTCAGCAGGGTGCGGCAGGCCCAGCCCTTGGGTACGTCCCAGCGCCACCGGATGTCGCCTGTACTCGGCTCGATCGCGGTCAGCGCCGCCGGTACGTCGGTGTCGCCGCCGGGCTCGGCCACGACGACCAGCCCGGCGACGACGACCGGCCGTCGGTAGCTGTTCGGCGCGGTCTTCGTCCACAGCATCTTGCCGGTCTGCACGTCCAGCGCTGTCATCTCGTCCGGCTGCTCGTCGCAGGTGTGACTGACGAACGCGAGCACCGTCTCGGCTGTTGCGATCGCACCGAGGTCTGTGCAGCTGCCGGACTCGTACGTCCACCGCTCGTGCCCGCTGGGATCGACACCGTGCAGCTTGCCGCTGCGTTCGCCGGTCAGGAGCGGCTGGGGCTGCTGGATGAACCTGTCCCGCATCCGGCCGGGCCAGGCGGCCTCACGGCGGCCCGTGTCCGCGTTGAGCAGCAGGTAGCCGACGTCGGCGAACAGGGCGAGCACGTACTCGCCGTTGCCGGTGGCCGTGATCACAGGCTTCTCGTCGGAGTCAGAACGGCTGTAGCGCCAGCGCACTGCCCCGGTGGCCGCGTCCAGCATCTCGACCACGCCGTCCGGGCGGGGAATGGCCACACCGAAGCGGGTGCCGATCGCTTCCTCGGCACCGGTACCGGCGACGGACTCGCTGACCCACGCGACGCCTCCGTCGAGTACGGACGGGCTGGCCCGACCGGCCTCCTGCGGGGAGCCTTCGAGCCGTTCGTTGGACGAGAGCACGTAGTTGCGTGAGAGCGGCTGGACGATCAACAAGAGCACAAGAGCGACAACGGCCGGTACTACGAGCCACGCGAGCTGCTGGCCCAGGTTGCGCGCCGGGAGGTAGCGGGCGGTCCGGGTACGGAGCAGGGATGCGACCAACGCGGCTGCGCTTGCTACGAGCAGCAGGAGCAGTGCTGAGATCAGGAGCGGCACACGAAGGCCTACGCCGGTGGCTGCGTTGGTTCTTGGGATCTCGGCCCAAGCAACGAGCAATCCTGTGACAGCGATGGCCAGTACTGCGCCTGCGATCAGGCGGGCGCGTTGACTCGCGCTACGGGCACAACGGAACAGCACGGGTGCGCTGAAGAACGAAAGAGTGGCCAGGGCGACCGCAGGCCAGCCGACTTCGTCGTCAGCGGCGGGGACCTGCCAGGAAGCACCAGACGCGGCAATCGCGACCACGGCGGCCGCAACCGCGCCGAACGTGGCCGTAGCGGTCAGCCCGGCCTGCTGCCAACCGCGCCACGGTGCGGGCAGCTCGCTGTCCAGTCCGGCGAGCTCTGACTCCAGGTTGAGCCGTGCGACCTGGCCGAGCCGTTGACGAGCCAGTTGCGTGCGGTACAGGTGCCCGTCGAGCAGATCGCGGACGTCGTCGTACCGGTGCTCGAGCGCGGTCTTCCGCTCGCCGGCGTCACGGCGTACCTCGGCGGTGTGCACGGCGTACCGGGTGGGATCCGAGGCGAGGATCGAGTTCACGGCGTCGAGCAGTACGTCGCCGTTCGCGTCGCGGCGAGGTGGTGCGTACGAGTCCGGCGGCGGCGCGGCCAGGTCCCCGGTCAGGCGGATCAGCCGCGCGACCTCGGCGATCCGGATCGACGGTACGCCGTACCGCGGGAGCAGGGCCTCGGCCAGCCGGGCGGAGGCCTCGGCGTCCTCGGGCGGAGTGCCGCCGGGTTCGTGGACGGCCCGGTGGAACCAGGCCGCCAGCCGGACGCTGGTCGGGTCGGTGGAGAGCTGGATCAGCGAGTCCAGGGCGGTCAGCACGATGTTCAGGTACTGGTCGCGGTAGGCGCGGCGGGTCCGGTCGACGTACCGCGCGACCAGGTCGTCCGCCAGCGCGGCAGAGCCGGGCAGCAGGTCGTCCCAGCGCGCCCGGAGTTCCACCACCGCTTCAGTCTGCCAAACGCACTACTGCAACCAGCCCACGATCACCCCACCGCCACCTTGCGGTTGCCTACTGCTTGGCTGACAGCACGCCTGTGAGGAGACCCGGGTACAGGTCTTCCAGGTCGCCGCGGCGCAGCAGGCTGACCCGGCGGGTGCCGTCGGTGTGGGTCGAGATCACTCCGGCCTCGCGCAGGATCTTGAGGTGGTGGGCCCGGGTCGAGGCGGTGACCGGGAGCTCGATCTCGCCGCAGCAGACGCCGGCCGGGTGGTCGGCGAGCGCCCGGACGATGGTCAGCCGGACCGGCTCGCCCAACGCCTGCAGAACCGCCTCGACGCGGATCTCGCCCCGCTCCGGCTGCGGGAGGACTTTGGTGGCCATGCCTCCATAGTACGACGCCTGTCGAAGTTCGATGATCTTCGTAGTACGATGACCGTCGAACTAATGAACCTCTCCGGAAGGTCCTCAGATGTCCGCACGGATCTACCTGCTCGGCGCCGGCGCCTTCGCGGTCGGCACCAGCGCGTACGTCGTGTCCGGGGTGCTGCCCGACGTCAGCTCGGAGCTGCACGTCTCGCTGACCGCCGCGGGCCAGCTGGCCACCGCGTTCTCGCTGTCGTACGCGATCGGTGCACCGATCCTGTCCACGCTGACCGGCCGGTGGGAGCGCCGTACCCTCCTGATCGCCGCACTGGTCCTGGCCGCGCTCGGCAATCTGATCGCCGCCTTGGCCGACAACTACCCGATCTTGATCCTCGGCCGCGTCGTGGCCGCGTTCGGGGCCGCCGTGTACACCCCGGCCGCCACACTCTTCGCTACCAGCCTCTTACCTCCCGAGGAACGCGGTAGGGCAGTGGCCATCGTCTTCGGCGGTCTCACGTTCGCTCTGGTTCTCGGCGTACCGGCAGGCACGTTGCTGGGCCCGACACTCGGTTACAAGGGCGTCTTCGCACTGATCACCGCGGTCGCCGTACTGGTCGCCATAGTCGAGCGGGCCGCGCTGCCGAAGGTCGAGGCGGCACCAGTGGTCAGCCTGCGTGAACGCTTCGCCGGCGTGACCGACCGACGCGTGCAGGTCGTACTGGCGATGACAGTGCTTGCTGTGCTGGCGGCGTTCAGCGTGTACATCTACATCGTCCCGCTGCTCAAGCACACCGCCGGCCTGACCGGCAGCGTCACCGGCCTGCTGCTTCTGCTGTACGGCGTGGGCGCGGTCGTCGGCAACTTCGTCGGCGGGCGCATCACCGACCGCTTCGGCAGCCTGCCCACGCTGGTTGTGCTGATGCTGGGCATCACCGCAGTCTTGGCAACGCTCGACCTCACACTGACAACAGCGGCCGGTGCCGGCATCGCCCTGGTCGTGTGGGGCATGCTGACGTGGGCGTTCAACCCGCCGATCCAGAACCTGTTGCTGGAACTGGGCGGCGGCCTATTGATCTCGCTCAACGCGTCTGCGATCTACCTAGGCGCCGGGTTGTCCGCTGTAGTCGGCGGACTGGTGATCCAGACGGTAGGCGTCGGCTACCTGCCCGTACTGGCGGCAGTGCTGTCGCTTGTCGTTCTGGGGCTGGTCTACCTGCTCTGGCGCGACCCGTCGCTGCGCCGGGTCGAGCAACTGGAGCGTGAGGAGGACTTGTACATCACAGCCTCAGCTGACTAGCACCTCAGGCAGGTCCTCACTGTGTACGACGACCAGTGAGGTGACGGCACGCGTCAGGCAGACGTAAAGGCGCCGGAGGCCGGTCCGCTCGTCGGCCTCACCAGCCACGATGCCGGCCGGCTCCACCAGCACCACATGGTCGAACTCGAGACCCTTGGCAAGTGATGCCGGTACGACGTCCAGGTGCGCATCGACGTCGTCCTCGTCGCCCAGCACCGAGAAAGCCACGCCCTGCAAGGCTTTCCGGGTCGCCGGGACCAGGGCGTCCGGAACGATCAGCCCGATCGACCCCAGCCGCTCGGACGCCTCCTCTACGGCGGTGACCGCAGCAGCGAGGCTGTCCGGTACGCGGGTGATGGTCAGCTCACCACGTGCCCGCCGTACCGCAGTCGGCGGTTTGAGGTGCGGGGCGATCGTCGGGAGCAGGCGGGCGGCGTACTCGATCACCTGACCCGGTACGCGGAAGCCGGCCGTCAGCTCCTCCGTATGGGCGCTGGTCTTGCCAAGATGCGTCAGGGCCTCGCCCCAGGACGGCGTAGCCCACGGTGTGGTGCCCTGCGCGATGTCACCGAGGACCGTCATCGACCCGGTCGAGCAACGGCGGCCGACAGCGCGCAGCTGCATCGCGGACAGGTCCTGGGCCTCGTCCAGCACGACGTGGCCGAGGGACGGCGTACGGTCGACCAGGTCGGCGATCTCGTCGATCAGGGTGGCATCGGCAACGGACCACTTGGCCGCGCCGGGGGAGCGCGGCACCTTCTCCCAGATCAGCAGCGCCTGCTCCGCCGCGGAGAGGATGCCGTCCGCGTGCTGGGCCAGCAGGTCCGGCTCGGTGAACAGGCGGAACAGGAGCTTGGCCGGATCCACCGCCGGCCACAGGGCCTCGGCGTACTGCTTCACCGGACGGCTCCTGGCGACAGAGTCCTGCACCCGGTCGTCCGGCGAGTCACCGGCCGCCTCCATCCGAAGCAGCACCGCATGCGCCAGCCGTTGCGGCAGCATCGCGCGACCGGCGCCGTACCGGATGCCACGCGTCCGGAGCTCGTCGACCAGCTCCTCGGCCTGGTACGTCGCCACCCGCCAGCGGTGCGCGCCCCGCGGGACGACAAGCGCGTCCTCGGGCCGCCGTACGTGCGCCCAGACCGCGCGATACAGGACCTCCGCCATCCGGGCGTCGCCCTTGAGGACGTCGACGAGCGCGGGACCCGGCCCGGCGATCTTGACCCGGGCAACCATCTCCTCGACCGTCGTCTGCTTCGCCTCGATCTCACCGAGGGCCGGCAGGACGTCGCCGATGTAGCGCAGGAAGCTGGCGTTCGGGCCGACCACGAGGACACCGGCGCGGCTGAGCTGGTCCCGGTACGCGTAGAGGAGGTACGCCGCCCGGTGCAGCCCGACCGCGGTCTTCCCAGTGCCGGGCGCGCCCTGGACACAGATGGTCTCGTCGACGCCGGCCCGGACGATCACGTCCTGCTCCGGCTGGATCGTGGCGACGATGTCACGCATCGGGCCCGAGCGCGGGCGCTCGATCTCCGCGTCCAGGATGTCGCTGTGCTGCTCCGCCGCGCCGCTCGCGGTCAGGTCCTCGTCCTCGAACGCGGTCATCTCGCCGTGCGTGAACCCGAACCTGCGGCGGATCCCGACGCCCATCGGCTCGGTCTTGCTGGCCCGGTAGAACGGCACCGAGATGTCCGCCCGCCAGTCCACCACCAGCGGCTCGCCGAGCGCGTCGTTCACGTGCCGGCGGCCGATGTGGAACGTCTCCTCGACCGGCTCCAGGTAGTCCAGCCGGCCGAAGAACAGCGGTACGTCGGGGTCGTCCTCCAGTTCCTTCATCCGCTGGAAGATCGCGGCCTGCAGGAACTCCTGGTTGACCCGGTCCGCGCTGTGGATCTCCAGCGAGCCGGTCTTCGCCCGCATCAGCGCCAGCGCGGCCCGGGACGTCTTCAGATAGTCCTGCTCCGCCTGGAGGGTGTCGGACGTGTCTGCGGGCATGCGGGAACCTCCGGCGAGTGTGGGGGGAGCCCAGCCACGTTACTTGACCACCATGCGGCAAGGAACCGAATTTCAGCCCTTCACCGCGCCGGTCAGCACCCCCTTCGCGAAGTGGCGCTGGAGGAACGGGTAGATGATCAGGATCGGCACGATCGACACCACCAGGATCGCCATCTGGATCGATGCCTGCGGCGGCAGCAACTCGGTGCCGAGTTCCGCGCTGCCCAGCTGCGTGTCGTTGATGACGTACGTCCGCAGTACCAGCTGCAACGGCCACAGCTTGGAGTCGTTCAGGTACAGCAGCGCGGAGAAGAACGCGTTCCAGTACGCCACCGCGTAGAACAGCCCGATCACCGACAGTACGGCCTTCGACAGCGGCAGCACGATGTACGAGAACGTCATCAGCTCACCCGCCCCGTCGATCCGGGCGCTCTCGGTGATCTCGCTCGGCAGGTTCATGAAGAACGCCCGCAGTACGACGACGTTGAACGCGCTGATCATCGTCGGCACGATCAGCGCCCAGATGCTGTCCAGCAGCCCGGCGCCCTTGACCGTCAGGTACAGCGGGATGATGCCGGGCGAGAACAGCATGCTGAACAGCACGATCAGCAGGATCGGCCGGCCCGCCGTGAAGCCGGGCCGGGACAATGCGTAGGCGAGCAGACACGACACGATCAGGCTGAGCAACGTGCCGACGATCGTCACGAAGATGCTGACGAACAGGGCCCGGGTCACCACGCCGCCGGCGAACAGCGACTCGTACGCCCGGAAGTTGACCGACTTCGGCAGCAGCACCAGGCCGCCGGACTCGTTGATCTGCTTGTTCGGCGCGACGCTGGTCGAGATCACCCCGACGAACGGCACGATCACGACCGCGCAGAAGACCAGCAGGACCAGGCCCTTGAAGATCCGCATCGGCCAGCCGGGCATTGGTACGCCCTGGACGATCTTCCGGCTCATCGCTGGTACACCCCTTGCTCGCCGAAGATGTGCGCGACCTTGTTCGCGGTCAGTACGAGGATCACGCCGACGACGCCCTTCACCAGGCCGACCGCCGCCGCGACGCCCCACGCGCCGCCGAGCACACCGTTGTTGTAGACGTACGTGTCCAGTACCTCGCTGACGTCCCGCCCGACCGCCTGCTGCTGCAGGACGATCTGCTCGAACCCGACCGTGAGCGAGTCACCCAGCCGCAGGATGAACAGCAGGATGATGATCCCGCGCAGCCCAGGCAGCGTGACGTGCCACAACTGCCGCAGCCGGGTCGCGCCGTCCACACTCGCCGCCTCGTACAACTGCGAGTCGATCTGGGACAGCGCGGCCAGGAACAGGATCGTCGCCCACCCGGTGTCCTTCCAGATGATCTGCGACGTCAGCAGCACGTGGAACAGCTCGGAGTTCCCGATGATGTTGATCGTCGACAGGTCGTGCGAGCGCAGGTAGTTGTTCAGCAGCCCGCTGCCGCCGAGCATCTGCTGGAACAGCGCGACCACGATCACCCACGACATGAAGTGCGGCAGGTACAGGATGCTCTGCGCGATCCGCTTGATCCGCTCCGAGAACAGCGAGTTCAGCAGCAGCGCCAGCAGGATCGGCGCCGGGAACACGAACACCGACTGCAGGCTGGTGAGGATCAGCGTGTTCTTCAACGCCCGCAGGAACGCCGGGTCCCCGTTGAAGATCACGCTGAAGTTCTCCCAGCCCGACCAGTCGCTGCCGCCGATCCCGAGGAACGGCTGGTAGTCCTTGAACGCGATCACGTTGCCCAGCAGCGGCACGTAGTGGAACGCGATGATCAGCGCCACACCGGGCAGCGCGAACAGCAGCAGCACCCGGTCCCGCAGCAGCCGCCGCCCGAGACTCAACCGCTGCCGCGGTCGCTTGGAGGTCCGTTGCAGCATTACTTCCCGCCCGCCGTGGCGAACGCGTCCTGCAACTCGCCGCGGATCTTCTCACCGCCGGACGACAGGAACGTCTTGACTCCCGCGGCCCAGTCCGAAACGGGCTTCTTTCCCTGAACGATCTGGTTCTCCAGATCGTTCATCGCCTTGACCAGCTGAGCGGACTTCTTCGAGGACGTGTCGGAGTAGAGGCCGTACGACGCGTCGTACACCAGCCGGTCCGCGACCTTCTCCTGGATCGCGTGCTGCTTCTGCGGGACGTCGGGCTTGCCTGCCCAGTAGAGCGCCAGCGTGGAGTCGCTGATGTACTGCAGGCCGATGCCGGTCTCGACCGTACCGACCTTCGTCGGGACCGGGTCCGTGCCCTGCAAGGTGTAGTGCCGACCGGCCACCCCGTACTTGCGGAACAGGTACTCCTCGGTGCCGAACGGCGCCGCCATCCAGTTCGCGACCTTCAGCAGTGTCTCCGCGGAGTGCTTGCTGTCCTTGTTGAACGACGTCACGTTGTTCAACGCCGCACCCATCCACGGCTTGCCCTCACCGCTGGAGAATCCGGGTACGTCGAGCATGTTCACGCCGAACGCCGGCCCGGCCGTGTTGTCGCTGTAGTACTGGTTCCAGGCGACGAAGCTGTCGTAGTCGAAGGCCGCGATCCCGCCGTTGAACCACTGCTTGCGGGCGCTCGCCTTGTCGTTGAACGCATCCGGGTTGACGACACCGGCGGCAACCATCTTGCGAGCCGCTTCGAGTGCGTCGGTGCCGGCGTCCGCCTCGTACATCGAGGTGAACTTGCCGCCGTCCTGCTTCCAGTTGTTGGGCAGACCAAGCATCATCCGGAGGTACGACAGGGGGACCCGGGTCCAGGCCCAGCGGTTGTCCTTCGCCGAGGTCATCTCCTTGCAGAGGTCGAAGAACTCCTGGAAGTTCTTCGGAGCCGGGTCGTTGATGCCCTTCGCGGCCAGCAGGTCCGTGCGGTAGAGCGGCAGCGACGTCCGGGACATGCCGCGCGGCACCGGGACGCCGTAGATCGCGCCGTTGAAGACGCAGCCCTTCCAGTATTCGGTCGGGATGTTGGCGAGGAAGGGGTACTTCTTCGCGGCGTCGCCGGACAGGTGCTCGGTCAGGTCCATGCACTTGGACTTCACCAGCCCGGGAATCTGCGGGGTGTCGGTCGGTATGTTCAGGATGTCCGGCAGGTCCCCACCCGCGATTCTCGTCGCGAACTTGTCCTTGTACTCGTCGTTCGACGCCATGCTGATCTGCAGCTCGGAGCCGAGGCGCTTGTTGACCTCCTGCCAGAACTGGTTCTGGTCGGCGGCCGGCGGGATCGCGCCGGGGATGTTCGTCATGAACGTGATCGGCTTGCCGTCGCCGGGGGCGTCGGCGATCGCCTGCACCGGGTTCGCCGGGTACTTCAGGAACCCGTCCAGTACGACGTCGGTGCCGGGCAGGTCCGGCTTCACCTCGCCGTACTTCACGTACGTCGGCAGCTTCACGGCCGCGTTCGCGGCGGCGGTGGTCTTCTTGTCGGACGCGCACCCCGCCAGCAGCGGCGTACCCGTGACCGCGACAGCGGCGGCGGCCAGACCGCCACCGAGGAAACTTCTTCTGCTGACCGGCATGAGGCCTCACTTCCATCGGAGGGCCACACCATGACATAGTACGTCCTATGTCTTCAAGAGTCGGCGCTTCGGAAATCTTCGATCCGGCGGGCAGCGGGTACCACACCTTCCGCATCCCGGCGGTGCTGGCGCGTGGCTCGGTGCTGCTCGCGTTCTGCGAGGGCCGGCTGCACGGGCCGGGCGACGCCGGTGAGATCGAGGTCGTGCTGCGGCGCTCGCTTGACGGCGGCCGGACCTGGCTGCCGCTGCAGGTGGTGTCCGCAGCACCCGGCAAGACCTGCGGGAACCCCGTGCCGCTGTTCGACCCGGGGACCGGCGACATCGTGCTCGTGACCGTGCAGAACGGCGCGGACGCGGTCGAGCTGTCGCTTGCCCGGGGCACCGATCCGGTCGACGGCCGGCGGGTCTTCGTGCAGCGCTCGCCGGACGACGGTGCTTCGTGGTCCTCGGTCGTGGAGATCACGGCGCAGGTGAAGCCGGACGACTGGGGGTGGTACGCGACGGGTCCTTGTCACGGCATCACGCTGCGCTCGGGGCGTCTCGTCGTACCGGCCAATCATTCCTTTGCGCCGGCGGAGGGCCTCAACGGTGGCCACTGCATCTACAGCGACGACGGTGGCGTCACCTGGTCGGTCGGGTTCGTGGACCGCAACGACGGCGCCGAGATCAACGCGAACGAGACCGCCGTCGCCGAGCTGCCGGACGGGCGGCTCTACTTCAATGCCCGCAACCACCAAGGCACCGGTCCGGCCCGGGTGCACGCCTGGTCGTCGGACGGTGGCCGGACCCTGGACGCGCCGTACGCCGGGATCCCCGAGATCACCGCACCCGGGATCCAGGGCAGCGTGCTCTGCCTGCCCGACGGGCGGTTGCTGCTGTCCACGCCGGTGAACCCGACGTCCCGCCGGGAACTGACCGTTTTCGTGTCCGAGGACGCCGGGATGTGCTGGAAACCGGCCTTGGTCGTGCACGAGGGCATGGCCGGGTACTCCGATCTGGTGCTGCTCCCGGACGGCTCCGTCGGGATCTTCTACGAGGCCGGTGAGACGTCCTCGTTCGCGACCTTGCGCTTCGCCACATTCGCCCTTTAGAGGTTGGAGTTTCTCTTGACCGAGTCCGCCCGGCTGTCCGGCGTTGTACCGCCGCTGGTCACCCCGCTCACCCCGTCGTACGACGTCGACACCGCATCGCTGGCGCGGCTGATCGAGTACCAGCTGGCCGGGGGTGTGGACGGGGTGTTCGTGCTCGGCACCTCCGGCGAGGGAACGTTCCTGACGGACGAGCAGCGCCAGGTCGTACTGGAGACGACGGTCGCGACGGTCGCCGGACAGGTCCCGGTGCTGGCCGGCGTCATCGACACCTCCACCAACCGCGTCGCCGCCCACGTCTCGGCCGCCCTGAAAGCCGGAGTGGACGGCCTGGTCGCCACGGCCCCCTTCTATGCCGCCACACATCCCGCCGAGATCGAGCGCCACTTCGTGCGGCTCAAGGCCTTGGCGGAGGACACCCCCCTCTACGCCTACGACATCCCCCCACGCGCCGGCACCAAACTCCCCGCATCCCTCATCACCTCCCTAGGCGAACAGGGCGTGATCGCGGGAGTAAAAGATTCGTCCGGCCAGGAAACCTCGTTGCGTGAGCTCGTCCTCCAACGCCGCGAGAAACAGCTGGACCTGACGATCATGACCGGCTCCGAGGTAACGGTCGACTCGTCCCTGGCCTTCGGCGTCGACGGCGTCGTACCCGGCCTCGGCAACGTAGACCCCGCCGGCTACGTACGGCTCTTCAAGTCAGCCATCGCCGGCGAAGCGGCAGCGGCGCGGGACGAGCAGGACCGGCTGTTCCGGCTGTTCGACATCATCAAGGTCCCGGATCGGTTCCGGATGGGCGCGAGTTCGTCGGCGTTGGGCGCGTTCAAGGCGGGCCTCTACCTGTTGGGCGTGATCGACTGCCCGCTCACGGCGTACCCCTGTATTCCTTTGAACGACACGGAGATCGAAGCGATCCGGCCGCTGCTGGACCGCGCCGGATTACACTGAGCGGTCCAACGGGGTCCAAGGGAGGCCGGCAGTGACAACGGGTGGACTCAGTCGGGCACGCGGTGCGGCCGGGAACCAGTCCTTCATCCGGGACGCGATGAAGTCGTACATCCTGGAGCGTGGGCTGAAGGCCGGAGATCCGCTGCCGAACGAGCAGGAGCTGATGGCGCAGCTCGGCGTCGGCCGGCACCCGCTCCGCGAGGCGATGAAGGCACTGCAGGCCGTCGGGATCATCGAGATCCGGCACGGGTACGGCACGTACGTCGGCGAGGTGAACCTCCAGTCGCTGGAGGACGGCCTGGCCTTCCGCATGTCCCAGTCGATGGCCGGCGACCTCCGCGACGTACAGAACGTCCTGGAGGTCCGCCAGGCCATCGAGGTCGGCCTCGCCGACGACGTGGTCGACCACTTCAAGCAGCACGGGTACGAAACCCTCGAACCCATCGTCCAACGGATGGAAGCCCAGGCCGCCGAAGGCCACTACTTCCCCGACGAGGACTGGGCCTTCCACCAGGCCCTCTACGAACCCCTCGGCAACGCCCTGGTGATCGACCTACTGTCCGTCTTCTGGCGAACCTTCGCCCAGGTAGACGCCCGCCTCCCCGGCGCCCGCTACACCCCCTCCGACGCCGCCGCCTGGCACCGAGACCTCCTCAGAGCCCTCGAATCCGGCAACCCCACCACCTACGCCACCTCCATGAAGTCCCACTTCAACGGCATCCACACCCGCCTGGGCGAGTAGGCCGTCACCTGTTCTGGAACGCGAGCCGCTCGTCGGCACCCGCCGCCAGCCCGTCGAGCAAGTCGTCGAGCCGCAGGAACACCTCCCACGGCTCACCACCGATCCGCTCGACGACGAGCTGCTCCAGATCAGGCACACGCTTTGCCTTCCACACCTTGTCGGCGAGGCTGACCAGGAGGTGTTCCAGCGGCGACTCACCGCCCCATGTGCCGTGGGAGCCGGCGAAGCGCGCCAGGTCAGGCGGTACGCCGGCGTCGAGCAGCAGCTGCTCGCCTGCCGCCTCGTGGAGATGTCCGGGCGCGAACAGCTCCTCCGGGTGCCGTACCTTGCCGATGTCGTGGGTGGCCGCGCCGAACCGGACCGCGGTCGCGTCGAACGTGATCGCCGGGTACGTCTCATCGAGCCAGTCCGTCAGTTCGCAGGCGACGTCGTGCACCAACCGAAGGTGAGCCATCAAACGTCGCGGCGCCTTCAGCTGGTGCAGTAGCTCGGTCGCCTCGTCGGGCAGCTGCCTCAAGCGAAGAGATTTTCGGCGTCGACGATGGTGTAGGCGTAGCCCTGTTCGGCGAGGAAGCGTTGGCGGTGGGCGGCGAATTCGGCGTCGATGGTGTCGCGGGCGACGATGGAGTAGAAGCGGGCGGTGCGGCCGTCGCCCTTGGGGCGGAGGACTCGGCCGAGGCGCTGGGCCTCTTCCTGGCGGGAGCCGAAGGTGCCGGAGACCTGGATGGCGACCGACGCCTCCGGGAGGTCGATGGAGAAATTCGCGACCTTGCTGACCACCAGGCGGGTGATCTCGCCGTGCCGGAACGCGTCGAAGAGACGCTGGCGTTCGCGGACGGTGGTTTCGCCCTTGATCACGGGGCATTCGAGGCGTTCGCCGAGCTCGTCCAGCTGGTCGATGTACTGGCCGATGACCAGCAGCGGTTCGTCCGCGTGGTGTTCGGCGATCCGGCGTACCAGCTTGGACTTCGCGGGCGTGGACGCAGCCAGGCGGTACCGGTCCTCCGGCTCCGCGGTCGCGTACACGAACCGCTCGGTCTGCTCCAGGTCCACCCGCACCTCGACGCAGTCCGCCGGTGCGATCCAGCCCTGCGCCTCGATGTCCTTCCACGGGGCGTCGTACCGCTTCGGCCCGATCAGCGAGAACACGTCGCCCTCGCGGCCGTCCTCGCGGACCAGCGTCGCGGTCAGCCCGAGCCGCCTCCGCGTCTGCAGGTCCGCGGTCATCCGGAAGATCGGCGCCGGCAGCAGGTGCACCTCGTCGTACACGATCAGGCCCCAGTCGCGCGCGTCGAACAGCTCCAGGTGCGTGTACACGCCCTTCCGCCGCGTCGTCATCACCTGGTACGTCGCGATCGTGACCGGCCGGATCTCCTTGCGTGCCCCGGAGTACTCGCCGATCTCGTCCTCGGTGAGCGTCGTACGGCGCAGGAGCTCGTCCTTCCACTGCCGCGCGGACACCGTGTTCGTGACCAGGATCAGCGTGGTCGCGGACGCCTGCGCCATCGCGGCCGCGCCGACGATCGTCTTGCCGGCGCCACAGGGGAGTACGACGACACCGGAGCCGCCGTGCCAGAACGAGTCGGTGGCCTGCTCCTGGTACGGGCGGAGCTCCCACCCGTCCGTCACCAGGTCGATCTGGTGCGCCTCACCGTCGACGTACCCGGCGAGGTCCTCCGCGGGCCAGCCCAGCTTCAGCAGGGTCTGCTTGAGGTGGCCGCGCTCCGACGGATGCACCTGGACGGTGTCGTCGTCGAGCCGTTCGCCCAGCATCGGCTTGACCTTGTTGCTGCGCAGCACCTCCTCCAGCACCGGCCGGTCGGTCGTCACCAGCACCAGGCCGTGCTGCGGGTGCTTCTCCAGCCGCAGGCGCCCGTACCGGTCCAGGGTCTCGGCGATGTCGACCAGCAGCGAGTGGGGGACCGGGTAGCGGCTGTAGCGCAGCAGTACGTCGATCACCTGCTCCGCGTCATGCCCCGCGGCCCGCGCGTTCCACAGCCCGAGCGGAGTCAGCCGGTACGTGTGCACGTGCTCCGGCGCACGCTCCAGCTCGGCGAACGGCGCAATCGCCTTCCGGCACTCGTTGGCGTCCGCATGCGCCGTCTCCAACAACAAGGTCTTGTCCGACTGCACGATCAAAGGACCGTCCGTCACCACAGCTCCCATCCACGACACCCGACCCTCCATTGTGCCTGCTCCCGCCAAACCCCTCACTCCACGGGGCGGGCGGCTGAGATTCGGTGGAGGGCGTAGGTGCGGGGTGCTTCGGTGCTTTCGTCGTACGCCGTCAGCCAGCCGTCGGCGACCCGGGCCGGTTCGACGATGCGTTCGGATGCGTGGCCGTTGTGGTCGACGTACGAGATCCACGTGCGGGTGTGGGCCTCGGCGGCGTTCGTCAGGATCGCGATGGTCTCGGCCGGGGCGGCGGGCTCGACCAGGCCCTCGTCGCCGGGGCGTTCGGCGGCGATGCGGTCGCCGGTGCGGACCTTTTCGATCACGGCCTTCACCTGGTCGTCGGTGAGGTCGAAGGCGCTCTCGTTGAAGTCCCGGCTGGTACGGCGACGTGGCGCCTCGCCCCGCCGCGGCGTACCGGTCACATGCAGCGCACCGTCGAACGTCTCCGCCAACGGCGCCAGCCCGGCGTCCCGTAGCCGGCTGAGCACCATGTCGGGCGGTGACGGAGACACCACGACCGTCGGCGCCAACCGGCGGAAGCGCACGCCAGGCAGGTTCGAACTGATCAGGTGCGTCAGCACGTCCTCGTCGTCACACCGCAGGTACGTCGAAGCCGTCCCCAGCCGCAGTACGCCGTGCCGCCGCGCTACGTCGTCGACGAGGTACGCCAGCGGCTGCGGCACCGGAGTACGTGAGTGTTCCGCCAGCCACGCGTGCAACTGCTCAGCCGTACGCCCTAGGTCGAAAGCACGTCGCACAGAGCTCTCACTGAACCGGTAGACGCCAGCACCGCCGTCCGACTCCACATTGGCCATGGCTGACAGTTCGTCCTGCACAGAGCGCACCAACGGACCAGGAGCAACAGCCGTGAGGTCAGCCTGCAACAACACCTCAGAAACCGGCTCCGGCATCAGGGGGCTGATCGCTTCGGCCAGCTCGTCAACCGTCGGCTCAGCACCGAGCAAGGGCTGCGCATGCTTCGCCAACGACCCCAACCCCGTCAGCCCAAGCAGAGCCGCCTCAGACACGCTCCACTCGACCAGGTCGTCGCGGAACTGGCCGCCACGCCGAGGCCGGTGCCAGGCCACCCACGTCACCACAGTCTCCGGTGCAGGCGCCGTACCCGAGCCGGCGTCAGCCAGCGCCTGCAGCGCCAGCAAGCGAATCTCCGGCGCCAGCAACCGCTCCAGGTCCGGGGCCAACGCGTTGATCAGCCGCTCGCGCGCAGCCGCAGTACTGCCCGTGCTGTCGCGCCGTCCGATCAGCCCGATTGCCCTGAGCCCGGAGAACCACGCAACCACCAGCTGAGCCCACCGATGCGCCAGGTCCAGCTCGAGCCAGTCGTCGTAAGCACTAGTCGGCAGCCAGAGCTCGCCGTTACCGACTTCGACCGCAGCGACCAGCCCGGCCGCATAGGCCAATTCCAGCACAGCCGCAGCCGTATGCTCCTCGGCGCCGATCTTCCCGGCCAGACTGCGGACCTCCCGGACCCCAATGCCGCCAGTACGCAGCACTGGCGGCGGCTCCGTCCCCAGCTGCTCCAAAGCCCGATCCACCAGTCGCACCACGTCCAGCGCAGCACCGGCGGCAGCCCGGTCCGCGATCGCGGCCGACACCTTCTTGCCGTCCACCGGCGGCGGCACCGGACGGGTCGACGCCAGCACCCGTCCGCCCCGCAGATGCAGCCCGATCTGCCGCGGCAGCACGACGGTGTTCGGGTCCTTCGGTACGACGAGCCCGCGCGCCAGCAACCGCTCCACCGGCGTCCGCGCGGACGCGATCGTCACCGGCCGGTCCGCCTTCTCCACCGAACCGGTCGGCGGACCCCACGTCAGCTTCTCCAGTACGGCGCGCGCGTCCGGTCCCGCGTCGTCGATCAGCTTGTCCAGGTCGCCGAAGTGCCGCGTCGTACTCGGACCGAGCCCGGCCGGTGTCGGCCCGAGCAGCTCGTGCACTGCCCGGATCGACCGCAGGTCGTCCTCGGTGCCCCACACCAGGGCAAGCTCCAGCAGCTCGGCGACCCGCGGCTGGACGACCTCCGTCGGCTGCCCGACGCCCTGCGCCAGCGCCTCCAGGTCGACCGGCTCGGGCAGCGCGGACAGTGCCTCCAACAGGTCCACACCGAACTCGTCGAGCCGATTGATCGCGCGCGCCGCCGAGGCGTTGCTGGTCGCCCGCGCGGCCAGCTGCCCGGTGTCGGCCGGGATCGGCAGCGCCAGGTCGGGCCGGCGGCGGAGCAGCTCGCCGAGCGCGGCGTCGTCCCAGCCCCGCAGTGCCTCGGCGAGGGTACGGGGGCGGGTCGGCTCGGTAGTGCTCATCCTTCCAAAGGTACGGGATCCGCGCGGAGGTCGGTCAGGATCCGTGCCACCGTCTCGTCGAGAGCGCTGTCCGGGCCGATCACGGTCTGCTCGACGCCGTCCAGCAGGTCCCGCTCGCGGTACCACTCCTGCATCATCGCGGGGTCGACGCCAGGCATGTCCCGGGTCCCGTGCCGTACGACGGTCTCCGCGAACGGGATGTCGAAGTAGTAGTGCAGCGTCGTCCCGCGGTGCTCGCCCGTCAGCCGCCGCAGCATGTCGCCGTACCGCCCGGCGTTCATGATGCCCTCGAGCACCACGTCGTACCCGTGGTCGAGGGCGTACCTGACGTTCAGGTCGATCAGCCCGATGTTCAGCCCGCCCGGTACGTCGTGCTCGCGCAGCAGGATGCGGCGCAGGTGGTCCTGCTCGACCCACGCCGTACCGCGTCCGAGCTGCTCGCGGAGCGTACGGGCTGTTGTGCTCTTGCCGGAGCCCGAGTTGCCACGCAGTACGACGAGGCGGGTGCTCGGGCTCCCCGTCACTCGGCTGCTCCGGTGTGGCCGATCCGGTGGAAGCCGACGCGCTCGTAGACCGCAGCCACCGCGTCGTCCTCGGCCGAGAGCAGTACGAGGTCCACACCGTTGTCCAACGCGTGCTGGACGAGCGTTGAGGTCACGGCTGCGGCCAGGCCGCGTCGCCGGAGCGCGGGCAGCGTGCCGACGCCGACGATCTCGCTAGCCGTGCCAACCGGCTGGTGAGTACCAGCAGCGACCAGGCCGTCCTTGGTGAACGCTCCAGCGCCGACAAACAGGCCACGGCTCACCCGTTCGCGTAACGTCGCCACCATCTCGTCTGAGATCTGGGCGGCCGCAGTGTCCCGCTCAGCAGGCCCTGCGTTCCCAACGGCGGTACCTGACTCGCCAAAGGCCAGGTTGACGACAGCCCGTGCCTGGCGGATGACGTCTTCGTCACCAGACAGGACCTCACAGCGCGCATCAGCCACGGCAGGACGGAAGTCAGCACGGTCCAGCACCAGCAACGGGTGCTGAACGACCTCGAGCCCGGCAGCCGCCGCAGCGTCTCCCAGCGACGGGCAGGTCTCCACGACCCACTCGAAGGCCAGCGGGATGTCCAGCTCGGCGCAGCGCTTCCGCACCAGCTCGACGTCGCTAGGCTCGATCGTGACGCCGGAACCGGGCACAGGGCGCGCGTAGTACGGCCAGACCGTCGTACTGCGGAACAAGGTGAAGGGACCGACCTGCTCAGGCTCCGCCCCGGACAGCGGGACAGCGTGGAGGTAGTCGTCGACTCTGGTAATCATCGCGAAGCAGTGAACCACCCGGACCGGTCACTCGCCAACGGTTATGTCGAAATGCCGCGGCCCGCTCCGACGTACCGTCCGACAGCAGCCAAGGAGGAGCAGATGGAGAAAGTGACGTCCGCGGACGGTACGACGATCGCGTACGACCGCGTGGGCACCGGGAGCCCGGTGATCCTGGTAGGAGGCGCCCTGTGCGACCGGAACTCGCACCGCCCGCTGGCCGAAGCGCTGGCGGACGAGTACGAGGTGATCACGTACGACCGGCGCGGCCGCGGTGACTCCGGGGACACGGCGCCGTACGACGTTCAACGCGAGGTGGAGGACATCGCCGCGCTGCTGACGGCGACCGGTGGTACGACGGCCATCTACGGGCACTCGTCCGGGGCCGCGCTCGCGGCAATCGCGGCGGTCACGCTGCCGTTCAGCCAGGTCGTCATGCACGAGCCGCCGTACGGCCCGGACAACGCGGACACGGACGACGACGGCGGCCAGGTGATCGAGGCGCTCCGCGATGGCCGGAACCAGGACGCGGTCGAGCAGTTCCTGCTGATGACAGGTCTCCCGAAGGAGGTCGCGCAGCAAGTGGCCGCCACGCCCGGCCTGGCGGACGTCGCGCCGACGCTGCCCTACGACTTCGCCGTCATGGGGCACGCCCTCGACCACGGCGGTACGCCGGTCGCGCTGCTGCGACGAGTCACGCCGGACACGCTCGTCCTCGCCGGCACCGCGACCGCGCCGTTCATGATCGACGCCGCGCACCGCGTCACCGAGATCCTGCCGAACGCGACGTACGCCGACCTGCCCGGCCAGCAGCACGCCGTACCTCCGGAGGCCTTGGCTCCGGTGCTGAAGAACTTCCTCAGGCGATGATCTCGATCGTCACCTTGTCCGGGTAGAACGCGACGTGCTCCCGGATGTCGGCGACCGCGTCGTACGGCTGCTCGTACGTCCAGACCGCGTTCTCCGCGTCCGGGAGGCTGTAATAGGAGGCATCGCCCTTGTAGGGGCAGTACGTCTGGTGGTCGGTGCGCTCGAGCTGCGTGAAGTCGACGTCCGCCCGCGGGATGTACTGCACCGCGGGGCAGTTCGCCTCCTGCAGCGACAGCGCGTCCCGGGTGTCCGCGACGACCCGGTCACCGACCTTCACGACGACACGGTCCGGATTCTTCACCACGGTGATCGGGTGGTCCGGCCCGGGAATCTTCACAGTCTTCTCCGCCATAACCACCGACAACCCCGCGCGCCCGCCGGCCATTCCCGCACTCACGGCTGCGAGATGGCGGCCCCCGCGGCTTCGGCCAGGTCAGGCCCGAGCGCGCAGGCCGGCGTGTACGCGCCGCGCCGGCCCTCGCCGCGGGCCAGTCGTACGGCGGTCTCGGCGGCCGCGGCCGAGGTGAAGTCCATCGCGTCGTCGGCGCGCAGCCACGCCTCGCGCGTCGTACCGTCCGCCCACGTCACGACCGCGTGTCCCCACGAGTGCTCGCGCGGCCGCGGTGCGGGCTTGAACTCCATCGCCGCCATCCGCCGTACGGCGAACCGCTGGAGCGCCGGGATCCTCAGCAGCGCACCGGCGGCGGGCAGGATCGCCCGGACCAGCGGCGCCGACGGCACCAGACCACTCGTCGCCACCACGTCCGGCGCTCCGCTCGCCAGGTGCGCCGCCAGCAATTCGCCGGTCGGACCGCCCGCGGACTTCGCCGTCTGCCCGTCCGGCAACGCGTGCGTCCGCGGCTCGGCAGCCAGCCGCGCCGGGACCTGACGACCGCCCTCGTACCGCCGGCCGCCCGTCGTCAGCCCCGACACGATCGACCGCGCCAGCGCCTCGCCCAGCTGACCCGCCGTGATCGCGACCGACGGCAGCGCGTCCACCCGGACCCGAACCGGCGCCGGCCGATCCGCACACAGCCACGCGACCACCGCCTCGGTCCCCAGTACGCCGAACCCGGCCCCGGTCACGAACGTACTGCCGCCCGCCACCGCCTCGTCGTGCAGTGCCAGCAACCGCGGCATCGCGACCAGGTCGTTGGCCAGGTCAACGTAATGCCCGCCGGGCAGGCAGGCCCGCGCGATCGGTACGGCGGTCTCGGCGTACCCGCCGATCGTGTTCACCACCACGGCCGGCCGCTCCGCGGCGATCGCCGCCGCCGGATCAGCGGTCGCGACCACCTCGGCGGCACCGAGCCCGAGGTCCGCGGCCGTCTTCCGGAGCCGCTCCGCGCTGCGCCCGACCAGCACCGGCGTACCGCCACGGGCCGCCACCGCACGCGCGATCTCCCGCCCGGTCCGGCCGGTCGCGCCCAGAATCCAGATCATCCGAATACTCCTTATGTCTCACAGTGTCATCACTCACGATAACACCCTGAGACATCACGCTTGCTAGACTCCGGGCATGGCGCGATGGGACCCGGGTGCGGAGCAGCGGCTGCGCAAGGCCGCGCTCGAGCTGTACGCCGCGCACGGGTACGACGCGGTCACCGTCAACCAGATCGCCGAGCACGCCGGCCTGACCCGGCGCTCGTACTTCCGCTACTTCCCGGACAAGCGCGAGGTGCTGTTCGCCGGCTCCGAACGGCTGCCGGCCGCGGTGCTCGACGCGCTCCGGGCCGTCGACGCCGACGTCCGCCCGTGGCCCGCCGTGCTGCAGGCCGCCGCGACCGTCGGCGAGTTACTGGCCGAGCTGGCCGAGGACACCGACGTACGCCGCGCCGTGATCGCCGCGAGTCCCGAGCTGCAGGAGCGCGAGCGGACCAAGCTCGCCTCGGTCACCGCGGCGCTACATGACGGGCTCGTGGAGCGCGGGCTGTCCGCCGAGGACGCGAACCTGCTGGCGCAGATCGGCTCGGCGGTGTTCCAGAACGCGTTCAGCCGCTGGATCGACGGCCGCGGGCAGCAGACCTTCCGGTCCTGCCTGGACGCCGTCGTCGCGTCACTCGGCCGAGAGCTCGACGACTAGGCACGGCCCGCCGTCGAAGGCGCCGCCGTCGATGCCCAGCACCAGGCCGTCGGCGTACAGGTGCGGGCCAGTGAGGAACTCCGGGTCGATGTGCAGCTGGTCGGCGATGATGCTGTGGCCATGCACGATCCGCGTCCCGCCGAGGTGCTGCAGCATGATCCGCGCGACCTCCGGGCCGCTGTCGCCGCGGAACGCGTACCGCGACGTCATCCGGCGCCAGATCTCCCACCACACCTCGATGTCGTCGGAGTGCAGCTCGGCGCGGGCCGTGGTGTTGATCTGGTCGAGCGTGTCGCCCCACTCGACGTACTCCGCGGTGTCCGAGTGCATCAGCAGCTGGTCCGCGTCCTGCGCGAGGAACGGCTGGTCGAGCAGCCAGGCCACCTCGTCGTCGGTGAGCAGCTCCTGGTCGCGGTCCTGGCCGCCGTTCAGCGCCCAGGAACGCTCGAAGCTGCGCAGCGTGATGCCGTCGTGCGGGACGAACGTGTCGCCGAACCTGTGCATCCCGAGCGCGAGGATCTCGTGGTTCCCGAGCAGCATCCGGACGGCGCCCTCCGGTGCCTGGCCGATCAGCTCGCGCACATACCGCAGTACGCCGATGCCGTCCGGACCCCGGTCGAAGAAGTCGCCGAGGAACCACAGCCGGGTGTCCTCGGCGGCCCAGTTGCCGTCGGCATCGGTGAGGCCGGCCGCATGCAGCGCGGGCTTCAGTTTCTCCAGGTGGCCGTGGACGTCGCTCACGGCGAACACCCGGGTCACGTCAGCCTCGCACGGTCAGCACGATCAGTACGACGTTGAGGGCCGTGACGGCGGTGGCTACCAGGCATGCGGTGAGAGTAGTCGCCCGGCGGTTGACGAGGTCGCCCATGACGCGCCGGGATGCGGTCAATCTCACCAGCGGCCAGAGCGCGCACGGGATGCCGAAGCTCAGCACCACCTGCGAGATCACCAGCGCGCGGCTCGGGTCGATGCCGATCGCAAGCACCAGCAGCGCGGGCGTCAGTGTGACCAGCCGTCGTACGGCGAGCGGTACGCGGCGCTGCAGGAAACCGTCCAGGATCACGGATCCGGCGTACGTGCCGACCGACGAGGAGGCGAAACCGCTGGCCAGCAGGGCGAGTGCGAACAGCAGCGCCGGGAGGTGGCCGATCCGGTCGCCGATCGCGACGTGGGCCGCGTTCAGCGAGTCGGCACCGGTGCCCTTCAGGGCAGCCGCGGCGAGTACGACCATGGCCAGGTTGACCGCGCCGGCGAGTGCCATCGCGACCGCGACGTCGAGCCGGGTGGCGCGCAGTACCCGGGATTTGCCGTCGTCGGAGCGGATCGCCTTCCAGTGCCGGTCGGTGACCAGTGCGCCGTGCAGCCAGATCGCGTGCGGCATCACGGTCGCGCCGAGCATGCCGGCCGCGAGGACGAGCGACTGGGTGCCGTCCAGCCGCGGCACGAGTCCGCCGACCACGCCGCTCGCGGACGGCCCGGCCTGCGCGGTCGAGACGACGAAGCCGAGCAGTACGACGGCGAGCAGGCCGATGATCGCCGCCTCGAACGGGCGCTGCCCACGCTTGGACTGGTAGATCAGCAGCCCGAACGACACCGCGCCGGTGATCACGCCGCCGAGCAGCAGCGGGATGTGGAACAGCAGGTTCAGCGCGATCGCCCCGCCGACCACCTCGGCCAGGTCGGTCGCCAGCGCGACGATCTCGGCCTGCGCCCACAGCCCGGTCGAGGTCGAGCGCTTGAAGTGGTCACGGCAGAGCTGCGGCAGCGTCCGCCCGGTCGCGATGCTCGCCTTGGCCGCCAGGTACTGCACCAGCACGGCCATCAGGTTCGCCCCGACGACCACCCAGCACAGCAAATAGCCGTACGTCGCACCGGCGGCGATGTTGGTGGCGAAGTTCCCCGGATCGACGTACGCAACGGCCGCGACGAACGCCGGCCCGAGCAGCAAAAGCCCGGACCGACTCAGTTGCCGCCGCAGCGGGGCCGGTGCGTACATGAGAGAAGTCTCGCCGACGGAACCCACCGCGCAACCCCTGTGCGCGATTTGAGACGCCCGTTACGCCCAGGCGAACGTCACCTGCAGCGAAACCTCGACGGTGTGCTCACCTGGCGTGATGTTCAGGTTCGACTCGTAGGGCTTCGATGCCAGCATCCGGACCACGGGGACGCCGTCCGGGCTATGTGTCTCCGACACCGTTGTCACCGGGCCGAGCGAGTACCCGGCCAGCCCGGCCAGGTGCTCCGCCTTCTCCCGCGCCTGCCGGAACGCCAGCTCGCGTGCCTGCACCAGCAGCGCCGACTTGTCCTCGATGTCGAACTGCATCCCGTGCAGCCCGAGATCGTTGCCCGCAGCACCGACAGCCGCGTCCAGCAACGCCCCGAACCGGGTCAGGTCCTTCGTCTCCACGTGAATCGTGTGCGCCGCCCGGAACGCCGTCGGCGCCCCCGGCTCCCGGTAGTCCTGGTACACGTTCACCGCACTGGTCGCCAGCTGGTCGACACCCTGCGCCCGGAGCACGGCTGTCACCGCGTCCGTCCGCTCACTCACCTTCGCAAGCGCACCAGCGACGTCCGGCTCCGAGTGCTCCACGGAGAACGTCACCCGCAACACATCCGGCGTACCACTGACCTGCCCTGACCCGACAACACGCACCCCTGTGTCCATGCCCGCCAGTCTTGCATCGCCACCAAGCCCGAGTCAGTTAGGCGTGACAGCCACTGCTGTTTCGAGCAGGCGGGCTGCCCACTCGATGCTCTTGGCTGCGTCCGCAGTGGAGACGGAGGCGCTCTGGTATTGCGACTTGGACTTGAGCCTCAGCAGCCGGGACAGCGTCGTACTGCAGTCCCGGCCGGTGGCGCCGGCACCCTTCAGCTCTGCGATCGCCTCGGCGTGGTTGTCGGACTTCTTGCTCCGGCCGGTGAGGGCGAGGCAGATCGCGTCCTTGGAATTGATGCCTGACGTGACCGCGTTGGATGCTGCTGCGTTGTAGAGCTGGAGGTCGTTGGTCAGCTCAGCTGCTTCTAGGAACTCGCGGGCCTTTGCCAGGTGGGCTCGGGCTTCGTCGAGTGCTGGCACTAGCCGGCCTTTCGCTTGAGGGCTTGTTGTGGGGTGGCGCCGGCGATAGGCAGGGCGTCCCGTCTGAGCTCCGTCACGAGGCGTGCTCGATGACCGATGAGGTCCTGGACCTCTCCGGCGCTGTACTCGACGACCTCGCACGAGTTGCCGGACCACAGGCTTGTGTGGGCCGCGAGTGATTCGACCTGTTCGAGCCAGGTCGGATCCGAATCGTCGACGGAGTCCGGCCGGACAACCAAGAGATCCAGATCGCTGTCGGCGTCGCCCTGTCCGCGAGCTGTCGAACCGAACAGCCAGACCGCCGTCGCAGGTATCGTCCAGGAGTCGGCTTCTGCCTTGATTCGTTCGAGAAGTACGTCGCGGAGCCGCGCCAGCTGATCGATTGCGTCAGCTGCTACATGATCCCGGTTGAGCGTGTACAGCCGAGCGCGCCCGGCCGGCTCCGCGAGGACAACGCCGTTGCTGACCAGGTCGTCCAGCACTTTCTGTACGCCGCTCGGGCTTGCGGGCGAATGCAGCAGTCCCGCCACCGCGCGTCCGGTCAGTGCACGATCGGTGCGCGCGAGGACGCCGAGAATCCGGCCGTGGAGTCCCGGGACGACACTGGAAACCGGCTCTGAGAAGCGCATGCCAATCAACCTCCATTGCCCACTATATCAGGCATATGGCCACTTTTTAGAACATAGTTAACTGGCTCTACGAACGATGCGCGCGGGGATGTCGTGTAGGTGGCAGAGGGAGAGGAGGGCGGTGCCGTCGATGAGTTGGAGGGGTTTGCCGTTGGCGAACTGGTAGCTGGTGGGGCCGAAGCCTGAGGTGGTGATCAGGATGCCCTTGGTGGCGCCTGCGTCGACGACGGTGCCGAAGAGGTCGCGGACGGCCGACGGTGGGACCGTACGGGTCCAGAGCTTCGCCTGTACGACGAACTTGCCTCCGGTGATCGGCCGTGGGTCGTACGCGACGCAGTCGATGCCGCCGTCGGTGCCGCGGCGGAACAGTCTGGTTTCCAGGCCCATCCGGGTCAGCAGGTTGTGCACCAGGTGCTCGAACGACTCCGGGCTCAGGTCCAGCAGGTTCGGGCGGGCGTCGATCTCGCTGATCACGTCCACCGCCTCGACGATGCGCGGGTCGGTCAGGTCGAACTCCAGCACCGGTTCCACCGGCTGCAGCTCCTCCGGGTGCCGGGAGACCTCAGCAGCGAAGTAGTGCCGTACACAGGCCACCGGGTCGAGTTGGTCGAGTACGAGCGCCTGGTACTGCTCCCGGGTCGCCCGCAGCGTGAT
Source organism: Kribbella sp. NPDC059898 (assembly GCF_042730855.1). Taxonomy (NCBI): domain Bacteria; kingdom Bacillati; phylum Actinomycetota; class Actinomycetes; order Propionibacteriales; family Kribbellaceae; genus Kribbella; species Kribbella sp. NPDC059898. Next base: position 308,087 of record NZ_JBHWKR010000009.1, read on the forward strand.
GAGGCACGGCCGTACGGTTTGACCGGTCGTGAGGTCGACCGACTCCACCATGCCGTTGAACACGACTGTTTCGACCACGCCGTACCGGTCACTGCCAAAAACGAGGTGTAGCGCGCGCAACGCGAGCTGTGCGACCAGTTGCTGGTACAGCCGTCGTAGCTCGACAGGGTCTCGCGGCACCGCCAGTACGGCGTCCAACGCGCGGTCATAGCGGTACGACGCCTCCGCAGGTACGACGCTGACGTCCGGGAGGTCCCACTCGACCGCGAGCAGCGTCGACTCGGGCACGTACCCGACCTTGTGGCGCCGCGGGAAGTCCAGCGGCTCCGGGTGACTGTCCAGCGCCTTCGTGAAGTACCGCGTCACCGCCGCGCGGGCCCGGCTCTCCACGGCCCGTTCGTACGCGTCGATCCGCGCATGCTGTTCCGCGGTGGTCTCGTCGAGCCGGCGCTGTCGCTCGACCTGCTCCCGCAGTGCCTTGGTGACCCGCTCGCGGCGGGTCTCCTCGGCGGCCCGGTGCCGTTCGATCGCCTCCGCGAACCGGTCCTCCGCGTCGGCGAGCCGTCGCGCGAACCGGCGCTGGGCACCCCACCACCGAAACGGCGGGTGGGGCACGAACGCATCCCAGACAGGTCCGGGATGCGCCTCGAGATCAGCCGGCGACACGGTCGGCGGAGCCCGCCGCGGTGCCCGTTTGAGGGTCTGCAGATCGGTACCGTGGACAGCGACGGCGAGCGCACCGGCGAGGATGTTCTCCAGCGCCTGGACGTGTTCCCGCACCGCAGCGGTACGTTGCGCCGCCTCGGCTGTGCGGCCGGGCGGACGGTCGCTGCGGGCATGACCTTCGGCAGATCGGCCCATCGCCTCACACCTCTCTCCTCCAATGTAACGGTCCAACCACGCTGTGCGACCGAATATGACGGAGAGTTGGTAAGGACATTGCTTGCCGTCCACCCCCTGTTTCCTGCGGCACGTGCACTTGCAGGGGCATTCGTGGCGGGTGAATATGACAAGCATGAGCCTTCCGTCGTACGCGTCCGGGGTGTCCGAGGTTCCGTTGCTGGGCGAGACGATCGGCGCGAACCTCAGACGGACGATCGCGGCGTACGGCGACCACGAAGCGCTGGTGGAGGTCCAGACCGGAAGGCGCTGGACGTACGACGAGTTCGGTGCGGAGGTCGAACTCGTGGCCCGCGGCCTGATGGCGCGCGGGATCGCGCAGGGCGACCGGGTCGGCATCTGGGCGCCGAACCAGGCCGAGTGGACGATCACGCAGTACGCCACCGCGCTGATGGGCGCGATCCTGGTGAACATCAACCCGGCGTACCGCACCCACGAGCTCGCCTACGCGCTGAACCAGTCCGGTGTCCGGCTGCTCGTCTCGGCGACCGAGTTCAAGACCAGCAACTACCGCGCGATGGTCGACGAGGTGCGCCCGAACTGCCCGTCGCTCGAGGAAACCATCTATCTCGGCACCGGCGACTGGGACGCGCTCCGCGACGACGCCGATCGCATCACCGTCGACGAACTGAACGCCCGCGAGGCCGAGCTGTCCTTCGACGACCCGATCAACATCCAGTACACCAGCGGTACGACGGGCTTCCCGAAGGGCGCGACGCTCAGCCACCACAACATCCTGAACAACGGCTTCTTCGTCACCGAGACGATCGCGTTCACCGCCGACGACCGGCTCTGCATCCCGGTGCCCTTCTATCACTGCTTCGGCATGGTGATGGGCAATCTGGGCTGCACCACTCATGGCGCCTGCATGGTGATCCCGGGGCCGGCGTTCGATCCGGCCGCGACGTTGCAGGCCGTTCAGGACGAGCGGTGCACCGGGCTGTACGGCGTACCGACGATGTTCATCGCGGAGCTCGGCCTGCCGGACTTCGACGAGTACGACCTGAGCAGTCTGCGGACCGGGGTGATGGCCGGGTCGCCGTGCCCGGTCGAGGTGATGAAGCGGTGCGTCGCGGACATGCACATGGCCGAGGTCGCGATCTGTTACGGGATGACCGAGACGTCCCCGGTGTCCACGCAGACCCGCCGCGACGACGACCTGGACCGCCGTACGTCGACCGTCGGCCGGGTGATGCCGCACGTCGAGGTGAAGCTGGTCGACCCGGCGACCGGCCTGGTCGTCGAAAGAGGTGAACCGGGGGAGCTGTGCACCCGCGGGTACTCCGTGATGCTCGGGTACTGGGACGAGCCGGAGAAGACCGCGGAGGCGATCGACCAGGCGCGCTGGATGCACACCGGCGACCTCGCGACGATGCGCGACGACGGATACGTGAACATCGTCGGCCGGATCAAGGACATGGTGATCCGCGGCGGCGAGAACGTTTACCCGCGGGAGATCGAGGAGTTCCTCTACACGCACCCGTCGATCGCCGACGTCCAGGTCATTGGTGTACCCGACGAGAAGTACGGCGAGGAGCTGTGCGCCTGGATCAAGCTGAAGCCGGGCGTGGAGCCGCTGGACGCCGCCGCCGTACGGGCGTTCGCGACCGGGAAGCTGGCGCACTTCAAGATCCCGCGGTACGTCGTACTCGTGGACGACTTCCCGATGACGGTCACGGGCAAGATCCGCAAGGTCGAGATGCGGGAGAAGTCCGTCGAACTGCTCGGACTGAGCTGACCAGCGCCCCGAGACCGAAGGCCGCGCCAAGGAGGCAGACGGCGGTCCAGCCGGCGCGTTCGTAGAGCGCTGTCGAGGCAATCGCCCCGACGGCGCTGCCGAGCGAGTAGAACACCATGTACGCCCCGATCAGCCGGCCGCCGGAGCCGGGCCGGTAGATCATGCTCTGGTTGGTGACGTGGATCGCCTGGACGGCGAGGTCGAGAAGGACGGCCCCGATCGCCAACCCCACCAGGGAATGTGCCGTCACGAGCCAACTCGTTGCCAACAGCACCGAAGCGCCTACCGTCACCACCGGCCCCCACCCCCGATCAGCCAACCGGCCCGCCGGCCCCGCCGCCAGTGCGCCCGCCGCCCCGATCAACCCGAACGCTCCGATCTCGGTGTGCGACAACCCGCGCTCGCTCAGCGGCAAGGCGATCGAAGTCCACAAGGTGCTGAACGACGCGAAGCTGAAGAACGCCCGAACAGCACTCTCCCGAAACGGTTGCTCCCGCCAAAGCCCAGCAGTAGAAAGCAGGAGCTCCCGATAGTTCAACGGAGTCCGGGGCTGCGGGGCAGAGCGGACGAACAACAGGGCGATGACCAGGCACGCGGCGCAGGCGGTCAGGTAGACGGCTCGCCAGCCCAGCAGGTCGGTGAGGATGCCGGAGGTGGTTCGGGAGAGGAGGATGCCCAGGACTATTCCCGTGGTGACGGTGCCGACCGTACGCCCGCGTACGGCGGGGTCGCTGAGCGCGGCGCCGTACGCGACGAGCGACTGGGTGACGACAGCGAGCGCGCCGACCGCCGCCAGGCCGGCGAGGAGCATGAAGGCGTTGCCGGCGAGTCCGGTGACCAGTAGCGCAACGGCCAGCAGCGTGAACTGGAGGCGGATCAGCCGCCGCCGGTCGAGGAGATCGCCCAACGGCACCAGCAGGAACAGGCCGAGCCCGTAGCCGAGCTGGGTGACGGTCACGAGCGCACCGACCGTCTCCGGCCGGACCCCGAGGCCGGCGCCGATCGTGACCAGCAGCGGCTGCGCGGCATAGACGGTCGAGACCGCGACACCGGCGGCCACCGCGAGCAGCACCCGTCCACCAGCTCCAAGATTTGGTTGCATCTTGCCACCGTAAGAGATGTTGGTAGCATGTTGCAACCAGGAGGTGTGGAATGGTCAAACGAACCAGATTCGACGACGAGAGCTGCCCGGTCGCGCGTTCGGTGGACGTGGTCGGCGACTGGTGGTCGCTGCTGATCGTGCGCGACGCGTTCGACGGCAGCCGCCGCTTCGGCGACTTCCAGCGCAGCCTCGGCGTCGCGAAGAACATCCTCACCGCCCGCCTCAGATCCCTGGTGGACAACGGAATCCTCGACCACACCGACCGCGACTACACCCTCACCACCAAGGGTGAGGCGCTCTTCCCGGTGATCGTCGCGCTCCGCCAATGGGGCGAGACCTTCGCCTTCGAGCCCGGCGAACCGCATTCGCAGCTGCTGGATCGCGAAAACCAGCAGCCGCTGCGGCCCCTCGAGGTCCGCGCCGCCGACGGCCGCCGCGTCACTCCCGACGACACCGAGGTACGCAAACTGCCCTGATGCGTGGTTACCCACGCGAAACACCGGCGGCCGATTCGGAAACCTGAGTTTGTTCCGGGGGCAACAGCGGGGCAACCGGGCGGTCCTTCACTGGAACACATCCAGGAAAGACCGAAACCCCGGGAGCCGGCATGCAACTCACCGACGGTGCACACCATCCCGTCGTCGTGATCGGCGGTGGTCAGGCGGGCCTTGCGACCAGCTGGCAGTTGCGCCGGTACGGCGTGGACCACGTGGTGCTGGAGGCGGACCGGGTCGGCGGCGAGTGGCGGAACCGCCGCTGGGACTCGTTCTGCCTAGTCACCCCGAACTGGCAGTGCCGGCTGCCGGGCTTCCCGTACGACGGTCCGGATCCGGACGGCTTCATGGTCCGCGACGAGATCGTCGGCTACCTGGAGGACTACCGCCGGGCGTTCGACGTACCGATCGTCGAGTGCGTCCGAGCGACGCGGCTCGAGGCCGGGTTCCGGATCGGCACCACCGCCGGCACGATCACGGCCGGCCAGGTGGTGGTCGCGACCGGTCCGTACCAGTCGCCCAGGATCCCGCGGCTGGCCGAGCGGATCCAGGTCGTGCAGCTGCATTCCTCGCAGTACAAGCGTCCTGAGCAATTGCCGCCCGGTGACGTCGTCGTGGTCGGCACCGGCCAGTCCGGGTGCCAGATCGCCGAGGATCTGCACCTGGCCGGGCGGACGGTCCACCTCGCGACCGGTACGGCGCCGCGGGTGGCGAGGCGCTACCGCGGCCTCGACGTGGTGACCTGGCTGGATCGGATGGGCTACTACTGCAAGGGGATCGACGAGTTCGACGATGCCGACGCGGTGCGCCTGCGGGCGAACCACTACGTCACTGGCCGCGACGGCGGACGCGACATCGACCTGCGGAAGTTCGCCCGGGAAGGGATGCGCCTGTACGGCCGCCTGCTAGACGCGGACCGCGACACGCTGCACTTCGCCGACGATCTGCAGCAGAACCTCGACCACGCGGACGCCGTCTCCGAAGGAATCAAGGACGCGATCGACGCGTACATCTCCGCCGAACGGATCGACGCTCTCGAGGAGGCGCGGTACGAACCGGTCTGGGAGCCGTCCGAAGTGCCGGAATCCTTGTCCCTGCAGGGGATCGGGGCGGTCGTCTGGAGCACCGGCTTCCGCCGGGATGACGGCTGGATCCGGGTGCCGGTCTTCGACGGCCAGGGCTATCCGACCCACCGGCGCGGGGTGACGAACGTACCGGGCCTGTACTTCATCGGCCTCCCATGGCAGCACACCTGGGGTTCGGGCCGCTTCGGTGGCGTTGCGGACGACGCGGAGTACCTGGCCGAACGGATCGTCGAGCAGCGGGCCGGCGTGCACTGGATCGCCGGCCTGCATCGGACGGTGGCCTGAGATGCGTGTTTGCGACGCCCACCGCCACCTCGGCGTACTTCCGGCGTATCCCTTCTACGGCGGCCCTCCGGTCAACCCCGACATCACCGCGCGGGCGACGATCGGTGAGCTGATCGCCGACCTGGACGCCGAGCGGACCGAGCGAGCGCTGGTGATCCCAAACTACGGTGTCCCCGACGTCGCGGTCTCCTTCGGCTTCAACGAGCTCGTCGTCGAGGCGGCCGCCCGGGACGACCGGATCCGGGCCGGCCTGTGGGTCTCGCCCCGGCCGCAGGACGCGGAGCTGACCGCGAAGGCGCTGACCTTGGCGGCCGAACCCGGCGTGCGGGCGCTCAAACTGAGCTTCCTGCTCGGCGGTCACCCGACCGACGACGCCGTCCGTCCACAGCTCGACGAGATCTTCGCGACCGCACGCACCCACGGCCTCGTCGTGCACGTGCACACGTCACCCGGCGCCGCGTCCGACATCGACCACATCGGTCACCTGGTCGAGACGTACGCCGATCACGTGCCGCTGCATCTGGTCCACTTCGGTGGCGGGATGAGCGGCCACATCAAACTGATCGGCTCCCGGTTCTTCGACTGGATCGAGGCCGGCAAGCAGATCTACACCGACCTGTCCTGGGCGATCGGCTTCGCCCCGGGCTGGCTGGCCGCCGAGATCGAACGCCGCGGCACCGGGCACGACCGGGTGCTGTTCGCCAGCGACCAGCCGTGGGGCGACCACGCCGGCGAACTCGCCCGGATCCGCGCCGCGATGGGCGACGGCGAACTCGCCGGCCACGTGTTCCACCGCACCTTCTCCCACCTGTACGACTGATCCAAGGAGCGAACGACATGCCCGAAACCGCCGAACTGACCGACCTCGAGACCAAGAGCCTGGAGGAGATCCCGCACCCCTCGCTGCCCCAGGGCTCCAGCATCTACGGCGGCACCAAGGTGTTCCCGGACTACCAGGCCGAGGACGGCGAGACGTACTTCACCCTGGTGCACGGCATCGCGCACGAGTCCTCGGTGAGCTTCGTCGCGATCCTGCAGGCGACCCGGGCACAACGGAAGGGATTCGAGTCCGCGATCTACTTCTACGGCCCGGGTTCGCTGAACTGCCTGGCCACCCGCGGTTTCCCGACGACCGGCAACTCGGCCTTCCCCGGTGAGCACAACATCAACGAGTCGCTGAAGACGTTCATCGCCGAGGGCGGCAAGGTGTACTGCTGCCGGTTCGGCCTCTCGCTGCACGGCGCCCGCGAGGAGGACCTGATCGAAGGGGTGATCCCGACGCACCCGCTGGACGTACAGGACGCGCTGATCCACTACGCCCGCAAGGGCGCCATCATCAACTCGACCTATATGTTCTGAGAGGTACGTCCGATGAGTGTTGGCACCGATTCGCTGACAGTCAGGGCCGAACTGGCCGTGTACGGCGTGCAGGTGGATGCCCCCGTCAGCCGCACCAAAGGCGCGGGGCCGAGCGACGACGGGCACCTGGTCGTCGACGGCGCCAACGCGACCCTCCCGATAGTTGCTGACAGCCCCTATCAGGTTCGGGACGGCGCGGTGTTCCGCAACGGGCTGGATCTCGGGCTGTCGGTCGAGCCGGTCCGCAGACCGCGGTTCTACGACCTGACCACGGCCGACGGCATCCCGTACCGCCAGATCGCCTTGCTGCACGGCAAGGACGTGCTGGCGACCACGGTGGTGCAGACCTGCATCCGGTACGACGAGTCGACGCGGTGCCGGTTCTGCTCGATCGAGGAGTCGTTGCGTGCCGGGGCGACGATCGCGGCGAAGACGCCCGCGCAGCTGGCCGAGGTCGCCGCGGCGGCGGTCCTGCTCGACGGCGTCACGCAGATGGTGATGACGACGGGTACGACGACCGGCCGGGACCGGGGCGCCCGGAACCTGGTCCGGTCGGTCACGGCGGTCCTGGCCGCCGTACCGGGGCTGCCGATCCAGGTCCAGATCGAGCCGCCCGGGGACCTGTCCGTACTGACCGAGCTCCGCGACGCCGGTGCGACCTCGATCGGCATCCACGTCGAGGCGCTGGACGACGCCGTCCGGCGGAGGTGGATGCCGGGGAAGTCGACCGTCAGCATGGCCGAGTACGAGGCAGCGTGGGACGAGGCTGTCCGGGTGTTCGGGCGGAACCGGGTGTCGACGTACCTGCTGATCGGTCTCGGGGAGGACCCGGACGAGCTGGTCGCCGGGGCCGGCCGGTTGATCGAGCGCGGGGTGTACCCGTTCGTCGTACCGCTCCGCCCGATGCTCGGTACGCTCGCCCGGGCCGATGGAGTGACGGCCCCGGATCCCGCCGTGGTCCGTGATGTGACGGCCCGGGTTGCCGCGCTGCTTGCGGAGGCGGACATGCGGGGCGCGGACCAAGGCGCCGGCTGTGCGGCCTGTGGTGCGTGCAGCTTGTTGTCGGCGGCCGGCGCATGAGTACGACGGCCGGCCCTGCGGCGCTGGTTCAGACGGCTGGTGTGATGCGTGCGGCCGACGTCCACGCCCTCCTCGGCGACCCGGCACCGCCGTTCCTGATCGAGGAAGCAGACGTCGCGGCCCGTCGTACCTACCACCATCTGAGGCACCAGGCCTTCGTTGAACACCAAGGCCTCTTCGGCCACACCGACCTCGACGACCGCGACGACGACCCACGGACGGTCGTTCTGACAGCGAGGGATCACACCGGGACCGTCATAGGTGGTGTTCGGCTGGGGCCGGCAACGCCAGAGCCTGACATCGGCTGGTGGCAAGGCGGCCGCCTGGTGGCGGCTCCCTCGACTAGGGGAGTGGGAGCTGCATTGGTGCGGGCTGCGTGTGCCCGGGCCGAGGCGACTGGTGCTGTGCGGTTTGACGCGACTGTGCAGCTTGGGACTCAGCGGTTCTTTCAGCGGCTTGGTTGGGACACCGTCAGGCCGGTGACGGTTGCGGAGACACCGCATGTGTTGATGCGGTGGCCGATCGGGCGGATCGCTCGGTTGGCTGCGACCACGAAGGGCGAGCTGGGCCCTTTGCTGCAAGGGATCGGGCCGGCCGGGTACGTCGGCGACGACGGGGCACCCGTGCCGGGCAGTGACCTGGTTGCGGCCTGTGACGCGATTCTGCCCGCGATGGTCGAGCGCGATCCCGAATGGGCCGGCTGGTGCGCGGTGCTGGTGAACGTCAACGATCTCGCCGCGATGGGCGCCGTACCGGTCGGCCTGCTGGACGCTCTGGGCGCACGCGACGCCGCCAGCGCTCAACGTGTGCTGCGCGGACTCAAGAAGGCGGCGGAGGCGTACGGCGTACCGATCCTCGGCGGCCACACACAGCTCGGTGTACCGGCGGCGCTCAGCGTCACGGCGCTGGGCCGGACCGCACGGCCGGTGGCCGGTGGCGGTGGACGGCCGGGTGAGCAGGTCCGGTTGACCGTGGACCTCGGTGGCAGCTGGCGACCCGGGTACGCCGGACGGCAATGGGACTCGACCACCCATCGGCAACCTGACGAGTTGCAGGCAATGACAGCCGCGGTGGGCCGCGCGCAACCGTCAGCGGCGAAGGATGTGTCGATGGCGGGTGTTGTCGGCACGCTGGGCATGCTCGCCGAAGCGTCCGGCTGTGGGGCGGTCCTCGACGTTTCCGACATACCGAAGCCCTCGATGGCATCGATGGGGGACTGGCTGACCTGCTTCCCCGGCTTCGCGATGCTCACCACGGGTGCCCGGGAGCTGGATGCAGGCCCGGCAACCAGCGCGATCTGCGGCGAACTGACCACGGGCCAAGGCGTCGTACTGCGCTGGCCGGACGGCGATGTCACCCCGGCGTTGACCGCCGGCGTGACCGGGATGGGAGCAGCATGACGCTCAGGATGGCGGCGGTGGCCGCGAACTTCGACCGCGACCTGGAGGCGGATTTCGCCCGGGTGGAGCGCCTGATCGGGCAGGCCCGCGAGGCCGGCGTACGTCTGCTCGCACTGCCGGAAGGCACTCTCGGCGGGTACCTGCTCAGCCTCGACGGCACGGCGGAGCCGCCGCCGGCCTTCACGCCGGACAGCCCCGAGATCCGGCGGCTCGCGCGGCTGGCCGGCGATATGGTCGTCACCGCCGGGTACGCCGAAGCGGCCGGCGGACTGATCTACAACAGCGCGGTCTGCGTGACGGGTGACGGCGTACTCGGGCAGCACCGAAAGGTGCACCAGCCGTTGCGGGAGGACGAGCACTACGCGGCGGGCGACCGGTTCGAGGCGTTCGACACCCCGGTCGGGCGGCTGGGCCTGATGATCTGTTATGACAAGGCATTCCCGGAGGCAGCCCGGACGCTGGCCCTGGACGGCGCGCAGATCATCGTGTGTATGTCGGCCTGGCCCGGAGCGCGGACGAACCCGGATCCGGATCTGGCGCAGGACCGGTGGAAGCGGCGGTTCGACCTGTTCGACCGGGCCAGGGCGCTGGAGAACCAGGTGGTCTGGCTGTCGGCGAACCAGTCCGGCACGTTCGGTTCGCTGCGGTTCGTGGCGAGCGCCAAGGTTGTCGACCCGGGCGGCGAGATCCTCGCGGACACCGGCGTCACCGGAGGGATGGCGATCGCCGAGCTGGACGTCGGGCAGGCGCTGGAGCTGGCCCGGCGCTCGATGGGGCATCTGCGCGACCGGCGCCCGGAGGCGTACGAGCCGGCATGGGCCTGAAGATCGGAGCGGTGGCCGCGGGGTTCACGCGGGATCTCGAGTTCGACCTGTCCCGGGTCGAGGCGCTGATCCGGCACGGCCGCCGCGACGAGGTGCAGCTGCTCGTACTGCCCGACGCCGTACTCGGCGGGTACCTCGACGACCTGAGCAACCCGGCGCTCGACGACCTCCCACCCGCGCTCACCCTCGACGATCCGCTGATTTCCAAGGTGATCGCGATGGCGGGCGAGATGGTGGTCTGCTTCGGCTTCTGCGAGCGCGACGGTGCGCAGCGCTACAACACCGCGTTGTGCGTCACCGGTGACGGGATCCTCGGCCGGCACCGCAAGGTGCACCAGCCACCGGGCGAGCGCGCGATCTTTGCCGCGGGCAACGAATTCGCCGGGTTCGACACGCCGGCCGGCCGGATCGGCATGATGATCGACTACGACAAGACGTTCCCGGAGGCGGCCCGTGCGCTGGCGGTGGACGGCGCGGACCTGATCGCCTGCCTGTGCGCGTGGCCGACCAGCATCACCAACCGGGCGGCGCGGATGAACGAGGACCGCCAGTCGCGGCTGTTCGACCTCTACGACCGGTCGCGCGCCGCCGAGAACCAGGTGGTGCTGGTCTCGTCCAACCTGACCGGTTCGATCGGCGGCCTGCGGTTCCTCGGCCAGTCCAAGGTGGTCGGCCCGGGCGGTGACATCGTCGCCCGGACCTGGTCGAAGGCCGGGATCGCGATCGCGGACGTCGACGTACGGGCCGAGCTCGAGACCGCGCGGCGGGTGCTGCACCACCTCGACGAGCGCCGGCCGGAGGTCTACTGATGCGGATCGCGTTGCTCAGCTATTCGACCAAACCCCGGGGCGGTGTCGTGCACACGCTCTACCTCGCCGAGGCACTCGCGGCGGCGGGTGCCGACGTCACCGTCTGGTCGCTCGCGCGTGGTGGCGACGAGGGGTTCTTCCGGCCGGTGGACCCGCGGGTGCGGCTGTCGCTGGTTCCGTTCCCGGATCGGCCCGGTGAGGGCGTCGGCGCGCGCATCCTCCGGTTCATCGCCGTACTGCGGGACGCCTTCGACGGATCGCGGTACGACGTCGTGCACGCCCAGGACTGCATCAGTGCGAACGCCGCCGGGCGCTGCATCCGAACCGTGCATCACCTCGACCGGTTCACCACGCCGGAGCTGGCCGCCTGCCACGAACGTGCGATCGTACGACCGTACGCGCACGTCTGCGTGTCCACCGCGGTCGCCGGTGAACTGCTCGCCGGTTGGGGGCTCAAGGCAACAGTCATCCCGAACGGCGTGGACGCCGCGCGGTTCGCGGCCGCCGCGGCGGACGGGGCGGCCGTCGGCAGGTGGCGCCGGCGACTCGGCCGGTACGTGCTCACCGTCGGCGGCATCGAGCCGCGCAAAGGCTCCCTCGACCTCCTGGAGGCCTACGCCCGGCTCGGGACGGCGGAGCTGAGGTTGGTGGTCGCGGGCGGGGAGACGTTGTTCGACTACCGCGGCTACCGCACCGCGTGGGACGAGCGGGCGGCCGAGCTCGGTGTCGAGCCGGTCGTGCTCGGCACGGTCGACGACGCGCAGCTCCCGAGCCTGGTCGCGGGCGCCGAGGTGTTCGCGTTCCCGTCGGCCAAGGAAGGTTTCGGTCTCGCGCCCCTGGAGGCGCTGGCGGCCGGCGTGCCGCTGGTGGTGTCGGATCTCCCGGTGTTCCACGAGATCTTCGGCGACGCGGCGACGTACGCAACCGGCCCGACCGCTTTGGCCGAAGCCTTGCGCACAGCGGACCGCACTCGGGCGGAGCTGGGCCGCAAGGTCGCCGGCAGCTACACCTGGTCTGCCGCAGCCCAGGCGCACCTCGACCTCTACGCGCGCCTCGGCTGATGGGACCGATCGACAGGTAGTGCACCAGCGAGACACTGTACGCGTCGACGCGACGACGCTCAGGTGCACTACCTTGCCACCGACACCTCCTGTCGTTAGGCCCGCAGAGCCGTGACCAATTCCGCAAACTTCTCGCGGGATTGGGGCTGCCCGCGCTGACCGGACAGGACCTGTCAGCGGACGGCGGCGAGGGCGGCTGAGTCCTCGTCGCCGAAGGTGTCCTCGAGCTTTTCGGGCGAGTAGTCGAGGTCGATCCCGGCGACGTCCGCGCCGACTGCCGACTCGATCGCGCCGAGGCGGCGGGTGGCGCGGTCGCCGGCATACGTCATCAGTGCGGTCGGGTTGATCTCCGCCGGGAGCTCGGGGGAGTTGTCCATCGCCCACTGGATCTGCGTCAGCGCGTGCGGGAGCAGTTCCTCCATCGTGTCGGTGACGATCTTCCAGTTCGACTCGTCGGCGGCGACGTGCCGGCGGCAGGTGAACGTGCCCCAGGCCATGTGCCGGCGCTCGTCGTCGCCGATCCGCCGGATCAGCTCCTGCATGCCGGGCAGAACGCCGCGAGACGTGCAGAGCAAGTTCCACCCGTGGTATCCGGTGAGGGCGAGCGTTCCTTCGACGACATGGTTGTACGTCACCGACGCGCGCACCTGGTTGGACGGCGACGGGTCGTCGGCCAGCGACTTCAGGGCGACCGGCAGCGCCTCGTAGAAGATCGCGCGGTACCCGGGGTTGTTCTCGACGTACCGGTGCAGGTCCTCGGTGACGCCGACCGCGTCCAGCCAGAGCCGGAAGACCGCGGTGTGCTTGGCCTCCTCGAAACAGAACTGCGTCAGGTACATCTCGTCGCCGAAGCGCCCCTCGGCCGACATCGCCTGCAGGAACGGCTGCAGGTCCTCGGTCACCGCCTCCTCGCCCGCGATGAACTGCGAGCAGAGCATCAGGGCGTTGTCCTTGTCGTTGTCGTTCAGCTCCTGCCAGTCCTTCGCGTCCTGGCTGAAGTCGATGTCGCGCGGGTTCCAGAACTTGCGGTTGCCCTTGTCGAAGAGCCTGAGCGGCAGGGCGTCCCAGTTGAAGCCACCAGACTTCAAGGAACTGAAACCCTGCCGGTGCAGTGGATTCGTCATACGTGCAGCCTCCGAGACTCGGCGAGGAAGGGTGAGAGGACGCGGGCCAGCTGCGCCGCCACCACCGCGGGGGGAGGGCCCGGGGTGACGATGTGGCTGATGACGACGCGCAGTGCGACGTCGACGCAGCTGGTCGCGTCCTCCGCTGGTACCTCCGGCCAGTGCTCCCTGACATGGGCATCCAGCCGGAGGTGTGCCAGTTCCAGCACCTGCTGTCCCCGTGTCGTCAGCAGCTGACTGGCCTGGTCCGATCCCGGCTGGCTCAGCGCGGCCTTCACCAGCGGGGTCTCCCCGGCCAGCGTGAGTGCCCGCTCGACCGCGGCCCGGAGGCCGTCGATCGGGTCGGACTCCTCGGCGAGCGCTGTGTTCACATCCAGCAGGAACCGCTCGGTCTCGCGTGCCGCGACGGCCTCCAGTACGCCCCACTTGTCGCCGAACTCGTTGTACACGGTCTGCCGGGACACCCCGGTCCGACGAGCGACCTCCGCCATCCGGAGCGCGTCGTACCCACCTGTCTCGATGGCGTCCTGTGCAGCGTCCAGCAACTCGTCACGAAGGCGGCGTTTGGTCCGGTCGGCAAACGAGTCCATGCGGACGAGGGTTTACAAAAATGCTCCCGATGTCAAGAGGCCGGACAGTGTGTCGTCAGCTGTCAAGCGTGGAGTAGTGCGAGGCGTCGCCGGTGCGCAACGTACTGCGGACCCCGTCGACACTCACCGGGACGTCGCCGGCTAGCGTGATCCGGTGCAGCCGGCGTGGCAGGTCGTCGTAGTCGGCGACGCCGAAGTGCTGGGTGGCGCGGTTGTCCCAGATCGCCAGGTCGCCGGGCTGCCAGTGCCAGCGGACGGTGTTGTCGTTGTTCGTCACGCGGTTCTGCAGCAGCTGGAACAGGGCCGTGGTCTCGGTCGAGCTGAGGCCGACGAAGCGCCGGACGAAATGACCGAGGATCAGCGAGCGCTCACCGGTCTCGGGATGTACGCGGACCACCGGGTGCTCGGTCTCGAACAGCCTCGACTCGAACTGCTGGTGGTGCTCCTCGTACTTCACGTCCACCCCGCCGATCCGCCCCTCGTCGGCGTGCCCCGCGTAGTCGTACACGTTGCTGTGCACCGCCCACAGCCGATCCACCAGCGCCTGCAGCGCGCGCGGGAGATTCGCGTACGCCGTCACCGTGTTCGCCCAGGTGGTGTCGCCGCCGTACGCCGGGAGCCTGACCGCCCGGAGCAGGCTGATCGCGGGGATCCGGTCGACGAACGTGACGTCGGTGTGCCAGCTGTTCGCCTTGCTGTAGTCGGAGTCGATCGGCAGCACGTTCGCGGCCCCGTCGAGGCTCCGCGAGGTCGGGTGCGCGAGCGTCGGCGTACCAAGCAGCTTCGCGAACGCGAGCTGACCCGCGTCGTCGAGGTGCTGCTGCTCCCGGAAGAAGATCACCTTGTGCTCCAGCAGTGCGGCCCGGATCGCCGCCACGGTCTCCGCCGCCAGGTCCCCGCCCAGCTGGACGTTCCCGATCACTGCCCCGAGTGCCCCGCCCACCTTGTTGACGGTGATCTCCGGTGCCTGCAGTTGTACGGTCATGGTTCGCTCCCTCACGGTCGGTTAAGTTCAATAATCCAACTGAATTAGTAGACTTTGGGGTTGTTTCGGGATGCGAGACCGGGTGCGTGACGGGTCACGTAGTGTGGGGGTGTGTCGACCGCCGCTCTTGAACCTGCCCCTGATACCGCCGATGTGCCGGAGTTGGTTGTCGGGTTCGACCTGGACATGACGTTGATCGACTCGCGGCCGGGGATCCAGGTGGTGTGGGACCTGCTGGCCGCGGAGACCGGCGTACCGATCGACTCCGAACTGGTCGTCAGCCGGCTCGGGCCGCCGCTGACCTGGGAGATGGCGAACTGGTTCCCGCCGGAGCAGGTCGACGCGATGGTCGCGCGGTACCGCGAGCACTACCCGTCGCACGCGATCTCTGGCAGCCTGCCGCTCCCGGGTGTGGCCGAGTCGCTGGCCGCGATCCGCGCGCTCCGCGGCCGCACGATGGTGGTGTCCGCGAAGTACGCCCCGTCCGTCCGGCTGCACCTGGAGCACCTCGGCCTGGACGTCGACGAGCCGGTCGGCGACCTGCACGGGGCCGAGAAGGGCACGGCGCTGCGTGAGCACGGCGCGACGGTCTTCGTCGGTGACCACACCGCGGATATCGACGGCGCGCACGCCGCGGGCGCGATCGCGGTGTCGGTGGCGACCGGGCCGTTCACGGCGGACGAGTTGCGCGCGTACGGCGCCGACGTCGTACTGAACGACCTGACCGAGTTCCCGGCGTGGCTCGAGGAGTACGTGCTGGAGCAGCGGCTCGAGGCGTTGATGCGGCGGCTGTCGTCGTACGACAAGATGGTCGTCGCGTTCAGCGGCGGCGCCGACTCGGCGTTCCTGCTGGCGGCCGCGGCGCGGGCGATCGGCCCGGCGAACGTGATCGCCGCGACCGCGATCTCGCCGTCGCTCCCGTCAGCCGAGCTGGAGCCGGCGGCGCGGTTCGCGGACGGCCTCGGCGTACGGCATGTCACTCCGCACACGCACGAGATGGAGCGCGAGGGGTACCAGGCGAACTCGGGTGCCCGGTGCTACTTCTGCAAGGCCGAGCTGATCGAGACGCTGCAGCCGATCGCCGACGAGTTCGGCATCACCGCGATCGGCACCGGGACCAACGCCGACGACGCGATCGCCGGCTTCCGCCCGGGCATCCGGGCCGCCTTCGAACGCGGCGCGCTGACGCCGTTGCGCGATGCCCGGCTGACCAAGGCGCAGATCCGTACGGCGTCCCGCAGCTGGGGACTGGAGACGTCCGACAAGCCGGCCGCGGCCTGCCTGTCGAGCCGGATCGCGTACGGCATCCGGATCACCCCGAACCTGCTCGCCCGGGTCGACCGCGCCGAGCAGGCGGTCCGGACGAGGTTGTCGTCGTACGGCGTCGAGAACGTCCGCGTCCGTGACCTCGGGGACAGCGCCTCGATCGAGATCGACGCGGCGCTGCTCGATCGCGTCGACCAGCGGGAACTGGTGGCGGCCGTCGTCGCGGAAGGGTTCGCGACCGCGCAGGTCGACCCGCGCGGATTCCGCTCCGGGTCGATGAACGAACGGCTGCCGGAACCCGAAAAGTACCGAAACCTTTGAGGGGTGCGGGACGCTGCCGGATCAGGTAGTTTCCCGGAGGCGCGGTTGCGCCGGTTCACGTACGCTTGGTTTTCGATTACCCACATTGACGACTGAAGAGGTTCCCGTGCCCGTTGGCAAGGTGAAGTGGTATGACTCCGAGAAGGGGTTCGGATTCCTCAGCAAGGAGGAGGGCGGGGACGTCTACGTCCGCGCCGAGGCCTTGCCGTCGGGTGTGACCAACCTGAAGCCGGGCCAGAAGGTCGAGTTCGGCGTCGTCGAGGGCCGCAAGGGCGAACAGGCCCTGCAGGTCCGGCTGATCGACCCGCCGCCGTCGGTGGCCAAGGCGATGCGGCCGAAGCCCGAGGAGATGCAGGTCGTCATCGAGGACCTGATCAAACTCCTCGACCGGATCGGTGAGGGCTACCGGCACGGCCGGCAGCCCGACAACAAGTCCGCCCGCCAGGTCGCGACCGTGCTGCGCGGGGTCGCGGACAAGCTCGACGTCTGAGCTCAGCCGGCCAATCGATCGATCCGGAACTGGATGCCGTCCAGCACGGTGTCCAGCCCGAAGCCGAACTCCGCCGCGTCGAAGTCGCCCGCGTACACGTCGTCCTCTGGTTGCTCCAGCGTGGCCGCGATGCCGGGGAAGCGGTCCGGGGTGGCCAGCATCGTCAGGCGCCGGGTGTAGAGCCGGTCCGCCTCGCGGACGTCGTCCGGTTCGGTGCGCATGTTCGCGGTGAGTTGCGCCGTACCGCGGATGTAGATGTTCACGAGCAGCATCGCGGACAGTTTGTCCTGCGGGCTCAGCGGCGTGCCGTCGAACGCTGCCAGCCCGGACTCCATCCACGCCAGCTGGTTCGGTGACAGCGGCGGGTCGACGATCGGGATCTGCAGGATCCACGGGTGCTCGCGGAGCCCGTCACGGAACGCCGTCGCCCAGGTGGTCACCTGCTCGCGCCAGCTCTGCCCCGGGTTGAGCGCCGGTGGTTCGGCGAAGGCGTGTTCGAGCATGACGACGTACAGGTCGTCCTTGGCGTCGACGTACCGGTAGAGCGACATCGTGGTGAAGCCGAGCTCGGCGGCCACCTTGCTCATCGAGACCGCCGGCAGCCCACCCGCGTCGGCCAGCTTGATCGCGGCCCGCGCGATGTCGCTGATGTGGAACGCCGGCTTGGGGCCTGGCCTGCTGCGCCCTTCGAAACCCCAGAGCTGCTGCAGGACCCTCGGTAGCTCTTCCATGATTTCCACTCTATCTGTTTACAGCATAGACAGTCATGTGTCATGGTCTGTGTACGGCGCACACAGTGTGCGGCGTAGACAGATAAACCGGAGGGGTCGTCATGGGTACGAACGAACGGGCGGGACGCAAGGAGTGGATCGCGCTCGGCGTGCTCGCACTGCCGCTGCTGCTGGTCTCGATGGACGTCTCGGTTCTCTACTTCGCGGTGCCGTTCATCTCGGCCGACCTCGGCGTGAGCGCGACCGAGCAGCTGTGGATCTTCGACATCTACGGCTTCGTGCTCGCCGGCCTGCTGATCACGATGGGCTCGCTCGGCGACCGGATCGGCCGCCGCAAGCTGCTGCTGTTCGGCGCGCTCGGGTTCGGCCTTGCCTCCGTCGCCGCGGCGTACGCGCAGAACCCCGAGCAGCTGATCGCGGCCCGCGCCGTACTCGGCATCGGCGGCGCGACCCTGATGCCGTCGACGCTGGCGCTGATCCGGAACATGTTCCACGACGCCAAGCAGCGGCAGAAGGCGATCGCGTTCTGGAGCGCGGTGATGATGGGCGGGATCACCCTCGGGCCGGTGCTCGGCGGGTTCCTGCTGGAGCACTTCTGGTGGGGCTCGGTGTTCCTGATCAACACCCCGGCGATGGTGCTGCTGCTCGTGCTCGCGCCGGTGCTGCTGCCGGAGTTCAAGGCGCCGGTGCGCGGGCGGTTCGACCTGCTGGGCTCGGTGCTGTCACTGGCCGCCGTACTGCCGGTGATCTGGGGGATCAAGGAGCTGGCGGCCAACGGTGTCTCCGCGCTGCCGGTGGTCGCGATTGTTGCCGGGCTGGTGTTCGGGGTGCTGTTCGTACGGCGGCAGCGGACCGCGGAGCACCCGATGGTGGACCTGTCGATGTTCCGGAACCGGGCGTTCAGCGGGTCGCTGGCCGCGAACACGATCGGGACCTTGGCGCTGGTCGGCAACGCGGTCTTCCTCACGCAGTACCTGCAGCTGGTGCACGGGCTGTCGCCGCTGAAGGCCGCGCTGTGGTCACTCGCGCCGTCGGTGCTCGTCGGTGGAGCTGCACCGTTGGCGACCGCGCTGGCGGGGAAGTTCGACCGGGCCTACGTGATCGGTGGGGCCTTTGTACTCGCGGCTTCCGGGTACGGCGTACTCACCCAGGTGCACGTCGACTCGTCGCTGGCCGTCCCGCTGGTCGGGGCCGGTCTGCTCGCGGCGGGCCTGGTGATGGTGATGACGCTGGTGACCGAGGCCGTTGTCGGTTCGGTCGCTCCGGAGCGGGCCGGGTCGGCGTCCGCCGTGATGGAGACCTGCTCGGAGTTCGGCGGCGCGCTCGGCATCGCGATCCTCGGCTCGATCGGCACCGCCGTCTACCGCTCCGACCTCCCCGCCGGCGCCACCGGCGCCGTCCGCGAGGGCCTCCCCGCAGCCACCGCCGCAGCCGCCCACCTCCCGGCCCAGCTCGCCGGCACAGTCCTCACCACCGCCCGCCACGCCTTCACCCACAGCATGAACGTCGTCGCCCTGGTCGGCACGATCCTCCTCCTGACCACCGCGGTAGCCACCACCCTCACCCTCCACGGCACCAAGCCCGCCGAGGAACCGGCTACCGAGGAGGCGGACTTGGTTCCCACCGCCTGACCCCACTCAGCGGGGTGGACGGCGAGGGGTGTTGGGGCGGCGTTTGAAGGGGGAGGGGTTGCGTTCTTCGGTGGGTTCTTCGGACCAGGGGGCCGGCTCTTCGGTGGTGTTCTCGTCTTCTTCCGGTTGGCCGCTCCACCAGCGGCCGACGGGTTGTTCGGGGGCGCCGGTCCGCCACTCCACGGTGGGTTCGTCCTCGGTGGTGGAGCGGCGGGCGCGGTTGGCGCGTTCCTCGGCGACGCTGAGGATGGTGCGGGACGTGCTCTCCGGGTGCTCGTCGTACGGCGCCTGCCGGTGCGGATGATGCGGGCCGTCCGTCCGCGGACCACCGAGCCCGCCGGGACGCAGCGGTCCTTCGGTCGGGTGTGGCGCCGGGCGCATCCGCAGTACCAGGAAGACCACGATCAGCAGCACCCCGGCGAGGAACCCGAACCCGAGCCGCGGGATCAGCGGCAGCACGATCCCGCACCCGCCGCCGATCACCCAGGCGAGCTGCAGCACGGTCTCCGAGCGCGCGAACACCGACGTCCGCACGGACTCCGGTACGTCGCGCTGGATCATCGCGTCCAGGGACAGCTTCCCGAGCGAGCTGCACAACCCGGCGACCAGGCCGAGCGCCACCAGGATCGGCAGCCCGTACAGCACCGCGACCGCGATCGCGACCGCCGCGTCCGCGAGCAGCACTACGAGCACGACGCCCTCCGGCTTACGGGCCTTGAGCAACGATCCGAGCACGGTGCCGAGGCTGTTGCCGATCCCGGCCGCGGCGATCACCGCGCCGGCCGCGACCGCGCCCTTCACTCCGCTGATCGGCTGGTCGCGGAGCAGGAACGCCAGATACATGGTCAGGAACCCGGACACGAACCGCAGCCCGAGGTTGCAGCGGATCCCGCGCGCCACCGCGGCGGTGATCGCGCGCCTGCGGGCGTCCCGGCCCGCCGTACCGGTGACCTCCGCGTCGGCGGGGGAGTCGACCGCGCTCGGCAGCCGGATCGCGAGGATCAGGCCGACGATGTACACCAGCGCGGCCCAGCGCAGCGACCACTGCGGGCCGATCGCGGCGAACGCGCCCGCGAGCCCGGCGCCGATCGCCCCGCCGGCGACACCGGCGAGCGAGATCCGGGAGTTCGCCGTGACCAGCGTGATCTGTTTCGGCAGCAGCCGCGGTACGGCGGACGCGCGCGTGACGCCGTACGCCTTGGAGGCCACCAGGCAGCCGAGCGCCGCCGGGTACAGCCAGACGGAGTTCTGGCTGGTGATCGAGGACGCCAGCGCCCAGACCAGGAACGCGCGGGCGCCGAGCGTGGCGCCGATCGCCCACCGGCGGCCGTGCCGGAACCGGTCGAGGATCGGGCCGATCAGCGGCGCCATCAACGCGAACGGCGCCATCGTCAGCAGCAGGAACAACGCGACCCGGTCCCGCGCCTGGTCGCTCGGCACGGTGAAGAACACGGTCCCGGCCAGCGAGACGGCGAACGCGGTGTCACCGGCGGCGTTCACCGCGCCGAGCTCGATCAGCCGGGACAGGCCGGACTCGCCCGCACCCTGCGCGCCGGTCAGCCCGCGGATCCGCCGCCCGGTCGCCCGGCCGAACTTCCCGCCGGCCGTCGCCGCCTTCCGGGACGCCGACGCGACCCCTTCGGCGCCGACCTTCGAGGCGTGCCCGACCTTCTTCCCCGCACTCCCCACCCGCCCTCGAGCGTCCCCCAACCGGTCGCCGGCCGACTTGCCACCACCCCGCGAACCGGAACCCCCACCTGACCGCTCGCGCCCGTTTCCCGGCTCGTGGCCACGACCGGTGGCCGCTCCGCGGTTCTCGCGGGCGTTCGGGTCGGACGGGTCGGGGGAGTGCATGGAACCATCCTGCCTCTTCCCGGGGACAGACCGCAGGCACCGCGCGTACGAACCGGGTTGCGCGGGCGGTTCGGCGTACGGCGGGAGGCGTGCGAGAATGGGCGATTGTGACTCCCGTCAAAGCACCGGATGCGGCACGTGCCAAGCCCGACGCCGTCTGCGTCGCGGCGGTCGAACCGGCCCGGGAGGCCGCGATCGCCGAAGCAGGCGCCGCCCAGATCGGGGAACACCTCGGTCATCTGGTCGAGGGTGAGCGCCTCGTCACGCACTACTTCGCCTCCGCGCATCCCGGGTACCGCGGCTGGCGCTGGGCCGTCACGCTGACCCGCGCGTCCCGGGCGAAGACCGTCACGGTCAACGAGGTCGTGATGCTCCCCGGCGACGGCGCGGTGGTCGCGCCGGAGTGGGTCCCGTGGTCGGAGCGTGTCCAGCCCGGCGACCTGCGTCCCGGCGACCTGTTCCCGACACTCCCGGACGACCCGCGTCTGGAGCCCGGCTTCACCGACACCACGGACGCCCCCGAGGACGTCCTCACGGTGGTCGAGGAGCTCGGCCTCGGCCGCGAGCGGGTGCTGTCGCCGTTCGGCCGCGAGGAGGCGGCGGAACGCTGGTACGCCGGTGACTTCGGCCCGTCGTCCGCGATCGCCCAGGCGGTCCCGTACAAGTGCCACTCCTGCGGCTACTGGATCCGCCTCGCCGACAGCCTCGGCCAGGCCTTCGGCGTCTGCGCCAACGAAATGGCCCCCGGCGAGGCCCGGGTCGTCGCCTACGACTACGGCTGCGGCGCCCACTCCGACGCCACCGTCGAGTCCCCCGACCACCCCACCACCGAACACGCTTTCGACACCACCGGCTACGACACCCTCGAACTGGCTCCGTCCGAGGACTGACCTTTCAGTCTTCGGTGGCGGGGCGGTGGCCGGCTTGGATGGCGGTCCAGCGGCGTTTGCAGTACCAGAGGCCGATCAGGCCGAGGACGAAACCGGCGACGGGGACCCAGAGCCACCAGTCGAGGCCGTTGTCCTTCAGTTGGCTCCGGAAGATCAGCAGTACGACGAACGCGACCACCCAGAGTGCGATCCCGGTGATCACGCTCGGGATGCCGGACAGGTCGAGCGGCTTGACCTCGGCATGCACCAGCT
This sequence comes from Kribbella sp. NPDC059898, assembly GCF_042730855.1. NCBI lineage: Bacteria > Bacillati > Actinomycetota > Actinomycetes > Propionibacteriales > Kribbellaceae > Kribbella > Kribbella sp. NPDC059898. The sequence goes on from NZ_JBHWKR010000009.1 coordinate 330,358, forward strand.
CCCCGCGCGCCAACTGGCTCGTCGGGTCCGTGCGCTTCTTGGATCCAGCCTCCTCGGTCACGCCCCCAGCTTAACCGCAACGGTTTGACGTAAGTGCTCGCAACTGCCCGGTAGGAACTGGCACTATGCGGATCATGAGCTCGCCCCAGGCCACGTCGGCCCGCTCCCTGTACGGTCCACTCGACTCGTTCTTCAAGATCAGTGACCGCGGATCCACGCTCGGGCGCGAGATCCGTGGCGGGCTGGTCACGTTCTTCACGATGGCGTACATCGTCGTGCTGAACCCGTTGATCATCGGCACGGTCAAGGACGGCTCCGGCCAGTTCGTCGGCGGTGGGACCGACCCGGCGGCGGCGATCGCGAAGATCGCCGTGGCGACCGCGCTGGTCGCCGGCGTGGTCACGATCCTGATGGGCGTGGTAGCGAACTTCCCGCTCGCGCTGGCCACCGGCCTCGGCCTGAACGCGTTCCTCGCGTTCTCGGTCGCGACCAAGATGACCTGGGCCGACGCGATGGGCCTGGTCGTCCTCGAGGGCCTGATCATCCTGGTCCTGGTCCTCACCGGCTTCCGGAAAGCCGTCTTCGAGGCCGTACCGCTGCAGCTGAAGGTCGCGATCAGCGTCGGCATCGGCCTGTTCATCGCGTTCATCGGTGTGATCGACGCCGGGTTCGTACGCCGTCCCGCCGCGCTCTCCGGCCCGCCTGTCGAGCTCGGTGTCGGCGGCAACCTGCGCGGCTGGCCGGTGCTGGTGTTCGTGTTCGGCCTGATCCTGATCGCGATCCTGTACGCGCGGAAGGTGAAGGGCGCGATCCTGATCGGCATCCTGGCCGCGACCGTGCTGGCGATCGTCGTCGAGGCGATCGGCACCATCGGCGCCCGCACGGACAAGAACCCGGGCGGCTGGGGCCTGAGCGTGCCGAAGCTGCCGGACCAATGGTTCACGAAACCGAACCTGGACACGATCGGCGAGTTCAACCTGTTCGGCTCGTTCGGGAAGATCGGGGTGGTGTCGGCGATCCTGCTGATCTTCACGCTGATGCTCGCGGACTTCTTCGACACGATGGGCACGATGACCGCGATCGGCGCCGAGGCCGGGCTGAACGACGCGGACGGCATCCCGCCGAAGTCGCAGGCGATCCTGATCGTGGACAGCATCGCGGCCGCGGCCGGCGGCGCCGCCTCGGTGTCCAGCAACACGTCGTACATCGAATCGGCGTCCGGTGTCGGTGAAGGGGCGCGGACCGGGCTGGCGAGTGTGGTCACCGGGATCTGCTTCCTGATCTCGATGGTGGTCGCGCCGCTGGTGACGCTGGTGCCGTACGAGGCCGCGACGCCGGCGCTGATCCTGGTCGGGTTCCTGATGATGACGCAGGTGAAGGGGATCGACTTCGACGACGTCGAGGTCGCGTTCCCGGCGTTCCTGACGATCGTGCTGATGCCGTTCACGTACTCGATCTCGGCCGGCATCGGCGCGGGCTTCGTCTCGTACGTGATCCTCAAGCTGGTCCGCGGCAAGGCCCGCCAGGTGCACCCGCTGATGTGGGTGGTCTCGGCGCTGTTCGTGGTGTACTTCGCGATCGGCCCGCTGACCGACTGGCTAACCTGAGCAGAGTGGACCCGCTCGAGGACTTCCCCGCCCAATCCGTACGCACCGGCCGTTTCACCCACGGCCTGCCCAGGTCCTTCACCCTCGGTGACGAGCATGTGCTGTTCCTCCGGACCACCGGCCCGGAGGACCGCACCAGTTGCCTGTGGCAACTCACCGCGAACGGCGAGGAACAGCTCGTGGTCGCGCCCGAGGACCTGCACGCCGACGGCTCGCTCCCGGAGGCGGAGCGGGTACGGCGGGAACGCACCCGCGAACGGACGTCGGGCATCGTCGCGTACTCCGCCGACCGGACCGCCCGGCAGCTCGTCTTCGCGCTCCAGGGCGTGCTGTACCACCTCGACGGCCTGGACGCGCTGCCCCGCGAGATCTGGACCGCGGGCCGGGTGGTGGACCCGCGGATCGACCCGACCGGCCGCCGGGTCGCGTACGTCACCGGCCGCGAGCTGCACGTCGTGGATCTTGCCGACGGCAACGACGTGGCGGTGGCCGCGGACGACGACCCCGAGGTCGGCTGGGGCCTTGCCGAGCACGAGGCCGCGGAGTCGATGGGCCGGACCCGCGGGCACTGGTGGTCGCCGGACGGCACCCGGCTGCTCGCGGCCCGCGTCGACCTGACGCCGGTGCGGCGCTGGTGGATCGCCGACCCGGCGAACCCGGACCGGCCGCCCCGCGAGGTCGCGTACCCGGCGGCCGGTACGCCGAACGCGATCGTCACGCTGCACGCGTTCGACCTCACCGGCGGGTCGGTCGAGCTGCGCTGGGACCGGGCGGCGTACGAGTACCTGACCGCGGTGACGTGGGACGCGCACGGCCCGCTGTTCGCCGTACAGTCCCGCGACCAACGGACGCTCCAGGTCCTCGCGGGCGATCCGGACACCGGCGTGACGAAGCTCCTGCACGAGCAGCGGGACCCGGCGTGGGTCGAGCTGATCTACGGAACCCCCGCCCGGACGGCGTCCGGGAAGCTCGTGCACCCCGTCGACGACGGCGAAACCCGGCGGCTGACGATCGCCGGCGTACCGGTCACGCCGGCCGGCCTGCAGCTCCGCGGTGTCCTCGACGTCACCGGGGAGGCGGTGCTGTTCGAGGCGAGCGACGAGCCGACGGAGAGCCACGTCTGGCAGTACGACGGCACGCTCCGCCGGCTCACCGACGTACCGGGCACGCACACCGCGAGTCGCACGGGCGACACCCTCCTCGTCGAGTCGAACACCGAGACGCGCCGGTCCTTCGTCGTACGCCGCAACGGTCAGCCGGAGCGGACGATCGACTCCCGGGCCGCCGAGCCGGTCGTCACGCCGCGGATCACCTGGCTGCGCGCGGGCGACCGCGAACTGCGGACCGCCGTACTCCTCCCGTCCTGGTACGAGGGCGGCACGCTCCCGGTGCTGATGGCGCCGTACGGCGGTCCTGCGATGCAGCTGGTGATGCGCCGGTCGAGCGGGGCGTTCGCGACCGCGCAGTGGTTCGCGGAGCACGGGTTCGCGGTCGTGATCGCGGACGGCCGTGGTACGCCGGGCCGCGGGCCGGCGTGGGAGAAGACCGTGCACCTCGACAACCTGACGGCGCCGCTCGAGGATCAGGTCACCGCGCTCCACGCTGCGGCGGAGCAGACGGGCGCCCTGGACCTCAGCAGAGTCGGCATCCGCGGCTGGAGCTACGGCGGCCTGCTCGCCGCGGCCGCCGTACTGCTCCGTCCTGACGACTTCCACGTCGCCGTCGCGGGCGCCGCACCGGCCGACCAGCGCCTGTACGGCACCCACTGGCGCGAGCGGTTCCTCGGGCACCCGGACGAGAACCCCGAGGTCTACGACCGCCTGTCGCTGATGACGTACGCCGCTGACCTCCGCCGTCCGCTGCTCCTGGTCCATGGGCTTGCCGACGACAACGTGTTCGTGGCGCACACGCTCCGGCTGTCCGCGGCACTCACCGCGGCCGGCCGCCCGCACCAGGTCCTGCCGTTGTCGAATGCCACCCACATGGCCGACACCTCAAGCCTCACGCACTACGAGTTGGGCTTCCTGTCAGCCCATTTGACTCCCGCAGCGCCAGGTACTCCGTCCGCGCCGTGAACAGGTCTCGGAGTTCCGCGCTGACGTTGTCGAGGAAGTCGGTGCGGAACGTCGAGTCGGTGAGCAGCGCGATCGAGTAGTACAGACCGGTGAAGTTCGCGATCCCGACCGCGACCTTCACCAGCGACGCGCTGACGAGCAGTGGGTGGTGCATCAACGTGATGTCGTACGACCAGGAGCCGGGCGTCACGCCCCACTGGTCGTAGACGTGTTTGCTGATCGCAAGCATCCCGAACCCGATGAAGAACAGGCCGACGCCGGCGCTCACGACCAGGACCTGCATCCACTGCCGGATCACCAGGTTGATGCTCAGGTTCATCCGCTGGCTGCGGCGCAGCGGCGGTCCGGAGCCGGCGTCGCGCTCGATCGCGTCGACCTCGTGTGGCAGCCGGATCAGCAGGAAAAGCGTGCTCAGCGCGGTGAACGCGACCATCAGCAGCACGATGAACGCGGTCGGCATGCCGCCGAAGACCTGCCACATGTCCGCGGTCACGAAGAGGACCAGGGAGAAGACCAGCAGCAGCGGGAGTGCGCGGACCAGGCTGGCCACCGAGTTCCCGAGCTCGCTCGCGAGCCGCCGCAGACCCCAGTACATCGTCGCGATCAGGCCGTAGCCGACCACGACGTACACGATGCCGACGAGCACCAGGTTCCCGAGCGCGATGCCGAAGAACTGGCGGACCTGCTCCTGGGTGACCACCGGCAGCAGCGCCGGGAGGAACACGAACACGGCCAGCTCGGGGATGCCGAAGCGGGTCGGCAGCGACCAGAACGGGCGCCCGCGGAACCGGTTCAGCAGGCCGAACCCGACCACCAGCGCGACCAGACCGCCCAGCGCGGCCAGCAGGTTCTGCCACCAGTGCCAGTCCAGCGACGTGGCGCCGAGCATCTCGACTCCGAACACCACCACGAGCAGCGGCGCCGCCCGCGTGAAGATGTCGTGCGTCGGCGAGAAGTCCTCGATGAACAGCGGCAGCCCCGCGCGCCGGAACCGCTGCTCGTACCGCTCCAGCTGGCCATTCATGCCCGGAACTCTAGCGGCCCGGGAATACCAGCCCCTGGTTCTGGGTTTTTATTTAGCAAAGGTAATGAGTTAAGGTAAAGACATGCCCGAGGTCGTAGCGCAGCAGGTGAAGAGTGACGTCGGACTGGCGAGCGCCCTGCGGTCGTCGACGCTGCGGCTGTCCCGGCAGATCCGCCGGCAGCGCGAGCCCGGTCACGACCTCACCGCGAACCAGCTCAGCGTGCTCGGCGCGCTGTCCAAGCACGACGCGATGACGATCGGCGAGCTGGCCGCCCACGAGCAGGTCAAGCCGCCGTCGATGACGCGGATCGTCACCAACATGGAGGAGGCGGGCCTGGTGGTCCGCCGCCCGCACCCGACCGACAAGCGGCAGATCGTGGTCGAGCTGACCGGCCGCGCCGACGAGCTGATCCTGGCGAACCGCCGGCGCCGCGACGAGTGGCTGCAGACCAAACTGAAGCAACTGACCCCCGAGGAGCGCGACATCCTGCGCAAGGCAGCACCTGTTCTCGAACGACTGGCGGCTCGATGAGCCCCACGTTCGCCGCCTTCAAAGTCCGCAACTTCCGGCTCTACGCCTCCGGCGCGATCGTCTCGAACGTCGGCACCTGGATGCAGCGCGTCGCCCAGGACTGGCTGGTCCTGGAGCTGACCCACTCCGGTGCCGCGCTCGGCATCGTCACCGGCCTGCAGTTCCTGCCCGCCCTGATCCTCGGTCCGTACGCCGGGGTCCTGGCCGACCGGATGCCCAAGCGGCAGCTGCTGACCTACACCCAGATCGCGATGGGCTTCGTCGCGCTGATCCTCGGCGGTCTGACCGTCGTCGGCGTCGTCCAGCCGTGGCATGTGTTCCTGCTCGCGCTGCTGTTCGGTGTCGGTACGGCGTTCGACGCGCCGGCCCGGCAGGCGTTCGTGGTCGAGATGGTCGGCCGGGACGAGCTGGCCAACGCGGTCGGGCTGAACTCGGCCTCGTTCAACGCGGCCCGCCTGTTCGGCCCGGCGCTGGCCGGTGTGCTGATCAGCTGGATCGGCACCGGCCCGGTGATCATGGTCAACGCGTTCACCTACATCGCGGTGATCGTGTCGCTGCGGATGATGCGCGTCGCCGAGCTGTACACGCCGAAGCCCGCGGCCCGCGAGAAGGGCATGATCCGGGACGGCATGCGATACCTGTGGCGGCGGCCGGAGCTGATGATGGTGCTGGTCACGGTGTTCTTCGCCGGGACCTTCGGGCTGAACTTCCAGATGACGTCGGCGCTGATGGCGACCGAGGCGTTCCACAAGGGCGCGGGGGAGTACGGCCTGCTCGGGTCGGTGCTCGCGATCGGGTCGCTGTCCGGCGCGCTGCTGGCCGCCCGCCGGGTGCGGATCCGGGCCCGGCTGGTGATCGGCGCGGCGGTGCTGTTCGGGTTGTTCGAGATCGTCAGCGCGCTGATGCCGACGTACCTGACGTTCGCGCTGGTGCTGCCGCTGGTCGGGCTGACCTCGCTGACCATGCTGACCTCGGCGAACGCGACCATGCAGCTGAGCATCGAGCCGACCATGCGCGGCCGGGTGATGGCGCTGTACATGACGCTGCTGATGGGTGGTACGCCGATCGGCGGCCCGTTCATCGGGTGGGTCGGCCAGACGATGGGCGCCCGCTGGTCGCTGATCGTCGGCGGCGGGCTGACCGTGGTCGGTGCCGTCGGGTCGGTGCTGTACTTCTCCCGCAAGCGTGGCCTCTCGATCCGCCCGCGGCTGCTCCCGCGCCCGCACCTCGAAGTACTGCCCCAGACCGAACTGCTCGCCGACAAGGCGGCTGTGGACGCGGCCCCGACGAGCCCTCGGGTGGCCTAAGGGCGGATCCGGGTCAGCAGGCGGGCGGCGAAGAACAGTACGTCGAGGTCGGCGCCGCGGGCGCTGACCATCGCGGCCGGGTCGTGCTTCGGCTTCGGCCGGTCGAGCGGCGTCCGGTCGGTACCGATCCGCAGGTAGCCGCGGCCGCCGAGCCCGCCCTGTTCCGGGCGCCACCGCACGTCGAGGATCGTGTCCAGCCGCACCGACCACGGGTTGCCGTGCGCCTTCTTCCGGCGCCCGGCGCGGCGCTCGTAGGTGAACGTGAGCTGCCCGTTCGCCACCGACAACGTCGCGTCCCGCCCGGCGATCCGGTCCGGCGCGGGCGGCGGGGCGAGCAACCAGCGCGCGGCGGCCGCCGGTACGTCGCGGCGGGAGAGCGTACGGCGGATCTCGCCGGCGACCCGCTCCGCGAGCGCGGGATCGGCCCCCGGGAAGTCGTACAGGTCGCCAAGGACCTCCACACCGCTGACCGCCTGCAGCGGATCGGCCCCGTCGCGGAGCACGAACCGCAGCCCGTCCCCGGCCACCTCGACCGACTGCAGCGCCTCGACCGGCAGCACCCGTTCGCCCAAGCGCGCGAACAGCGAGCCGGCCATCGGTTCGAGCCCCGTCGGCGTCCGGTCGTACCGGATCCGTAGGGTCCCGACGCCGTCCCAGACCACCGTGCCGTTCATGCTCGCCAGCTCACCACCTGCCACCTACCCATTCTCCCTGGTGAGCGGGTCGATTGCAGGTAACGCGCACAATGGGGTGTGACCACTTACGACCTCGTCGTCATCGGGACCGGCTCTGGGAACACGATCGTGAACCGGCGGTTCGCGGACCGGAAGGTGGCGATCGTCGAGCGCGGGACGTTCGGCGGCACCTGCCTGAACTTCGGCTGCATCCCGACCAAGATGTTCGTGCACGCCGCCGACGTCGCCGCGACCCCGGCGGTGAGCTCGCGGTACGGCGTCGACGAGCAGCTGCTGGACGTCCGCTGGACCGACGTACGGGACCGGATCTTCGGCCGGATCGACCCGATCTCCGCCGGCGGCTCCGAGTACCGGCACCACAACGCGGACAACGCGAACGTGCACATGTACGACGGGACCGGGCGGTTCACCGGGTTCAAGGAGCTGACGGTCGACAACAAGGACGGGTCGACCAGCGTGTTCGGCGGCGAGCGGTTCGTGATCGCGACGGGCAGCCGGCCGATCGTCCCGCCGATCCCAGGGCTCGAGGAGACCGGGTACCACACCTCGAACACGATCATGCGGCTCGACGAGCTGCCGCGCCGGATCGCGATCATCGGCAGCGGGTTCGTCGCGGCCGAGTTCGCGCACGTGTTCGGGGCGTTCGGCGTCGAGGTGACGATCGTGGCCCGGTCCGCGGAGCTGCTCCGGTCCGAGGACGCCGAGGTGGCCGCGCGGTACACGGAGATCGCGCGGCAGAAGTACGACGTACGGCTGAACCACGAGACCGTGCACGTCTCGCGGCAGGACGACGGCACGGTACGGATCAAGATGCTGCACCCGGACGGCACCGACGAACTGGTCGTCGACGAACTGCTGATCGCGGTCGGCCGCGAACCGAACTCGGACCTGCTGAACCTCGCCGCGACCGGCGTCGACGTCGACAGCGCCGGCCGCGTGGTGGTCGACAAATACCAGGAGACGAACGTCGAGGGCATCTACGCGCTCGGCGACGTGACGAACCCGCACCAGCTGAAGCACGTCGCGAACCACGAGGCCAGGGTGGTGAAGCACAACCTGCTGAACCCCGACGACCGGATCGAGTCCGACCACCGCTTCGTCCCGCACGCGGTCTTCAGCTCACCCCAGATCGCCTCCGTCGGGCTCACCGAGCAGCAGGCACAGGAACGCGGGATCCCTTATGTGACAGCGATCCAGCGGTACGCCGACATCGCCTACGGCTGGGCCATGGAGGACACCACCGGCTTCGCCAAGGTCATCGCCGACCGCGCAACCGGGCAGATCATCGGCTGCCACATCATCGGCCCGCAGGCGCCGACCGTGATCCAGCCGGTCATCCAGGCGATGAGCTTCGGCCTCGACGCCTACACGATGGCCCGCGGCCAGTACTGGATCCACCCGGCAATGCCGGAGCTACTCGAGAACGCGCTGCTGAAGCTGGACGTACACCCGAAACGCTGAAGACAAAGGCAAAGGAAGGGAAGACCAAAGAACAAGAGCAAAGAAAAGAAGGGATTCAGAGAGGTGGTCGGCTACGGTGATCGGCCGGAAGCCCGTCGCCTGCCGCCGACCTCGGTGTGTTGAGATCGAGCTTGTCGGCAGGCAGTCAGCCTGTGCGGAGTGACTCGCCGAAGTCCCGTACAAGTGCTTCGCCGGCGTATCGGCTTCGCAGTTCGTGGTTCAGTTCGTGGGCCACCATGTAGAGGTGCACGCGACTCTGGCGACCGGCCTTCAGCCCTTCGCGACCGAGGTTGACGGCCTGCTCCAGATCGCCGTCGCGGCCGGCCACGAACGCGAGGGTAAGGCGACTCTCGGCAATCCGCATCGGGCTCAGCTCGGTGCCGTCGGGCGCGGTGTTGTCGCGGATGACCGCACGTGCGTAATCGCCGGCGAGGTCGTCGTCTCCCGCCATCCGGTGGACGTCCATCGCGTAGTAGTCCCATTTCGCGGGGTCGATCTTGAAATGGTTGTCCGGGCGGTCGGGATACGGCATGCCGTCGAGCATCGCGCGACCCTCAGCAAGAAGATCCGCCAACCCGGATTCACCGAGACGAGCGCGGGCCTTGGCCTCCTGGGCGATGAGCTGGACGTGCACGCTCGACGTACCCGCTGCTGCCTGACCGCGGCGAGCGGCGGCGACCGCCTGGGGAAACCGACCTTGCGTGAGCGCGAACCATGCTGTCATTTCATGGCCCCAGCCAACAATTTCCGGGTGGCCGGCCTCTTCGCCGAGCTGTTGCGCGGCAATTCGGGTCGACTCGGCGGCGGTCATGAGGCCGAGGTCGTATTCGACGCATCCGGCGAGGAGCGCGAGGTAGCCCGCGGCCACCAATAGCTCCTGATGAGCCTTCAGGCCAACGGGGCGGCTGAGCAGGGCTGAAACCCGTTTCAACCACTCGTGAGCCTCCTGGCGAAGCTCCAGGGCGTCGCGGCGATTGTATTGACAGCACAGCTCTTGGACCGTGGAGTGCAGGACTTCCAGGGTGTCGGTGGTCGTGTCGCTGGCGCGCATACGGTGAACGAGTTCGGCCGTCTGCCAAGGCATCTGCTCCAGCCGGAGAACGTCGGCGCCCTTCGCGGCCACGATGAGAGCGCCTTTGGCGCGGAGCGCTGCGTCACAAGCACGGGCGAGGTGCTCGGTGGGCATCTTGCGCCCGTTCTCCACGTTCGAGAGGTAGCTACGGCTGAAGTTTGTAGCCCGAGCGAGATCCGCCAGTGACCACCCGCGATGGTTACGGTATTCACGGAGTCGGCTCCCGAACGTCATGTCCCCAGTGTTACCCATGTGCGTATCCCTGTCTTCCGATGCGGAGGGATACGCGGGAACTGTCGCCGACGGGCGTGGAACGCGGCAGCCTGTGACCATGAGTGACGGGGTTGAGTGGACAGGGGGGAAGCACCGCGACTACCGCCGGCACCGGTTCCCGACGGTGACCGGTGGCCAGAGATGCGATCGGCACAGGAGATCGCGAACGAACCGTGCGACGGCGTGCACCCGGAGACCGCGGCGCTGTGCGTGCTCAGGTGGCACCGCGGCTGCCACCGCGACGCGACGGGGGGCTGAGTGGCTTGATGCGTAGGTTGCTGCCGGATCGCGTCTACTTCTGGCTCGTCGTACGGAAGCGCTGGTCGCCGTGGGCGCGCGGGTACGACGCGGGGTTCAACGACGGCATGGACTGTGCGGCGTTCCACGCCGACCGGCTCGTAGACAAGACCGAGGCTGCGAGCCTCGACGTCAGCCGCCTACGCGAGCTCGCGGACCTGTACCGCGAAGAGGCGGGCCAACTGTAGACCCGGTGGGGCGGCGTGCTGACCCCTGCATCCGCGCCGCCCCGCCGTACCAACTGCTGAGCTACGATCGAAGGAGACGAGATGCCGAGAGACAACCGGCCACCGCAGCAGGTCTGCCCGTCGTGCAGAGGTACGGGGTGGAAACACAAGCGGGAGGCGCGGATGAAGAACGGCAAGATGACGACTGAGAACGTGCAGTATCCGTGTCCGCAGTGTGGAGGATCAGGGTGGACGAACCGGGGACGATAAACACGATCTGCCCGACATGTGAGGGCAGCGGTGGTATCCGCGTTGCTCGCGGGATCGTCCACATGCAAGGCAACCAGCCGTCCGGGCCGGCCGCTACCGCATGGGTCCTCGAGGAGTGCCGAACCTGCGGCGGCGAGGGGAAGCTGCCAGGATTCCAGCCACCTGTCTGACGGTCCCATGACCTGCTGTCTACATCCGGAAGGCTGAGATCACGTCGGCGACGACCTCGACGGTCTCGAGGTCGGGGAGGCTGAGCATCACCTCGGACACCCCGGCCTCGGACAGTTCCCGGAACCGCCCGATCTGGTCGTCGACCGTTCCCGCGTTGACGGTTGCGGCGTACTTCTCCGGGTTGACGTTGCGCGGGCGGAGGGTACGGATCAACTGGTCGAGCTGGTTGCCGTCCTTTCCTACCAGCGTCGTCGAGAGGTGCGTGAGTTCGATCGGTTTCCTCAGCTGCTTTGCTCGTTCGCGTACTGCGGCCACGTCGCCGAAGACGTTCACCGCATCCGCGTAGCGGCTTGCCAGCCGGAGGGTCCTGGGCCCGCTCCCACCAACCAGCAAAGGCAAATGCTCTTGCAGGGGACGCGGATAACAAGTGGTGTCCGGTACGTCGAGCACTTTGCCGTGGAAGGGTTTGTTGCCCGGTCCCCATAAAACGGGCAGCAGCTGCAACGCATCCTCCAGCAGCGCATACCGTTCACTCACCGACGGAAACGTCCACCCGTACGCCTTGTGCTCGGCCTCGAACCACGCCAGCCCGACCCCACACACGGCCCTCCCACCACTCAACACGTCGAGCGTCGCCGCGATCTTCCCCAGATGCGCGACATTCCGGTACGTGATCCCCGAAACCAACGTGCCCAGCCGAACCCGCGTCGTACACGCCGCGAGATACCCGAGCGTCGTCCAGCTCTCCAGGAAGTCCTCCCAGGCCCGCCCCACCTGCGGAATCTGCCGGAAGTGGTCCATCACGTAGATCGCGTCGAACCCAGCCGCCTCGGCCCGCCCCGCGACCTCCCGGATCCACTCCGCCGTCGGCCCCTTGTGCGTGTACGAGCTCAGCTGCAGCCCGAACCGCAACCCCACCGGCGCCTCCGACTGCCGCGCCCGCGCCGCCCCCGACTCGACGAACGCCGTCGGCACGACCCGCGCCGCGGCCGGCTCGAGTAGGTCGTCGTACCCCTCACCCGCGAGTTCGCCCTTGACGCCCCGCCACGCCCGCAACTGCGAGGTCAGCACGTCGGCCGGAATCCGCTTCTCCGCCCGCTCCCGGTTCCGCCGCCGGCACTCGTCGGCCGGCGTGTCGAACGCCACCGCGACACATGCCATCCCCGCATCCCGCGCCGCCGCCAACCAGCGCACCCGCCGTTCCCGATCCAGTCCCAGGGTGTCGATCACAGTCGTCAACCGGCGGCCGATTCGTTGCTCCACCACCTCCTCCAGCAACGCGAAAGCGTCCGTACTGGCGGCGATGTCGTCCTCGCCGGACCCCACCAGCGCCCGCAACCGATCACTGGAAACGATCAACTCCGGCGCGAAGTGCTCAGCGGCCCACGTCGACTTCCCCGCCGCCCCGGGACCGGCCAGGATCACCAGACACGGCGCGGGCAACTTGAGCTCCATGAAATGCAGTTTCCACCACCGCTAGCATTTTCGGATGCGATTGTTCGTGGCCGTGGTGCCACCAAACGAGGTTGTGGAGGATCTGAGCAAGTTCGTCGAGCCCCGCCGGGAGCATCCGGACGACGACATCCGCTGGGCGTCGGACGAGCACTGGCACATCACGCTGGCGTTCCTCGGCGACGTACCGGACTGGAAGACCGAGGAGCTGGAGGAGCGGCTGGAGCGGGCCGCGGGACGGCAGCGGCCGTTCGAGTTGGAGATCGCCGGAGCCGGCGCGTTCCCCGGCGTACCGGATGCCCGGGTGCTGTACGCCGGGGTCCGCGACGACAGCGAGTCACTCAAACACCTGTCGACGACCACCCGCGCCGCGGCCAACCGGGCCGGGGTCGAGGTCGAGGGACGCAAGTTCACGCCGCACCTGACGCTCGCGCGGCTGCGCCGGCAGTTGGACGTGACCAAGTGGGTGCGGATCTTCGAGAACTACCAGGGCCCGGCGTGGACCGCGGGCAGTCTGCAGCTGATCGAGTCCCGGCTGGGCGAGGGCCCGGGCCACAGTGCGGCGTACGTCACGGTAGGCGAATGGGACTTCTTAGGCTAACCTCATCAAGGTTAGCCGTACCTAAGAAGACGAAGGTCTCCCGCCATGCTCGCGAACTATCTGATCGGTCTGCGTGAAGGACTCGAGGCGTCGCTGGTGGTCAGCATCCTCGCGACGTTCCTGGTCAAGTCCGGGCATCGGGATCGGCTCAAACTGGTCTGGATCGGTGTCGCCACGGCCCTCGCCGTGGCGGCCGCCGCCTGGGGCCTGCTGCAGTTCGTCACCGCGCTGACCGCGAAGTCGTTCACCACCCAGGAGACCGTCGGCGGCGTGATGTCGATCCTCGCGGTCGGCTTCGTCACCTGGATGATCTTCTGGATGCGCAAGGCGTCCCGGAGCATCGCCAAGGAGCTCCGCGACCGGATGGGCCAGGCGCTCGAGGTCGGCTCCCGCGCGGTCGTCATCCTGGCCTTCCTCGCGGTCTTCCGGGAGAGCATCGAGACCGCGTTCATCGTGTACGCGTCCGCCGCCACCGCGACCACCGCCGTACCGCTGATCGGTGTACTGCTCGGCCTCGCCACCTCGGTGCTGCTCGGGATCGCGATCTACAAGGGCGCGGTGAAGGTCAACCTCGCGGTGTTCTTCAAGTGGACCGGTGCGGTGCTGGTGCTGGTCGCGGCCGGCATCTTCGCGTACGGCTTCCACGACCTGCAGGAGGCCGGCATCCTGCCCGGGATCGGCCATCTCGCGTTCGACGTCTCGCACGTGATCCCGCCGGCCAGCTGGTACGGCGTACTGCTGAAGGGCATCTTCAACTTCAACCCGGCACCGACCGTGCTGGAAGCGACCGCCTGGGTCGTCTATCTCGTGCCGGTGCTGTTCCTGTACTTCCGCCCGGTGAAGAGTTCCACCCCGCCTGCCGTGCCGGCGACGACCGCCCACAAAGCGGCCTGAACCTCAGGAGAAACATGTCTGCGTCATTCGGCCGCAAGGCCTCGATCGTTGGTGCCGTCATCGGTCTCGCCGCGCTGTCCGCGTGTGCGAAGAACGAGCCGGCCGCGAAGGACGACGGCACCGGTCCGGTGTCGGTGAAGGCGTCCGACTCGGCCTGCGACCTCAGCCGCCGGGACGTGAAGTCCGGGACGAGTACGTTCTCGATCTCGAACGGCGGCAGCAAGATCACCGAGTTCTACGTGTACGCCGACGGCGACCGGGTGATGGGCGAGGTCGAGAACATCGGCCCCGGGCTGAAGCGGGACCTGATCGTCGAGCTGCCGACCGGGAAGTACCAGGCGGTCTGCAAGCCCGGGATGGTCGGCGACGGCATCCGCGGCGACCTGACCGTCACCGGTGACGCGCCCGCGCAGACGTCCGAGGACGCAGCGCTGAAGCAGGCGACCGAGAGCTACCAGCGGTACGTGAACTCGCAGGCGGTCGCGCTGGAGCAGAAGACGGCCGAGTTCACCGCCGCGGTGAAGGCCGGCGACGTGGCGAAGGCGAAGGCGCTGTACCCGGTGTCACGGACGTACTGGGAGCGGATCGAGCCGGTCGCGGAGTCGTTCGGCAACCTCGATCCGAAGATCGACGCCCGGGTGAACGACGTCGAGCCCGGCACCGAGTGGACCGGGTACCACCGGATCGAGCAGGCGCTCTGGGTCTCCAACAGCACCAAGGGCATGGAGAAGTACGCCGACCAGCTGCTCACCGACGTGAAGACGGTCGTGGCGAAGGCGAAGGCCGTGAAGTTCAACCCGCTGCAGATGGCGAACGGGGCCAAGGAACTCCTCGACGAGGTAGCCCGCGGCAAGGTCACCGGCGAGGAGGACCGCTACTCGCACACCGACCTGTGGGACTTCCAGGCGAACGTCGAAGGCTCCCAGGCGGCGATCCAGGCCCTCCGCCCCGCCCTGCAGACCCGCGACGCGGCCCTCGTCACCCAGCTCGACACGAACTTCAAGGCAGTCTTCACCGCCCTCGACAAGTACCGCACCGGCGACGGCTTCAAGCCCTACACCGCGTCGGAGCCCGAAAAGAAGGCCCTCGGCGCCGTAGTGGACGGCCTCGCCGAACCGGTCAGCCAGGTAGCCGGAGTAATCGCAAAGAAATGACCGACGGTAAGGGGATTTCGAGGCGCGGCCTGTTCGGGGCCGCGGGTGCTGCTGTTGCCACCGGGGTCGCCGGATACGCCGCGCACTCGGCGCTCGCGACCGACAAGTCACAGGCGGCGGACAACAACGGGCCAGTGGAGTTTCATGGGCCGCATCAGGCGGGGATCACCACGCCGGTGCAGGATCGGCTGCACTTCGCGGCGTTCGACGTGACGACGACCAAGCGCGAAGAGCTGATCGCGCTGCTCAAGGAATGGACCGCCGCGGCCGCGCTCCTCACCGCCGGTCGCGACATCGGCCAGTACGGCGCCGTGAACGGCCCGGACGAGGCACCCCCGGAGGACACCGGCGAGGCCGTCGGCCTGCCGCCGGCGCACCTGACGATCACCGTCGGCTTCGGCCCGTCCCTGTTCGACCAGCGCTTCGGCCTCGCCGCGAAACGCCCGAAGGCCCTCGTCGACCTCCCGCACTTCATCGGCGACGACCTCGAGGAAGCCCGCTCGTACGGCGACATCGCCGTACAGGCCTGCTCCGACGACCCCCAGGTCGCGGTGCACGCGATCCGCAACCTCGCCCGGATCGGCTTCGGCCGTACGGTCGTCCGCTACTCCCAGCTCGGCTTCGGCCGGACGTCGTCGACGTCCCGCGCCCAGGCCACCCCGCGGAACCTGTTCGGCTTCAAGGACGGCACGAACAACCTCAAACTCGAGGACGCCGCCAAGCTCGAGCAGCAGCTCTGGGTGCAGCCCGAGGACGGCCCCGACTGGATGGTCGGCGGCTCGTACCTGGTGTCGCGCCGGATCCGGATGAACATCGAGATCTGGGACCGTACGTCGCTCGGCGAGCAGGAGGCGGTCGTCGGCCGCGGCAAGGGCACCGGCGCCCCGCTCGGCAAGGCGGACGAGTTCGACGCGATCGACTTCGCCGCGAAGAACTCCGACGGCGAACCGAAGGTGCCGGCCGACTCGCACGTCCGGCTCGCGCATCCGGACTTCAACAACGGCGCCGAACTCCTCCGCCGCGGCTACAACTTCGTCGACGGCTCCGACGGCCTGGGCCGCCTGGACGCCGGCCTGTTCTTCCTCGCCTACCAGCGCGACCCGCGCAAACAGTTCATCCCGATCCAGAACCAGCTGGCCAAGAACGACAAGATGAACGAGTACATCCATCACGTAGGCAGTGGCATCTTCGCCTGCCCACCCGGCGTGCAGCCGGGTGGGTTCTGGGGCGACAAGCTGTTTACTTGACCGCGCCCGCGGTGACGCCGGCGACGAAGTGGCGTTGTGCGAGCAGGAAGCCGATGACGACGGGAACGCTGACCACCAGGGCGGCGGCCATGATCTGGTTCCAGTAGATGTTGGTCTGCGTCGAGTACTGCCGCAGCCCGACCGACAGTGTCCGGTTCGCCTCGGTGGTCATCACCGACGCGAACAGGACCTCGCCCCACGCGGTCATGAACGAGTAGATCGCCACGGCGATCACCCCGGGCCGCGCGGCCGGCAGGACGACCCGCCAGAGCGCGCCCATCGGACCGCACCCGTCCACGAGTGCGGCCTCGTCGAGCTCGCGCGGGATGCTGTCGAAGTACCCGGCCAGCATCCAGATCGAGAACGGCAGGCTGAACGTCAGGTACGTGATGATCAGCCCGAGCCGCGTCCCGACCAGCTGCAGCCCGAACGAGTTGTTGATGTTCACGAAGATCAGGAACAGCGGCAGCAGGAACAGCACGCCCGGGAACATCTGGGTGGACAGCACCGTCGTGGTGAACACCGTCCGCCCGCGGAACTTGAACCGCGACACCGCGAACGCGGCCAGAATGGCGATCGCCACCGAGAACACCGTCGCCGACACCGACACGATCGTCGAGTTCACGAAGTACTTCGCCAGCGGCACCGTCTTCCACATGTCCACGAACGGCGCCAGAGTGAGGTTCGACGGCCACCAGGTGAACGCGCCCTGCACGTCCTTCAGCGGTTTCAGCGACGACGTGACCATCACGTACAGCGGGACCAGCACGAACAGCCCGAGCACGGTCAGCGTGACGCCGCGGTAGATCTTGAAGCCTCTGGTCTCACGCACGACGCGTCCTCCTTCCGGTGACGAGCAGATAAATGCCGGTGACGATCATCAGGAAGATCAGCAGCAGCACGGACATCGCCGCACCGGTACCGAAGTTCCAGGTCAGGAACGACGCGTTGTAGATGTGGAACGTGATCAGGTCACCGGCCGGCGGCTGTGCCGTACCGAACAGCACGTACGGCGTGTTGAAGTCGCTGAACGTCCACAGGAACAGCACAAGCACCAGCACGAGGTTCACCGGACGCAGCGACGGCAGCGTGATGTTGCGCCACTGCCGGATGTTGCCGGCGCCGTCCACCGACGCGGCCTCGTACAGGTCCCGCGGGATGCTCTGCATGCCGGCCATCAGGGTGAGGAACGCGAACGTCCACAGCTTCCACCCGGCCACCGTGATCAGTGCGACCAGCGCGTTGCCGCCGATCAGCCAGAACGTCTTGCCGTCGCTCAGGTGCAGCTGGTGCAGGACGTGGTTCACCGCCCCGGTGTCCCGCTGGAGCATGAAGTTCCAGGTCAGGATTCCGGCGTACGCCGGGAGCGCGTACGGCACCAGGAACAGCGTCCGTACGGCGCCGCGGCCGCGGAACTCGGGCTGCAACGCGACCGCGGCCGCCATCCCGAGCACCCACGAGAACGCGACCGTGACCAGCGAGAACACGATCGTGACGCCGAAGGACTTCAGCAGTCCCTGCCCGACGGCGTTGTTGAAGTCGAGCGCGACCTTGTAGTTGTTCAGTCCGGCGCCGGGCGCGGAGGACCAGTTCGCGATGAAGAACTTGGTCAGCTTCACGAAGCTCATCCAGATCCCGACCAGCATCGGGATGATGTGGATGAGCAGTTCCAGCAGGACCGCCGGGGCGAGCAGTGCGTACGGCAGCCACCGGTTCAGTCCCGGACGGTGCTCGGGGCGGCCCCGGCGCTTGGTCTGCGCCGGAGCCGCGGTCTCGGTTGCGACGGCCATCGTCAGCTGCTCGCCGCCACCTGGTCCTCAGCGGTCTTCAGCGCCGCCTTCACGTCGTCGGCGCTCACCGTCCCGCCGGTTGCGATCTTCGCGAACATCGAGTTCATCGCCTTGCCGACGGTGCTCTCGAACTGGTCCTCGGCCGGCACCAGCGGCAGCGGCTTGGACTTCGTGTTGTAGATGTCCTGGAAGGTCGCGGCCTCGGCGGCGTCGGTGGTGAAGTTCGGCTTGGCGTCCTTCAGCACCGGCAGCGCGGAGAACGGCTTGTCCAGCGTGCTCTGCGTGGTCGCGTCGGTCATGTACTTCACGAACTTCAGCGCCGCGTCCTTGTGCTTGGTGTTCTTGAACACCGACAGGTTGATGCCCGCGACGTGGCTGGCGACCTGCTCGCCACCGGACGGCGCCGGGAACGGTACGACGCCGTACTCGCCGGCCTTCATCCCGTTCGCGACGATCGAGGAGTCGGCGTTGTTCTGGTTGATCACCATCGCGACCTTCTTCGTCGCGAAGTCGTTCACCGACTTGGTGCCGTTGTCGTACTGCGCGTTCGACGGGTTCGCGACCTTGTCCTTCTGCATCAGGTCGAGGTACCGCAGCACGCCCTGGACGTTGCCGTCACCGGTGAACGTCGGCTTGCCGTCGCTGCCGAACCAGTCGGCCTTGTTCTGCGCGGCGTCGATGAACGCGAAGTGCACGTTCTCGGTGTAGCTGCCGGCCGCCAGCGCCATACCCCACTGCTTGCCCGGGATGGTCAGCTTCTTGGCGTCGGTGACCATGTCCTCCCAGGTCTTCGGCGGCTGCAGCCCGGCCGCGGCGAACATCGCCTTGTTGTAGTACAGGCCGTAGGCCAGACCGTAGAGCGGGACCGAGGTCGGGTCGGTGCCTTCCTTGCCGCCGGTCGCCAGAGCCGTCGGCACGAACTTGTCCTTGCCACCGATCGCGGTCATCGCGTCGCCGTCGAACGGCAGGAACGCGTCGGTGGCCTGCAGCGAGGCGGCCCAGGTGTTGCCGATGTTGACCACGTCCGGCGCCTGGCCGGAGGTGATCGCGGTCTGGATCCGGGTCTGCAGGTCGTTCCAGCCGATCACCTCGAGGTTGACCTTGATGCCGGTGTCCTGGGTGAACTTCTGCAGGACCGGGGTCAGCACCTCCTTGTCGTTGTCCAGGCTGGTGCCCTGGTTGCTGGCCCAGTAGGTCAGCGTCTGGTCCCCGGAACTGCCGCCGGAGGAGTCGTTCTTGCTGCCACCACCACAGGCGGCCAGGCTGACTCCCATGGCGGTCGCAGCCACCGCGGCTACAAGCGAACGCAGTCTCACGTCGGACTCCCTCGTCCCGTTGCGAGCCCCCGCGGACCTGCGGGGGCGGATCGGCCCCATACTGACCTAACCGGTTAAGTTTCGAAACCCTAACCGGTTCAGTAGAAGCGTGTTCGTTACGACCTCGTGACCTGGGAGGGGCCGGAGGACTCCCGTACCCGCAGTGCGCCCGCCGGCGCCTCTTCGTGCAGCGTGGAGTTGCCGGTGACGATCCGCAGCAGCAGATCCGCCGCCGCCCGCCCCCGCTCCATCGTCTTCTGGTCGACCGCGGTGATCCCCGGCCGCGCCAGCTCGCACAGCGGCGAGTCGTCCCACGCCACCACCGACACCTGCTCCGGCACCGCCGTACCGAGATCCATCGCGACCCGCAGCGCCGCGACCGCCATCAGGTCGTTCCCCAGCACGATCGCCGTCGGCGGGTTCGGCCCGGTCAGCAGTTGCCGGGTGAGCTCGGCCCCGTCGTCGTACCGGTAGCTGCCCTCGACGTGCCGCACGGTGATCCCGCGCCGCACCCCGCCCTCGTGCAGCGTCTGCACCCGCGACCGCTCGTGGATGAACGTGAACGGCCCGCTGATGTGCGCGATGTCGGTGTGCCCGAGCCCGACCAGGTGGTCCAGGATCAGGTCGACCGTTTCCGACGACGAGCTGATCAATCGCCCGACCGAGTCGTCCGGCTCGTTCGAGCTGACCACGACGCACGGTACGCCGAGTTCCTTCAGCAGCGGGATCCGCTGGTCGTCCTCGAGCTCGTCGAACAGGATGAACCCGTCGACGCGGCCTTGGCGCGACCAACGCCGCAGTACGTCGAGGTCCTCGCCGTGCTCGCCGGTGAGCCGGAGCAGCAGCGAGGAGTCGACCTCGTTCAGGTACTGCTCGATGCCAACCAGTGTGCGCATGTAGAACGCCTCGGTGGAGATCAGCGTGGGGTCCCGGGCGATCACGATCCCGATCGTCCGGGTCCGGCTCGCGGACAGCGCGACCGCGGCGGAGTTCGGGTGGAAGCCGAGCTCCTCGGCCAGGTCGAGCACCCGCTGCCGGGTCTCCTCGCTGACGCCGGCGCGGCCGTTCAGCGCGTACGAGACCGACGCCTTGGAGATCTGCAACCGGCGGGCGAGATCGCTGATCGTGACGCGATGACTGCGGCGCGTGCCGTTCGGTGGGCCGTCGGCGCCGTCGGTGCCGGCGTCGCCGTCCGCGGTGGATCCGCTCGTCGTCATCGCCCGGCCACCCCTCGCGCAGACGGAAAAGTGCTCATGTCAGACCGGAGATTAGCAGCGGCCTCCCCGGCCTAGCGTTCACCGGGAGATTTGGATAGCGTTTTCCCATGTTGCCGAACGAGCCGTTGCGCCTCGATTTCCTGCCCTGGGAGTACGCCCGGAAGGCCTCCGCCGCCGAGCGCGACCGGCAGTCCGAACGGCAGGCGCGGCTCGGCGGGTCGGTCTCGTTGGCCGCCGACGTGTATGTCGCGGAGTCGGCGGCGGTGTACTGCGACGACCTCCGGATGGGGGAGCGTTCGTACATCGCCGCGCACGCCTACGTCACCGGGCGGATCACGCTCGGCTCGGACTCGACGATCAACCCGTTCGCGGCCGTCCGCGGTGTGGTGACGATCGGCGACGGCGTCCGGATCGGCGCGCACACGTCGCTGCTCGCGTTCAACCACGGCACCGCGCCGGGCGAGCCGATCTTCACGCAGCCGCACACCGCGCTCGGCATCACGATCGGCGACGACGTCTGGATCGGGTCGAACGTGACGATCCTGGACGGCGTCACGGTCGGCCCGCACAGCATCATCGGCGCCGGCGCGGTCGTCACCAGGAACATCCCGGCCAACTCGGTCGCGGCCGGCAACCCGGCTCGCGTCCTCCGCTCGCGGACAGGAGCATCCATGTCAGGTGATCTGCCCACTCTGCTGACCGCGTTCGCCGCGAAGGCGCGCGCGCAGACCGACGACGTACTCGCGCGCTGCTGGGACGGCGCGCGCTTCGTCGACCGTCCCGGTCCGGAGCGCGCGCCGGAGATCCGCCCGTGGTGCGACGCCGTCGAGATCGCCGACCTGCTGGTACGCCGTACCCCGGCCGGCCACACGCGCGACGACCTGGTCGATCTCCTCCGCTCGTCGACGTCCGAAATCACTGTCCTGGAAGGCCCTACGAACTATCACATCCTCTGCGTCGGCTACGCGCTCCGCCTCCTCGGCAGCGACTTCGAGCACCCGATCGACACCAGCTTCGAGGTCGCGGAACTCGACAAGTTGCCCTGGGCAAGAAGAGCCTGGACGGCGGGCTCCGGCATCGACTCGCTCGGTACGGCGCTGGCGCTGCAGAACGGCGGCGTACCGGGCCATCTCGAGCTGCTGATGGGCTGGCTGCACACCCGCGTCGACCCGAAGACCGGGATGTGGGGATCGCCGCATCCGGACGACGGCCTGCTCCAGATTGTGAACGGTTTCTACCGCCTGACCCGCGGCACGTACGCGCAGTTCGGCCTCCCGCTGCCGTACCCCGAGCAGGCCGTCGCCACAGTGCTTGCGCACAGCAACGATCAGCGGATGTTCACCGGCGACAACTACAACGCCTGCAACGTACTCGACGTCATCCACCCGCTGTGGCTGGCGCGCAAGCAGACGTCGTACGGCGAGGCAGAGGGGCGTCGCTGGGCCGAGCAGCAACTGCGGGCGATCCTGCCGCGGTGGGTCGACGGCGCCGGGTTCGCGTTCGCGCCGGACGGGACCGACGACCGGGCGATCCCGGGGTTGCAGGGGACGGAGATGTGGCTGGCGATCATCTGGCTGCTGTCCGACTACCTCGGCGTGTCAGACGCGCTCGGCTACCGCCCACGAGGCGTCCACCGACCGGAGCCCCTCGTCAGCCTTCGCTGAACCACCCGTCCGCTCCGACGTCCTGACCGAGCCGTCCGGCATAGTGGTCGAGGAACAGCCGTGACGTGAGCTCTCCTCGTGACGACACACCCATCTTGTCGAACACCGCCTTGACGTGGTCCTGCACGGTGTAAGGAGACAGGTTCAGACGCCGCGCGATCTCGTTCGTGCCTGCGCCGCTCAGCACGTGCTGTACGACGGTCTGCTCCCGTTCGGTCAGTCCGTACGCTGCGACGATCAACGGGATCACCGCGGCCGCACCGGCCGGTTCGATCGTCACGGCGATGTCCTGCGTGAGCCCGTTCGGCCCACGGACCTGGGCGGCGTGAACAGTCAGCCACTGGCCGGACTGGCTGCGGAGCCGCATTCTAGGGACTTGCGTGGCCAGTCCGGGTACGCCGCGCGCCGCTGACACCACGATGGCGACAGCCACGGGCAGGCGGTCCCAGACCGCACCACCAAGGTCGGTGATCCGCTCCTCGGCGGCCGGTGTCGCAGAGACGATCCGGTCGGTTGCGTCGACGATCACGACGGCCGCACCGCTGTCCTGCCGCTCAACCTCGGCGGTGATCAGTCCGCGTCGCAGTCCACGGGTCAGCACCGGTTCGAGCCGGTGCATGAACCCGGCCTCGGCCGGGGAGAACCCGGTACGCCCGAGCTCGCGGTAGATCGTGTAGAAGCCCCACATCCGGCCGCTGGATCGCATCGTGCCGCGCATCTCGTGCCGCAGCCCGGTCTTCGCCACCACGTCCCGGTGCCGGGCGCTCAGCTCCGGCCGGCCCCAGGCAGATGCCGTCGTTCGGGATCGCCCGCTCCAGCAGCTCGATCGCCGTCAGTCCGAAGTCCTCCCAGGACAGGCCGGCCACCGCGGCCGCCTCGATCCCGGCCCGCGCGGACTCCGCGTGGTAGGTCTTCACCGTTCCAGTGTCGCCCGCGACGGGTCACGCAGGCATCCCAGAAACCAGGGGTACCGGTACGGGCCGGTTGGCGGGATGGTGGTGGGCATGTTCGAAGACTTGCAGCAGGTGCTGACTGGACGGCTCGTGACACCGGACGACCCGGACTGGGAGCAGGTCAGGCGTGCGTGGAACCTCTCGGTCGACCAGCGGCCTCGTGCGGTGGTGGTGGCAGCCGGCCCGAGCGACGTCGAGCACACGGTCGCGTACGCCGGTGCGCACGGGCTGAAGGTGGCTCCGCAAGCGGGCGGCCATGGTGCCACCCGTGCGTTGGACGGGACGATCGTCGTACGCACAGACGCACTGGACGACATCTGGATCGACTCGGATGCCCGGGTGGCGCGGATCGGTGCTGGCGTGCGCTGGGGAGCCGTACAGACTGCGCTGGACGGTACGGGATTGACCGGACTGCCTGGCTCGACCGGGAACATCTCCGTGGTCGGCTTCTGCACCGGCGGTGGGTCCTCCTGGTTCTCCCGGCCGTACGGGAGCGGTGCGGCGAGCCTGCGGGCCGCGGAGATCGTCGATGCGGCCGGGGAGCGCCGATGGATCGACGACGCGTCCGACGCGGACCTCATGTGGGCGCTGCGCGGCGGCGGTGGGAACTTCGGCGTGGTGACCGCTGCGGAGGTCGATCTGCATCTGGCACCGGCGATCACCGGCGCACGGTTGATGTTCCCGATCGAGCAGGCCGAGCAGGTGCTCACGGCGTACGGAAAGGCTACGCAGGAGGCGGCGTCGCAGGTGACGCTGTGGGCGTACCTGGTCCACTATCCCGACGTACCGGCGGTGCCGGAGGGCGTACGGGGCAAGTCGTTCTGCATGGTCGACGGGATGACGCCGTACCAGCCGGAAGCGTTGGAAGCGGCTCTCTCGACAGTCAGGGCAGCGGGCACGCCTGTGAGCGACACGGTGCAGTCACTGCAGCCCAGCGGCGTCGGAGAGTTCAACTCGGTGCCGGCGCCACCGCAGGCGCTTTCGCTGATCACCAGTACGTTCGACGAGCTCACACCGGACCTGATCTGCACCTTGCTCGAGTACTGCGGTCAGCCATCGTTGATCTTCCAGGTCCAGGTACGGCACCTCCGCGCCAGTGCTGACGCCGAACGCCCTGGTGTGGCGGCGACTGACCCGGCAGCGCAGTACATGCTGCTGGCTGTCTCGATCGTGCAGGACCCCCAGGCGATCGCCGTGCTCCAGAAGTTCCAGGAGGCGCTGACTCCGTGGCATGCCGGTGACATGTCGCCGACCGGTCTGTCTGCGTGGGGCTCGTTGGACGACTGTTACAGCCCGGCGGACCTGGCCCGGTTGCGGGACATCAAGCAGCGGGTGGACCCCGATGACACGTTCGTAGGGAACTTCCGCCTACCCTGACCACGTGGACCCCCGCACGCGCCGACTGGTGACCTCCCTCGTACTGGCAGCCTTGGTCGCCATCGTCGTGGTGGCAGCCTTCCTCCGGTAACGTCACCGCATGACCACCTCCGCCGGTGAACGTTCGTCGTACCTGATGCGGGCCGGGATGGTCCGCAACGTGCGGTCGGGGGAGCACCTGACGACGTTCGTGGTGTCCGGGGTGGCGACGGTGCTGATCACGCGGCTGCTGCTCAGCCTGAGCGGGTACCCGCAGATCGGCGGCAAGGGCCTGCACATCGCGCACGTACTGCCCGGCGGGCTGCTGATGTTCGTCGCCATCTCGCTGCTCCTCGGGTACGTCGGCCCGGTGGTCCGGCCGGCCGCGGCGACGATCGGCGGGATCGGGTTCGGGCTGTTCATCGACGAGGTCGGGAAGTTCGTCACCTCGGACAACAACTACTTCTACAAGCCGACCGCGGCGATCGTGTACATCGTCTTCGTCCTGATCGTGCTGGGTTTCCGCTTCCTCACCACCCGGCGGCCGATCGACCCGCGGGAGGAGCTCGCGAACGTCATCGACCACGCCGTCGAGGGTGTCGCGGGCGGCCTGTCCCGCCGCCGCCGGGCGGAGGCGTCCGAGCTGCTGGGCCAGGTGCCTCGCGAGATCGGCGGCCGCCGGGAGACCGCCGACCTACTGGCGGCCTGCCCGCCGGACGAGGTGGAGCTGGCCGCCCCGGTGGACGCGGCCTGGCAGGCGGTCCAGCGCGGCTTCGAGCGGCTGGCCACGCACCCGAAGGCCCCGACGGTCGCGGTCGCCGTACTGGCCATCCAGGTGGTCGGTGAGCTCGTCATCGCCGCCGTACTGGGGAACGGGCTCAACACCCTTCCAGTGCTGGGCGTGACGGCCGGGAGCTTGCTGTCGGCAACCTTCACGGTGCGTGGTGCGCTGGCGTTGCGGAAGGCCAACCGGGCGCGGGCGGTCCGGCTGTTCGAGCTGGCGGTGCTGGTGTCGTTGCTGATGACACAGGTCTTCCAGTTCGCCGCTACGCAGTTCGCGGCCGCCGGGGGGATGCTGCTGGACCTGGTGATGCTGGGGCTGCTGCGGGCCGAGCGGGACCGCATGCGGCGAGCGGTGGACGACAGTGCGAAGGCTAAGACGCACCGGCTGCCACCGGGGCCGGATCTGCCGCCGTTCCCGGAGGACCCGTCGGATCCGGTGTAGCTTTCCAGCTCTCGTGGCGGCCGATCAGCACCGGCGACATGGTGGCGATCAGATAGATCACACCACCTGCCAGCAGCGCGGGCGCCAGGCCGATCGCAGCGATCGCCGCACCGGCCGCCACACCTCCCAGCGGTACGCCGGTCCAGCAGGCCGCGTTGGACAGCGAGTTGACCCGGCCGAGCAGGTGACTGGGGATCCGTTCGACCCGGATCGCACCTAATACCGGGTTGATGAAGCCGGCGCCGATGCCGCCCACGGCGTACACGGCCATCAACGCCCACACCGGTGCATCGGTCGCCATTGCCACGAAGCGCGGGGCGCCGGCGATCAGGAAGGCCAGCGTGAACACGAGCTTGCGCGGTATGCGATCGCCGATCGCCGACGCGAGTAGGGCGAACGCCGTTGCGGTCACGCCGAACGAGGTGAGGATCAGACTGGTGTGCCCAGGCCCGTAGCCGTGTTCTTTGATCCAGACCGGCAGTAATACCGTGCTGGTCGCGGCGTCGAGCAGGTTGGTGACGGCAATCATCACGACCAGCGGCAGCAGCAACCTGTCGCTGCGGAGGAACTGCCAGCCTTCCAGCAGGCGCCGCCCGTACGCCTCCTCGTTGCTGACCGGCTGCCCGTCCTGCTTGGGGATCCAGCGGGCGATGAGTACGGCGCAGATGCCGAACGACGCGGCGTCGATCCACAGTGCGTTGACTGCTCCGACCAGCGTGATCAGTCCGCCGGCCAGTGCGTACGCGAAGAAGCCGGCCAGGCGTTCCGTCGTACTCTCCAGGCCTGTCACCCGCTCGAGCGGGACCCTGGCGGCCCGGGCGATGTCCGGGATCAGGGTCTCCTTGGCGGAATCCCCTGGCCCGCGGAGCGCGCCGGCGACCGCGACAAGCGCCAGCAGCGTTGGAAAGTGCAGCAGACCGAGGGTGTGCAGGAGTGGTACCAGGGCAACCACGCCCGTACTGGCGGTGTCTGCCAGGACGCTGATCCGACGGGCGCCGACCTTGTCGATCATCGGGCCGCCCACGGCCTTCACGACGACCAGCGGCGCCATCTCGGCCAGGGCAACCAGACCGGTCTTGACGGGCGAGCCCGTGGTGATCAGTACGAACCAGGGGATCGCGATGGCGCTGACGCGGGTGCCGCAGATCGACACCACGTTCGCCACCAGGAACGCGACCAACGGCTTCGATTGCCTCACTGCTGGTCCTCCTACCGCGTCTCGCGAGGGAACGCCTGGATCTGGACGGTCACCTGCTCGGCGCCGTCCGGCAGGGGAGCGGTCAGGTCGGGCGTCTTGTACTTCTCCAGAACCGCCAGCACCTCGTGCATCATCGCGTCGAGCTGGTCGGCGCGCAGGTGGAAGAAGTAGTCCGACAGCACACTCGCGTCCCGCCAGTCCGCCGGCATCGTCTGCATCGCGTCGATGAAGCTGAAGATGTTTTCGGCGTACGTCTGCCCGACACCGTGCAGGAAGCCCAGCGCCAGCTCCGGCTCTTGGTCCAGCAGCTCGGCCTTGTCGAACTCGGTCCCCTGATGCGCCGCCTTCCACCACCGGTCGCGCGCGTTGCCCCGGCTGTCGTCCTCCGCCACCAGCCCGGCCTCCGCGAGCTGCCGCAGGTGGTAGCTGGTCGCCCCGGTGTTCACCCCTAGCCGCCCGGCCAGCGTGGTCGCGGTCTGCGGCCCGTACACCCGGAGCAACCCCAGAATCCGGTTCCGCATCGGATGTGCCAGCGCCCGCACCAACTCCCGATCCAGCCGAACCGTCCGTGGCGCCTCGTTGCTGCTCTTGTCGCTCATGACACCGACTCTACGACTGCAAAGACTCTTTGCAAAGAGTTTTTGCAAACTGGTTGTGCGATCGGTTGTCCACAGCTTCCAGATCGTCTGCCGAGGTGCCGCGGATCCGGGCATCTTCTCTGCCGACCAGATCCCTCAGGACCGAAAGAGGAACCCCAGAGATGATGCGCGTGATGCTCGACGAGGCCGACTACTGCGACGTCCCCGCCGACCTGATGACCTTCGACAACGGAGCAGTGATCTTCTGGCAGAAGGGCGAGGAGGTAGGCCGCCACCGCCAGTCCCGGATCCGATCCCTGGAGCCCATCAACCCCAATTCCATGACCCGCAAGATCCAGAAGGCCCGCCAAACCGCCCCCAACGCCTTCCGCCAGTGGACCCCCGAAGACACCGAAACCCTCACCGACATGTACAACAACGGCGCCTCCCTGGAAGACCTCACCGAAACCCTCGGCCGCCAGGAAGGCGGCATCATCTCCCGCCTGAGAACCATCGGCATCCTCGAAGAAGACCCCACCCCAACCACCCCACCCGCCTAGCCCGCCAGCCGTACATGCAAAGGCCGCCGCCCCAACCGATGGATCGTCCGCCCACGTGAGGCGCCTGCGAGACAAGGCGAGCGACGACTGTCCTTCCAGCCGCCTCCGCCGGCGCGCAGAATGCATTGCAGTGCGCGGGCCTCGGCGAAGCATCTATTTTCCGCGGGGGTGTGCGTGGAAGGCCGCCGCCTCGGCTGCTGGCTTCCAGTGGACGTGGGGTGCTTGCTGGATGGAGTGGGCGGCGACTGTCCTCCGGCCGCCTCCGGCGGCGTGCACGAGGCGCCTCCGGCGCAGTTCTCCGGCGAAGCAAGACGTGGTTCGGGGTGTGTGTATGTGTGGAAGTGCCGCCAGGGCTGCTGCCTTCCCCTGGGCGAGGGCTGCTTGCAGGGCACCGGCGACTGTTTTCT
Source organism: Kribbella sp. NPDC059898 (assembly GCF_042730855.1). Lineage (NCBI taxonomy): Bacteria > Bacillati > Actinomycetota > Actinomycetes > Propionibacteriales > Kribbellaceae > Kribbella > Kribbella sp. NPDC059898. The sequence continues at coordinate 358,921 of NZ_JBHWKR010000009.1, forward strand.
GGCCGCCTCCGGCGGCGCGCAGGAGGTGCCGCCGTGCGCGGGCCCCGGCGAAGCATCCCCATCCGCGGGGTGTGCGAGGAAATGCCGCGGCCTCAGCTGATCGGTCCTTCGTAGACGTGAGGTGCTTGCGGGGCGGAAGGGGTGGCGACTGCTCTTCTAGCGGCTGTCGGCGAAGCATGAGGTGGTTCGCGGGGTGTGCGTGGAAAGGCCGCCGCCTCGCCTGCCGACTTCCCGTGGACGTGGGGTGCCTGATGGATGGAGCGGCGACTGTCTTCCGCCACTTTGGCCTCGCGCAGGAGGCGCTGCCGGCGCTGACCGTCGGCGAAGCGTGAGGTGGTTCCTGGATACCCGTGGAAGGGCCGCCGCCCCGATCGGTATGCCGCCGCCACTGAGCGGATGTGGGACTGGTGCGGGAACCGCGACTCGGGCTGACTGCGGCGGCGCGGAAGGTGCAGCCGGACGCATCCGGTAGTGAAGTACGACATGGCTCAGGGGCGCGCGAGGAAGCCGCCGTCTCGGCAACTGGTCTGCCCGTGGCCGGGGTGAGGGAACGGAGAGCTGGCGACTGTCTCTCAGAGTCGCCTGCGGGATGCAGACGTGGTGTCGGGTGTGGGCCCTGGGCAAGCGCGGGACCGCCTTGCGGGTGAGCTGGGAGCTGCCAGCTGCAGTTGAGCCCAGCTGCCGGCGTGCCGGACGTTGTGGAGTGCGTCTGACGCCGCGAGCCCGTGCCGGCATTCCGACTTCGTTGGCCGTGGTTAGAAAGCGTTGTCGGGGTACGGACTTCGGCGAGGCGTGAGGTGGTTCGCCGGTGCCAGTAGCGGTCCGCCGTCTTGGATGCTCCGTCTTTGTCCATGTAGGCCTTACCCGCAACGATTTGCGGACCGTGTTATGACCTCCTCCAGCGTTGCGCGGCATGGCGTACTTCGGGTGCGGGCCGGCGGCGAATCACGAGCTCGTTCGGACGGGCGCCTGAGAGGACGCATCGGGCGCGGAGCGGTCCGTCGTCGTGGGTGCGGCCGGCCCGGGCGTACCGCACTGAGTGCATGCCTTCTCAGCCCGGGCAGATGCTGGCGACGGCGAGCAATTGGTTGACGGGGCCAAGGAGGTGCTGCTGGTTGCGTACCTCCGGCGGATGCACGGGGTTCGCGAGGTGGGACGCAGAAGGCTGATGTGTCGCCTGCCGATCCACCTTCGTCCTGGTGTGGTCGTGGGTTAGACGCCGGCGGCGGATGGTCTGCTCCACGTGATTGCGGGCGTGCTGGAGATGCTGCCGGGCATGCGCCTGCAGCGACCTGACCGCAGTCTTGGTTGGAAGGCTGGCCGGATACCGGCGCTCCTTGGCCACGCACAGGTTGTCGGTGAATGCTCGGCTTGAGTCACGCGACTGGAGCGAGCTCTCGTGTGACAGCTGATCGTGGCCATGTCTCATCGTTGCCACGTGTCGCCGGAGTCGACCTGCCGACCATGTCACGTCTGAGAGTGACGGCTCGACTCAGCAACGGGGCTGTGTTGCTCTGTCGAGGTGTTGTTCTGAGGTGGCGGGATGTCAACGGGAGCACAGAGTCCGGGGCGAGGAGTTCTCGCATCCATCGGGTTCGCAACCCCTGGGGATGCAGAGCAATGGGCGTACCAGGCGAGCGACTCTGCTGTGAGGCTGGGCAGCGTTGTCTGCCTCCCGTAGACCCTGTGGCCCGCGAAGGATCCTGTCGTTGCAGGACCACCCGCAACTGTGACTCGCAGGGATTGACGTGGCGGCTCTTCATGGAGAACGAGCGGGCTGGATTGTCGGCTGCTGGTGCGGTGGGATACCTGCAGCCTCAGTCCGTGGCGTCGCGATCTACGGGATCTCCCAGGGGGCTCGCCGCGGGCAGACCGAGTGACAGCGGGTGGGTCCCGGTGTGGTCGACCAGGAAGGTGAACCCGTGGGGACTGATCCACTCGATTCCTCCGCCGGGCAGCCGCCTGTTGCGCCAGCCGCCGAAGGTCTTGGCGCGGTGGTGGAGTCGTCCTTGCGGTATGAGGTTGTCGACACTGGTCTGCCCCGCCCGTCCGGGCGGCGCCGGCGCCGTTGTTCGTCCGGGTGGCCTGGCGTCTGGAGACAGACCTCTCCGGCTGTCCGGTGCTGGGGAGCCGGATCGCGCGACGCAGTCCGATCGGCCGGCGCCGTCCAGGTCGTTGGAGGGATCGGGGCTGGTGTCTGTCTGGTTGCTGGGGTCCTGGCCGGTGTGGTTCTGGCTGGTGTGGTCGGGGGTGCGGGCGTGCTTGTACGGCGTGATGTGGTCAAGGTCCATCGAGGCGGTGGATTCACGACCGCCGTAGGGGAACATGTCGACCGGATGGCGTAGTCGTACTCGTTCGCGGATCCGGTCGGGGATCTCGTAGCAGTCGACGCTGACCTGGTCGTGCAGGTCGATCACCGGTTTGACGATCACCTGGTCGTGGCCGAGCAGTTCGCTGAGTTGGCTTGCCAGGAGTGGGCCGAGGTCTTCGGTGCGCAGTACACCGGTGCCGGTGGCGAGGGTGTTGTCGGTGAGATGAACGTAGAGGGTGTGCCGGTTCCGCCTGCCCGTGCCTGCGCCTGCGCCGGGCCCGTTGCTGTGGGCGTCGCGTTTGATCGCAGCCAACCGCGCCTTGAGCGTGTCGGCGAGCGCCCGCCGCGTGAACTCCTTGCCCTCAGCACCCGCAGCATCCACAGCACCCCCAGCACCCGCAGGTCCGTCGACTCTCGCGGCACGCTCAGCCTGCTTCTCGTTGTCATGGTCCATGCCGTACGCATCGCCCGCATCGCCCGCGTAGTCCGCGTCGTCCGTGTTGGGTCGACCGTCGACGTCGCGCGTGCCGTCGGTGGCAGGCTCGTCGTCCACGTTGCCGGTGTTGTTGATGTCGTACTCAGCGTCCGCATCGCCGGTGTAGTACCCACCGGTGTAGTACCCAGCGGTGTAGTACCCAGCGGTGTAGTACCCAGCGGTGGCGAACGTGGCGTTGTCAGGGTGCGTCTCGTACGTGCCGGGCTCGCTGTCCAGATCGTCTGCGGGGTTGGTGGCGTCGGTGGCAGGGGCCTGGCAGTCGTCGCGGTAGTCCCGGTCGTCGTGGTCGGCTGCGGTCGGGATCTGGTCGGCAGCCGTGTGACTATGCCGGGGCGCACGTGGCTCGGGCTGTTCATGCGGCTCAGGCTGCTCAGGTGGCTTGAGGATCTCGGCCGCGGAGGGGGCGTCTTGGCCATGGGTGCTGGTCTCACCCTGGTTGGTTCGGGTGGTGCGGGCGAGGTGGCGGGCGAGTTGGAGGAGGCGGTCGGCGGCGGCGGGGTCGGCGAGCCAATCGATGGCCTTCGCGCGGCGTTCGTCGAGGGTGTCGGTGTCGCCTAGGGCTTTCAGTGCTTGGGCGAGTTCGTCGACGGTGGCGTCGAAGCGGATGACGGCGCCGGTGGCGGCGCGGATGAAGATGCGCTTCGTGCCGTGGTCGTCGTCGGGATCGGACTGCGCGACGAACACGCCGCGGGTTTTCGCGGCGGCCTCGGCGGCGGCTTGGGCTTGTTCGGGGTCGGCTTGCCACAGGGCGGCGGTGACGATCTTCTTCAACCGGCC
>NZ_JBHWKR010000010.1:0-231763 GCF_042730855.1 Kribbella sp. NPDC059898
ACGACCAGGGCGAGCGGCACGAACGGCACGACCAGGGCGAGCGGCACGAACGGCACGACCAGGGCGAGCGGCACGAACGGCACGACCAGGGCGAGCGGCACGAACGGCACGACCAGGGCGAGTGGGACGAGCGGCACGACCAGGGCGAGTGGCACGACCGCGGCGAACGGAACGGGTTGCAGGACCCGACGGCCGACGACACCTCCGACACCGACGGCACCGACGGCACGGGCGGCACGGGCGGCACGGGCGGCACGGGCGGCACGGGCGACGCGAGTAATTCGGCGAGCGCGGACGGCGCTGCCGATGTGATTCATCGCGGCGAACCGGCCGATCTGCCCGCGGCACCGCGCACAGCATCAGCCGACGCTGGTGCCGCGCAGGAGTTCACGCGACTGGCGCTCGGCGACACGCTCGAAGCCCGCCTCGCCGCCATCAAACACCACGCCCACAACAGCCGGCCCGGCGCAAACACCAGCCGACCGAACCGGCACACGCTCTATGTGCACCTCACCGACAAGACCCTCGCCACCGGCACCGGCGTACTGCGAACCGAAGACCTCGGCCCACTCCTCGCAAGCCAACTCAGCGAACTACTCGGCCACGATCGGGTAATAGTCAAACCCGTCATCGACCTGCACGACCAAGTCAGCGTCGACAGCTACGAGATCCCCGACCGGATCCGCGAACGAGTACGACTACGCCACCCCGTAGAGATGTTTCCCTACGGCAGTCGCGAAACCACGGCGTCGATGGACCTCGACCACGTCGCGCCCTACGACCGCACCGGCCCACCCGGCCAAACCAGCGTCGACAACCTCATACCCCAAGGACGACTCCACCACCGCGCCAAGACCTTCGGCGGCTGGAGCAATCGACGCCTGCCCGACGGAGGAATCGAATGGACCAGCCCGCACGGATTCCGCTTCCACGTCGACCACAAGGGCAGCCGCCCACTCCCACGCCGCCCAAGCCGTTCACGCACCCGACCTCAACCGAGTCGGCGCAGACCGCGCCACCGTCGCCGACCGTGAACTGCGCCTCGTTCCAGCTACCTGGTAGCTGTTGGCAAGGCGTCGAGCACGGCAGCGACGGCCTGCGGATCGCGGCGAGCGATGTTGTGCCCGACCGGGATCTCGTGCACCTGCCAAGCCGGGTCCTTACGCAACCGCTCCGTCAACTCCACGAAAGGGCTCCCCGTCCAGTCACCGCCGCTGATGTACGTACGGCGGAGCGCAGGCCACGGGTTGCCTTCCAGCGTGATGCCCTGGACGAAGCTGGCCAGCGGATGCGCTCGTGCGCGCGGATCCATCCCGTCAGGTACTTCGACCCACCGCCCGTCGGCCCTCGCGCCGGCGATGAACATCTCCCGGAACATTTCGGTGGTCAGCGACCAGCAGGAGTCGCCGTTGTCCGGTACGTACGCGTCGATGAAGACCAGGTGATCAAGCCGATCCCCCAGCCGATCCGCGACGCCCGCGATGACCAGCCCGGCGTAGCTGTGCCCGCACAACGCAACCGACGTACCGTCCAGCCTCTCGACGACCGCGGCCACCTGGTCGACATGCGCCGCAAGATTCGCCGGCCGCTCCAGATCCGCCGACCCCTCCAACTCCAGCCCAGCCAGCGTCACCGCCTCAACCCGGTGCCCCCTCCTCCGCAACTCCCCTGCCACCGAGTCGAAAACCCACCCGCCCTGCCAACCACCCGGCACCATCACAAACTCCACCGCGCCATCCTATGCAGCACTCATTCGCCTAGTGCGTGGAGTGCTTCCAGGAGGGCTTTGTGGTCGGGGACGGGATTGAAGAAGGTTTTGTCGGCTTCTCCGACGAGTTTTATCGCGCGTTGGGCGAGGTTCGCGCCAGTCGGGGTGACGGTTACGCGGATGGCGCGGGAGTCGGTGGGGTCGGGGGTTCGGGTCAGGAAGCCCTTTGTGGTCAGGGTTCTGAGGACCTGGGAGGTCATCATCGGGTCCGTGTTGGCGTGGTCGGCGATGCGGCGTTGGGTCGGGGATTCGCCGGCGACGTGGTTGAGCCACCAGGTGCTCGCGAGGAGGACGAACTGTACGTGCGTCAGCCCGAGCGGCTTCAGCGTCGACGTCATCAGGCGTTGCCAGCTCAGGGTCGCGCGCCAGAGCAGCAGGCCTGGGCTCTCGCGGGGTTCGAGCGCGTCAGCCACCGGGTTGTTCCGCACGTACGCCGAGTGCCGCGATCACGTCCTGGAAGTCCGAGGAGACCGCCGCACCCACCTCGGCGGCGGCATCGTCGGGGCCGTGGGCTTCGCAGCGGTAGGTGATCAGCGTGCCGTCGGCGGTCGGTGTCAGTTCATGCCGCACGCGTACGACGACCCCGGCGTCGGGTACCTCGGTGACATCCTCGAAACCCTTCCCCGCCTCGACCCACGCGAACGTGAACGGCAGCGCCGTCCCATCCGGCAGCACCATCACCGCTTCCGTGCCGGCCGCGAACGGACCGTGCATCTCGATCCGGCGGACTCCCGCGTTCCACTCGGCCCACTTCTCCGGCTCCGCCAGCACCGCGAACACCCGCTCCGCACTCGCCGCACACCTCCCGGTCACCTCGACGGACCACATGTCCCCTCCTTAGATAGTATGCGCACATACTATCTCGCGAAGCCGCGGAACACTCCGTCCGGATCGGCGTTGTCGGCGAACTCGTGGAAGTCCATGTTCGCGATCGAGAAGTTCGCGACGATCGGCTCGACCTGAGACGGGATCGCGCGAAACGTGCGGCCGACCTGCTTGTTCAGTTCGTTCAGGTCGACGAAGAGCACGGTCTGGTCGCGCATTGTCTGCGCATCGGCCACGGCGAGCTCGGCGAGATAGTCCTCGCGCGGGAGGCCTACCAGCTGAGCCGAGGTGAGACCCGAGAGCTCAGGAGACTCGACCGGCTGCAGTGCGGCACCGCAGCGTTCGAAGTCGTTGCTCGGGTGGACAGCGGTCGCCGCTGCCAAGGCATTGCGCCAAGCCTCGTCGTTCGAGTAGTCCGTGCGAACGAACAGTAGGTCGAAGCGAACAACTCTGGGCAGCATCACGCCGCGAGCGTAACCGGACTAGAACGGGAGTTTGGGTTGGGGTGGGGCGTGGGTGGGGTCTACGCCGTCGAAGAGGCTGCTGACGGATTCGCCGGCGTGGATTCGTTTGATGGCCTGGGCGAAGAGGCCGGCTACCGAGGTGATCTGGAGTTCGGGGAAGCCGTCGGGGCGGGGCACCGTGTCGGTGCTGATGACCTCGGTGATGGAGGGGTGGGAGCGGAGGCGTTCGACGGCGGCGCCGGCGAAGAGGCCGTGGGTGCAGGCGACGGCGGCCTGGGTACAGCCGAGGTCTTTGAGCCGGTCGAGGAGTTCGATGATCGAGCCGCCGGTGGCGATCTCGTCGTCCAGGACGATGGCGCGCTTGCCGGCGACGTCGCCGACGATCGCGTCGATAACGACCCGGTCGTCGGCCAGGCGCTGCTTGCTGCCGGCGGCGACGGGTACGCCGAGCAGGCGGGCGAACTGGGTCGCGGTCTTGGCGTTGCCGAGGTCGGGGCTGACGACGACCGTGTCGGACAGGTCGCGGCCGCGGAAGTGGTCGGCGAGTACGCCGATCGCGGTCAGGTGGTCGACCGGTACCGAGAAGAACCCGTGCACCTGCGGCGCGTGCAGCGCCATCGTCAGCACGCGGTTGGCGCCGGCCGTGGTCAGCATGTCCGCGACCAGCCGGCCGCCGATCGAGATCCGGGACGCGTCCTTCTTGTCGGACCGGGCGTACGCGTAGTGCGGCATGACGGCCGTGATCTGCGCCGCCGACGCACCGCGGGCGGCGTCGATCATCAGCAGCAGCTCCATCAGGTGCTCCTGCGTCGGCGGGACGAGCGGTTGCACTATGTACACGTCTCGTTGCCGGCAGTTCGTCTGCAGTTGAACCTGCAGACAGTCGTTGCTGAAACGATGAATCTCCACCGGTGACAGCGGTACGCCGAGATCACGGCAGATCTGCTCCGCCAACTCGGTGTGGGCACTTCCGCTGAACACGACGATTTCTCGCACGGCTCTCCCCGAATGCTGCGACCCGAACAGCTGAACCCTAACCGATGAGTCGCGCGAGCTTTTCCGCGGCTGTCCGGCAGTCCGCCGCCGACGCGTCGAGGTGCGTGACGATCCGCAGCTGGGTCGCCCCGACACCCCCGACGAGTACGCCGGCATCGCGGGCGCCGGCGACGATCTCCGGCACCGTGTGGCCGGTCCCGGCGAGGTCCACGACCACGATGTTCGTCTCGACCTGGTCGGGCTTCACCGACCCCGGCGCGGCGTCCGCGAGCACGGTCGCGATCACCTGGGCGTTGGCGTGGTCCTCGGCGAGCCGCTCGACATTGTGCTCCACGGCGTACAGGCCCGCGGCGGCCAGTATGCCGGCCTGCCGCCACCCGGCGCCGAGGCGTTTGCGCCAGACCCGCGCCTCGCGGATCAGCTCGGTCGAGCCGACGAGCACCGAACCGACCGGCGCGCCGAGGCCCTTCGACAGGCAGACGCTCGCGGCGGCGGCCCGTCCGGCGAACGACTCGAGGGTACGACCGGTCGCGACGGCGGCGTTCCAGAGCCGGGCGCCGTCGAGGTGCAGCGGCAGCCCGCGGGCGTCCAGCTCGTCGGCGAGGTCGTCGTACGCGTGCTGGATCGACCCGCCGCCGAAGTTGTGCGTGTTCTCGACCGAGACAGCCGTCGTCGTGACGAAGTACGGCCCGAGGTCCGGCGCGATCAGGGCGCGGATCTGGTCGAGGTCGATCTGCCCGGCCGGGGCACTCCAGGTGCGCGTGGTGACGCCGCTGACCGCCGCGTGCGAGCCGAGCTCGGCGCGCACGATGTGGGCGCTCGCCTCGCACAGCACCTCACCGCCGGGCGGGACCAGGCCGCGGACGCCGAGCATGTTCGCGAGCGAGCCGGTGACGGTGAACAGCCCGGCCTCGTGCCCGAGCAGCCCCGCGACCGTCTCCTCGAGGCGGTTGATCGTCGGGTCCTCGCCGTACACGTCGTCGCCGAGCGGGACGGACGTCATCGCCGCCAGCATCTCCGCCGACGGACGCGTGACGGTGTCCGACCGCAGGTCGATCGCGTTCATGCCCGGGCACCGCGCAGCCGCTCGGCGACCAGGAACGCCAGCTCCAGCGACTGGTGCCGGTTCAGCCGCGGGTCGCAGGCCGTCTCGTACCGGTTCGCCAGATCCTCCGCGACCAGCGCCTCACCGCCGCCGAGGCACTCGGTGACGTCGTCGCCGGTCAGCTCCATGTGTACGCCGCCAGGCCAGGTCCCGACCTGTTCGTGCGCGTCGAAGAAGCCCTGCACCTCGTCCATCACGTCGTCGAAGTTGCGGGTCTTGTACCCGTTCGGCGTCTCGAACGTGTTGCCGTGCATCGGGTCGCACACCCACGCGATCGGCGAACCGTGGTCGCGAACGGCCTCCAGCAAGGGCGGCAGCGCCGAGCGGATCTTGCCCGCGCCCATCCGGGTGATGAACGTGAGCCGCCCCTCGATCCCCTTCGGGTTCAGCTTGTCGATCAGCGCCCGGATGTACTCCGGGGTCGTGGTCGGCCCGATCTTCACGCCGAGCGGGTTCGACAGCGAGGCGAGGAACTCGACGTGCGCGCCGTCCAGCTGCCGGGTCCGCTCCCCCACCCAGAGCAGGTGGCCGGACACGTCGTACGGCTGCTCGGTGCGCGAGTCGATCCGGGTCAGGGCGTGTTCGTACTCGAGGATCAGCGCCTCGTGGGACGCGTAGAAGTCGACGGTCCGGAACTCGTCCGAGGTCGCGCCGCAGGCCCGCATGAACGCCAGCGCGCGCTCGATCTCGGACGCCAGCTGCTCGTAGCGCCGGCCGACCGGCGAGGACTTCACGAAGTCGGTGTTCCAGGCGTGCACCTGGTGCAGGTCCGCGTACCCACCGGTGGTGAACGCGCGGGTCAGGTTGAGCGTGGCGGCGGCAGCGTTGTAGACGCCCCGCAGCCTGGCCGGGTCCGGGATCCGGGACTCGGGGGTGAAGTCGAAGCCGTTGACGGCGTCACCGCGGTACGACGGCAGCGTCACGCCGTCCCGGGTCTCCTCGCCGGACGAGCGCGGCTTCGCGTACTGCCCCGCGATCCGGCCGATCTTCACCACCGGCACGCTGGCGGCGTACTGGAGCACGACCGACATCTGCAGCAGCACCCGGAGCTTGGCGCGGATGTTCTCCGCGGTCACGCCCGCGAAGGTCTCGGCGCAGTCGCCGCCCTGCAGGATGAACGCCTCGCCGCGGGCGACCGCGCCGATCTTCGTGGTCAGGTCGTCGCACTCACCGGCGAACACCAGCGGAGGCAGCGTCCGGAGCTCCGCGATCACCCGCTCGAGGGCCGAACCGTCCGGCCATTCCGGCTGCTGCAGCGGCTTCAGCGCCCGCAGCTCGTCCAGCGTCGGAACCCCCGGCACCTGCCCCGTCGTCAACGTCGCGAATTGCATGGGGCCAACTTTAGAGGAGGCCACCGAACCGAGCGTGACCGTCTCAGGTCAACGACCCCGGATCCGCCGGTACGTCGACCGCGTGCCGCCGCAGTACCGTCAGCGGAATCGTCTCCAGCGCCCGCACATGCGTGGACGCCAGTACGACGGGAGCCGCGGCGCCGTCGTGGTACGCCTGCAGCCACCGCGCCGCCACCACACACCACCGGTCGCCCGGCCGCAGGCCCGCGAAGCTGTACTCCGGGCGCGGTGTGACCAGGTCGTTCCCGACCGAGGTCTGATGCGTCAGGAATTCCGTCGTCATCACCGCACAGACCGTGTGACTGCCGAGGTCCTCGGGGCCGCTCGTGCAGCAGCCGTCGCGGTAGAAACCCGTGACGGGATCGCTGCCGCACTCCTCGAGCGCTCCGCCGAGGACGTTCAGGTCGCCGTCCATCCCGGCGGGGTCAGCTGGCCTTCGTGTCGCCGAGGCGGACGTGTTCGTCGATCGATTGGCCGGCCTTGAGCAGTTCCTTGGCCTTGTCGGCGTACATGTCGACATACTCCTGGCCGGACAGGCCCATCAGGGCGTACATGATCTCGTCGGTGACCGAGCGGAGCACGAAGCGGTCGCGCTCCATGCCCTCGTACCGGGAGAAGTCCATCGGCTCGCCGAACGCGACGCCCGGGCGGACCAGGCGCGGCAGCAGCCGGCCCTTCTCGCGGTAGAACAGCACCGGCTTCATCCGGCCCGCGGGCTGCAGCTTATGGGTGTCGATCATCGCGACCGGGATCACCGGCACGCCGGCCACGATCGCCATCCGGGCGACACCGGTCTTGCCCTTGTACAGCCGGCCGTCGGGCGAGCGGGTGCCCTCCGGGTAGATCCCGAACAGGCCGCCCTTCTCGAGGATCCCCAGGCCGGTGTTCAGCGCCGCCAGCGAGGCGCGGCCGCCGGAGCGGTCGATCGGGATCTGGCCGACCGAGCGGAAGAACGTGGCGACCAGCTTGCCCTTCAGGCCGGGACCGGTGAAGTACTCCGACTTGGCCGGGAAGACGATCTGGCGAGGCACCGAGACCGGCAGGAAGATCGAGTCGCAGAACGCCAGGTGGTTGCTGACCAGCAACGCCGGGCCGTCGGTGGGCACATGCTCGACACCGGTCACCCTCGGCCGGAACAGCAGCTTGACCAGTGGGGCGACAAAGAACCGTCTCAGGAACAGATAAAGCATCCGTCTCGACCTCCGTCAACTCGCCCGACACACATCTACACCCAGACACGACAACCGCGGCGCGTCAACCGTTCCGGTGCGGACACTACGTTCCAGCTTCCCCCTCAGGCAATGTCACCGCCAGGAATGCGGGTGTTGCTCACCGTGTTGTCACCTGGATGCAGACTGGATGCAGCCAAGATGCGACGATTGTCACGCGCTCCTGAGGCGCGTTGTGAGGACCGTGAACGGCGAGGAGTCGAGCGTGCCAGTGCAAGCCCACGCGGAGGAGTTTCGCAGTGCCGGGACCGGGGAGAACGCCGCCGTCGGCGTGCTGCTGAGTCACGGATTCACCGGCTCGCCACGCTCGATGCGGCCGTTCGCCGAGCACCTGGCCGCCGCGGGGTACGGCGTGGCGGTGCCGCGGCTGCCCGGTCACGGGACCAGCTGGCAGGAGATGAACAAGACCTCCTGGCAGGAGTGGTACGCCGTCCTCGACAACGAGCTGGAGCGGCTCCGCAAGGAGCACGACCAGGTCTTCGTGGTCGGTCTCTCGATGGGCGGCTGTCTCACTCTGCGGCTGGCCGAGGAACACGGTACGGACATTTCCGGCGTGATCCTGGTCAACCCGTCGGTGCAGACCGACGACAAGCGGCTGGCGCTGCTCCCGGTGCTGGCCCGGCTGCTGCCGTCGTTCCCCGGCATCTCGAACGACATCAAGAAGCCGGGCGTCGAGGAGGGTGCGTACGACCGGATGCCGCTGCGCGCGCTGCTCTCGCTGTCGCAGCTGTGGAAGGTCACCCGGGCGGACCTGGCGAAGATCACGCAGCCGGTGCTGTTGTTCCGCAGTACTGTCGATCATGTGGTGGAACCGAGCTCGGGGCGGACGATCCTGTCCTCGATCTCGTCCCGCGACGTGACCGAGACCCTGCTCGAGGACAGCTATCACGTGGCAACTCTGGACAACGACGCACCGCGGATCTTCGCGGACACCGCGGCCTTCATCAGCCGCTTGAGCGGTCGAGACGATGCGTGACAACGGCCTGACCGCGACGTCGTACACGTCGCTCGGCGGCATCGACCCGCTGGTCGCCGAGGCGGTCCTGGACGCACTCAAGGCGGCCGGGATCGCGGCGTACTGCGAGAACCAGAGCGAGGCCCACGACGAGATCTTCGTCGACGCCGAGGCGGTGGACCGGGCCCGCCCGGTGATCGACCGCAGTACCGAGGACGCCGAGTGGCGGTCGCTCGTCGAGCAGTTCAACAAGCCGTCTGCGCCCGGGCACGACGGCGGCGAGGACCCGGTGCCGCGGTGGCCGGCCAGCGAGGACGTCGACGAGAAGTACGAGCCGCTGATCGACGTACCGACCGGGCTGACCGTCCAGGCCGACGTCCCGGCGGAGGAGCCACCGAAGAAGCGGGACGATCCGCACGACCACTTCGTCCCGCCGGAGCCGCCGCGCGGCCCGCGGCTGGACTGGGTCAGCCGGCTCGCCTGGCTCGGCCTGCTCGGCGGCCCGCTACTGCTGATCGCGGCCGCGGTCTTCGACTTCGGCACCGGGCGGATCACCACGCTCGCGGTGGTCGGGTTCATCGGCGGCTTCCTCACGCTGGTGCTCCGGATGAAGGACCGGCTGCCACCCGGCGACGGTGGTGACGACGGGGCGGTCGTCTGAGCTAGCATGCGGATCGTCGGACAATCCGACGACATCGCTTTGGGGAGGTACCCGTGCCACAGGTCACCGAGACCGTCGAGATCACCGGCCACCTGATGGACTCCGGGCTGCTGTCCCGCGTCCTCGACGACATCCGCGGGTACGGCGGCGAGTACACGCTGGACAAGTTCGACCTCGGGTACGACAAGGACGACCCGTCCACCGTGCGGATGACCGTCGGCGCGGAGGACGAGGAGTCGCTGCAGCGGCTGCTGATGCGGATCCAGACCAAGGGCGCGAACCTGGTCGACCCCGGGACGCCGGAGATCACCGAGGTGACCCAGGACGGCGTCTTCCCGGACGGGTTCTACTCGACCACGAACCTGCCGACCAGCGTCCGGCTCGGCGGCCATTGGGTCCCCGTGCAAAATCCCGAAATGGACTGTGGGCTGCTGGTGGAGGGCGACATCGTGCGGACCATCCCGATGTCGGACGTGCGCGCCGGGATGAAGATCATCACCAGCGCGCAGGGTGTGCGGGTGATTCCGCCGATCGTGGTGAACACCGACGAGGGCTTCGGGTTCATGGAGTCCGACGTGTCCTCGGAGAAGCCGCAGCGGGTGCTGGTCAAGCAGGTCGCCGACGGGATGCGCGAGGCGAAGGCGAACGGGCAGAAGGTGCTCTGGGTCGGCGGCCCCGGCATCGTGCACACCGGCGCCGCCCCGGCGATGGTCGCGATCGTCGAGGCCGGGTACGTCGACGTACTGTTCGCCGGCAACGCGCTCGCGACGCACGACATCGAGTCTTCGCTGTACGGGACGTCGCTGGGCGTCGACCTGTCCCGCGGGCGCGGGGTCGAGCACGGGCACGAGCACCACATCCGCGCGATCAACACGATCCGCAAGGCCGGGTCGATCGCGGCGGCGGTCGAGCAGGGCGTGCTGACGTCGGGCGTGATGCACGCGCTGGTGCGGCAGGGCAAGTCGTTCGTGCTGGTCGGGTCGGTGCGCGACGACGGGCCGCTGCCGGACGTGTACACCGACGTCCTCGAGGGTCAGCGGGCGATGCGGGCCGAGCTGGACGGCGTCGGGTACTGCCTGATGGCCGCGACCATGCTGCACTCGGTTGCTACCGGCAACATTCTGCCGGCGTCCGTTCCGCTGACCTGCGTGGACATCAACCCGGCGACCGTGACCAAGCTCGCCGACCGCGGCTCGTCGCAGGCCCGCGGGATCGTCACCGACGTCGGGCTGTTCATCGAGCACCTGGCGCGCGAGCTGTCGCCGGAGTACACGAACAGGAAGTGACCCCGGCGGCGTACAGGGGGTTCGGCGGCCGGGAGGTCGGCTGGACCGAGATCGGGCCGCGCTACGAGTGGGCGTCGGCGCAGTTCCACGACACCGGGAACCCGGTCGAGTTCGAGTACCTGGACATGTACGTCGGCGCGGACACGGCGTACACCGTCGCGATCGAGCGCTGCACCGTGCACCACGTGACCCAGCCGGAGCCGGTCCCGCACGTACTGCGGGCCACGATGATCTTCCGGACCGAGGGCGACGAGTGGAAGATCACGCACCGGCACGCCGACCCGCATGTTTGGATGACCGCATGACCGAACTCGTGCAGCTGGCGGTGTCCGACGGTGTGGCGACGATCACGTTGAACTCGCCGCACAACAAGAACGCGTTGTCGCAAGCGTTGACCGGTGAGCTGCTCGCCCACCTGGAGACGGCCGGCGCGGACGACGCCGTACGGGTGATCGTGGTCCGGTCGGCGCTGGACGTGTTCTGCTCCGGGGCCGACCTGTCCGAGGCGACCACGGTCGGAATGGGCGTCGGCGCGCAGCGGATGGTCGACGTACAGCGCGCGATCGTCGCGAACCCGAAGCCGGTGGTCGCGCGGGTGGCCGGCCCGGTACGCGCGGGCGGGATCGGCATCGTGGCGGCGGCCGACATCAGCGTGGCCGGCGAGAGCGCGACGTTCGCGCTGACCGAAGTACGGCTGGGGCTCGCGGCGGCGACGATCTCGCTGACGGTCCTCCCCCGGCTCACGGACCGCGCCGCGGCGTACACCTTCCTCACCGGCAACGGCTTCGACGCCCTCGAAGCCGCACGCCTCGGCCTCCTCACCCTGACGGTCCCGGACGCCGACCTCGACGAGGCCCTCACCACCCTCCTCGCCTCCCTCCTGAAGGGCGCCCCCCAGGGCCTCCGCGAAACCAAGAAACTCCTCAACCGCACGCTGCTGGCCGACATCGACGCCCGCGGCAAAGACCTCGCCGAGCTGTCCGCCTCCCTCTTCGGCTCCCCCGCCGCCCAAGAGGCCATGCTCGCCTTCCTCAACCGCAAGAAGAAGTAGCTCGCTCCACCTCGATCAGGAGTGGCAGGTGGTCTGACGCCGTGGCTAGGTCGGCTGGGGGGATGGCGTGGAGGTGGCCGGTCAGCGGGGGTGTGAGTTGGGCGGTGTCGATGCGTTTGTGGGGGTTGGAGGAGCTGAAGGTGAAGGCGTCGCCCAGGTCGGTGAGGCCTTCGGTGGTGAGGCGGTTCCAGATGGGGCCGTCGGGTTCCTCGTTCAGGTCGCCGGCGAGGAGGTACGGGGTGCCGAAGGAGCGGCAGAGGGTGAGTACCTGATCGAGTTCGTGGATGCGGCCGCGGGGGTGGAGGCCGAGGTGGCAGACGACCACCGCGAGGCGGGTCGGGCCGAGCTGTAGGACGCCGCCGACCGCGCCGCCGGGGAGTTGGGTGGCGATGAAGTTCAGCCGGCGGCGGACGAACGGGCGCCAGATCCGGCGGCCGCGGATCCCGTCGAGGTGGATGCCGTCGGCAACCAGGATCGCGTTCCGGGCGGACGCCGCGACGTACCGCATCCCGAAGGTTGCGGCCATCGCCCGCCGCTTCCGCCGGGTGCCGAACCAGGTCGGCGCCTCCTGCACCAGCATCACCTCCGGCGCGCACGCGCGCACCACCCGCGCGAGCGCCGCGCGGTCATCGCCCCACCGGTGCACGTTGTACGACAGCACCCGCAGGCCGTCGGTCATGCGTCAGGGTCGCCGTTTGCGTCGGCGTGGTGGAGGTCGGCGTCTGCGCGCATTCCGGTACGCCGGGCCGCGGACTTGCGGGCGGCCCGCTCCAACCGGGTCGAGCGTGCCGCGGCCGTCTTCGCCGTCACGGCCGTGGTCTTCACCCGGACGCGGCGCAACCAGGTCGCCTCCTCGCGCGCCAGGTCGGCCGCGCCGACCATCCCCGCCTCCGGTCCGAGGACCGCGCGCACGATCCGCGCCTCGGGCCGGAACCCGCGGCCGGTCAGCGTCCGCTTGAACGCCTCCCGGGCCGGCGCCAGCAGCAGCTCGCCCGCGTCGGACACGCCGCCGCCGATCACGAACGTGCCGGGGTCCAGCGCGGCGGCGAGGTTCGCCAGGCCGATGCCGAGCCAGCGGCCGACGTCCTCGAGCAGCTCGACCGCGACCGGGTCGCCGTCCTTGGCCAGCTCGGTCACCATCGGGCCGTTGATCTTCCGCGGGTCGCCGCCGGCCGCCCGGAGCAGGTTGTGCGCGACCGGCGAACCGGACAGTGCCAGCTCGCGCGCCTCCCGGGTGAGCGCGTTGCCGGACGCGTACTGCTCCCAGCAGCCGCGGTTCCCGCACTCGCAGCGGTGACCGCCGGGCACGACCTGCATGTGCCCGAACTCGCCCGCGATGCCGAACTTCCCGCGCTGCAAGGCGCCGTCGTTCAGGATCGCGCCGCCGATGCCGGTGCCCAGCGTGACGCAGACGAGGTGGCTCTCACCCTGGCCGCCGCCGAACCGCCACTCGGACCAGGCGGCCGCGTTCGCGTCGTTCTCGACCACCACCGGCAGCCCGAGCCGGCGCTCGACCGCGTCCTGCAGCGGCTCGTGCCGCCAGGCGAGGTGCGGCGCGAACAGCACCGACGACCGGGTCCCGTCGACGAACCCGGCCGCACCGATGCCGACGGCAATCACGTCGTGCCGGGACTCCAGGTCGTGGACGATCTCCGCGATCGCGTCCTCGGTCTCCTTGGGGTCCGTGGTCGGCGTGTCCCGGCGCAGCCGGGCGAGGATGTTGCCCTCCGGGTCGACCACCCCGGCGGCCACCTTGGTGCCGCCGATGTCGATGCCGATCGTCAGAGCTTGTGTCAGAGCCAAGGTTCGACCTTCCTCGCGACCCCCGCCGGACTGTCTCCAGTATCCGTCATCGGGTGGGAGCGGGCTGCCGGGCGAGGTCGGCGGCGCCGATCAGGCCGGCGTCGTTGCCGAGTTCGGCGAGTCCGAAGCTCGCGTGCGGGCGGTTCGACTTGGCCGGCAGGTTCTTCTCGAACGCGCGCTGCGCGGACTTCATCAGCAGGTCCTTCGCCGCGCTGACGCCGCCGCCGATCACGATCTGGCTCGGGTCGAACATCGTCGCCAGGCTGGCCAGCCCCTCGCCGAGCCAGCGGCCGAGGTCCTCGAGCAGCTCGACCGCGCACGGGTCGCCCTTCATGGCGGCCTCGGTGATCATCGGCCCGGTCAGCTCCGCCGGGTCGGTGATCCCGCACACGCTCAGCATCTGCGCCGCCCCGAGCGACCCCGACTCCGCACGGGCCCGGCCCTCGCGGACCAGCGCCGTACCGGACGCGTACTGCTCCAGGCAGCCGCGGGCGCCGCAGCCGCACCGGTGCCCACCGGGTACGACGCGCATGTGGCCGAGCTCGGCCGCGACCCCGTGGGCGCCGCGCAGCAGCTGGCCGTCGATCACGACGCCGCCGCCGATACCGGTACCGACCGTGATGCAGATCATGTGCTCGGCGTCCTTCGCGGCGCCGAACGCGAACTCGCCCCAGGCGGCCGCGTTCGCGTCGTTCTCGACCACGACCGGGACCTTCAGCTGCTGCTCGACCCGGGCACCGAGCGGCTCGTCCCGCCAGGCCAGGTTCGGCGCGAACAGCACGGTCGAACGGTCCGAGGACACGAAGCCGGCGGCGCCGATCCCGACCGCCTCGACGTCGTGCGCGGCGATCAGTTCCGCGGCCGCGTCGCAGATCGCCGCCGCGATCGCGTCGGTGTCGTCGGCCGGGGTGTCGCGGTGCGTGCGGGCGATGATCGTGCCCTGCTCGTCCACCACGCCGGCCGCGATCTTCGTACCGCCGATGTCGATGCCGATCGTCAGTCCCATGGTTCGGGGTCCTCACTCACGTCGATCCGGTCCACCCGGGACCGGGTCGGTTCCTCCTCCGGTGGTGAGGTCCGCGACGCTGCGTCCTCCCGCGCCTGCCGGGCCGCGTCCGCGGCGGCCTCCAGCAGCGACCTCAGCGAGCCCAGGACGTGCGCGGCCGCGGTGGACAGCTGCTCGATCGTCTCGGGGCTGGTGTTCCGCACCCGATGGATCAGCTGACACACCGGGCACCAGACACAGTCCGGCCCGAGCTTGTGCTCGTGTTTCGCGGCTTCCTCGGCTTCCCCGGCCTGAGGTGGTGCGTCGGACGCCGCGTTCTGCAGTACGGCGAACAGCTTCGCCGCCTCCTCCGCGACCGAGCCGACCGGCTCCTTGCTCACCGGCCATCCCCGATCGCCGCTTCCCGCCTCGCAAGCTGCTCGTGGTACTCCGCCGTCAGCCCCTGCGCGAGCTCCTGCGCGGACTCCAGCGGACCGGCACCGCTCGGCACGTCCGAAGCCACCGCCGTACGCGCGGACTCCTTCGGCGCGAACCGGACCTGCAGCCGTCCCTCGTCCAGCCGCGCGCCCGCGACCACACCGCGCGCCAGTGCGGCCGGCAGCGGCAGGACCCGGCGGTACGACCCGACGGTGATGATCAGCTCGTCCCCGTGCCGCGCCAGCTCCAGCTCGTCGGCGGATGCCAGCGGCAACGGCATCGTCAGCGTGTACGTGCGCCCGTCGGTGTCGATGTGCCGGTCCACCCACAACGACGTGTCGTCGGTGGCCCGCGAGAACGGGTCGTCCCCGCCGTACATCTCGACCGCGAACGCCGCCAGTTCCTCGACGCCGACCGGTTCGCAGACGCGGTACGGCGACTCCCAGATCGGCAGCGGCCGGAACGAGTCCGCGACCTCCTCGAGGATGCCCCGCTGGGCGGCGACCCACTGCCGGCGCCAGGTGTCCGCGCCGGCCGCCGGGAACACCCGGTTCGCGACGACGCCGTCCACCCGGTACCCGTACAGCGACAGCCTGGTCAGCGAACGGCGCGCCTCCGCGACCACGACCGCCTCCGGCGTCAGCACCAGCCGCACGGAGGCGTCCGGGCCGGCCAGCAGCGCGCGGATGTCGGCCAAGTCGCCCTGCAGCTTGCGCAACGCGTCGAACACGTTGTCGTCCGGCACCGGCAGGCTGGATCCGCGGCTCAGACTGCTCCCTCTGTTGATGAAGGGCCGGAACGTACGCATCATCTTGCGCTCGGCGTTGAAGATCCGGTCGAGGTACCAGTTCAGCGCCTCCGGCAATCCCAGCAGCCGCAGGGTCTCCGCGGTCGGCGCGCAGTCGACGACGATCACGTCCCAGCGGCCGGACCGGACGTGGTCGCGCACCTCGAGCAGCGCGAGCACCTCCGCGGCGCCGGGCAGCACGGTCAGCTCCTCGGCCTCGATCGGGTCGACGCCGACCATGTGCAGCACCGAGCGCAGGTAGCTCTGGATCTCGCCCCAGGACCGCTCGAACTTGCGCTGCGCGTCGATCTGCTGGACGAACAGCAGGTCGTCGATCTCGGTCGGCTCCTGGCCGACCTCGGAGTCGAACGCGTCCGACAGCGAGTGCGCGGCGTCCGTGGACAGCACCAGCGTGCGCAGTCCGCGGAGCGCGGCGAGCGTCGCCGTACCGGCGGCGGAGGTCGTCTTGCCTACGCCGCCCTTACCTGTGTAGAGCAGTACCCGGGTCACTGGATCAGGACTCGACGCGCTTCTTGAGGCCCTTGAGGGCGGTGTCGATGATGACCTTCTCGGCCTTCCGCTTGAGCATCCCGATCATCGGGATCGCCACGTCGACAGCGAGCCGGTACGTCACCTCTGTCCCCTCCGCACCCAGGTCCTTCAACACATAGGCGCCGTCCATGCCCTTGACCATCTTCGCCTCGACCAGCGTCCAGGTCACCTCGTTGCGGGACCAGACGTAGGCCAGCGTGTACTCGTCGGAGATCGCCCCCGCGTCGACCTTGAACCGCACCTTGTTCGGCCGGCCCGCCTCGTCGGTGGACAGCACCTCGGTCTCCCGCATCGAGTCGGCCCACTCCGGGTAGGCCGCGAAGTCCGCGATCACCGCCATGATTTCCTTGGGGGTCGCGTTCACCTGAATGGTCGAGGTGGTCTGTTCCGCCATCGATTCACCTCTTACCTGTGCTGGGACGGGTGCTGCGAACGGCTGCCGGACCCCCCGATGGATCCGCGTCCTCCCCGGAGACTATCGCGGGATCGGATCCGGTACGGCGTTCGCCCGCCGCGCGGCCCGCCTCGGCCTCGTCCTTGAACCGCCACAGCCGCTCCCGGTACGCCGCGACGTACCGCTCCTCGAGCCGCGCGGCCGCCCGTCCGCGGACCGGTTTCGCCGGGTCGACCCGCAGGTACCAGTGCACGACCACGCCGTCCCGGACGGCCTCCAGCCACCACTCCGCCGTACCGGTCAGGGCACCCGTGACGGACCAGCGCACGCCCTCCAGGCCGCGGCGCTCGGACGGGGTCAGCGTGAGGTCCGGCCACCACTCGCGCCAGAGGGTGTCCGAACCGAGCCGCTCGGCGACGTAGGCTGGATCAGCAACGACCAAGTCGTCGCAACTGATGTCGAGCTGTGGCATGGCTAGAACCTAGTTCCGTGGGTCACATAAACCTGGCTACTTACGGGTAGGTGACTGTAGCGTGCGCCGGAAGTCGACAATTCGTGACCGACTGAGGAGACGCGGATGCGTGAGTACACCGTTCCTGCTGTGACAGAACCGCCCACCGGGAGCCTGAGCGACCCGGTGTGGGCGAACGCGTCCTCTCATCCTGACACCGCGGTGTTCAGCCGGCGTGCAGAATCCGGCTCAGGGGCGACCTGGACCGATGTGACCGCCGCGGAGTTCGCGCAGCAGGTGACCGGTGTGGCGAAGGGCCTGATCGCGGCCGGGGTGAAGCCCGGCGAGCGGGTCGCCCTGCTCAGCCCGACGCGGTACGAGTGGACCCTGATCGACTACGCGATCTGGAGCATCGGCGCGGTCACCGTGCCGATCTACGAGACCTCCTCGCCTTCG
Organism: Kribbella sp. NPDC059898; assembly: GCF_042730855.1. Classification (NCBI taxonomy): domain Bacteria; kingdom Bacillati; phylum Actinomycetota; class Actinomycetes; order Propionibacteriales; family Kribbellaceae; genus Kribbella; species Kribbella sp. NPDC059898. The sequence goes on from NZ_JBHWKR010000010.1 coordinate 17,559, forward strand.
CAGATCCAGTGGATCCTGACCGACTCGGAGGCGGTCGTCGCGATCGTCGAGAACGCGACCCACGGCGCGGTGGTCGACTCCGCGCGGGCCGAGGCGCCGGCGCTGCAGGAGGTCTGGCAGATCGAGGCCGGCGCCGTCGACCAGCTGACCGCGCTCGGCCAGGACGTCACCGACGCCGAGTTCGACAAGCGCCGTACGGCGGTCACGCCGGCCGACCTCGCGACGCTGATCTACACCTCCGGTACGACGGGACGCCCGAAGGGCTGCAAGATCAGCCACTCGAACTTCCTGGACGAGCTCGGCCCGGCGGTGAAGATCCTCGACGGCCTCTTCGACACGACCGGTGCCAGCACGTTGCTGTTCCTGCCGCTGGCGCACGTGTTCGCGCGGATCATCCAGGTCGGCTGCGTGATGAAGCGGGTCAAGGTCGGGCACAGCGCGGACGTGAAGAACCTGGTCGAGGACCTCGGCGCGTTCAAGCCGACGTTCATCCTGAGCGTGCCGCGGGTGTTCGAGAAGGTGTTCAACTCGGCCGCGCAGAAGGCGCACGCGGACGGCAAGGGCAAGATCTTCGACGCCGCCGCCGAGACCGCGATCGCGTACTCGCAGGCGCAGGACAAGGGCGGCGCGGGCTTCGGGCTGAAGGCCAAGCACGTGCTGTTCGACAAGCTCGTCTACAGCAAGCTCCGCGCAGTGCTCGGCGGCCAGGTGCAGTACGCCGTGTCCGGCGGCGCCCCGCTCGGCGACCGGCTCGGGCACTTCTTCCGCGGGATCGGCGTACCGGTCCTCGAGGGGTACGGCCTGACCGAGACCACCGCTGCCGTGTCGGTGAACCTGCCCGACGACATCCGGATCGGCACTGTCGGCCGGCCGCTTCCTGGTGTGACGGTCGGGGTCGCGGAGGACGGCGAGCTGCTGTTCAAGGGCGGCCAGGTGATGCAGGGGTACTGGAAGAACGACGACGCGACCGCGGCCGCGATCGACGCGGACGGCTGGTTCCACACCGGCGACCTGGGCGAGTTCGACGTCGACGGGTTCATCCGGATCACGGGCCGGAAGAAGGAGATCCTGGTGACGGCCGGCGGCAAGAACGTCGCGCCGACCCTGCTCGAGGACCAGATCCGCCTGCACCCGCTGGTCTCCCAGTGCATGGTCGTCGGCGACGGCAAGCCGTTCATCGCCGCGCTGATCACGATCGACCCGGAGACGATCGTCGGTTGGGCGACCGAACGCGGCAAGCCCACCGACGTCGCGTCCCTCACCAAGGACCCCGACCTGATCGCCGAGATCCAGAAGGCGATCGACGCCGCCAACGCGTCGGTCTCCCACGCCGAGGCGATCAAGAAGTTCTCCATCCTCCCGATCGACTGGACCCAGGAGTCCGGCGAACTCTCCCTCAAACTCTCCCTCCGCCGCCACATCGTCATGAAGAACCACACCGCCGACGTCGAAGCCCTCTACGCGAAGTAGGTAGAGACAAAGGAAGAGAAATCAAAAGAAGGTTATTCAGAAACTGGGATGACCTGAAGGCAGTAAGGAATAAGGAAAAACAGATATAAAATGGTTGGTCTGATGAGAGTTGGCCGATCAGCCGCCAGTTCGGCGCAGCAGATGATGAGGTAGAACGAGCGTGGAGGCGGTGATGTTGCCGACTCTCCACGGGTCGAGGGCGATCCGGCGGATGCTTCCCAGGTGCTCTTGAGCAGCGCGTTCGCGCGTTCGGCGGGTCCACAGACTGCGCTGATCAGGGCGTTGCGGCGCGGCCTCGCGGCGGCTGCCGGGCAGAGCCCAGGCAGGACGTGGGCGCGGGCGGCGGTCATGTCGTGGGTCGAGCCGGGGGTTCGACGTCGCTGACCCACACCGGATACCCGGTCGGGTCGGCGAGTACCTGGAAGTTGCCGCCGTACTGGTCAGATTTGCCGGAGTACCACAGGTCGTGCCCGGCATCCGATGGTGCGTTGCAGCGAGTCGAGGCGATCAGCGTGCCGTCCGCTAAGCCGGCGCGCGACTTGGCGGGCGGTTTTTGCCGGTACGCCGAGAGTGGCACCACAGGTCATCACGTGGGGTCCTGCCTGGGAAGTCCTCTTTGGCGAGACCGACCCTGACGGCTCGGGCCCACACGACACGCCCGTTCACTACGCCGTTGCCCCAGACAACGACATCCGTAAGTCAGCAATCCCCGGTGAGAAACCTCACCAATTCGGCGGCACCCGGGGTATCATCACGCGAAAATTCGGCCACTGCTCGGACAACACACCGATCAAGCCGAAGTCAGGTCAGTGGAGCCAGCCGACAAGATTTGGGACCAGAATCACTAGTCCAACTGGCTGAGCATCAGCTAGCACTTTCTCCGCACCATAAATTGGCACAACAATACTGCGCCGAATAGGAAGCCAGCTTCAATCGCTGACGCAGTCCCCCAAGCCATCCCAGTTCTCACCGAAGCAGTAGGGGAACTGAAGTGTCGCCGCAAACTCGTCGAAAAGCCCTGCCACTGACGCACACACTTCGCCCCTCGGACTCCATGCACCACCAGTCCGACATCCGGCGCCGGAAGACCTCGACGATCGCGTCCAGGTCGGCCGCCATCCTGCTCACCTGGGACTTCGACAACGAGTCGCTGTCGAGGGTCTCGACCGCCTTGTCCATCCGCTGGGCGGAGACGCCGGGGCGGTAGCAGTCCGCCGCGAGTGGTGCACGATTCGCACTGTTCGCCTTGAGGCGCTCCCAGGCTGGCGAGGGCATCTCCTCAGCCACGACGTAGATGGTGGCGGCTGCTCGATGACACCCCGATCAGCTGCTAACCCCAACAGGTTTCAGGCATCCTGCCAGCAGAACTCCGACTCAACACGCTCCGACAATGCATCGATCACATACTCTCGAGTGACCTTTTCAACGATCAGAACGTTCGACAATGCGAGACTGCCAGCGGCGTGGATTTCATCGGCAATTTCTTGCTGAAGCCGCCCGGGGTCATAAATAGTCAGCCTGCACATTCGGGTACCACTGCGAATCACCACATCGACGAGGTACCCCTTGGATTCGGTCGCGAATTCGTATCCTTCAAGATATTCTGGGAATTTGATTTCAAATGCCATGCGAAACCAATCCTAGTGTCCTGAGTCGGTAATTCGAGTGCAGTAGGCGGCGAGGGTGTCAAGGATCTGGCTGGCGGTCTTGGTTCAGATGAAGGGTTTGGGGTCTTCGTTCCATTCGTTGATCCAGCCGCGGACGTCGGCTTCGACTTCGGTGACGGAGCGGCGGAGTTTGCGGTTGGTGAGTTCAGCGAACCAGCGTTCCACGAGGTTGAGCCACGACGAACTGGTGGGGGTGAAGTGCAGGTGGACCGGGGATGGCGGATCAGCCATTCCTTTACCTTGGGGTTTTGTGGTGGCGTAGTTGTCGAGCACCAGGTGCAGGTCCAGGTCCTTCGGCACCCCGACATCGATCAGTCTCAGGAAGCGCAGGAACTCCTGGTGCCGGTGTCGGCGATAGCGCTGGGCGATCACCGAACCGCTGGACAGGTCGAGCGCGGCGAACAGGCTGGTGGCGCCGGGCCGCATGTAGTCGTGGGTCATCCGCGCCGGTGTCGTCAGCAGGATCGGCATGGTCCGGTCGATCGCCTGCATCTGGCCTTTCTCGTCCACCGCCAGCACCAGCGCGTTCTCCGGTGGGCTCATGTACAGGCCGACGACGTCGCGGACCTTGTCGACGAACAACGGATCCGTCGACGGCTTCCAGGTCTCGATTGCGTGCGGCTTCAGCCCGAACGCACGCCAGATCCGCGACACTGCGCTCTGTGACATGCCGGTGCAAGCAGCCATCGACCGCGTCGACCAGTGTGTGTCCTTGTCTGGCGTGGATTCCAGCGTCTTGACGATCACCTGCTCGATCACGTCGTCGGTGATCGTGCGAGGCCGACCCGGACGCGGCTCATCCGACAACCCGTCCAACCGGCCGGCCTGGAACCGCGAACGCCACTTCGACACCATGTTCCGCGACACCCCGATGTCATGGGCGACCTCGCCGATCGTGCCGCCGTCAGCGCTCCGCAACACAATCCGGGCGCGCAACGCCAACGCCAACGCCTGCGAACGTTTTCCGGCATCGAGCCGGAGGCGAATGCGGCATACGAAGTCAAACGCCTGCCGTCCAGGCTGATGTCAGTGCCGCCGGGGGTCGGTACGAACGCGCAGCATCTCGTGAGGCCGTCACGATGAGCGAGTCCGGAATATACGCGAGCGCCCCATCAACCACTTCTCCGAGCGCCACCACCAACTCGCCCACATCTGCGAACGTGAGCGTTACCGCCCATGGCTGCAGGCCATCGCCGGTCTCGTGTTGAGCCCAGGACGCGGCGACCAACTCAGCGCCAAGGAAACCGTTCCACCGCACGGAGACATCGGTCCGCCGAACGAGGGGCCCGGGCGGTGAGCCATCGTCCAGATCCATCACCAACTGCTCGGTCGGCGGATTCAGATCCCATCTCAGCAGCAGGCTGATTCCGTCGAACTCTAGAATCACAGCCTTAGGGATCGTGTCAACGACCGACGTGGCCTCGGGCCGGTTTTCCCACTCCAGAAGGTCATATTTCACACCGCAGAGTCGTCTTCCCACGAACTGGTCCTCGGCAACTACGACCATCATCTGTACACCCCAAAGTACTGAAACGTGCCCGATGAATCAAAAGCTGCCCCTCTGCCGTCCGGGGCGATGTAGTACTTGCCGCCAGAGAAGTTGCCCTTCGTGATGTCAACGATTCGGGTGCCCGGAGAGGTAAGAATATCGTCCAGCTGTTCCTGACCTGCTTTGCTGATCATACTTGGCGAACCTTTTGGTATAGGGAAGGCGCCCTGGCCCGCATGCTTCGACAACTCATGCCCTGCCCGAGTCAAGTCCTTACCTACGGAGCGTGTCCCGGATGAGGAGAGATTGTCGACTGACCACTTGTCCGAAGCCGTGTCTTCGGGCTCGTGACCGCCCCCACCACCGCCGTCATCGTTCGGGTCGGGAGGTTGTGCGGCAACACCAGACTTATCACTGCTGGCAGATGAGGACTCCCCGCTTCCGCTGTTATGCGCCACAGCCCACAGCAGTCCGACTAGCGATGTGCCCTTGAGGAGGTCTGCTAGTGCCTCGCCGACGGCGAATCCTCCAGCGCCCGCTGCATAGCCGACACCGCCGCCCACGCCGCCGCCGTTTCCTCCGCCTCCTTGCGGCTCTTTGAAGTCGGTGTTGAACCAGTTGTAGGTGCCGGTGGAGCTGGCGTTGATGACGGAGCCGGCGGCGTTGAGGGCGTTCTTGTATTGCTGGTCGGACCATGCCGCGGTTTCACCGGTTAGGTCGTTGCCGGAGGTGACGACGGTGGCGGGTTGTGCCGGGTTGGTTGGGCAGAGTGGGTTGCCGCTGGCGCAGACTGGGTCGCCCGGTGGTGTGTGGGTCGTGTTCTGGGCGTCGTTGTCTATCTGTTCGCGTTCTTTGTCGATCTTCTTCTTGAGCTGGCACTGGGCGTCGCAGACCGGCGGGGGCGGGGGTTTCGGCGGGCATCGATGGGTCCCACAGGAGCCACCAGTGCCTCCACCGCCACCACCGCCGCCGCCACCACCACCACCTCCACCGCCTCCACCACCGCCACGACCACGCCCGCCGTCGTCGGTGGGTTTGACCGGCGGTTTGACCGGTGGCTTAACTGGCGGGGTGGGCTTGTCCGGTGGGCAAATCCACTCGTGGCCGTCGCCCTTCTGCTTCTTCTCACACTTTGTGTGCGGATCACCAGGCTCGTCGATGGGGTAGTTGCCGGTTGGGTCGCTGAGTGTGATGGGGTTGCCTGCAGCATACGAGTACAGGTTCAGAAGCGCGCTGTTGGCGCCTGCGGCGGCGTTGACGGTGTCTTGGCTGTTGAAGGTGGCGGTTCCTGGGTTGTACCAGCGGGCGCCTTGGTTGGTGTCGCCGGAGCGGGGGTCGGTCCAGTCGCCTTGGTAGCCGACGCGGTATTTGAGGCCGGTGGCGCTGGTGGAGTTGCCGAAGGGGTCGTAGGTGCGCGAGTCGGGCAAGCCGGCAGCGAGGGTCGTGTCGGCGGGGTCGAAGCCGGCGAAGACGTCGCCGTGGCGGTCGGCCAGGACGAGACGCTTGGTGGTGTCGTACCCGACCGCGAGGAGTCCGTCGGAGGCGGAGCGGCCGAAGAACTGGGTGCCGTCGGAGACGACCTCGCTGCTGAAGCCGTCGTAGCGCATGCGTGCGGTGCCGGCTTGGACTGGGCGGTCGAGGGCGTCGTAGGTGAAGTCACGGGCCGACCGGGTGATCATGCGGTCGAATGCGTCGAAGCTGAACGCTTCAGTTGTTGTTCCGGTGGTCTGGGTGAGCAGGGCGCCGCGGGGTGAGTAGGTGTAGGTGGAGGTGCCGTCGTCCAGGAGCCGGTTGCGTTCGTCGTACGTGGCGAGCTTGGTGCCGGCGGTGGTGGTGACCTTGGTGCGGTTGGAGTCGGCGTCCCACCCGTAGGTGGTGGTGTTGGTTCCCTTCGTCCAGGACGTGAGCCGTCCGAGCTGGTCGTAGGCGTAGATGTTGTTGCCGGCGCCGGCGACGCCGGTGGTGTTCTTCGAGGTCACGTTGTTGTCGGCGTCATACCCGTAGGCAATCGACGACACAGACGTCTGACCGGCCTTTAGTACGTCGGAGTTCATCCGGCCGTAGCCGTCGTACCCGATCGTGCGGACCCGGCCTGAGCCGTAGTCGATCGAGGCCAACTGGCCCGCCGCGTTGTAGCCGAGGGTCTGCAGGACCCGCGTGACCGGGTCAGTGGCTGTTGCCGGGCGGCCATTCACATAGGTGAAGTCGGCGGTACCGGCCGCGTCGATGCGCTGAGTGAGTTGACCGTCGGGGTCGTAGCCCTGGGTGGAGGTGCCGGATTGGCCGTCGGCGCGCAGCAGCATGCCGCGGTCGTTGTAGGTGTAGCTATTGACCCCGGTGGAGCTGCCAGAAGTGCTGGTGCTGTCGATCGTGCTCGAGGTCGCCAGCCGTCCGTCCAGGTCGTAGGTCAGGTTCCGGGCCGCGGTCGGCGCTTCCGCGTTCGCGCCGGTCTCGCTCTGCAGCCGCCCCGCCGCATCGAAGACCCGGGTCCGGGTGACACCGCCCGGCGACAGCAGCGACACCGCGTTCCCGGCGGCGTCGTAGGACGCGGTCCAGGTCCGGTCCGCAGCCGCGGGATGGGCCGTGGTGGAGGGTTCGATGACCTTCTCGGGCAGGCCGAGCGTGTTGAGCGTGTAGGTGGTCGAGTTCCCGCGCCCGTCGGTGTAGCGGGTCCGGTTACCGGCCGCGTCGTACCCGTAGGAGATGTTGACCTGATCGGTCGCCGACACCGGATCGGTCTGCGTCACCAGCCGACCGAGCGCGTCGTAGGTGTAGATCGTCGCCCGGTTCCCTGACGCAGGTGTCGACGAGACCAGGTTGCCGTCCAGGTCGTACCCGAGGCCAGTGGTGCCCAGGGAAACGTCGGATGCGTTGAGGGTCTTCGAGGCGACCAGTTGCCCGGCCCGGTCGTACATCGCGACACTGCTGCGCTTCATCGCATCCGTCGAGACCACCTGACGGCCCGCGTAGTCGTAGCCCAGCTGGGTGACCACGTTGTTCGGGTCCGTGGCCGTGGTGAGTTGCCCGAGCGAGTCGTAGCTGCTCTGCGCGACCGCGCCCGACGGCGACTGCGCGGACACGACGTTGTCCATGTCGTCATAGGTCAGCCGGGTCACGAAGTTCCCAGCGGTCGGTTTGCGTTCGACATCGGTCGAGGTGACGACGCGGTCGAGGTCGTCGTAGGTGTACTTCTTCACCGCACCCAGCGGGTCCGTGGTCGATTCGACGTCCCCGTTCGGCGTGTAGGCGATCTTCGTGACCGCCCGCTCGTCGTTCGTCGTGCCGGGGGCGTCGACCTGAACGCGCTGGTTCAGGTGGTCATAGCTGAACTTGGTCGTGTTGCCGCGCTCGTCGACCTGCTGCAACAGGTTCCCGACCGCGTCGTAGCTGAAGCTCGTCTTCGGCGTCACCGCGGTGCCGCCCGGCGGCGTGTAGGACGCCCCGCTCACCTCAGACGTGCGGCCGAGCTTGTCGAACGTCGACTTCGTGACGTTGCCGAGTGCGTCCTTCGACGAGGTCGCCTGCCCGAACGCGCCGTACCCGACCGCGGCGGCCGGCTGCACATCGGTCGCTATGCCGCCATCCTGTTCGGCCTTCACCGTCGGCGCGACTGTCTTGACCAGCCGGCCGAGCTCGTCGTTCACATAGCTCGTGGTGAAGTCGGCCTTCGTGGCGCCGCTCGCGTTACCTCGCGGCGTCGTCATCGACGTCGCCAGCCCCCGCTGGTCGTAGGTCCACGACGTCGACATGTTCGACGCCGCACCGCCGGTCGTGTTCTCCACCGTTTGCGACACCCGCCGCCCGGCCACGTCGAACACGTAACTCGTCGCGTCCGTCACAGTCGCTGGGCTCGCGAGGGTGGCGTTCGACCAGCCACCGGTGTCCGTTTGACGGGTGACGTTGCCGGCCAGGTCGTGCTCGTAGGTTGTGGTCCGCTTCAACCCGGCCGGGTCGACGGTCTGCGACGAGACCCTGCCGGCCGGGTCGATCGTGTAGTTGGTCGTGGTCTTGCCGTTGTCGGTGACCGCCTGGGTCCGGTTCCCGGCACCGTCGTAGGTGTCGGCCTCCAGCACGTACGGACGCGTGGAACCGTCCGGGTTGTGGAAAGGATCCAGCGTCTTGGTCTTGAGCGTGTCGTCACCGTTGTATGCGTAGGTGACGACCCGGCCCATCGCATCGACCTCGGCCTGCTTGCGGCCGGCCTTGTCGTACTGCGTCTTCGATCGGACCGCGTAATCGATCCCCTCCCGCGGCCCGTCGGTCGGCGGGTTGTTCGGGTCGGCCGGGAGGTTCATGTCCCAGACCTCGGTCAGCATGTTCAGGTCGGAGTAGTTGTACTCGAACCGGTTCCCGTTCGCGTCCTCCGACCACGTCCGGTTCCCCGCATCGTCGTACCCCTGCTGCGACTGCTTGCCGTCGGCATCGACCGTCGACGCCAGCCGGTTCCGGTCGTCGTAGGTCATCGTCGTGACCCGCGGCTCGTCCGGCGTCTTCAGGTCCCGCGCGGTCGTCTTCACCACGTTGCCGTCCGGGTCGTACTCCAGCTCCGCCTTCTGCTGGTGTTGCTCCCCCGTGACCGCGTCCGTCGTCACCGGCCCCGTCACGCCCGTGACCCGCGACATCTTGTCGTAGTCGTACGACGTCGTCACACCACCCGGGTAGGCATCCGAGATCTGCGTCTCGGTCTTCTTCCGCCCCACCTCGTCATAGGTGTACTTCGTCACCAGCCCCGACGGAGCCGTCACCTGCACCAGATCCCCATACTGGTCATACAGATACTGCGTCACCGCCGTCGCCGACGCGTTCACCTTCACCGACTCGGTCTTCAGCAACCCCGGCGGCATCGGCTTCCCGTCCGGACCCGTCTCCACACCATCGGTATAGGTGTAAAGCTTCACACCACCGTCCGGACTCACATCCGACGCCACGTCACCGTTGACGGTGAGGTTCGAGTACCGCTTGTAGGTGTCGTCGGTCGGTCCCGACGACCGGCCGTCCCGCTGCGTCGCCATCTTGTCCCACCGCGGATCCAACGCCGGCCACGCATCATTCGCGTGATACGTCGTATACGACGTATGACAGTCCACCTCAGCCGAGGTACGGCAGGTCTTGGTCGACGTCACGTTCCCGCGGGCGTCGTACGCCATCGAGACCACGTCGCCCATCTCACTCGTCACCGAGGTCAACCGGCCGGTCTCGTCGTGGGTGTAGCTGCGGACCCCGTACCCCCGGTGACTTGTCCAGTCGGGTGTGGTGTCCGGGGTCCACGGCTGGTGCGTGTCCTCGCCCAGTGGTCTGCCGGTTGCCAGCAGCCAGCCCCCGAGAGCGTCGTACTCGTACATGTACGACGTCTGGTTCGGGCCGGTCACCTGGACGTCCCGGCGCAGGTCCGCGCCAGTGATCTGTGGGGTGCCGATCGTCCAGCCGCCGCCGTTCTCGTCGACATACTTCTGGACCCGGTCACTGGCCGGGTTGTACTCGATCTGCGCCGTCGTCCGACCGCCTGCCGAGGTGATCGAGGAGAGCTGGTCTGCTGCGTTGCGGCCCTGCTGCCAGTGCGCGACCACGTCCTTGGTCGTCAACGGGTGCGAGTACATCGCGACCTCGTCGATCTGCCCGGTGAAGTACTTCACCGCGTCGGTCCCGTACGACGGCCACGCGCCCGGCGCCGCCGCGACCGCCGCACCGATCTGGTTCACCGCGAACTGCTCATGGTTCACGACGCTCTGGGTGATCGTCCCGATCGCGACACCGTCCAGGTACAGCGACTGACGAGTCCCCATCGAGCTCAGCACGACGTGATGCCACTGGTTGTCGTTCACCAGCCCAGTTGAGGTCATCGGCGCGGCCGAGCCGTGCCAGAACTGACCACGAAGCTTGCCGTCGGCACCGACATACAGCACCGGCATTCCACCGGTCGTCGGCTTGCCCCAGCTCTCCTTCTGATATCCGAGCAGCGGCTGACTCGTCGACCCGCTCGTCTTGAACCACAACTCGACAGCCTCGTCACGACTGCGTGTCGCCAAACCGTTCGGCAACTGGACCCGGCCGGCTCCGGCGAACGAGACCGACTTGTCCGCGTCGCCGACCGCGGCCAGCGGGCTGGCCTGGCCGTATTGCACACCCGAGTAGGTGCCGAAGCCGTCGTTCAGCGCGATGTCGATCTCGTTGGTCGCGTTGGCGTCGGTGCCGTCGTCGGACAGCCGGAAGTATCCGTCCGGCCGGCTGTCGAGCACCGCGCTGCGGTAATGCGAGCCCTGCGCCGACCCGTACGAGGTGCACTTCTGCTCCGCGTCACACGACTTGGTCAAGACGTCGCCGGAGTACTCATAGGTCCAGGTCAGCGATGCGCCGCCGACCGGGTCGGTGCTGACCGACGCGACGTGCTTGTTGTCCGCCGTCCAGGTGAACGTCAGCTTCCGGCCGGCCCCGGCGAGACTCGCGGCCGACTGCAGCGTCCCGTCAGCCCGGTACGTCAGCGTGACCGGCTGGCCTTGGGTGCTGTAGATCTTGCTGAGCTTCCCGGTCCCGGCCGCGAACTCGTACTTCGTCCCGGGCACGATCTGCAGCGTCCACGGACCGTTCGCCGACGCAGCGGTCAGGCTCGTCTTGGAGTCCCGCGGTGCCGCGAAGGTGCCGTCGGCGTTCGCGCCGAACCGAACCTGCCGGCCATCTGGGTACGTGACCAACGCGTTGCCGTCGTTCTCGAGCACCAACTGCATGTCGTACCGGCTCGACCAGCCCGCCCCGAACAAGCCCGTGCGCCGCGGGTCCAGACTGTTGTAGGTCCGTGCGACATTCAGCTCCGGACCAGCCACCGGTACGACGACATCCAGCGCCGACGCAGTGTAGTTGCCGACCGCCGGGTCGTACGGCTTGTCCTGCGACTTGCCGTCATTGTTCGCGATATGCCCGGTGATCGCCGGCTGCGGAACATCGGTGAACATCGTGATAGGAGCACCGATCGTGTGCTGCCCGTCGTTGTCCTGAACGTAGATCTGCCACTGGTACTCACGGTTCCAGGCCAGCTTCCCCGCAGGCACCACCCAGGTCTTCGACGACGTGTAGTCGCCGCTGAAGAAGCACCCCACCTCCGGGTTGCCATCTACGACCTCGCAGACCCGGAAGCTGTACTTCAGCGTGCTGTCCGGCTGGTCCGGATCGATCCCGGCCGCCCACACCTGCGGAGTCAACGTGTACGCCTGCGCGCCGTTCAGCGGCCACACCTTCGACAGATCGACCACGGGCGGAACGTTCACGATCGAGACCAACCGCGCCGCCGGTATCACACCCCAATCGGTGTACCAGCGATACACCGTCGTATCTCGATGCACCATCGAGAACTCAAGCTGATAATCGACCCCCGCAGCACTGCCCGGTAGCGGATTGACCGCAACGTCCAGATTGATCTTGCCGCCATGCGGCACCGAGGCCGTCACCGGCGTGGACAGCACCGCCCAGTTCTGCAGCACCCCGTCCTTGTAGATCCGGTAGCTCATGAAGTCGTCGCCCGGCTGCCACGTGAAGTCACCGAGGTTCGTGATCGTCATCGGGAACTTGCCGGCCTTGTCCTGCGTGACATAGTCCGCCGGCAACTGCTGCCGGAACGCGTACGACGCGTGGTACGGCGAGTGCGTCACCGCAAGCTTCGGCGGGTTCGCAGTCGTGATACCCGCGAGCTTCTTCCACGAGTACCGGTCCGACCGCTGGTTCGCGAACAACGCGAACCCGAAGTTCGACCGCTGCCCGTCGACCAGGCTCTGCAGCCACGACACACCGGCCGAGTTGAACGGCAGCGCGTCGTACATCGGCTGACACGCCGTCGTACCCGTCGTGTTCGACACATAACCACGCGAGAAACTCTTCGACGCGATCACCGACGGCGTCACCTGCGGACCCGGATACTTCAGATCCGCCAACGGCGTCGACTGCCACCCCGTCATCGCGCCGTACACATCCAGCTCACGCGACGAACACGTATCCGCCTGGTAGTTGTACACCTCCAACTGCGCCGCCACGATCGTGTCGTACCGGAACGCATCCACCAGACTCGGGAACGACAACAACGACGTGTACGCATTCCACCCCGACGTCGACGAACAGTTCGTCGCACCCGCCGCCGGACGGCACCCGACCTGCAACTCGCTGCCGCCACCGACCGAGCCATTCAACCCGGCACTGACCGCGTAGTTCGGCGTCACCCGATCCGTCGGAATCACCGTCGGATCGATCCGCACCGGGAACACCCGCGCCGGATCGTCCAACCACGCACTGTCCGCCGTGACCTTCAACGCCTGCCGGCCGTCAACCGTCACCAGCTCGTACGACACCGCGCTCGACGTCGCCCGAACCTCGACCGTGTTCGAGTCCTCCATCGACGCCGCCGGAATCCGCGCACGCTCCGTCCCGTGCTCATCAGTCAGCACAACCTCGCGACCGACCAGCGACGCCGACAAGTTGTCGCTCAAGTTCAACGGAAACACGAACGACCGCGGCGCCGTCGCCGCCTTCACAACGATCGTCTCCTTCAGACCGCGCGGCTGCGAATCCAACTGCAGATCCATCCCGGCCATGACCTCGGGGAACACCACCGTGCTCCCCGACATCTGCCCAGCCACCGGCGCCGCCCCGGACACACCCCAACCAACGTTGTGCCCATCACCCAACTCGACACCCGCCACCGGATCCGCATCCGCCTGCCCCGCGATCCACGAACGGATCTCCGTCGAGATCGTCTCCCAGCCACCACCATCACGCGGCTGCAGATTCGCGTCGATCTCCGCCCACGAACCATCCGGCTTCTGGAAGTTCAACGGCGCCGGCGACAACACACTCGTCTCCGTGCCATCCGTGTTCGCGAACGTCTGCGAGAACTGATCCCGCATCTGCGGCAACTCACGGCTCGTCTGCTTGTCGAACCCCTTCACTGGCGCATGCTTCGACGGCACCGGCTCCACCGCCTTCGGCGCCGGCTGCTCCGCCGCCGCATCCACCGGCTTCGCCGGCGTCACCGGGAACATCTCCCGCAACGTCGGCGGCTTCACCTTGTTCCGCCCCACAGCCGGCGCCGGCAGCTTCCCAGTACCGAGCCGCTGCGCCGGAGCCTTCGCCTCGCCCTTCCCCGACATCGCCGCCTGCGGTATCGGCGGCGGCAAACCCGCAGCAACCGCCGGTGCAACCGGCAACGCAGGCCCGACACCAGCCAACGGAACCGCCAGAGCAACAACCACCGCAACGAACCGCGCAACGCGAATCCGACGACGGCGGGCACGAGAAGACAGCCGGGACATGGCCATGAAAGATCCCCCTGGGCGTGGACGACCTGCACCTGAAGCCTGGGGTCCCCCGACCCCACCAGCGCCGACCGGAATGTATCAGCCACCAATCCATCACAGCCAGCAAACTGCAACTTCCTGCAAAATCCCGAAAATCTGTAACGGCGCAGGCAGGACATCCACTCGATGGACGCCGCCAGTAGTACTCCTGGGATCAGCCGATCGGTTGATCCTGGGTCGAGCTTGTCGGGCGATGTGGGGGTGGGGGCTGCTCCGCGAAGCTCTGGGTATGACGATTGTTGAGGTGGCCGGCCTGCGGAAGGCGTATGGCGGGCGGGTGGTGGTGGACGACGTTTCGTTCACCGTCGACGAGGGTGAGATCTTCGGGATTCTCGGGCCGAACGGGGCCGGGAAGACGACCACCGTCGAGTGTGTCGAGGGGCTGCGGATCCCGGATGCGGGGACGGTTCGGATCGCGGGGCTGGATCCGGTGGCGGATCACGCGGCGGTGACGCAGGTGCTGGGGGCGCAGCTGCAGGAGAGTGAGTTGCAGGCGAAGCTCACGGTCCGGGAGGCGCTGGAGTTGTACGCCGCTCTGTATCCGGAGCCGGCCGACTGGCGGGCGTTGGTGGAGCGGCTCGGGTTGGGCGGGCAGGTGGACACGCGGTTCGGGGTGCTCAGCGGCGGTCAGAAGCAGCGCCTGTTCATCGCGCTCGCGTTGATCGGCAACCCGCGGGTCGTCGTACTCGACGAGCTGACGACCGGCCTGGACCCGCGTGCCCGGCGCGACACCTGGGAGGTCGTCGAGGACATCCGCGCCCGCGGGGTCACCGTCCTCCTGGTCACGCACTTCATGGAGGAGGCGCAGCGGCTCTGCGACCGGATCGCCTTGATCGACAAGGGCCGGATCACCGCGCTCGACACCCCACAGGGCCTGATCAGCAGTACGGCGGGATCCACGATCATCTCGTTCACCCCGTCGGAGGAGCTCAGCGACGAGGATCTCGCCGCGCTGCCGGCGCTCGCGTCCGTCGAGCAGAACGACGGCCGGCTCACCCTCACCGGCTCCGACGAAACCGTGAACGCGCTGCTGTCCGTGCTCGCCCGCAAGCGGATCACCGCCCACCAGTTGCGCGTCACCGACGCCACCCTCGACGACGCCTTCCTCGACCTGACAGGAGCCACCCGATGACCACCGTCGCGACCACCGCCGCCGTACGGCGTCCCTCGCCGCGGATCGCCGTACTGCGGGCCGAAGCGAGGCTGTACCTCCGCGAGTACGGCACCTTGTTCTGGGTGCTCGGGTTCCCGCCGTTGCTGCTGGTGATCCTCGGGTCGATCCCGAGCTTCCGGCGGGTCGACCACGGGCTCGGCGTTCGCCTGATCGACCTCTACGTCCCGGTGCTGGTGATGGTCGGGCAGATCGTCGTCGGGCTGCAGGCGATGCCGCCGATCATCACCGGCTACCGCGAGCGCGGCATCCTGCGCCGGATGTCCACGACCCCCGTCCGGCCGTCCGCGCTGCTGTCCGCGCAGATGGGCCTGCACGGTGCGACCGGGCTGGCGTCGGCGCTGATCTGCCTGACGATCGGGCGGCTCGCGTTCCACGTCCAGCTCCCGCGTCAGCTCGCGGGCTACCTGATCGCCCTGCTGCTCACGGCCGCCGCCGCGCTGGCGCTCGGCGCCCTCGTGTCGGCGCGGGCCAAGACCGCACGCCTCGCGCAGGCCTTCGGTATGGCGGTGTTCTTCCCGAGCCTGTTCTCCGCGGGCCTGTGGCTCCCGGTCCAGTCGATGCCGCACGCGCTGCGGCAGATCGTCGTACTGCTGCCGTTCGGTGCCGCGTCGCGGGCGCTCGACCAGGCGGCCGCCGGGCAGTGGCCGGCGTGGTCGCACCTCGGGGTGCTGGCCGGTTGGACGGTCGTCGTGTCGGTGGCGGCGGCGCGCTGGTTCCGCTGGGAGTAGGTTCGTGCAAACTGGGCAGGTGACGACGGCCGACAGCGAACTCGAGCGGCGCCAGGCGGCATTCCAGCGCTGGGCGCCGTACTTCCTGCTCGGCCTCGGCACCCTGCTGGCGCTCGCGACCTCGGGCGAACTGACCCCGGTCACCCGCGAGCGGCAGCTCGGGTTCGCGCTGGTCGGGGTCGCGCTGGTCATGCAGGTGTGGTGGACGTGGAGCGGCCGCATGCACCGCGGGCCGAACGCGATCTCGGTGACGTTCTACGTGATCCGCTGGGTGCTCGCCTGCGTGCTGACGTCGCTGAACGGCTTCTTCGCGTTCTACGTCGTCGCGGGCTACTACGACGCCGACGAGATGATTCCCGGGCGGAAGCGGCAGCGGCTCGCGCTGTTCGCCTGCACGATCCCGATCGCCGGCGCGCAGACCGGCCACTGGCCGCCGCACGGCCCGATGTGGCTGGCGTTCGCCGGGCTCGTGATCGCGAACAACGTGCTGCTGACCGTCGTGAAGCACTTCGCCGAACAGCAGGAGGCCCGGTCCCAGGCGCGCGCGGACACGATCGCGGAGCTCGAACAGGCCCACGAGGAGAACGCCGCCCTGCAGGCCCAGCTCCTCGTCCAGGCACGCGAAGCGGGGATCGCGGACGAGCGCCGCCGGCTGGCCGCGGAGATCCACGACACGATCGCGCAGGGCCTGACCGGCATCATCGCCCAGCTCCAGGCGGTCGCGAACACCTCCGACCCGGACGTGGTCCAGGACCGCGTCGGCCGGGCGAGCGAGCTGGCCCGGCACAGCCTCGGCGAAGCCCGCCGTTCGGTGCAGAACCTGGCACCGGCCGGGCTGTCGTACGACGGTCTGCCCGAGGCGATGCGTAAGACCGTCGACCAGTGGTCGGAGCGGACCGGCGTACCGGCCGAGTTCACGCTGACCGGTACGGCGCAGCACCTGCACGGCGAGTTCTCCGCGACGCTGCTGCGGATCACGCAGGAGGCGCTCGCGAACGTCTCCAAACACGCCGCCGCAACTCGCGTCGGCGTGACGCTCAGCTTCATGGACGACGAGGTGACGGTGGACATCCGCGACGACGGCAAGGGCTTCGACCCGCTGGCACTGCCGGCCCGGTCGGGCACCGGCGGGTTCGGGCTGGACGGCATGCGCGCCCGCGCCGAACGGATCGCCGGCTCGCTCACCGTCGAGGCCGAGCCAGGGTTCGGTACGGCGATCTCCGCTCACGTACCGTTGGTGCTCCATGCCTGACATCACGCTGCTTCTCGTCGACGACCACCCCGTCGTCCGGAACGGCCTGCGCGGGATGTTCGAGGCCGCCGACGGCTTCACCGTGCTCGCCGAGGCGCCGGACGGCGTCCGAGCGGTCGAACTCGCCGCCGAGCTGGAGCCCGACGTGATCCTGATGGACCTGCGGATGCCGGGCGGCGGCGGGCTGGACGCGATCACGGAGCTGACCCGCCGCCGCATCCGCTCGAAGGTGCTGGTGCTGACGACCTGGGACACCGACACCGACACGCTGCCCGCGATCGAGGCCGGCGCGACCGGGTACCTGCTGAAGGACGCCCCGCAGGACGAGCTGTTCAACGCGGTCCGCCAGGCCGCCGCGGGCCGGACCGTCCTCTCCCCCGCGGTCGCGTCGCGGCTCGTCTCCGCGGTCCGCTCCCCCGCCCCGGCCCCACTCGCCGTCCGCGAACGCCAGGTCCTCGAACTGGTCGCGAAGGGTACGTCGAACCGCGACATCGCCCGCGAACTGTTCATCAGCGAGGCCACGGTGAAGACCCACTTGAGCCACGTCTTCACCAAGCTCGGCGTCACCGACCGCGCCGCGGCGGTTGCCAAGGGCTACGACCAGGGCATCCTCGGGCGCGACTGAGACAGCGACTGAGACAGCGACTGATAATTGGCTGAGGTCTGGCCGGGCCCGGATTCTGGGCATAGCCTCGGCTCAGGCGGGTGCCGAGGGGGCGCCGGCCGTACGCCGGTCCGGGGGGATTCGGTCAAGAAGGACTGAGGGTCTTTGGGTTCCTGGGGGTCACCTGACGTCCTGTGCTGCCTCCTGCCGTGACGGCGTTCCGTCTCATGGGAGGCCCTTGCATGAGGTCACCGATCCACCGACGAAGTTCTCGCCGTACCGCCATGGCCGGGGTGTCCGCCGGTCTGTTGGTCGCCGCTTTGCTGCCCGCGGGAACCGCGGCCGCCGGCACCCCACCGAGCGGCTGGTCCGCGAAGCCGTTGACACTCACCAGCACGGTGAACGGCGCCAAGTCCCCGAGCGGTCAGCTCGCGAAGAGCGACCCGGCGCTCGTGAACAGTACGTCCGGCAAGCAGGTCCGGGTGGTCGTCAAGCTCGACTACGACTCGCTGGCGGCGTACCGCGGTGGGCTCAAAGGCCTGCCCGGCACCAGCCCGGCCGTCACGGGCAAACACCTCGACCCGAAGAGCGCGAACGCGACGAAGTACCTGAAGCACATCGGCTCGCTGGAGAACGACTTCCTGTCGGCGCTGCAGTCGAAGGTGCCGAGCGCGAAGGCCGGCCAACGGCTGCGGACCGTGTACGGCGGGATCGCGGTCAGCCTGCCCGCGAACAAGGCCCGTGACCTGCTGAAGCTGCCCGGTGTGGCCGCCGTACAGCAGGACGGCCTGGAGCAGTTGCTGACCGACTCCAGCGGTACGTTCATCGGCGCGCCGACGATCTACAACCAGCTCGGCGGCTCGGCCGGTTCGGGCAAGGGCGTGATCGTCGGCGTCCTGGACAGCGGCGTCTGGCCGGAGCATCCGTCGTTCCGGGACCCGGGCAGCTTGCCGGCACCGGCCGCGAAGGCCGACGGTACGCCGCGGACCTGCAACTTCGGCGACAACCCGTTGACGCCCGCGACGGACGTGTTCGCCTGCAACAACAAGCTGATCGGCGGGCAGCCGTTCCTGGCCACGTACAACGCGGTGGTCGGCGGCGAGCTCTACCCCGACTCGGCCCGCGACTCCGACGGCCACGGGACGCACACCGCGTCGACGTCGGCAGGCGACCCGGTCGCGAACGCGAACCCGCTGGGCATCGACCGCGGCCCGATCCTCGGGATCGCGCCCGCCGCGGAAGTCTCGGTGTACAAGGTCTGCGGCGCCACCGGCTGCTTCCAGAGCGACTCCGTGCAGGCCGTCGCGCAGGCGATCCTCGACGGTGTCCGGGTGATCAACTACTCGATCTCCGGCGGCAGCGACCCGTACAGCGACCCGGTCGAGCTCGCGTTCCTGGACGCGTACGCGGCCGGCGTGTTCGTGGCCGCCTCGGCCGGCAACTCCGGTCCGACCGCCGCGACGACGGACCACCGCAGCCCGTGGGTCACCACGGTCGCCGCGTCCACGCAGAGCCGGACCTTCCGTTCGACCGTGACCCTGTCCGGTGGCGGCGCGACCGCGACGGTGTCGGGCGCGTCGATCACCGAAGGCACCGGCGCGCATCCGATGGTGCTCGCGTCGGCTCCGCCGTACAACAACGCCGGGTGCACGGTCCCGGCACCGCCCGGGATCTTCGTGGGCAAGATCGTGCTCTGCCAGTTCAGCTCCGGCCGGATCCTGAAGGGCTTCAACGTCAGGCAGGGCGGCGCGGCCGGCATGTTGATGTACAACTCGGCGCCGTTCGACGTGTTCACCGACAACCACTGGCTGCCCGCCGTACAGCTGGAGAAGCCGGATTCCGACACGCTGCTGGCGTTCCTCGCCGCGCACCCGGGGGCGACCGCGTCGTTCACGCAGGGCGCGAAGACCACCTGGCAGGGCGACGTGATGACGTACTTCTCGTCGCGCGGTCCCGGCGGCGACTTCCTCAAGCCCGACGTCACCGCGCCCGGCCTGCAGATCATGGCCGGTGAGACGCCGACGCCCGACTCCCCGGCCGCCGGCCCGCCCGGGAACCTGTACCAGGTGATCGCCGGTACGTCGATGTCGTCGCCGCACGTCGCCGGATCGGCCGCGCTGCTCTTCGCGCTACACCCGTCGTGGACGCCGGGACAGGTCAAGTCCGCGCTCGAGACGACCGCGAGGACGGCCGTCGTGAAGCCGGACCGGGTCACCCCGGCCGACCCGTTCGACGACGGCGGCGGGCGGATCGACCTCACCAAGGCCGGCGATCCCGGTCTGACGATGGACGAGACCGCGGCGAACTACGCGGCCTCCGCGACCGACGCGCTCGACCGGATCGACCTCAACCTGCCGTCGGTGAACGCGCCGACGATGCCGGGGCTGATCACCGCCGAGCGGACGGTGAAGAACGTCACCAACCAGACGCTGACGTTCAAGGCGAGCGGTACGACGGTGAACGGCGCGAACATCACCGTGCTGCCGCCGGCGTTCCAGGTGAAGCCCGGCAAGACGCAGAAACTGACGATCGCGATCACCGCACCCGACCTGCCCGACGGTCAGTACTTCGGCCAGGTCAACCTCACGCAGGTCGGCGGCAGCCGGGCCCTGCACCTGCCGGTCGCGTTCTACCGCAAGCAAGGCGTCGTACCGGTCGACCAGGCCTGTACGCCGTCCACGATCGCGCGGAACACCGGCCAGTCGACGTGCACCGTGACCGTGCAGAACAACAGCCTGCAGACCACGAGCGTGACGGCGGCCAGCACCCTCAGCTCGCAACTGCGGCTGAACAGCGTCACCGGCGCGACGAAGATCGGTTCGCAGATCGCCACCAAGACGGCGACCTTGGCCGGTCGCCAGCCCGACAAGCCGGTCATCGGACCCGGCACGACACCCGCGGGGTACATCCCGCTGGACGTGTTCGGGATCACGCCGATCCCGATCGGCGACGAGCAGGCGCTGAACTTCACGGTCCCGTCGTACGTCTACGCCGGTCAGACGTACACGTCGATCGGGGTGGTCTCCGACGGGTACACGGTCGCGGGCGGTACGACGTCCTCGGCCGACGTCCAGCCGGTGCCGCAGAACCTGCCGGATCCGGCGGCGCCGAACAACGTGCTCGCGCCGTTCTGGACCGACCTCGACGGCACGGGGACGCCGGGCATCCAGATCGCCACGCTGACCGACGGCGTGAGCTCGTGGATCGTCATCGAGTGGAAGGTGAACGTGTTCGGCACCACCAGTGGGCGGGTGTTCCAGCAGTGGATCGGCGTCAACGGCGCCGAGGACATCAGCTTCACGTACGACCCGGCCAACCTCCCGGCCGCCCCACCGGCGGGCTATGGCCTGACGGTCGGCGCCGAGAACCTCGACGGTACGGCGGGCAGCCAGCTCTCCGGCCCGCCCACCGCGGACCAGGTCGTCAGGTCCACCCCGGGCGCACCCGGCGGCACACTGACGTACTCGATGAACCTCAAGGGCGTCCAGAAGGGCACCGGCACCGTCACCACCGGCACCTCCACGCCCCTCGTGAAAGGCATAACCCTCAAGGTCAGCAAGATCCTCGTCAACTGAAACCCGTACGGGGACCGCGAACACAGCGTTCACGGTCCCCGCTACTTGCCGCCGGTGAACGTGATGCCGTTGGTGATCTGTTTCTGGGCGAGGAAGAAGATCAGCAGGCACGGGACCGTGATCAGGACGGACGTTGCCATCAGCAACGGGGTGTCGGTGCCGTTGACGGACTGGAAGCCGGCCAGGGCCAGCGGGAGGGTCTTCCACTGGTCGGAGTTGATATAGATCGCCGGGCCGAGGAAGTTGTTCCAGTAGCCCATGAACAGCAGGATCGACACCGCGACCACGGCCGGGCGCGCCAGCGGCAGGTACACCAGCCGGAACATCGTGAACCAGCCGCACCCGTCGACGACCGCCGCGTCGGCCAGCTCCTCCGGCATCCGGGCGAAGAACTGCCGGAACAGGAAGATGTAGAACGGCGACCCGAAGAACGCGGGCAGGATCAGCGGGTAGAGCGTGTCGACCATGCCGAGGTTGTTGAACAGCATGAACTGCGGCACCATCGTCACCTCCCCCGGCAGCAGCATGGTCGCCAGGACGACGGCGAACAGTACGCCGGAGAACCGCACCCGCAGCCGCGCGAACGCGAACCCGGCCAGCGAGCACGAGAACACCGTGCCGATGATCGGGATCAGCGTGGTCAGCACCGAGTTCAGCGCGTACCGCCAGAACGGGAACGACGTGACCGCGCGTACGTAGTTGTCCCAGAGGAACTCGTGCGGTACGACGCTCGCGCCCGAACTACCGACACCCGCCAGGGAGCGTAGTGAAGTCGCGATCATCCACAGGAACGGGTAGACGAACACCACCGAGCCGAGGACCAGGACGACGTACAGCAGTATCGACTTCTTCATCTCTTCCGGCTCCGCAGCTCGGTCTCGTAGTAGACGGCGAACGCGCTGCCGCGCAGGGTGACCGCGGTCAGCGCCAGGATGACCGCGAACAGGATCCAGGCCAGCGCGGACGCGTAGCCCATCCGGAAGTTCTGGAACGCGTTGTCGTACAGGTAGTAGACGAAGAACAGCAGCGAGTCCTTCGGGCCGCCCTTCGCGATGAAGCCCTGGGTGAAGATCTGCAGCGAGCCGATGATCCCGGTGAGCGCGTTGAACAGGATGATCGGCGACATCTGCGGCAGCGTCACGTGCCAGAACTGCCGGACCGGCCCGGCGCCGTCGAGCGCGGCCGCCTCGTACAAGTTGGACGGCACGTCCTTCAACCCGGCCAGGTATATCACCATCGCTCCGCCGACCGTCCACAGACTCATCAGGATCACCGTCGGCAGCGCCCACGACGCGTCGTTGAACCAGCCCGGCCCGTCGATCCCGAACCGGCCGAGCACGTCGTTCATCAGGCCGTACTGCGGGTTGAACACCCACAGGAACAGCACCATCTGCGCGACCCCGGAGACCAGCGACGGCAGGTACCAGATCGTCCGGAAGAGGCGCATTCCCGGCAGGTCGGTGTTCAGCAGCAGGGCGACGAGGAACGCCAGGGCCGTCTGGAGCGGGACGCTGAGCACGGCGTACAGCAGGGTGACCTTGAGTGCCTGCGCGACCTTCGGATCCTGGAACGCCTCCGTGTAGTTGGACAGGCCAACGAACTTGGGCGGGGTGATCAGGTCCCACGAGGTCAGGCTGACGTACACCGACGACGCCATCGGGCCGACCGTGAACAGCGCGAACCCGATCAGCCACGGCGACACGAACAGCCAGAACGCGATCGTCCGGTCCGCCCGCGGCCACTTCCGCCGGGCCCCGTACGCCGCCAGTCCGATGACGGCGTACAGGACGATCAGCAGCAGCAGGAACGGGACGAGCGGGACCAGTGCGCCTGGGACGCCCCAGGACGACGCCAGGTTCCGGATCCAGCCGACGGTCGGGTTCACTTGGCCAGGGCCTGGGTGCACTTGGCCGCGAGCTGCGGCAGCACCTTCGCGACGTCGTCCTTGCCGGTGCCGAGCGCGGTGTAGCTGGTCATGCCCTTCTCGGCGTCACCGGAGATCTGCGCCTCCTTCGGCACCGACACGTCCACCACACCCGACTTCAGCGCGGTCGTGAACGCGGCCAGGTTCCGCGCGGCGGGCAGTACCTTCTCCAGGGTCGGCGAGGACGCCTCGATGATCGGTACGCCGAGCGCCGTGCTGCCCTGGATCAGCTGGTCCTGAGCAACCTGCTGCGTACTGGCGAACTCGACGAACTTCTTCGCGGTCTCGAGCTGCTTGCCGCTCGCGTTCTTCGCGATGCCGAGGCCGTCGACCTCCATCGGGAACCCCTTGCCGGGGACCGGGACCAGCGTCCAGTCCGGCTTGCTGATCTTCGCGAAGTCCGCGACCGTCCACGGCCCGAAGTCGCTGAACGTCGCGAGCCGCCCGGCCGCGAACCACTGCGCCTGGTCCTGCCCCTGGATGTCGGTCGAGGTCGGCGCATAACGGTTCTTCTGCATGTCGACGACGTACTGCGCGGTCTTCACGCCGGTCTCGTCGCCGAACGAGCAGGCGGTCGCGTCCGAGTTGTAGTAGCTGCCGCCGGCCGCGGTCAGCCAGCCGCGGTACCAGAGGTTGCTGGAGCCGTAGACGCGGGTCTTGCCGTCACCGTGCGAGAGCTTCGCCGAGATCGCCTTGAACTCGTCGAGCGTCAGCGGTGTCGTTGCACTCGGCAACGGTACACCGGCGGCCTTGAACGCGTCGGTGTTGATCGCCATCACCTTCGGCTTGGCGGCGAACGGCATCGCGTACGACTTGCCCTGGTACTGCATCGCGGCCGAGATGTTCGGCTGCACGTACTTGTTCGGGTCGACGGTCTGCTCGGCGAAGCTCGGCGCGAAGCCGGCCAGGCTGGTGTTGCTGATCTCCATCACGGTCGACTGGGTACCGGCCGCGATCGACGTCTGCAGCTTCTGCTCGTAGTCGGACTGGATCCAGTTGGTGGTCACCTTGGTGCCCGGGTTCGCCTTCTCGAACGCGGCCGCGATCGCCTTCAGCGAGGCGGCCTCGGAGTTGGTGCCCCAGAAGGAGAACGAGATCTCGGCGCTGTCGTTCGCCGTATTGGACGCCGGGGCGTTGCCGGTCGCACAGCCGGCGGCCAGGAGTACGGCGAACGCGGCGGGGAGGAGCTTCTTCATGAACAGTCCTTGGGGTGGACGACCCGGGCGGTCCGGCCGGGTGCGAGGGAATGGGTCTCGGAACCGACGGTCACGGTGAGCGGACCCGGTCCGCTCCGCACGGTGACTTCGGTGGCGTGCTTGCCTTCTTGGTGGATCCGGAGGCTCCAGGCGCCGATCGGCAGATTGTCGACAATCAGCGTGTTGATCTCTACGGGCAGATGGGACGTGATGGTGAGGGCGGCGTTCGGTGCGTCCGGGCGCAGTCCGAGCAGGCCGGCGACCAGGTGCTCGACGACCGTGAACGAGATCTCCGGGTAGTCGTCGCGGCTGTCGATCAGGTGCTTCGTCCAGCGCCACGCCGACTCGTCCCGGCCGTGGTCGAAGAGGAACTCCGGCCAGTAGCTGAACGACTCGATGTTCTGTGGCGGCTCGGCTTCCATCTGCTGCTCGAGGTAGTCGAGGAAACGCTCGG
This sequence comes from Kribbella sp. NPDC059898, assembly GCF_042730855.1. NCBI lineage: Bacteria > Bacillati > Actinomycetota > Actinomycetes > Propionibacteriales > Kribbellaceae > Kribbella > Kribbella sp. NPDC059898. The sequence goes on from NZ_JBHWKR010000010.1 coordinate 42,427, forward strand.
CGCGCTCCCCCGTGCCACTCAGCCCGAACAGCGGAACGAGCGTGTGCGACTCCAGTCCCCAACTGAAGTCCAGCCCGTCCTTGGTGACGCCGCGGGCGAAGTGGTCGCCGTTCCACCACTCGTTGTAGGTGTTCTGGATCTTCTCGGCCGCTGCGTGCCGGCCGAGTTTGCGGAGGGCGCCGTACTGCGCGGCGAGGCCGTCGCCCGCCCGCAGCAGCGGGGCCTCGCGTTCGTTGTACGTCGCCGTACCGAGGAAGATGTCCGCGGTGCCGGCGGCCTCGGGAATGCCGTCGCCGTCGGCGTCGTGGGCCGCGACGAACTCGTTCGTGCTGTGCCGGTAGTACGCCGCCAGGTCGGGGTCGTCGATCCAGCGCCGGTCGCCGGTCCAGTCGTACTGCTCCAGCGCCCGGTAGGTCAGGTCGAACACCGCGGGGATCTCCCGGACGAAGTGCTCGTCGTCGTGGTAGTCGAGGTCGGCGATCCGGCCGTCGAAGTGGAACGCCCAGAGCGGGAACCACTTCCGTGCCGGGGTCGCTGAGCGGGCGAAGTGCCGGAACATCGCGAAGTTCTCCGCGTCCAGGCCGAGCAGGTGCGCGCCGGCCGCCTGGTGGCAGACGTCCCGGGAGTAGAACATCGGCCGGGACGGGTAGCCGGCCCAGTAGGACGGCAGGTTCCCAGGGCCGGTCCGCACCCAGGCGAGGGCCCGGTCCCGGGCCCAGCGGAAGGCGTCCTCGACATACGCCAGATCGGAGCTGACAGCCAGCACTCTCGCACCTCTCGCAAACTGCGCCCATGCAAAACGCGCAAAATTTGATATTAGCGGTAAAACTAGAGATCGGATCTCGTTCCGTCAATACCTTCAGCGGGCCTGGTTTTACCGCTATAGTCCAGCGCGTGACGACATTCGAGATCCGCTCTCCCGACGGTCGCACCGTTCGGACGGGGAGCATGAGCGGGGCCGGTACGCTGACCGTGCGGCCGTCCGCCGAGGCCGGGGTGCTGCGGTACGACGTGGTCGCGGACGGGCCGGTGACGCTGCGCTGGACCTGGCCGGCCGACGATGCGGTGACGCTCTGGCGGGCGGCCCAGGACTCGCACCGGCAGCTCCCCACCGACTGGGGCTCGCACCGCTCGGTCCGCTCGGTCCGCTCGGCCCCGGTGGCGGCGCTCGTCGATGCGCGGAGTTGTAGTTTGTCGACAATCTCCTTGTCGACCAACGTGCGTGGCTGTGACTTCGCGGTCGGCGTGAACGAGGAGACGGCGGAACAACTGATCGAGCTCACCGTGACCGATGTGGAGGACGGACGTTTCACACTTCGCATCGATCTGCGGGCCGAGCACTTCTCCGAGGCGTTGCGTGGTGTCACGGCCGACTGGACCGCCGAGCTGGGTGACCGGATCGCGCCGGTGCCGGCGGTTGCCCGGGAGGCGATGTACTCGACCTGGTACAGCGATCACCAGCACGTGTCGGCCGCGTCGGTGGAGCGGCACGCTCGCGCGGGTACGGCGTACGGGACCAAGGCGGTGATCGTCGACGACGGCTGGCAGACCGACGACACGCGGCGCGGGTACGCGTACTGCGGCGACTGGGAGCCGACCGGCGCGACCTTCCCGGACATCGCGGAGCATGTACGGCGGGTGCACGAGCTCGGGCAGCGCTACGTGCTGTGGCTCGCACCGCCGCTGATCGGCGTGCACTCGAAGGCCTGGCCGACCATGAAGGACCGCATCCTCGGGTTCGCCGACGCCGACGTCACGGCGGTCCTCGACCCGCGGTACCCGGAGGTCCGCGAGCACCTGCTCGAGGCGTGCGTCCGGCCGGTCCGGGACTGGGGCGTCGACGGGCTGAAGATCGACTTCATCGACTCGTGGGCGCAGGTCTCGCCGCCCGCCGGCCCGGGCATGGACTGCGAGTCGGTGGACGAGGGCGTCGAGCGGCTGCTCCAGTCGATCACCGACGAGCTGCGCGCGTTGCGGCCGGACGTGCTGATCGAGTTCCGGCAGGACTACGTGCATCCGCGGCTGTGGCAGTTCGGCACGTTCCTGCGGGCCGGCGACTGTGCACTTGACCCGGTCGAGAACCGGGTCCGGACAGTGGATTGCCGACTGTTGGCAGGTGACCGCGCGGTCCACTCCGACATGCTGGTGTGGCACCGGTCCGCGTCGGTCGAGAACGTCGCGCAGCAGTTCATCGGCGCGCTGTTCAGTACGGCACAGGTGTCGATGGAGCTCGACGAACTGTCCGCGGAACACCAGCAGGTCGTCCGGCACTGGCTCGGGTTCATGAAGGACCACGCCGACGCTCTGCTGCACGGCGTACTGCTGCCGTCGCGGCCGGACGCGCGCTACACGCAGGTGCGTACGGTCGGAGCCGGCAAAACTGTCGTTGCCGTGTTCACCGACCCGGTGGTGCGGGTAGAGGATGCCTGCACAGTGGTGGTCAACGGTGGCGCCGAGCGACGGCTGTACGTCGAAGGTGCGGCCGGCGGCCGGGTGGAACTCGTAGTGTCGGACTGTTCCGGCCACGAGGTGCACCGGGCGGCCACGACGCCGCCGGAGGTATGGGTGATCGACGTACCGGTCGGCGGGGTGGCCCGGATCGTACGGACCTGAGGGGGATCGACTTGGTGGCACAGAAGCCGCGGCGGACGACGGTCGCGGACGTGGCGCGGCTGGCCGGGGTGTCGGCGATGACGGTGTCGAACGTGCTGAACGCACCGCACCGCGTCGCCCCGCCGACGGTGCAGACCGTGCGCGCCGCGATCGAGGAGCTCGGGTACATCCCGAACCACGCCGCCCGCGCGCTGTCCTCCGGCCGCAGCCAGGTGATCGGCCTGCCGCTGTACTTCGACGACGAGGACGACTCCGGCGACACCGGGCTCGGCGGGTTCCTGCACGGGCTGCTCGGCGGCCTGGTGAAGGCGGCTGCCGTCTCCGGGTACGGCGTCCACGTGACCACGCCGACGGAGGGTGCGACCGAGATCGCCTTGTACGAGAAGCTGATCGCGGCGCGGCAGGTCGACGCGATCGTCGTACTGGAGACGATGCCGCACGATCCGCGGCTCGAGTTCCTCAGCCGGCGGCGGTTCCCGTTCGTCGCGTTCGGGCAGACGGCGGCCGATCAGCGGCAGTGCTGGGTGGACGTGGACAACGCGTCGTCGATGGCGGGGATTGCCGACCATCTACGGTCGACCGGCCGCGAACGGGCCGTCTACCTGGCGACGGACAGCGCGTTGCCGTGGGTGCATCAGCGGCGGGACGGGTTCGTGGACGGGTTCCCGGCGACCGAGGTGCGGTCGTTCGGTTCGCTGGAGGCGGTCGCGGAGTACGTCGCGGAGGCGGAGCTGCCGGACGCGTTCGTGGCCGACAACGACGCGTTCGCGGTGGTGGCGATGCGGACGCTGCAGCGCCGCGGGATCACGGTCGGCGAGGACGTCGCGGTGACCGGGTTCAACGACTTCCCGTTCGCGAGCATGCTCGACACGCCGCTGACCACGGCCCGGATCCCCCTGCAGGACATCGCAAGCCACCTGTTCACCCGCGCCCTGCACGAGATCGCGGGTCAGCCCGACGAACCTGGCAGGCTGGTCACCGCTCCGCTCGTGGTCCGCTCGAGTGCCTGACGGGCGACGAGCAGCGTGGTCGCCGTACCGAGGGCGCCGGCCAGTGCGATCGTCAGGTTCGGGGCGAGGAACGAGCCGACCACGCCGCCGAGCGCGATGCTGACGCCCTGGATCGCCATCAGGCCGCTCGTCTGGATGGTGAACAATCGACCGCGGTGCGCCGGGTCGACGGCGTTCAGGATCAGCGGGTCGATGCCCTGGTTGAACGCGTACCCGGCGCCGGAGATCGCCAGCAGCACCGCCGCCAGCGGGATCGGCGGCACCGTCAGGAACGCGACCGCCGGCAACTGGCTGGTGAGCAGGAACGGAACGACGAGCCGTCGCCGCACGGAAGGGGTGAACCGTGCGACGACGAGCTCGCCGAACACACCGCCGACCGCGTATCCGGTGAACAGCGCACCGGCGGCCGCGGCCGCGGTGCCGACCTGGGCGGTGTACGCGACGGCGAGTCCGTCCGGCACCGACGAGAACGCCGGCGCCACCCAGGTCAGCAGGATCAGGTTGCGGAGCCGCACGTTCCCGAACACCAACTGCAGGCCGGCCCACGAGTCGCGGACCGCGTTCCGGGTCCGCTCCCCCGGCGGCGTGGCCGGGGTCCCGGTGCCGATCAGGATTGCCGACAATCCGAAGGTCAGCACTTCGACGATCAGCAGCGACCGCGCGCCGATCGCCGCCACCGCGATCCCGCCGAGCGCGAAGCCGGTCAGCACCGCTGTCTGGCCGATTGCCCGCAGCAACGACCGGCCGACCGGGAACAGGTCCTGCGGCAACAGGTACGCCAGGCTCGCCGCACGGGCTCCGGCGAAGATCGGCGCGATCATCCCGAGCCCGAGCAGCAGTCCGAGCAGGCCGCCGACCGGCATCCCCGGCAGCAGCATCGCGAGCACACAGGTCGCACTGAGCAGGTCGCACGTCACGAGTACCCGCCGCGCGGGGAAGCGGTCCGTCATCGACGAGAACAGCACCCCGCTCACGGCGTACGGCAGGAACGAGCACACCAGCACGAGTGCCGACAGCAACGGTGAACCGGTACGTTCGAAGATCAGGATCGACAGCGCCACCTGCGCACCGACCGTCCCGAGCATGGAGACGGTGTGCGCGGCGTACACGGCACGCATGCCGGGAACGCGGAGTACAGCTCGGTAGGACGTCACGCAGCGAGCGTGCGGCATCTGACACCCGCGGGCGTAGAGTTTTGGTTGTGGCCGAAAGTTCTCTCCGATGACGGTACTGCGTTTCACCCAGGCCGACGCGCTCCGCTGCCGCTTCGGCGCCTCGCCGCTGTGGGAGACGATGTCGGCCGTCCGGGTCATGCACCAGTCCCACCGGCGATCGCTGTACGACGACTGGTTGGAGACGAAGCGTGACGCCGTCGCACACCTCGACCTGCGCGGGCTGCGCGCCGTACAGCCTCGGGTCGGGTTCACGCCGGACTTCCTGACCCCGCCGCCGAAGGCGTCCCGGGCGAAGTTCGCGACCGAGATCGCGCGCGTCCGCAGTACGCCGCTGGAGAAGGTCCGCACCGAGCTCGTCCAGTCCCGGGACGAACTGCAGAACCCGGCCGCACCTGAGATCGAGCGGATGCTCACCGACCTGTCCGGCACCCGGGAACGGCTCGCGGACGAGATCGAGAGCGCGTGGGAGGCGCTGGTCAAACCGGACTGGTCGTTGATCAGCCGGGTGCTCGAGGACGACATCGCGTACCGCGGCCGGCAGCTGACCGACGGCGGCCTGGCCGGACTGTTCGACGACCTGCACCCGACCCTCAGCTGGGAGAACGACCGGCTGATCGCGTCGAGGTACCGTTCCGCGGACCGCGACCTGTCCGGGCAGGGCCTGCTGCTCGTCCCCGGTGTGTTCGCCTGGCCGCACCTGGTGATGGTTGTCGATCCGGCGTACCACCCGACCCTCGTCTACCCCGCTCGCGGCGCTGCCCGTCTGTGGTCCGACGCACCGGCTCCCCCGGACGCGCTCGCCCGTCTCCTCGGCCGTACTCGCGCCACGCTCCTGGTAGCCCTCGATCCGCCGGCCACCACGAGCGCCCTCGCCACGCAGTACGACCTGGCCCTCGCCACCGTCGCCGAGCACCTGTCCGCCCTGTCCGACGCCGGCCTCGCGACGCGTCGACGGACCGGGCACCAGGTCCACTACCGGCGGACCGAGGTGGGACAGGCCGTCATCGACGCCTCCGTGGGACAGCCGTCCTCCGGCGGCAGAATGTTGACGTGAGCAAGCCGACGAAGGTCCGAGGACCCAGCATCCGGCACACCAGGCGTTGGCCGGCATCGCTGGCGGTGGTCTCGGTCCTGGTCCTGCAGTTGCTGGTGCCAACGCAGGTGAACGCGTTGCCGCGGTGGTTGATGCCGGCGCTCGGAGCGCTGCTGCTGCTGCCGTTGGTGTGGATGAACCCGTACCATCTGCGCCGCGACGAGCCGTGGTTGCGGCCGGTCGCCGTGACCCTTGTCGCCGTACTGGTCGCGGTGAACGCGTACTACCTCGCGGGGATGATCGCGTTCCTCGGCAACGGCGAGGCGAACCAGGGCAAGGTGCTGGTGAAGAGCGCGCTGCTGATCTGGGTGACCAACGTGGTCGCGTTCGCGGTGTGGCTGTGGGAGGTCGACCGCGGCGGACCGTTCGCCCGGGCGCCCGAGCACGCCCGGGAGGCTGAGCGGGCCGACCTGCTGTTCCCGCAGATGACCGTCGAACTGGACGGCTGGAAGACCTGGATCCCCGGGTTCACCGACTACCTGTACGTGTCGTTCACCAACGCGACCGCGTTCAGTCCGACCGACACGATGCCGCTGAGCGCCCGCACCAAGGTGCTGATGGGCATCGAGTCGGCGGTCTCGTTACTCACCGTCGCGGTGGTCGCGGCGCGCGCGGTGAACGTGCTCTGAGATCCCACTCGACAGGCTTGTAATGGGCGTGAGACCGTTATGCCCATGTACAGCACGAAATCGGTGGGATTGGGGTTCGCGGTCTTCTCCGCGATCACGTTCGGCGGGTCGGGGCCGTTCGCCAAGGCCTTGATCGAGGCCGGTTTCACGCCGCAGCAGGCCGCCTGGTTGCGGATCCTCGGCGCCGCCGCGGTGCTGGTCCCGCTCGTGCTGGTGTTCCGCGGCCGCGCCGGGCTGCGCGCGGCGCGGGCGTCCTGGAAGGCGCTGGTGCTCTACGGCCTGACCGGGATCGCCGGCTGCCAGACGCTGTTCTTCATCGCCGCGAGCCGGCTGCCGGTGGGCGTGGCGCTGATGCTCGAGTTCTCCGGGCCGGTGCTGGTGGTGCTGTGGCTCAAGTTCGGCGCGAAGGCCGCCGTACCGCGGTCGGCCGCGATCGGAGTGAGTATCGCGGTCGTCGGCCTCGCCGCGGTGGCGGAGATCTGGTCCGGGTCGCGGATCGACGCGATCGGCCTGCTCGCCGGGCTCGGCGCGGCCGCCTGCCAGGCGACGTACTTCATCCTCATCGACCGGTTGACCGGCGCCGCGGATCCGCTGGTGATGACCGCGGCCGGCAGCGTGGTCGGGGCCGTCGTACTGACATTGATCGCGGCTCCTTGGGGTACGCCGTGGCACGTGCTCGTGGACACGATCGCGATCGGGCACCGGCACGCGCCCGGGTGGGTGATGGCGGCCTGGCTGATCATGGTGAGCACGGTCGTCGCGTACCTCGCGGGTGCGGCCGCCGTCCAACGGTTGTCGGCGCCGATCGCCGGGGCGGTCGCGTACCTCGAGGTGGTCGCGGCCTGCATCTTCGCGCTGGTGCTGCTCGGCGAGATGCTCCGGACCAACCAGATCATCGGCGGCGCGATCGTGCTGGCCGGTGCGTTCGTGGCCCAGTCGTCGGTCGGGAAGGTCGCGTCCCCGGAGGTCCCCGAACCTCCCCGTACCGACGTGCCGGCACCGGTCACCTGAGCGAGTCCACCAACTCGCGGGGCAACCCGTGGGTCTCGTGCAGGTACTCGTAGTCGGTGTCGTCGAGCGACTTGTGGAACCGCTCGTGGCTGAGCACCTTGCGGCCGCGGTCGAGCAGGTTGCTGAACCGGATCTCCTCGTCGATCAGGATCCGCCGGATCAGCGTCACCGTCTCGCCCTGGTGGAAGTGGTTCTGGGTGTGCTCGAACAGCTCCAGCGGAACGTCGGACAGCGAGCGGGACTCGTCGTCCTGCCAGAGGATCGTCAGCATTCTGCGGATCAGCCGGCGGAGCACGTAGCCGCGGCCGGTGTTCGACGGGTGCACGCCGTCGCCGACGATCACGATGCTGGACCGCAGGTGGTCGATCACGATCCGCCGAGATCGCTCGTCGAGCTTCCACAGCTTCGGGATGATCCGCATCCACGGCTCGAACAGGGACGTCTCGTACACCGACGACCTGCCCTCGAGCAGCATCGTCAGCCGCTCCAGACCAAGACCGGTGTCGATGTTCTGCTGCGTGAGTTCCTCGAGCGATCCGTCGTCGTGCCTGCGGTAGCGCATCATCACGTGGTTCCAGACCTCGACCCAGCGGTCGTCGGTGGTCGGCGTACCCTCGGGCTCTTTGTCGCCGGTCCAGACGAAGATCTCCGAGTCCGGGCCACACGGGCCGGTCGGGCCGTTCGACCACCAGTTGTCGTCGGTGGTCAGCTCGATCGGCAGGCCCAGCTCCTGCCAGGTCCGCAGTGACTCCTGGTCGAGCGGCACCTGGTCGTCACCGCCGAAGACAGTCACGTACAGGCTCTTCGGGTCCAGGCCGAAGCCCTCGGTGAGCAGCTCGTACCCCCACCTCAGGGTCTGGCTGCTCCCGTAGTCCCCCAGCGACCACGAGCCGAGCATCTCGAACACGGTCAGGTGGGTGGAGTCCCCGACCTCGTCGAGATCCGTCGTGCGCAGGCATCGCTGGACGCCGTTGAGTCTGCGCCCCAGCGGATGTGGTTCGCCTTCCAGATACGGCGTGAGCGGATGCATCCCGGAGGTCGTGAAGAGCACCGGATCACCGAGCCGCGGAATGAGCGTGGACCCGGTGGTCGGGACGTGGCCGCGGTCGATGAAGAAGTCGACGAAGGTCCTGGTGATGTTCATGGTTCGTGTCCTTTGCGTGGAAGGACCGGAACCAGACCACCGGGCTACGGAAACAACAACACCGGCGAACCGTTTCCGGTCGCCGGTGGAGGTTTCAGATGTTCAGGCCGCGGCAGCCGGAGAGCTTGAAGCTCGTACGGCTGCGGCAAGTCGGAACATCCGGTGCATGTCGGCCAGAGTACACGACACCCGCCGTCAGATGTCCAGCAGTTCTCTCAGCGTGGCGCCGGACCGCCCCCATCCCCACTCCTCCTGCACCCACTTCCGCCCTGCCGCCCCCAACTCCGCACAGTGCTGGGCGTTCGTCAACAATCCGGCAATCCGCACACCTACGGCCGCCGGGTTGTACGGGTCGACGAGGTACCCCGTCGTACCGTGCAGCACCGTGTCGGCCGCACCCCCGGAGTCACCGACGACCACAGGTTTCCCGCACGCGGACGCCTCCAGCGTGACGATCCCCAGCGCCTCCGGCTCCAGCCCGAACCGCCGCGTCCGGCACGGCATCGCGAACACGTCCCCGGCATCGACGTACGGCGGGATGTCCTGCCACGGCACCGCTCCGGTGAACACGACCGAGTCCGCGATCGGCGCGGCCAGCTCCTCCAGGCGGCCCCGCTCCGGGCCGCCACCGACCAGCAGCAGCTTCGCCTCCGGTACGTCGGCCAGCACCCGCGGCCACGCCCGGATCAAGGTGTCCTGCCCCTTCCGCCGGATCAGCCGCGACACGCACACCACCACCGGAACCCCGACCAGCCCGAGCCCCTGCCGGATCTGCTCCCCGCCGGCGCCCGGGTGGAACCGTACCGAGTCAACGCCCGGCGTCAACCGCCGTACGACGGCCGTCGACGAGAGCGCGGGCCTGATCTGCTCCTCGCACCAGCCGGACACCGTGGTGACCGTGTCCGCCGCGTCCCCGATCCGCCGCAGCGCCTGCCGTGCACCCGGTACGCCGGCCCACCACGTCTCGTGCCCGTGGGTCATCGCGACGATCCGCCGCGCCCCGGCCCGCCGCAACGCCGGACCCATCAACCCAAGTGGCGCCGCCGCCCCGAACAGCACCCGATCGGCTTCGTACTCCTCGAGCAACTCCACCGCCCGCTTGGTGACCCGGGCCGTCGGCAACAACATCGACGTACGGTCGCGGACCACCGGGAACGGCAGCCGCGCGTCGTACGCCGCATCGCCCGGCTCACGCGACGTGTACACGACGACGTCCGGGAGCTCGTCGCACAACGAGCGGACGAACGTCTCGATCCCGCCCTGCCGCGGCGGGAAGTCGTTGGTGACGACAAGGACGGTCATCGCTTCGCTTGCGGCGGCACCGTCGCGCCGTTCTGCGCCGCCCACGCGCGTCCCATCGCGATCCGCTCCGGCGGCGTCGGGTGCGTCGCGAACATCCAGTACCGCCAGCGGCTCGGGTCCAGGCCGGAGATGTTCCGGACCGCCAGATCGCGTTGCATCGCGACGAAGTCCTGCGGGTCGTTCGTCAGCCGTAGCGAGTGGTAGTCGGCGCGCGCCTCGATCTTGCGGCTGACCAGGTTCTGCACCGGACTCGCGAGCGTGGTCGCGGCGACCACCAGCGCGACGAACAACCCGGTCCGGCGCGGATCCGCCATCCGCGATCCGAGCAGCAGGTACAGCAGGGTGATCCCGAACGCCGTACCGAGCACGCCGATCAGGGTCCCGTGCAGTACGTCGTCCTCGGCCGCGTGCCCGAGCTCGTGCGCGACGACGAGCCGGATCTGCGCGGGCGGTGTGTCCTTCAGCAGCGTGTCGTACACGACCAGCCGACGGGTCGACCCGAAGCCTGAAACGTACGCGTTCAAAGCCGTCGTACGCTTCGACGCGTCCGCGACCAGCACGTCCTTGACCGGTACGCCGTCCTCGTCCGCGAGCTTCAGGAAATCGTTGCGCAGGGCACCGGCCGGCATCGACGTGAAGTGGTTGAAGCGCGGCTCCACCAGCACCGGGTACGCGAACGAGACGCCGAGCACCAGCAGCGCCGCGATGATTGCGCCCGGCAACCACCAGTTGCGCGGCGAACGTTTCGCCAGCGCGATCAGCACGACCGCGATCACCGCGACGCCCAGCGAGGTGAGCAACCAGTTCACGCCACGGTCCCAGACCCACAACCGCCAGTTCTCCACCGACAGCCCGTACTTCAGGCTGACCCGCTCCGCGAGGACGTCGGTCGGGACGGTGACCAGGTTCGTGATCAGCGCGATCCCGGCGACCGTGACCGGTACGGCGAGGAACCACGGGCGGACGCGCAACGCGTCGTACAGCTTACGGCCCAGCGGGCTGAAGCCGATCACCAACGGGACCACGACCGAGAGGATCCAGGACGTCGTCGACCACTTCAGGATCTCGTGCCGGAACGCCTCCTGCCGGGCGATCTGAGCGCCGGTGAAGTCCAGCGCGGCGTCCGGCTTCGGCAGGTCGATCAGGTGCCACGGTGTGGTGACGGCGATCGTGAAGACCAGCGCGAGCGCGAGCAGTCCGCCCGTCGCGCGCGGAGCCCACGCGCCGGCCGGGCGCTTAGGCACCGGCGAGCCTCTTCAGGTACTTCTGCCACTGGACGACGAACTCGGCCTCGGTCATCCCCAGCACCGACTTGAACGCGTCCGCCAGGCCGGTCGCACTCCCCGACCGGTCCACCGCGTGGTAGAGCGCCACCAGCTTGTCCTGCCCTTCATGCTCCGCGATCAGCCGGCAGGCCAGCCACGCCGACTCGTACGCCTGCGGCAGGTCGGCCGCCGACGCCGCGAACGCCTCCGGGGTCGGCAGCGTGGCCGGCACCTTCCCGGCCCGGACCGCCTTGAACAGCTCCTTCGCCGCCGAGTCGTCCTGCACCGGTACGGCGGTGAACGCGACGTAGTCCGCGAACCCCTCGGCCAGCCACAGCGGGACCGGCGACGCGGTCGCGTTCGACGCGACGTGGGTGGTCTCGTGGGTGAGCACGATCCGGCGGCCCTGCTTGCCGAGCTCCTCGAACAGCTTCGGGTTCGCCACGATCCGCACCGGGGCGTTCGCGGCCGGCTGGTCCAGCTCGGCCATCGTGACCGCCGCGATCTGGGTGTACGTGTTCGGCTGGGCGCCGAGGATGCCCTCCATCTGGGCCTGTTTCGCGGGCAGGTAGACGATCACCTTCTGCCGCCACTTCTTGCCCCACACCTTGGACACCGACTCGACCGCCTTGTCGGCGACCGAGACGTAGCTCTTCGTGTCGGCCTCCGAGCCGAGGCCGATCACCAGGCTGCGCTTGCCCTTGGACAGCTCGAGCGGACCGAGCGCCCAGATCGGCCGCCGCTGCCCGGCCGCGAACCGCTCCGAGAACGATGCGGCGTACGTCGTGCCGTCCCGGGTCACGAACGTCACCGGGAGCGTCTCGCGGGCCGGCGTCAGGTCGAACCCGGACAGCTGCCAGGAGACCTCGACCTGCGCGAGCCACGCCTGCGTGCCGCCGAGTTCGAGCTTCCGGTCCGGGGTGAGGCCGGTGCTGTCGTCGCTCACGTAGCGCAACTGGAAGCCGCTGATCGGGAGCGTGCTCAGGTTGCCGAACATCATCCGGGCGTTGGCCTGGAACGCGGTCGACTGCGGGTCGACCGCGTTCAGGAACTCGCCGCGGTTGTCGTTCGTGACCGCGTCGGCCATCTTCTGCAGAACGGCCTGGCCCGCGACCGCACGCTGGACACCGGCCTGCGCCTGGTCCGTGCTCGGCGTCGTGACCGGCTGGTGGGACCCGCGCGTATTCGTGCCGGCGGGGGCGTTGGCGACGTACTGCAGACCGGCGTACCCGGCGCCGGCGACCAGGCAGACCGCCACGGCGAGCGCGACCTTCTTGAGAACCGGCGCGAACGGACCAGGCTGCCCGGGGTGCCGGCCCGGCTGCTCTGGGTCACTGCCGGACGGGACGACCGGCAGCGGAACCGTATCGCCGTGCTCGTCGATCACCTCGGCCCCTCGCTGCTCACCTGCCCCAGTCAGGCGGGACACCCGGCCTCCTCCGACACTACGGCATCAGGAAATGACTCGGCTCCGGGGATGGGATCCCCGGAGCCGCAGAGTATGTCAAAGGTCCCAGGTCAGCCCGGGCGGACCATCGAGTTGATCGGCATCTCGTCCATCGGGGCGATCTCGACGCTCTTGCCCGGCCGCGGGGCGTGCACAATCCGGCCGTTACCGAGGTACAGGGCGACGTGACTGACCGGGGAGTAGTAGAAGATCAGGTCACCAGGCATCAACTCGGACCTGCTGACCTGGCGGCCCTCACCGGTCTGCGCCTTCGAGGAGTGCGACAGCGAGACACCGGCCTTGCCCCACGCATACATGGTCAGACCGGAGCAGTCGTACGAGTTCGGGCCGGCCGCGCCCCACACGTACGGGTCGCCGAGCTGGGACAACGCCGCGTTGATCGCGATCGCGCCGCGGCCGCTGGCCGGGATGTTCGGGATGCTCTTGTTGTCGCTGGTCCGGGTGCTGTCGCGGGTCGGGCGCTGCTTGCGCGCGTTCGCCGCTTCCTTCGCGTTCTCTTCCTCGATCCGCTTGCGGTCCGCCGCGCTGAGCTTGTCGAGGACCTTCTGCGCCTTGTCGAGGTTCGCGTTCAGCTGGCCGACGAAGCCGTTCTGCTTCGCCTGGACGGCCTGCAACGCACCCAGCTCGGTCTGCTCGCTGGCCTGCAGGTCGGTGAGCTTGCCCTGCGCGAGCTGGTAACGCCGGAGCGCCGAGTTCTGCTGGCCGGCGAACGCCTGGGCGGTCGACGCCTGGCTGAGGAACTGGTCCGGGTTCGTCGACAGCAGCAGCTGCGCGGTCGTCGAGATACCCGAGGTCTGGTAGCCGGCCACCGCGAGGGAGCCGATCTGCCGCTTCACCGCGTCCACCTGGCCCTGCTGCTTGGCGATCGCGGTCTGCAGCGCCTTGACCCGCGACTGCGAGGCGCTGATCTGGCCGCGCAGCTCGTTCGCCGACTCACCGGCCGTCTCGGCCTGATGCTGGAGCTCGGCGACCTGCTTCTTCGCGTCCGCCAGAGAGGGCGTGGGGTCGGCGTCCGCCGCTCCCTGGATCAGAATCACGCCCGCAGCGACAGCCGTGCTGGTGATGGCGGCGAGAGCGATTCCCTTGGTGCGGTTGACGCGTCCGATGGACACAGCCCGGTCGGTCCCTTCCTCTGCTCGCGCCGTCCCCGTTGACCAGGCCGGGCGCGGACTTCAGGTCCGCGGATCCGCCGGGTCACTCCCTCGGCTTGCCGCTGCCCGGTCGGCCGGAGCGGCCGACACCCTGAGGCAACGAGAGGTAACAGTAGTGACCGTTTCGTGACCAGTGCAATTCGCCCCTCGGGTTTGATCGAAAATTAACGAAGCGTGTTCGCGGTCAAACGGCCGTTTCGCCTTCCGTCACAGGGCTTCAGCCGGTCTGCTCGTTGGGGCGCGCGCCCGGCTCGATGCTGTCGACCGCGTGCACCAGCCGCAGCGGCGGGACCAGCCCCGAGTCGGCCAGCGCGTCCAGGGCGGCCCGCTCGTCGTCGTCGATGCGCAGACTGCCGGACCGTTCGGCCGACAACCCCAGCACCACCGTGACGACACAGTCCTGGCATCCCGGGCCCTTCATCACACAAGCGTCGCAGTCGATCAGCACAACATCCTCCAAGTGGGGAAGCACCCGGACTTGCATCCGGCTGACAAGGACGCTAAAGAACCCCACCGACAGTTTTGGTGGGCTAGGTGCGGGCGATGCGTGCGACCAGGCTGGCGGAGGTGAGGGCGCGGGCGCCGAGTTTGACGATGCTTTCGGCAACTTCGCGGTCGGTGGAGACGACCACCACCGGGCGGCCCGGCGGCTCGGCGCGGACCAGTTGCCGGATCACCTCGTCGGCGATCACGCCGGCCGGGCTGAACCGCACGCGGACGCCGCGCGGTGGGTTCAGCTGCACCGGCCCGGACAGCTCCGCACCGTCGAACACCACCGTGACCTCGATGCGCCGCTGCGCCACCAACGCCCCCAGCGCGGTCACCAGCCGCTGCCGCTGCGAGTGCAACGGCGAGTTCGGCCACGCGGTCTTGGTCACGTTGTACCCGTCGACGATCAGATGCACCTGCGGCAACGACAACAGCTCGTCGAACAACGCCGGGTCGTCCTCAGGCGCCGTACGTCCGACCGGGGCCGCCTCGGGCTCGGAGCCGGCCACGGTGTCCGCCGGACGGAGCTCTCCCCCCGGCGGCAATGCCAGCTCACGACGCAGCCCACTCGCTGCCTCCAGCAACGTGTCCAGCAGCAGCCGGGTGCGGGTCGTCGCCAGCTCACGCTCCTGTCCCGCCGTCCGCCGGGCCGCGTGCTCGACTGCTTCCAGCTCGGTGATGCGGGCGCGGAGCTTGCGCAGCTCGCGGTCGACGTCGGCGCGGGCCGCGTCGACCCGCTCGTCGGCGGACGCGGCCTCTTTCGTGCGTTGCTCGAGCTCGGTGTGCAGACCGGTGATCCGCTGCCGGGCCTCGTTCAGCTTGCGGCGGAGCGTGACGTTCTCGGCCTTCAGCTCGTTGACCTGTTCACGAAGCCGTTCGCGGACCTGACGGGTCTCGGTCCGGGCTTGGTCGAGCTGGTCGGACAGCCGATGGACGGCTTCGGCGTCGGCGCGCGGGTTCTCCACCGGGGCCTGCGCGACCGCTGCCACGTGCTGCTCCCAGTCGTCCGGGCGCAGCAGGTACGCGAGCGCGGCGACCTCCACCGGGTCGGCGGCCGGCACCGGTACGCCGTCCGCGACCGCGTCGCCGAGCTCCGGGTGCGCGCGCCGTACCTCGAACGCGGTCAGCTTCCGGAAGTGGTCGTCGGTCTCCAGGATCGGGCCGAGCACCGACGCCGAGAGCTTCGCGCGTTTGGCCGGCGCGAAGCTGGCGAACCGGCGCAGCGGGGCCGGGATGTCGGTCGCGGGGAGCTGGCCGAGGGCGTGCGCGGCGAGGGTCAGGACGCGTTGCCGGACCGGTTCAGGCAGAGTCGTGGCGGCAGAGCTCGCGGCGGTGCCGGCCTCAGTCACCGGTCCGCAGTCCGGCTGGTACGGCGACCGGGAACGGCCGGTGACGCAGACCACAGTGAACGGCCCTCCGGCCCTGATTCACGGTGATCGCCTGTGTACGCATACAGAGAGCCTAGTCGACTCGCAGGCGTGTCACCCGCGGAATTGTCGGTGGCGGCTCCTAGCGTCGTGGGCATGACCAGCCCAGGACGTGCCCAGGTCGCGGATCCGCAGCTGCCGATCCGCGGCGTCCAGCACAGTTTCGACGACCTGGGTACGCCGCTGCGCGACATCACGTTCTGCATCGTCGACCTGGAGACGACCGGCAATCCGCCGGGCGAGGGCGGCATCACCGAGATCGGCGCGGTGAAGGTGCGCTCCGGCGAGGTGCTCGGCGAGTTCCAGACGCTGGTCAACCCGTCCGAGCCGATCCCGCCGTTCATCGCCGTGCTCACCGGCATCTCCGACCTGATGGTTGCCTCGTCACCACGGATCGAGTCGGTGCTGCCGGCGTTCCTGGAGTTCGCGGACGGCTGTGTGATGGTCGCGCACAACGCGCCGTTCGACATGGGCTTCCTGAAACACGAGACGCAGGTGCACGGGTACGACTGGCCCGACTTCGCGGTCGTCGACACCGCGCTGCTGGCGCGCCGGGTGATCACCCCGGACGAGGCGCCGAACTGCAAACTGGGCACGCTCGCCAAGCTGTTCCGGACGACCACCACGCCGAACCACCGCGCCCTGTCCGACGCGCGCGCCACCGTCGACGTGCTGCACGGGCTGTTCGAGCGGGTCGGGTCGTTGGGCGTGCAAACGTTGGAGGACCTGCAGACGTTCTCGTCCCGCGTCGCGCCCGCGGTCCGGAAGAAGCGGCACCTGGCCGAGTCGTTGCCGCACACACCGGGTGTGTACCTGTTCACCGACGACCGCGGCGAGGTGCTGTACGTCGGCAAGTCGAAGGACCTCCGCACCCGCGTCCGCTCGTACTTCACCGCCTCCGAGACCCGGAACCGGATCGGCGAGATGGTCGGCATCGCCACCGGTGTCCGCGGGATCGAGTGCGACACGCCGCTGGAGGCTGAGGTCCGCGAGCTCCGGCTGATCGCGGAACACAAACCGCGGTACAACCGGAAGTCCAAGTTCCCCGAGCGGCAGCACTGGCTGAAGGTCACGGTCGAGCCCTTTCCGCGGCTGTCGCTGGTCAAACAGGTCCGCGACGACGACGCCGGCTACCTCGGCCCGTTCAGCTCGCGGAAGACCGCCGAGCGGGCGATGGCCGCGCTGCACGAGGCGTTCCCGATCCGGCAGTGCACCGCGCGGATGTCGAAGCGGCCTTCGTTGTCGCCGTGCGTGCTGGCGGAGATGGGCCGGTGTGTGGCGCCGTGCGACGGGCGGATCTCGGCGGATACGTACGGCGAGTTCGTCACCGGGCTGCGGTCCGCGCTGACCGTGGACCCGACGCCGGTCGTCGACGCGCTGGACCGGCGGATCGACGTGCTGTCGGCGGACGAGCGGTTCGAGGACGCCGCCGTGCACCGGGACCGGTTGAGCGCGTTCGTGCGGAGCTCGGCGCGGATGCAGCGGATGGCGTCGGTGACCGGATGCGCGGAGATCTGCGCGGCGCGGCGTACCGACGACGGCGGGTGGGAGCTGCACGTGATCCGCCGCGGCCGGCTCGCGGCGGCCGGGTTCAGCCCGCGCGGGACCGATCCGCGGCGGCATTTGGAGATGCTGCGGGCGTCCGCCGAGACGGTGCTGCCCGGGATCGGCCCGGTCGCGACGGCGTCGCCGGAGGAGATCGAGCTGATCCTGCGCTGGCTCGACCTGCCCGGCGTCCGGCTGGTCGAGATGGACGGCACCTGGACCTGCCCGGTCAGCGGCGCCGGCCGGCACCTGACCCGCCTCGACAACGCCCACAGCGACCTCCACCAGCACCCCACCGAACGCCGCCGGCACATGCGGCCGCTGGGTCCGGCCCGGGTGGGTTAGATGGCGTCAGAGGTGGCCGCTGGTCTGCGCGCGTGGCGGACGCGGCGGCGTGTCAGTCAGTTGGAGCTGGCGGTTCGCGCGCGCCCCGGCGTACGACGAGACGCCGTACGACGCACCCGGCCTCGACGCGATCCGTGCGGCGCTGACCGGGATCCTCGAGGGGCACCGGCCCAGCCCGGCGATCGTGGCCCGACCACCTCGGGTTCGCCGTGCCGCTGCGGTTACGGACAGCGAGCGGGGAGTTGCGGTTGATCACCACGCTGACCCGGTTCGGTACGGCGATCGACGTCACCGTCGCGGAACTGCGGATGGAGGCGTTCCTGCCCGCCGACGAACCGACGGCGCGGGCACTGCGCGGCCTCGACCGCACTATGCTTTCGCGGGTCGAGGCGTGAGGATTCAGCGCACGTCAGGAGTGTCAGAGGAGAGGACGGCATGGTCACCGCGATCGTGTTCATCAAGGCCGACGTCGCACGGATCCCGGAGGTCGCCGAGGCGGTGGCCGCCATCGACGGCGTCAGCGAGGTGTACTCCGTCACCGGCGGGCTCGACCTGATCGCGCTCGTCCGGGTCGCGCGCCACGACGACCTGGCGACCGTCATCCCCGAGCACGTGAACCGGGTCTCCGGCGTGCTCAGCACCGAGACGCACATCGCGTTCCGCGCGTACTCCAGCCACGATCTGGAAGCAGCCTTCAGCCTGGGCGAGGACGGTGTCTGAGGACCGGTCCGTTCCGGTCCGACTGACACGAGCTGAAGTTACGGTGAGCACATGAACGTCTGGGGTCAGTTCGTCGCCGAGCAGGTCCGCGCATGCGCGCCGACGGTGCAGCGAGGACGCGGATGAGCAACCCACCCGCCGGCTGGTACCCCGACCCCACCGGCCAACCCAAAACCATCCGCTTCTGGAACGGCGAGAAGTGGACCAACCGAACCGACCACGAGGACCAGGCCGACCGCCTCTCCGCCGAGGTCGCCTCGGAACACCCCACCGCCCCTGAACCTGCCCAGGCGGACGCGACCCCCGAGCCCTCCCCGGCCGACACGACCCCGGAGCAGCCGACCACGCCCGACCAACCGGCATGGTCCGCCGACCAACAGCCCTGGGGCGCCAACCAACAGCCCTGGGGCGCCAACCAGTTCTCGTCCTACGACCAACCGGCGGACCCGAACAACCAGCAAACCCAGATCCAGCCGCCGGACCAGCACTCCACCAACGCGGACCCCAACCAGCCCCCCTGGTCCGCCAACCAGCAGCCGTGGAGCGCCGACCAGTTCACGTCGTACGACCAACCGGACCCCAACGTCCAGCAAACCCAGATCCAGCCTCCACCGGCTCAGGACCAGCAGGCGTGGTCCACCGACCAACAGACCTGGGGCGCCAACCAGTTCACCTCGCACGACCAACCGGACCCGAACACCGAACAAACCCAGATCCAGCCGTGGTCCGGCCAAGAACAACAACACCCCAGCAACAACCAATGGTCAGCCCAGCAACCCAACCAAGCAGCCTGGTCCGCCGACCAACAGCCCTGGGCCGCTGACCAGTTCACCACGCCCGAACAGCCCGACCCCAACACCGAACAAACCCAGATCCAGCCCTGGTCCGGCCAAGAACAACAACACCCCAGCAACAACCAATGGTCAGCCCAGCAACCCAACCAGGCAGCCTGGTCCGCCGACCAGCAACCGTGGGCCGCTGACCAGTTCACGTCGTACGAGCAGCCGGACTCGGAGCGGACCCAGATCCAGCCATGGTCGGGCGACCAGTCCTCCCCCGACGTCGAACAGACCCAGCAACAGCCGTGGTCCGGCCAACAGTTCCCGGTCCACGAGCAATCCCCGCAGCAGCCGTGGTCCGCAAACCAACAGCCCTGGGGCGCTGACCAGTTCACGTCCTACGAACAGCCCGCCCCGGACCAACAGCACGAGCAACCGGCCGACCCTCAGTCCGCCAACCAGCCGTGGGCACCCCAACAGCCACAACAACCGTGGCCAACCAATTCTCCGACGAACCAGCCCTGGGCAGCCAACGAGACACCGGCAGCCAACCAGCCCTGGCCGTCCCAGCAACAACCCGACAGCCAGCAGCAACAGCCTTGGCCGTCGCAGGAACGGCCAGTGCAGCCGGCTGACGGCGTACAGCCGCAGCAAACCCAGCCGGAAGCTCAGTCAACTCCTGCGCCGACGGACGACACGGGCGCGCCGGTGTCACGTACGTCGGGCCTGCGATCGGTCGGCGCCTCCTCCGAGGCACCCGCTCCTCAAGAAGCCCCCTCCGACGGCGGCTGGTGGCAGCCGTCCGCGACGCCCCAACTCTGGTCCACCCCACAGCCCGGCAACACCGCCCCCCCGACCGACGGCCCCCGCCTCCGCGCAGTCTCCCGCGACGAGTACGCCCAACCGCAACCGTCACCCGTCGAGTACGCACACGAGTCCGCCCAACCCCAGGAGTCCGCGCACCCCGACGAGCACGCGCCGCGGACTGCCGCGCACCCCGACGAGTACGCGCAGCCGCAGGAGTCCGCGCCGTACGCCGACGTCCAGCGCCCCGGCGTACCGGCCCCGGACACCGGCGTACCTGTCGCGGACACCGGCGTACCCGCCCCGGACAACGGCCCCTCCCCGGCGGAACGCGCCCGCGCCACCTGGGGCGCCCCCGAGCTCGCCCCGGCCCCCGCCGAACACTGGACCCAACGCGACGTAGCCGAGGCCGAAGCCGCCGAGGCCGCCCTGGCCGCCACCGCAGAACCAGAACCGGAACAACCCGCCACCCCCGCCCTCAGACTCGCCCCAACCCCAGCCAACGAAGCCACCGCCGAGGTTTCAGCTCCTCAACCAACTGGTACGTCGGCGACAGGTCCTGCGGATGACGCGCCGACGGTCGACGAGCCGACAGCGCAAACAGCAGCCCAGACCGCAGCAGATGAAGAAGCGGCCCGCTTGGCGGCTGAGGACTCCGAGGCAGCGACTCCGCAGCCCGACTGGGGCAGCCAGGGCGGCGAGGAGCAGGCCGACACGGCGAGCGACGTACCCGCGTGGGGTGTCGAAGCCAGCGACGAAGACGACCTGGCGACCCCGGAAAAGGCCGGCCCGCTCTGGACCGTTCCCGAGTCGACCGACCCCACACCGGACCAGCCGGTCCAACTCTGGGGCGACCAGAACCAGAACCAGCCCCCGCCCGACCCACAGCCCGCCAACCAGAACCAAAGCTGGGCCGACCAACAGCCCGCGAACCAGAGCTGGGACAACCAGCAAGCCACCAACCAGAACTGGAACCAGCAACCCCAGCAGAACCAGAACTGGAACCCCCAGCAGCCCAACAGCGAGCAGCAGTCCCAACAGCTCTGGGGCTCGCAGCAGGGTTCAGCGGGTACGGACGCACCGGCCGACAACGGCTGGGGCGTCGGCGACCAGCACGGCGTACAAGAATCAGGGCCGTGGGGTCAGCAGAACCCCAACCAGCAGCAGAGCAGCCCGCAGCAGTGGGCTGCTCAGCAAGGCACTGCCACACAGCAAACGCCGCAGCAGGCCTGGAGTGAGGGTGGCAACGAAGCTTGGGGCGGCAAGGCCGACCTGAGCTCCGGCGCCGGCAAACGCGACAAGGGCAAGACCAAGAAGTCCAAGAGCCCCGGTGGCGGCGGTCCGTTCGGTGGGAAGCTGCCGTTGATCGTCGGTGGCGGTATCGCGCTGGTACTGCTGATCGTCGCCGCGATCGTCCTGCTCACCAACCACGACGACAAGACCGCGAACCCCGACCCGACCGGTTCGCCGACGCAGAGTGCGTCCCCCGGGCCGACCGGCGGGACCACGCCCGGCCAGTCGAAGAACCCGAAGCTGCACGAGGGCGACGGCCGGATCGCGTCGAGTGCGATCTCGTTCCCGCGCCGGAAGCCGCCGTGGTCGGACCGGATCCGGCTGGTCCAGCAGCTCCAGCACTCGAACGGCCAGCGCGTCGTACTGACCGAGAGCGCCGTCGGCTCGGACGACTGGTCCGCGGACATCTTCGTCGGCGGGCTCGGTACCGGCGCCGGCTTCACCGGCGACCCGAAGGCGACCGCGCTGTCGCTGTCCACGCAAATGCACGACGGCGGCCTGTACGGCAACATCCCGGTGACCTTCAAGCCGCTCGCGAACGGCGCGGTGAAGCGTTCCGGCAAGTCGGGCTGGTTCGTCCAGCAGACCGTGACCACGACCGCCGCCAAGGTGACCGACCGCGTGCTGACGCTGACCGTGGCCGTCTTCGACCTCGGCGACGGTACGGCGGTCGCGTACATCAGCGAGATCCCGATCAACCGCCCGGACCTGAAAGCGGCCGCAGACGAGGCCTTTAAGGGAATTCAAGTTGGCTGACAACAACAACCCACCCGCCGACCACGAGCCGCACCCCGACACTACTGCGGGTGGTGAGGTACGTCCCACCCCAGGCGATCCCCTGGCCGGTACGCCGGTAGCTCCCCCCGCCCCGGCCCCACGCCCCACCCAGCCGGGCCCCCAGGACTCCCTTTCCTCGGACGCCCTCTTCGGCCAGTCCCCCGCCCCAGCGCCACCCCCTCCACCCCAGGCCCGTCCTCAACACGCGGCCCCACCCCAACCACCCCATTGGTCCGCCCAACAGCCACAAGCTGACTCGGGCAACCAGCAGCTAAGCAGCCAGCACCTGGGCCCGCAGCAGCCGAGCGGACCAACCGGACCGCCTGCTCAGCAGACAGGCGGCCAGCACTCCCGCACACCCCAACCAACCGGACCAGGAACCCAGCAGGCAGGCAGCCAGCAGCCTGGTGGTCAGCCGCCTGGTGGTCAGCAGCCGGGTCTGCAGCAGCCGGGTGGATCCGCTAGTCAGACCCCTGGTGCGCAGCAGCCGGGTGGTCAGTACGCGGGTGGTTGGCAGGCGGGTTCGCAGCGGTCGGACAGCCAGCAGCAGCCCGGGACACAGGAACCTGGCCAGCAGCCGTGGAGCCAGCAGCAGCAACCTGGCACGCCACAACCAGCCCCTAGCCAGCAGGCGTGGGGCGCTCAGCCGGGCGCACAGCGTGCTGACACGCAGCCACAGTCCGCGCAGCAGCCGGCGCCTCAGCAACCAGCTTCACCGCAGCCACGTCCGCAGCACGCGGCTCCCCCGGCGGGGGCGCAGTACTCCCAACAGCCGTCGCCACACAGCCAGCCTGGCCAACCGCAGAGCGGACCAGCCAGCCAGACACCAGGTGCACCGCAGGGCGGACAAGCCGGTCGGACGCCCGGCATACTGCAGCACGGTGGACAGGTTCGGGGTCCGCAGCAGGCCGGCCAGCGGCAGACCGGCTGGCAGGCGCAACCGATGGGTCCGCAGACAGGCGGGCAACAAGCCGGCCCGCAAGGCGGTCGGCCACCTACGACGCCGCAAGGTGGTCCGCAAGCCGCACAAGGTGGTCCGCAAGCTGCGCAAGGTGGTCAACACCCCGGGCAGGGGCGTCCGCAGGGCGCGGGCGGTCCGCAGGGCGCAGGCGGTCCGCAGAGCGCAGGCACTCCGCCGGGCGCAGGTGCGGGCGGTCCGCAGGGTGGTGCGTACGGCGGTCCTGGGCAGGTTGGTGGGGTGCACGGTGGGCAGCAGATGCCGCCGGCGTTCGTGGAGGTGATCTCGCGGGCGGCTGGGCCGTATGCGCAGCCGCCTGGAGGGCACGCAGCCGGGCAGGGCACACCCGCGGGAGCCCACAGCACGCCTACGGGCGGGCGCAGCGCTCCCACAGGCGGGCACGGTGGTCCCGCGGGTGGGCACGGTGTTTCTGTGGGTGCTGAGGAGCACTCGGGTGTTGATGGTTGGTTGCGTGGTGGGTCGACAGGCGGGAACGGTCGCGCGAGGGCGATCGGGGCCGTCGTGCTGGTGGTTGCTGCGCTCGCGGCTACCGGGCTCAGCGCCGGCTGGATCTGGAACAAGGCCGACGCCCTCACCCCGGTCGCACTCCCTTCCACCGGCAAACCGCTCGAGACCGTCAACCCGTCGGCCAAGCCGACCAAGACGGAAACGCCGTACGGCAAGGTGATCGGGACCGAGATCGTTGCCGCGAACACCGACACGATGCCGATCATGAGCTCCGCCTGGGGCAACTCGGTCGAGCGGACCGGTCTCTGGGGCGCTGGCGCAATCTGGCTGACGGTGCACAACAACTACGACGGCAAGGGCGCGACCTGGGGCAACTACACGGCGTTCGGTCAGCTCCCGCCGGAGGTCCCGTACAAGAACACGCCGGCCGGGCTGAAGGCGGCCGCGATCCAGGTCGGTGTCACCGCGATCACCAACCTGTACGACAAGAACGCGCAGCTCATGAAGGGCACGCAACACAAGGCGATCACGGTCAACGGCCACCCGGGCCACGAGATCGTCGCGAAGGTGGTCGTCAAGGTCCCGAAGCTGGCCGAGACGTACTCGACCGTGATGATCGCGGTGGTCGACCGCGGTGACGGTACGGCGGACGTGTCGGTGGCGGACATCGCCGGCTCCACGCCGGCGTGGCAGAACGTCTGGCGCACCAAGGTCAGCCAGATCAAGATCAACAAGTAAATGCGAAAGGGGGCCGACCCGAGGCCGGCCCCCTTCAAAAGCTCAGCGAACCGAGGCGCAAGCAGCGATCCACCGGTCCAGCACATCCTTCGCGGCGCCGGAGTCGAGCGCCTCCGCGGCCCGGTCCATCCCGATCCGGATCCGCTCGGTCACGGTGCCGGCCACCGGTGTGTACGCCGCCAGCGCCGCACCGGCGTTCAGCAGTACGACGTCCCGCACCGGCCCGGGCTCGCCCTCGACGAGCGCCCGCACGACCTTCGCGTTGTACGTCGCGTCCGCGCCCTTCAACGCGTCCGCGGACACCGGCTCGATGCCGAGCTCCCGCGGATCCAGCGTGACCGGCCCGTCGACCTCGCCGCCGCCGACGCTCCACACCCGCGACGTCGTCCGCGTGGTCAGCTCGTCCAGCCCGTCGTCGCCGTGGAACACCAGCGCGTCGATCCCGCGCCGCGCCAGCACTCCGGCCATCAGCCCGGCGACCCGCCCGTCCGCGACACCGACGGCCTGCGCCGACGGGTCGCCCGGGTTGGCCAGCGGGCCGAGCAGGTTGAACGTCGTCGGTACGCCGAGCTCGCGCCGCGGTACGGCGGCGTTCCGCAGCGCCGGGTGGAACGCGGCCGCGAAGCAGAACGTGATCCCGGCCCGCTCCCCCACCTCGGCCACCTGCGGGCCGGTGAGGTCGAGCGGGATCCCGAGTTCCTCGAGGACGTCGGCGGCGCCGCACGCGGACGAGGCCGCCCGGTTGCCGTGCTTCACGACCTTCGCCCCGGCACCGGCCGCGACGATCGCGGACATCGTGCTGATGTTCACAGTGTGGGCCTGGTCGCCGCCGGTACCGACCACGTCCAGCGTCCGGCCGGGGACGGTGATCGGGGTGGCGAACTCGCGCATCGTCTGCACGAGGCCCTCGACCTCGGTGACTGTCTCGCCCTTGGACCGCAGCGCGATCACGAACCCGGCCAGCTGGGCCGGCGTCGCGGCCCCGGACAGGATCTGCTCCATCGCCCACGCGGTGGCGGCGGCCTCCAGGTCCTCGTGCCGCAGCAGCGGCCCGATCACCTGGGACCAGGTGTAAGCGCCCATGGGGGTCAGGAGGTGCTGGCGGGGAGCGCTGCCACGCGCTGCCGGAGCAGGTCGGCGGTGACCTCGGCGAGCTTGATCGGGTCGATCGGGTGCGACACCGCGCCCTCGGCCCGCGACCAGGTCGCCAGCCACGCGTCCTGCGGGCGGCCGGTCAGCACCAGCACCGGCGGGCACTGGAAGATCTCGTCCTTCAGCTGCCGCGCGATCCCCAGACCACCGGCCGGAACGGCTTCGCCGTCCAGGATGGCCAGGTCGATCTTGCCCTTGTCCATGGTCTTGATCACGGCCGGCTCGGTCGCGCACTCGACGTACTCGAGCTCGGGCAGATCGGCCGTCGGCCGCTTGCCGAGGGCCAGCCGCACGGACTCCCGCGTCGTACGGTCGTCGCTGTAGACCAGGACCCTCAGCGGACGCTCTGAACTCATCGATCCATCCCAAGCTTTGTTCTGAAGAAGACTGGACACCCGAATGCTACCGGGGCACCTGTCCGGCCCTGCGAGCCTGTTCCTCCAAGCGGTCCAGACGCCGGTCCTCGCGGCGCGCCTCGCGCTGCGACTCGCGCACCCACTGGACGAAGAGTACGGCGAAGAAGACCACGCCGACGATGTCGCCCGAGCCCCACAACAGCCCGCCGGCGAGGTACTGGTCGTGCAGCGGCGACGGCGGCCAGGACCGGTCGAAGCTGGTGTACCAGTCCTCCGCGATCAGCTTGTTCGCCGACATGATCGTGATCCCGAGGAACGCGTGGAACGGCAACGTGAGGAACGTCATCAACAGCCGGAACGGGTAGATCACCCGCCCGGGCACCGGGTCCAGCCCGAGCAGCGGCCAGAAGAACAGCGACCCGACCAGGATGAAGTGCAGGTGTAGCAGGTCGTGCAGGGCGGTCGACCGGAGCGTCGCGTCGTACCAGCCGCTGAAGTACAGCGCCCAGGGGCTCAGGACGAACAGCGTGAACCCGATCAGCGGGAAGCAGATCAGCTTCGCGAACCGCGAGTGCAACACGGAGAGCAACCACTTCCGCGGCCGTCGCGGCAGCGTCCGGAGCGCCAGCGTGACCGGTGCTCCGAGCGCCAGCGCGAGCGGCGTCAGCATCGACAGGATCATGTGCTGGACCATGTGCACGCTGATCAGCACCGTGTCGTATGTCCCGAGCGCCGACTGGGTGGCGATCACGGCGCTGCCCAGACCGATCCCCACGAACGCGAACGTCCGGCCGCGGGACCACTTGTCACCACGCTTCCGCAACTTGTGGACGCCGTACAGATAGACCGCCCCGAGCACCACGATCACGCCGAGTAACACCGGTTCGAAGGTCCATGCCGTCAGCAACCGGACCGCCGTGAGCGGCTCGATCTGGTCGCCCGGCGAGGCGTGGAGGGGAAGCACGGTTCCACAGTAGGAACAGCCCGTCGACGACATGCACGGGGGTGGTCGTAGCGCTGAACGCAAGGACCGACATAATGACCGCGTGGCCACTGCAACCGCGCTCCCAGCGTCTCGTGAACACGGTCATGCCGACCGTCCCAGCATGGTCAGTGTCGGCACGATCGTCTGGCTCTCGAGCGAACTGATGTTCTTCGCCGCCCTGTTCGCGGCGTACTTCACCATCCGGTCGGTGACGACCGCTGCCGCCGCTCCGGGAACGGAGACGCTCTGGCAGCTCATGACCGAGCGCCTGGACGTCCCGTTCGCCGCGGTGAACACGACGATCCTGGTGCTGTCCTCGTTCACCTGCCAGTTCGGCGTCTTCGCCGCCGAGCACGGCCGGGTGGGCCGGACCGGCTCGGTGCTGAACCCCCGGACCTGGGGCATGCGTGAGTGGTTCATCCTCACGTACCTGATGGGCGCCGTGTTCGTCGCCGGTCAGGTGACGGAGTACACCGGGCTGGTGCAGGAGGGCCTGACGATCTCGTCCAACGCGTACGGATCGGTCTTCTACCTGGCCACCGGGTTCCACGCCCTGCACGTGACCGGCGGCCTCATCGCTTTCGTGTTCGTCCTGGCCAGGACGTACATGGCTCGTAAGTTCACCCACGAACAGGCCGTCTCGGCGATCGTCGTGTCGTACTACTGGCACTTCGTCGACGTGGTCTGGATCGCCCTGTTCGCGACCATCTACCTGCTCAAATGAGTGAGAAGAGAAATCCCTTGTCACCGGCGCGCTTTCTCTCTGCGCGACGACGGCACCGGTCCGCCGGCCTCGTCGTGCTCCTGTTCGGCCTCCTCGCAGTCGGCTCGGCGTACGCCGCCTTCGCCCCTGACAACGCGGTGGCGGACAACTCGGCCCAGTCGCAGCAGATCGAGGAGGGCAAGAAGCTCTTCGCGGTCGGCTGCTCCAGCTGCCACGGCCTCAACGCCGAGGGCGGTACGAACGGTGGGGGCAAGTTCACCGCGCCGTCGCTGATCGGTGTCGGAGCGGCCGCGGTCGACTTCCAGGTCGGCACCGGCCGGATGCCCGCGCAGCAGCCGGGTGCGCAGATCCCGCGGAAGACGCCGGTCTACTCGCAGGCCGAGATCGAGGCCCTGGCGGCGTACGTCGCCTCGCTGGCCCCCGGCCCGGCGGTGCCGTCCGCGGACTCGTACGACGTGAGCAAGGCCACCGACGAGCAGGTCACCCGGGGCGGCGAGCTGTTCCGCACCAACTGCACCGCGTGCCACAACTTCGCCGGCAGCGGTGGCGCGCTGCCGAACGGCAAGTACGCGCCGTCGCTGATGGGCGTCAGTGAGAAGCACATCTACGAGGCCATGCTGACCGGCCCGCAGCAGATGCCGGTCTTCTCCGACCAGGTCATGCAGCCGCAGGACAAGCAGGACATCATCGCCTACCTGAAGGCGCTGCAGAGCCAGAAGAACCCCGGCGGCTTCGGCCTCGGCCGGCTCGGTCCGGTCTCCGAGGGTCTGTGGGGCTGGGTCGTCGGAATCGGCCTGCTGGTCGCCGTAGCGGTCTGGATCGGCGCCAAGGGCGTCAAGGCCAAGGGAGCGAAGGCCGAATGAGCGACGAGAAGAACCTTCCGGCCAAGGCGGAAGCGGAGCACCACGGCTCCGCCCTCGAGGTGGCGGAGCCGATCCCGGACCCGGGCCTGGAGCCGCACGAGCCGCGGATCACCGACATCGACCCGAAGGCCGCCGACCGCGTCGAGCGCCAGGTGTCGGCGATGTTCGGTGTGGCGACGCTGCTGGTGCTGGGCGCCTGCGTGGCGTACTTCGCGATCCCGCGGCACTCGATCCTGGTGTTCGGCCCGCTGTCCGGCAACGCGAACAACATGGTCATCGGCCTGTGCATCGGGCTCGCGCTGTTCCTGATCGGGGCGGGCGCCATCCAGTGGGCCAAGAAGCTGATGGTCGACGAGGAGATCGCCGAGGACCGGCACGCGGCGCACTCGTCGCCGGAGCAGATCGCCGAGATCACCGAGGCGTTCCAGCAGGGCGCCGCGGAGTCCGGCTTCGGCCGCCGCAAGATGATCCGGAACTCGCTGATCGGCGCCCTCGGCGTCCTCGGGCTGCCGGCCATCGTGCTGCTCCGCGACCTCGGCCCGCTGCCCGGCCGGGCGCTGTACAACACGATCTGGGCGAAGGGCATCCGGGTCGTCAACGACATCACGAACCGCCCGATCAAGCCGTCCGACCTGGTCGTCGGCCAGCTGGTCAACGGCGCGCCGGCGAACCTGGCCCCGATGCAGGAGGAGGACCCGGTCGGTTACCAGAACGCCCGGGCCAAGGCCGCGGTGATCATGGTCCGGATCAAGCCCAGCGAGATCCGCACCAAGCCCGGCCGGGAGAACTGGGGCATCGACGGGATCCTCTGCTACTCGAAGATCTGCACCCACGTCGGCTGCCCGATCTCGCTGTACGAGCAGACCACGCACCACGTGCTCTGCCCCTGCCACCAGTCGACCTTCGACCTGTCCGACGGGGCAAAGGTCGTCTTCGGCCCTGCGGCCCGGCCACTGCCTCAGCTACCGTTGGCACTGGACAGTGAGGGCTACCTGGTTGCGCAGAGCGGCTTCACCGAGCCGGTCGGCCCGAGCTTCTTCGAACGAGGGTGACAACAGTGTCAACAAACACAGAGTTCCCCGGACCGGTCAAGTGGTTCGACGATCGCCTCGGCATCGCGAAGATCGGGAAGAAGAACCTACGGAAGATCTTCCCGGACCACTGGTCCTTCATGCTGGGTGAGATCGCGCTCTACAGCTTCATCATCCTGATCCTCACCGGCACGTTCCTGACCTTCTGGTTCAAGCCCTCGATGGCCGAAGTCACGTACAACGGCTCGTACAGCCTGCTCAAGGGCGTGCACATGTCGGAGGCGATGGCCTCCACGCTGAACCTGAGCTTCGACATCCGCGGCGGCCTGCTGATCCGGCAGATCCACCACTGGGCGGCCGTGCTGTTCATCGCCGCGATGATGGTGCACCTGCTCCGGATGTTCTTCACCGGCGCGTTCCGCAAGCCGCGTGAGCTGAACTGGCTGATCGGGTTCGGGATGCTGTTCCTCGGCATCATCGAGGGCTTCATCGGGTACGGCCTCCCCGACGACCTGCTGTCCGGTACCGGTCTGCGGATCACCAACGGCATGATCCAGGCGTCGCCGGTGGTCGGCACGTACATGAACTTCTTCATCTTCGGCGGCGAGTTCCCCGGCGGCGACTTCGTCTCCCGGTTCTTCATCGCGCACGTGCTGCTGATCCCAGGCATCATCCTCGGCCTGGTCACGGCGCACCTCTTCCTGGTCGTGTACCACAAACACACGCAGTACGCCGGTCCCGGCCGGACGCAGAAGAACGTGGTCGGCTACCCGCTGTTCCCGGTGTACACGGCCAAGGCCGGCGGCTTCTTCTTCGTGGTCTTCGGCATCACCGCGCTGATGGGCGCGCTCATGCAGATCAACCCGGTCTGGCTGTACGGGCCGTACGACCCGGCCGCAGTCACCGCGGGATCCCAGCCCGACTGGTACATGGGCTGGCTGGAAGGCTCAGTACGTATCTTCCCCGGCTTCGAGTCGCACTTCTGGGGCATCACACTCAGCTGGAACCTGATCATCCCGGCGCTGATCGTGCCACCGGCGTTCGTCACGCTGGTCGCGCTCTACCCGTTCATCGAGGGGTGGATCACCGGGGACAAACGTGAGCACCACCTGCTGGACCGGCCGCGGGACGTGCCGACCCGGACCGGTATCGGCGTCGCGTTCATCACGTTCTACGCGCTGCTGTGGGTCGGTGGCGGTAACGACGTACTCGCCACCCACTTCCACATCTCGCTGAACAGCGTGACCTGGTTCCTGCGGTTCGCCGTGATCCTCGGCCCGATCCTGGCCTTCTGGATCACCCGCCGCTGGGCGATCTCGCTGCAGCGGGCCGACGGGGAGCGGCTGCTGCACGGTCTGGAGACCGGCGTCATCGTGCGCGACGCGGAGGGCAGGTACACCGAGAAGCACCAGCCGATCTCGACGTACGAGGCCTACTCGCTGACCGCGCGGGACCGTCTCGTGCCGCACGAGATCGGCCCGGAGACCGACGACAACGGCGTCCGCGCCCCGCGCCGGGCCCTGAACAAGGCTCGCGCCGCCCTGTCGCGGTGGTACTTCGCCGACGCGGTCCAGAAGCCGACCGCTAAGGAGATCGAGGAGGCGCACGAGCACGCTCACGACGCCGACGAGATCCACGAACTGACGGAGGACACGGAGACCTACCGCGAGGTCACCAGCGATCACTCCTGACGCTCACGCACCAGACGAAACGGCCCCGGGCACTCGCCCGGGGCCGTTTCGTTTGGGTCAGCCGATCGCCTCGGCCATAGCTGTCAGCCAGCGGCTTATGGATATCTGCTCGCCTGGGGTCAGTTGGGTGGTGCCGGCGGTCATCCGGTTGAGCAGGGGGCCGAAGAAATGCCAACCGAGTTCTACGGCGCTGTCGGAGACCTGTAGGTGGGTGCTCCGGCCATCTGAGCGGCTTCTGAGGCGTTCTACGTGTCCGGCGGTCTCCAGGCGGTGGATGACTGCTGTTGTCGCCTGAGAGGTCATTCCCAGCTGCTGGGCGAGCCAGCTGGGCGTTGCGTCCACTCCGGCGCGTTCGGCGTCCAGGAGGCGGACCAGCGCGCGTACGTCGGTCCCGTGCAGTCCCGTCGTACGGGCGAACTCCCCGATCGCCAGCTCCAGCTTGAGCGCGACCTCGCGCAGCCGGTGCACCAACTCCAGCGCCGCGGCCCGCTCAGGGTCCGTCGGCATCACTCCTTCACGCATACCCAGCAATGTACCTCACTCAGTGAGCTATTCTCGGCAGCATGAGCTTCCAGGACGCGTACGACGCATTGCTCGCCCGCTGGGGCGTACCGGTCGAGCAGCTCGAGCTGACCGACGAGTTCGGTACGACGCACGTCAACGCGTGCGGTCCCGCGGACGGCCCGCCCGTCGTACTGCTGCCGGGCCACGGCGCGACCTCGCCGGTGTGGTTCACCGTGGCGCCGGAGCTCGCGAAGGACCACCGGGTGTACGCCGTCGACCTGATCGTCGACGCCGGCCGCAGCGCCAACACCGGCCGGAGACCGCGGACGCCCGAGGACCTGCACAGCTGGCTGACGAACGTGCTCGACGGCCTCGGGATCGAGCGAACGGCGCTGTGCGGCCACTCGTACGGCTCCTGGATCGCGCTCACGTACGCGATCGCCCAGCCGTACCGGGTCGACCGGCTCGCACTGATCGACCCCACCGACTGCTACCTCGGACTGCGGATCCCCTACGTCCTCCGGGCGCTACCGGCCCTCCTGCGGCCCTCACTGGCCCGCAGCGCCGCGTTCCTCCGCTGGGAGACCCAGGGGCTCCCGCTGGATCCTCAAGTCCTGGAACTGGCCGGTCTCGCCGCCGAACAGCCGTCAACACCGTTCGTCCGCACCAAGCGCCCCACCGACGACCAACTGGGCACGGTCGCTCCCCTGGTCTTCGTCGCCACCCGCAGCAGGAGCCACGACGCCACCCGACTGACCCGCCGCATCACCACGCTCAGCCCCGGCGCAATCGTCATACCCCTCGAGACAGCAACGCACCACTCGCTCCCGTCCCTGCACGCGAACGAGGTCGCACCCGAGCTGCAGAAGTACTTCAACTGAAAAGCCCCCTTCCTGCCGGCCGGCAGGAAGGGGGCTTGTTCGTCAGAGGGTCAGGACAGGGCCGAGCCGGCCTTGTAGGCGGCCCAGGTGGTGTTCCAGTCGGTCCAGCCGTTGCCGGGCTCCATGGTGCGGCTGGTGCCGGTGACGGTGACGGGGTCGCCGGTCAGGGTCTGGTCGAAGAACCACTTGGCATCCGCGAGGCTCATGCCGACGCAGCCGTGGCTGACGTTGGCACTGCCCTGGCTGCCGGCCGACCACGGTGCGCCGTGGATGAACTCGCCGGAGCTGGTGACGCGCTGCGCCCACTTCACGTCCGGGATGTTGTAGTAGTTCGGGTCGCCGGGCTTGATGCCGACGGTCGCCGCGTCCATCCGCTTGGTGGTGAACTTCTCCATGATCACCTTCACGCCGCTGCGGGTGGTGAACCCGTCCTTGCCGGCGGTGATCGGGATGGTCCGGGCCAGCTTGCCGTTGATCGTGACGGTCATCACATGCCTCTTCACGTCGACATGGCTGACCACCGACTTGCCGATCGTGAACTTGATCGTCCGGCTGCTCGTGCCCCAGGTGTTGTTCCCGGCGTTCACGCCCTGGGTGTCGACGTTCACCGTCACCTTCGTGCCGGCCGGCCAGTAGTTCTTCGGCCGGTAGTTGACCTGCGTGCTGCTCACCCAGTGCCAGCTGCCGTCGAGCGGGACCGAGGTCTTGACCGAGAGCCGCTTCTCGACCGCGGCACGGTCCTTGACCGGGTTGTTCCAGTAGATCTGGACCGGGAACGCGACACCGACGGTCGAGGTGTTCAGCGGCGAGATCGAGGCCTTCAGGCTCTTGGACGCCTTCAGCGTCTTGAAGGTCGAGCTGACCGGCACGCTGCCGCCGTCCGTGCCCTCGGCCGAGCCGCTGACCGTGTACGACGTACCCGGCTTGAGCAGGTCCGTCGACGTCCACTGGGTCTTGTCGGCGTTGAAGCTGCCGGCGATCGTGTTGTCGTCGCCGTCCTTCACCGTGACGGCGGTGAGCTTGCCGCCCGTGCTGGTGACCGTCACCGGCTTGTCAGGCTGCACCGAGGTGGCGCCCTTGGCGGGCACGACAGCGATGCTGGCGGCCGCGTTGGTCTCCGACGGAGTGGTCGAGGCACCGGGCGTGCTCGACGCGCCCGGCGTACTGCTCTGCGACGTGGAGGCGCCGGGCGTCGACTGCCCGCCGGTACCGCTGCCGTCGGCCTTCGTGTCGCTGCACGCCGTACCGGCCAGCAGCAGGACACAGATTCCCGCCACGGCAAGGCCGTGCTTCCTCACCGAACCGCTCACCATTCCCCAGCTCTCCCCTGTTTAGTCAGACCGCGGTAAGGGTAACTTGCCACGGCGACATTTCCCTGCATCGCGCGCAACCGTACCGGTACGGACCACAACCCTCCGTACCCACAACGCTCTTAAGACGCACGAAAACGCCGTCCGGTTCGTTCCCGGACGGCGTTTTTCGTACGACTCTCAACTAGTGAGCGTGGTCACCGCGGTAGTACTCGAAGATGAAGCCGCTCAGCGTGACGATGCCGATGCCGACACCGGCGATGAACAGCCACCAGCCGAACACGATGCCGAGCACGACCACCGAGAGCGTCATCGCGCACCACAGCGGCCACCAGGAGTACGGCGGGAAGAAGCCGAGCTCGCCGGCTCCGTCGACGACCTCCGCCTCCTTGCGGTCCTCCGGGCGGGCGTCCATCCGGCGCGCGGTGACGCTCAGGTAGAACGCCACCAGCAGCGACAGGAAGAACGTCATCACCAGCGCGGTGGTCCCGGTGGGGTCCTCCGACATCAGCCAGTAGATCGGCGTGACGATGACCAGGAACACACTCAGGATCCCGAAGACCCAGGCTTCGACCTTCACGCCTCGTCCTTCCCCTCGGTCTCGGGCTGCTCGGCCTCCACGACCGGCTGCCGGTCATCGGCGGCGAGCAGGTTGTCCGACCCGGCCGTGCTCACCGGGCGGTCGGCCACGGCCAGCTCGGGGTGGTGCAGGTCGAACGCGGGCGACTCCGAACGGATCCGCGGCAGCTTCTCGAAGTTGTGCCGCGGCGGCGGCGAACTGGTCGCCCACTCCAGCGAACGGCCCCAGCCCCACGGGTCGTCGACGCCGACCTTCGGCGACTTGCGCGACTTGTAGACGTTGTAGAAGAACGGCAGCATCGACGCGCCCAGGATGAAGGCACCGACGCTGGACACCTCGTTCAGCGTGGTGAAGCCCTCGTTCGGGCTGTAGTCGGCGTACCGCCGCGGCATGCCCTCGACGCCCAGCCAGTGCTGGACCAGGAACGTCGTGTGGAAGCCGATGAACAGCAGCCAGAAGTGCAGCTTGCCGAGCTTCTCGTCCAGCATCCGGCCGGTGAACTTCGGCCACCAGTAGTAGAACCCGGCGAACATCGCGAACACCACGGTGCCGAAGACGACGTAGTGGAAGTGCGCGACCACGAAGTACGAGTCGGACAGCTGGTAGTCCAGCGCCGGCGAGGCCAGGATGACGCCGGTCAGGCCGCCGAACAGGAAGGTCGTCAGGAAGCCGACCGACCAGAGCATCGGCGTGTCGAACGAGATCGATCCGCCCCACATCGTGCCGATCCAGTTGAAGAACTTCACCCCGGTCGGTACGGCGATCAGGAACGTCATGAACGAGAAGAACGGCAGGTTCACCGCGCCGGTGACGAACATGTGGTGCGCCCACACGGCGATCGACAGCACGCCGATGCCGAGCGTCGCGCTCACCAGTCCGATGTAGCCGAAGACCGGCTTGCGGCTGAAGACCGGCAGGATCTCGGTGACGATGCCGAAGAACGGCAGCGCGATGATGTACACCTCGGGATGCCCGAAGAACCAGAACAGGTGTTGCCAGAGTATGGGCCCGCCGTTGGCCGCGTCGAAGACATGGGCCCCGAGTGTTCGGTCCGCCTCCAGCACCAGCAGCGCCGCGGCCAGGATCGGGAACGCGATCAGCACCAGCAGCGAGGTGACCAGGATGTTCCAGGTGAAGATCGGCATCCGGAACATCGTCATACCGGGTGCCCGCATGGTGATGATCGTGGTGACGAAGTTGACCGCACCGAGGATCGTGCCCAGGCCGGCCATCCACAGGCCCATGATCCACAGGTCGCCGCCGACACCCGGCGAGCGGACCGCGTTGGACAGCGGCGCGTAGGCGAACCAGCCGAAGTCGGCCGCGCCGCCCGGGGTGAAGAAGCCGCTGATCGTGATCAGGCCGCCGAACAGGAACAGCCAGTAGCTGAACATGTTCAGCCGCGGGAACGCGACGTCCGGGGCACCGATCTGGATCGGCATGATCTCGTTCGCGAAACCGACGAACAGCGGGGTCGCGAACAGCAGCAGCATGATCGTGCCGTGCATCGTGAAGAGCTGGTTGTAGACCTCTTCGTTCACGATCTGCAGGCCGGGCTTGGCCAGCTCGGCGCGGATCAGCAGCGCCATCACGCCGCCGATCAGGAAGAACGCGAACGACGTGACCAGGTACATGTGCCCGATCAGCTTGTGGTCGGTCGTGGTCAGCAGCTTGACCAGCAACTGGCCCTTGGTACGCCGCCGGGGCAGCGCGGTGGTGCTACCGATAGCGCCGGTGCGCTCGGCGAACTCGGTCACTTCTCGCCCTCCCCTGTACCGGGAATGGTGGTGGCGTCGGCGCCACCGGTGGCAGCTCCGGTCTGGCCCTTGGCGGCCAGGTCCTTCAGGTGCTGGTCGTACTCCGCGCGGGTGACCACCTTGACGCTGAACACCATGCGGCTGTGGTAGAGCCCGCAGAGCTCGGCGCACTTACCGGCGAAGGTGCCGGTCTTGGTCGGGGTCAGCTCGAACTTGTTGGTCCGGCCCGGGATCACGTCGAGCTTGAAGTAGAACGACGGCACCCAGAAGGAGTGGATGACGTCCGGCGAGGTCAGGTCGAAGTGGACCGACTCGTTCACCGGCAGCCACAGCGTCGCGGGCTTGTCGAGCGTGCCGGTCTCCCAGACGCCCTGCTGCCCGTCGACGGTGTCCTTGTAGTTGAAGGTCCACTGCCACTGCTGGCCCACCACGTTCACGGTGTGCTGCGGGTTGGCGTCCATCTTCGTCACCGTGTTGCCGTGCTCGACGGTGTAGAAGAAGAGCACGCCGATGATCGCGAACGGCGCCAGGGTGTAGAGGACCTCGAGCGGCAGGTTGTACCGCACCTGCCGGGGCGCGTCCTCGTTGCGCTTGCGGTACCGCACGGACGAGTACAGGATCAGCGCCCAGACCAGGACGCCGGTAATCAGGGCGGCGGTCCACGCGCCGATCCACAGACTCCTGATCGCCTCGGTGCGGTCCGAGGCGCCCTCGGGCAGACCGAGTCGCTTCCACTGCTCAGTGGTCGCCGACGAACAACCGGTCAGCAGCGTGGTGCCGAGCACCACTGCCGCACCGACCAGCAGGCGTCGCTTCGCCGGACGTGTGGCGCCGGCAGAACCTGCCGGTCGCTCCTCCACTCCGGGCGTGCCGTTCGAACCCACGGGGCGCCTTTCCCTTCCCAAGTGAGACTGACGACCAAACACTACTGGACCCCTTCCCCGATCCTGCGGAGAGGTAGGGCTTAGCGTTTCCCGCGTGAGCGAACGTGCGTATCTGGACGCCGCGTCGGCCGAGCCGATGCACCCGGCGGCACGGGAAATGTTGCTGTCGGCAGTGGATTCCGGATGGGCCGATCCGGTGCGGCTGCACCACGAGGGGCGGACCGCGCGGCTCCTGCTGGACAACGCCCGCGCGGTGCTCGCGGACGCGGTCGGCGTGCGGCCGGACGAGCTGTACCTAACCACCTCCGGTACGGCGGCGATCCGGGACGGGCTGACCGCGGTACGGGCGGCCAGGCGACGGGCCGGTACGTCGGTGGTGCACAGCGCCGTCGAGCATTCCGCCGTACTGCACACGGCCGGTGGGGACGCCGTCGAGGTCGGGGTGGACCGGCTGGGGCGGGTGGACCTGGACGCGTTCGCGGAAGCGGTACGGCGGCCCGGTGTGGTCGTGGCCGCGCTGCAGTCGGCGAACCACGAGGTCGGGACACGTCAACCCGTCGACGCGGCGGCCGCGGCGTGCGGCGACGTACCGCTGTTTGTTGACGCGTCCGCTTCGATCGGGCACGACGTCGTACCGGGCGGGTGGTCGATGCTGGCGGCAAGCGCGCAGAAGTGGGGTGGGCCGGCCGGCGTCGGGCTGCTGGCGGTACGGAAGGGCACGCGGATCGCGCCGGCCTGGCCTATGGACGAGCGGGAGGACGGCCTCTCCCCCGGTTTCCCGAACGTACCGAACGCGCTGGCTGCGGCCGCGGCGTTGCAGGCGAGGCTGGCCGAGGCCAAGGAGCTCAACGAGCAGCACAGGGCCTGGGTGGACGAAGTACGGGAGCGCGTGGCGGCCGACGTACCGGATGTGGAGGTCGTAGGTGACCCGGAGGACCGGTTACCTCACGTACTCACGTTCTCGTGTCTCTACGTCGACGGTGAGGCGCTGGTGACCGCCCTGGACGCGGAAGGCTTCGCTGTCTCCAGCGGATCCGCCTGTACGTCGAGCACGCTCCAGCCGTCGCATGTACTCGCGGCCATGGGCGTACTGACCCACGGCAACGTCAGGCTCTCGCTGGCGCGCGACACGACGCATGACGACGTACTGCGGTTCTGTGCGGTGCTGCCGGGGATCGTGCAGCGCATCCGGGCGGAGGTGGGGATGTGAACGTGGACCTGGACTGCAACGGCCTGCTCTGCCCACTCCCCGTGATCAAGCTGGCGAAGACACTGCCCACCGTTGCCGTCGGCGACACCGTCACCGTGCTGGCCGACGACCCGGCCGCGGCCACGGACATCCCTGCCTGGTGCAGGATGCGCTCACAGGAGCTGGTGTCGTCGGCCGAAAACCAGTACGTCGTACGGCGGGTCAACTGACACACTGCGCGGCGTGACCGACTTCGCGTACAAGCCGACGCTGACCGGCGGCCTGGTGGTCCTGCGACCGATGGACGAAGGCGACTACGACGCGCTGTCCGCCGCCATGGACGACCCGGACGTGACCCGCTTCACCGGCAGCCACGGCGAGATCACCGAGGAGCGGGCACGCGAGTGGATGCGGACCCGCAAGGACCAGACCGACCGGTTGGACCTCACGATCGTCGACAAGGCGTCAGGTGTGGCCGTCGGCGAGGCCGTACTGAACCAGTGGGACCCGGACAACGAGTCCTGCAGCTTCCGCATCCTGATCGGCCCGGCCGGCCAGAACCGTGGTCTTGGCAGCGAGGCGACCCGGCTGATCGTCGGCTACGGCATCGAGGAGCTGGGCCTGCACCGGATCAGCCTGGGCGTCTACGCGTTCAACCCGCGCGCCCAGCGTGCCTACGAGAAGGCCGGCTTCAAGAGAGAAGGCGTACTGCGCGACGCGCTGCGCTGGGACGGCGAATGGGTGGACGAGATCGTGATGTCGGTCCTGGCCACCGAATGGATACCGTCGGGGGTGTGATCAAAGCCGACCGCATCGCCGTGCTGACCGGAGCTGGGATCTCCACGGCCTCCGGTATCCCCGACTTCCGCGGGCCCGAGGGCGTGTGGACGAAGAACCCCGCTGCCGAGGCGATGTTCGACATCGAGGAGTACGTCGACAGCCGGGAGGTACGGGTGGCGACCTGGAGGCACAGGCTCGCCGTACCGGCCTGGGAGGTCCAGCCGAACCCTGGCCACCTGGCCCTGGTCGAGCTGGAACGCCAGGGCCGGCTGACCGGGCTGATCACCCAGAACGTCGACGGGCTGCACCAGAAGGCCGGGTCGTCGCCAGAGCTGGTCCATGAGCTTCACGGGACGGTCTGGTACGTCGACTGCCTCCAGTGCGAGCACCGGCTCCCGATGGCCGACGTACTCCCCCGGCTCGAGGCCGGCGAGGAAGACCCGGCCTGTGAGGTGTGCGGCGGCATCCTGAAGTCCGCGACGGTCTCCTTCGGCCAGTCGCTCGACAGGGCTGTGCTGGATCGAGCTGTTGCCGCTACCGAGGCAGCCGACCTCTTCCTGGCGGTTGGTACGTCCCTGCAGGTCTACCCGGCCGCGGGCCTATGTGACCTCGCTTTGAACTCCGGCAAGCCCCTGGTCATCCTCAACGCGCAGCCGACGCCGTATGACGAGCACGCGACGACCGTGCTGCATACGCCGATCGAGACGACGCTCCCGGACCTCGTGACCTTACCGTGATGTTCGAGGCCTCCTCACGGTAAAACCTGACCGCTACCGTCCCCGGCATCAGACGGCGGGGAGGGGTGCGCGATGCGCGGGTTCAGGCGTTGGGCTGCAGGTATTACCGCGGCCGCGGTAGTAGTACTCGGACTGGGTACGCCGACACCGGCTCCAGCAGCCGAGCAGCGGGTGATCACACTCGCCGGATCGCTGCAGAGCGAGCTGGGCTGTGCGGGTGACTGGGACCCAGGCTGCGACGCGACGAGTCTCGGTAGCAGTGCGCCGTACACGAAGGTGTTCGACGTACCGGCGGGATCGTACGAGTTCAAGGTCACGGTCAACAAGAGCTGGGACGAGAACTACGGCGCGGGCGGTGTGCTGAACGGCCAGAACATCCCACTGCGGATCGAAGGCCCGGCCAAGCTGCAGTTCAGCTACAACGACACCAGCCATGTCGTAACCGTCAAGCCGGTCGACCTGGCCGGTCCGACGGTGACACCCGCCGACAAGGCGCTCGCGACGCCCAGCCTGCGGCAGGGCCTCACCAAGGAGCGCTTCTACTTCCTGATGGCGGACCGGTTCGCGAACGGCGACAAGTCGAACGACTCAGGCGGCCTCACCGGCGACCGGCTGCAAACCGGGCTCGACCCGACCGACAAGGGCTTCTACCACGGCGGCGACCTGGCCGGTGTGATCCAGAAGCTCGACTACATCAAGTCTTTGGGTACGACGGCCATCTGGCTCACGCCTTCATTCAAGAACCGGCCCGTGCAGGGCTCGGGCGCCGACGTGAGCGCCGGGTACCACGGCTACTGGATCACCGACTTCACCCAGATCGACCCGCACCTCGGCACGAACGCGGACATGAAGCAGCTGATCGACCTCGCGCACCGCAAGGGCATGAAGGTCTTCTTCGACATCATCACCAACCACACCGCGGACGTCATCGACTACCAGTCCGGCAACCACGGGTACATCCCGAAGTCGACGGCGCCGTACAAGGATGCTCAGGGCAACGTCTTCGACGACAAGCAGTACGCGGCCGGCGACACGTTCCCGACGCTCGACAAGAACACGTCGTTCCCGAACGTGCCGATCTTCCACAGCAAGGCCGACGAGACCGTGAAGGTGCCTGCCTGGCTGAACGACCCGACGCTGTACCACAACCGCGGCGACTCGACGTTCGCCGGTGAGAGCGCGGAGTACGGCGATTTCTCCGGGCTGGACGACCTGTTCACCGAGCAGCCGAAGGTCCGGGACGGGATGATCGACGTCTACAAGACCTGGGCCGAGTTCGGCATCGACGGGTTCCGGATCGACACCGTG
The DNA here is from genome assembly GCF_042730855.1 of Kribbella sp. NPDC059898. Classification (NCBI taxonomy): domain Bacteria; kingdom Bacillati; phylum Actinomycetota; class Actinomycetes; order Propionibacteriales; family Kribbellaceae; genus Kribbella; species Kribbella sp. NPDC059898. The sequence continues at coordinate 83,363 of NZ_JBHWKR010000010.1, forward strand.
AAGCACGTCAACATCGAGTTCTGGCAGAAGTTCTCACCGGCGATCCTGGCCGCGGCGCGCGGTGCGGGCGCGAAGAACTTCTTCATGTTCGGCGAGGTGTACGACGCGAACCCGCAGTTCATGTCGACGTACACGACCAAGGGCGACCTGCAGGCGACCCTGGACTTCGGGTTCCAGCAGAACGCGGTGGCGTACGCGAAGGGCGACCCGAGTACGAAGCTGCAGGACTTCTATGCGGGCGACGACTACTACACCGACACGGACTCCAACGCGTACGAGCTGCCCACGTTCCTCGGTAACCACGACATGGGGCGTGTAGGCACGTTCCTGAAGCAGGGCGGTGCGTCAGGGCAGGAACTGCTCGCACGGGACGAGTTGGCGCACTCCTTGATGTACCTGACCCGTGGGCAGCCAGTCGTGTACTACGGCGACGAGCAGGGCTTCACTGGCGCCGGCGGCGACAAGGACGCGCGGCAGGACATGTTTGCCACCAAGACCGCCGACTACGCGGACGACGAGGTCGTTGACGGCACGGGTACGACGACGATCGGCAGCAAGGACCGGTACGACGTCAACGCGCCCATGTACAAGCACATCGCGGCACTGGCGCAGCTACGGGCGAAGTACCCGGCGCTGTCGGACGGGCGCCAGGTGAACCGGTACTCGTCGAACAGCAACGGGCTGTACGTGTTCAGCAGGCTGGGCAGTGACAACGTCGAGTACCTAGTGGTGTCAAACAACTCGAAGACGGCCGCATCCGCGACCGTACCGACGTACGGCCCGAACACGTGGCTCAAGCCGATCTATGGTGGCTCGCGGTCGGTCAAGACAGACCGTGAGGGCCGGGTTGTCGTCAGCCAGGCGCCCCTGTCCGTGACGGTGTACCAGGCACAGAACAAGGTCCCGCCGCGCGCCAAGGCGCCAAACGTCTACCTGAGCTCGCCGGAGCTCGGCGCGACGGTCGGTGGGCGTGCTGAGATCGCGGCTGCTGTCCCTGAGAACACACCGGCCACCGTGACCTTCGGCTACCGCCCAGTGGGTACGACGGAGTGGAGGCGGATCGGCTCCGACGACAACGCGCCGTACCGGGTCTTCCAAGACGTCAGCGGGCTCGCGAAGGGCACGCTGCTCGAGTACCGCGCCGTACTGCGGGACACCTCGGGCAACTACTCGGTCTCGGACTCGTACGGCGTGGTGGGCGATGCTGCTGCGCCAGGAGGTGGCGGTGGCTCTACCGGGCCCGTCGTACAGCCCAACAACGTGTCCGTGCCGGGTGACCACAACAGCGAGATGGGCTGTGCTGCGGACTGGTCGCCGGACTGCGACCAGGCGCAGCTGAAGCTGGACCCGAAGGACAATGTGTGGAAGGGCACGTACACCATTCCGGCCGGTGAGCACGCGTACAAGGCGGCCGTCAACAAGAGCTGGGACGAGAACTACGGTGCCGGTGGTGTCGCGAACGGCGCCAACATCTCCTACACGGCGCCTAGCGGGCCTGTCACGTTCTACTACGAGCACGGGCGGCACTACGTCACGTCCAGCGCGCAGGGGCCGATCATCACGGTGCCTGGCTCGTTCCAGACCGCTCTGGGCTGCCCCACCGACTGGGATCCGTCCTGCATGCGACCCTGGTTGACCGACGAGGACGGCGACGGGACCTACACCTGGTCCACCAGTGAGCTGAAGGCGGGCAACTATGAAGCGAAGGTCGCGCACAACCTGTCCTGGGACGAGAGCTACCCGGCGCAGAACGTGCCGGTCTCGGTCCCGAGCGACGGGCTGGTCGTCACGTTCTCGTACGTACTCGCGACCCACCAGCTCACGGTGACCACTTCCAAGCCCGGTGCGCACCCAGACCTCGGCCAGGCCAAGGCGTACTGGCTGAACCGCGACACGCTCGCCGTACCGGCCGTCGACCACCCGGAGCGGTACCGGTGGCGGCTGCACTGGTCGGACACCGGCTCGCTGAAGGTGGACGCGGACGACATCGGCGGCTCGTCGGCGGCTCTGCGATACGACCCGACGGAGGTCAAGCCCGGCTACACCACACTGCGGCTGGACCACGCCGACGTCGGCAAGATCCTGACCGGGCAGCTCGGTCTGGCGCAGTACGACGACACAGGCCGTCTGCTGGATGCCACCGGCGTGCAGATCCCTGGTGTGCTCGACGATGCGTACAGCAGCGCGGTCAACCGCTCCTACGGCGTCACGTGGCAAGCAGGCAAGCCCACCTTCACAGTCTGGGCGCCCACAGCCCAAACCGTCCGCCTACTGGTCGCCGGAACTGCTGTGGCGATGAACCGCAACTCAGATGGGTCCTGGGCCATCACTGGCCCCCGCTCTTGGAAGGACGATTCGTACCGCTTTGAGGTCACGGTCTACTCCCCCAGTACTGGGAAGGTAGAGCAGAACGCTGTCACGGATCCGTACTCGGTGGCCCTCACCACGGACTCGACCTACTCGGTGGCCGCCGACCTGAACGACCCAGCAGGGAAGCCGGCGCTGTGGTCATCCACAGCGTCGCCCAAGCTAGCCCGGGGCGTCGACTCGACGATCTACGAGCTGCACGTGCGGGACTTCTCCATCAACGACAACACCGTGCCCACAGCGCACCGCGGTACCTACCTGGCCTTCGCCGACAACGGCAACGGTACGAAGCATCTGCGGTCGCTGGCCGCGGCAGGGCTCAACACCGTGCACCTGCTACCCACCTTCGACATCGCTTCGATCCCAGAGACGGGGCAGCAGACACCGGCCTGCGACCTGAAGTCCATGCCCGCCGACTCCGACCAGCAGCAGGCCTGTGTGACCGCGGTAGCCGCCAAGGACGGCTTCAACTGGGGCTATGACCCGTTCCACTGGCTGGCGCCGGAGGGTTCGTACGCAACGCAGAAGGACGGCCTGCCGCGGGTGGCCGAGTTCCGCACGATGGTCGGTGCGATCCACAAGTCGGGGCTGCGCGTCGTACTGGACCAGGTCTACAACCACACGCCCGCGGCGGGTCAGGCCCCGACGTCGGTGCTCGACCGGATCGTGCCCGGGTACTACCAGCGGCTGGACGCGACCGGCAAGGTCGAGAACTCGACCTGTTGCAGCAACATCGCCACCGAGCACGCGATGGCCGAGAAGATCATGGTCGACGGCACAGTGAGCTGGGCGCGCAACTACCACGTGGACGGCTTCCGTTACGACCTGATGGGCCACCACACCAAGGCGAACATGCTGAAGATCCGCGCCGCGCTGGACAAGCTGACGTTGGCGAAGGACGGCGTCGACGGCAAGTCGATCTACCTGTACGGCGAGGGCTGGAACTTCGGCGAGGTCGCGAACGACGCGCTGTTCGTACAGGCCCGGCAGGGCAACCTCGGCGGCACCGGGATCGGCACGTTCTCCGACCGGCTGCGGGACGCCGTCCGCGGCGGCGGGCCGTTCGACGACGACCCGCGCGTCCAGGGCTTCGGCTCCGGCGAGGCGAGCGACCCGAACGGCGCGGCCGTCAACGGCACGCCGGCCGACCGCGCGAAGCGGCTCGCGCACGACACGGACCTGGTCCAGCTCGGGCTGGCCGGAAACCTGCGGTCGTTCACGTTCAAGTCCGTGGCTTCCGGGGCCGAGGTCCGCGGTGACCAGGTCGACTACAACGGCTCGCCGGCCGGGTACGCCGACCAGCCGGACGAGGTGGTGACGTACGTCGATGCCCACGACAACGAGACGTTGTGGGACACGCTGACGTACAAGCTGCCGGCCGATCTGCCGATGGCGGACCGGATCCGGATGAACACGTTGTCGCTGGCAACGACCGCGCTGGCGCAGACGCCGTCGTTCTGGCACGCCGGCGCGGACCTGCTGCGGAGCAAGTCGCTGGACCGCAACTCGTACGACTCCGGCGACTGGTTCAACACGCTGGACTGGACCGGGGCGGACAACGGGTTCGGGCACGGTCTGCCGCCGAAGGCCGACAACGAGGCGAAGTGGCCGTTCATGAAGCCGCTGCTCGCGAACCCGGCGCTGAAGCCGTCGGCGGGTGACGTGGCGACGGCGTCGGCGGCCGCTGACGATCTGCTGAAGCTGCGGTTCTCCACTCCGCTGTTCCGGCTGGGGTCCGCGGCGCTGATCAACCAGAAGCTGAGCTTCCCGGTCAGCGGTACGACGCCGGGCGTGATCACGATGCGGATCGACGACACGGTCGGCCCCGACGTGGATCCGGCGCTGAAGGGGGCCGTGGTCGTGTTCAACTCCACCAACGCCGCCGTCACCCAGCAGATCCCGGGCCTCAGCGGTGCCGACCTCAGCCTCTCCCCGGTCCAGGCCTCCGGGTCCGACCAGGTGGTCAAGCAGACGACCTGGTCGGCCGGCAGCGGTACGGCGACGGTGCCGCCGCGGACTGTCGCCGTACTAGTCCAGCACTAAAGCGCAGCGAAGCGAGCCGCGGCGACGAACGCCGCCAACGCCAGGAGGACGGTGTTGGCGGCCGTTGACCGCGGCTCGCGCAGTGACGAGTGGGAGGTGGCGGCGCCGACCATCACCACGCACAGGCCGACCGCGGCGAGTGGGGTGAGGACGCGGGCCCGGTCGCTCAGCCAGGGCGCGAACAGGCCGGCTACCGCGAGGAGCTCGCAGACGGCGACCGTACGGACGAGCGGCATCGGGAACGGCGCGATCCCGGTCTGACCGGTGGCGATCAGGCGTGCGCGGGACATGGTGGCCTTCAGTACGCCGGAGATCGTGAAGACCACGCCCAGCGCGCCGGTGAAGATCCAGACGATTGTGTTCATGCAGATTGCAGACGATCCGGCAATCTTGTCTGTGACACTGTCACGGAGAAGGTGACTCGATCGTCTGAGATGGATGTGATGGAGGAACTCAGACCGCTGCTGCTGTCGATCGCGTACCGGATGCTCGGAACGTTCGGGGACGCGGAGGACGTCGTCCAGGAGGCGTACCTGCGGCTGCACCGCGAGCCCGAGGTGACCTCGCCCAAGTCGTTCCTCACCACGGTCACCACCCGGCTGGCGATCGACCAGCTGCGCTCGGCGCGACGCCGGCGGGAGCAGTACTTCGGCCCGTGGCTCCCGGAGCCGGCCGTCGACGAGTACGTCGACCTCGCGGACCGGGCCGCGCTCTCGGACTCGCTGTCGACGGCGTTCCTCGTCGTACTCGAGCGGCTCTCCCCCGACCAGCGCGCGGTGTTCCTGCTCGGCGACGTGTTCGGCTACTCCTACGACGACCTGGCCGCGATCCTCGGGAAGACCCCCGCGAACTGCCGCCAGCTCGCGGTCCGCGCGCGTCGTAGGATTGCCGACAATCGACCGCGCTTCGACCCGTCCCCGCGGGAACGCGACGAACTGCTCCGCCGCTTCGTCGCGGCCGCCGAGGACGGCGACCTCGAGGCGCTGGTCGCGCTCCTCACCCCCGACGCCACCTTCACCGGCGACGGCGGCGGCAAGGGCGGCTTCCCGCGACCGATCCACGGCGCGCTCAACATCGCCCGCCTGGTGATCGGCTCCTTCGGCAAGTTCACCGCTGCGGACTCGGCAGGACTCAGGGAACTCGGGAGGCTGACCGTCGAGGTTGTGCACGTCGGCGGCCTGCCGGCGCTCCGGATGCTCGATCGAACAGACCGGACGATCGCGATCTGGTCGTTCACGATTGCCGACAGTCAAGTGTCGACAATCCACGGAGTGGTCAACCCGGACAAGCTCACCCACCTCCAGCCCTGACGGCGCGCTATCGAGCGCCCGTCCGTCGGCGTGGGGAGATAGCGTGCTGCGGGTGAGCAGACTTCCCCGGAGTACGCCAGCAGCCCAGGGTCTGTCCGCGGCCGCGCTCGACAGCTTCGTCGGAGCGCTCGACGCAGGGCAGCCGGAGATCCAGACAGTGATGCTGGTGCGGCACGGCCACGTGGTCCTGGAGGACGCGTGGGCGCCGTACCGGCTCGACGACCGGCGCCTGTTGTTCTCGGTGTCGAAGAGCTTCACGTCGACAGCGGTCGGCCTCGCGGTCGACGCAGGATTGTTGACAATCGACGATCCGGTCATCTCGTTCTTCACCGCGGACGAGCTGCCGGAGACGATCAGCGACAACCTGGCCGCGATGAAGGTCCGGCACCTGCTGACGATGACCACCGGCCATTCCAAGGACACCGTCGAGGCGCTCAGCCGGGACCGCCGGATGGTGAAGGTCTTCCTCGGCCTCGACGTCGAGCACGAGCCCGGCAGCGTGTTCGTCTACAACAGCGGCGCGACGTACATGCTGTCGGCCATCCTGCAGCGCCTGACCGGCGGCAACCTGCTCGACTACCTCCGCCCGCGGCTGTTCGAGCCGCTGGGCGCCACCGAGGCGATCTGGCAGGTGTCGAAGGAGGGCATCACTGTCGGCGGCTGGGGGCTCAGCCTGAACACCGAGTCGCTCGCCTGCTTCGGGCAGCTCATGCTGCAGCACGGCGAGTGGGACGGCAAGCAACTGGTCCCGGCCGAGTGGTACGAGGCCGCCACCTCGAAGCAGGTCCCCAACGACAGGGAGGAGAACCCGGACTGGAAGCAGGGGTACGGGCTCCAGTACTGGCGCGGACGGCACGGCACGTACCGCGCGGACGGCGCGTTCGGGCAGTTCATCCTGGTGTTCCCGGCGTACGACGCGGTGCTGATCACCACGAGCGCGACCGGCGACATGCAGGCGATCCTGAACACCGCGTGGGACTACCTGCTGCCAGCGCTCGAGGGCAAGGACGTGCCTGCGACGCCGCGCCCGGAGCAGCTCGAGCTAGCGCCTCCGACCGGCGCCACTCCCCCGCCGGGCGACGGGCGGACGTACCGGTTCGCCGGCCACAACCCGGCCGGACTGACCGCCGTACGGCTCGATGCCGACGGCACCGGGACGTTCAAGTTCGAGGACCCGCAGGGCGGGACCCACGAGCTCGTCAGCGCCGCCGGCGCGTGGCAGGAGCGGCGGGCGGCGAGCACGGTCGCCGACGCCGGCCCCGAGTCCGGCGAGCGGATCCTGACCAGCGCGTACGGCGACGGCGACGCGTTCGTCGCGACGTTCCGCTGGGTCGAGACGCCGTTCCTCGCGACCCTCAGCTGCCGGGTCGCGGACGGGGTGATGACGGTCGACGGGAAGCTCAACGTGTCGTTCGGGCCGACCGAGTTCACCCTGGTTTCGGAGGAGATGTCACAGGGCTGAGCCGGCGCGTGTCCTCCGGGTCGTAATCATCGACAACGGAGGACGAAATGAAGGTCTTGGTGGCAGGAGCGACCGGCGGACTGGGCCGGTCACTGGTACCGCAGCTGGTCGCGGCCGGACACGAGGTGACCGGGATGATCCGGTCCGGGTCCGGCGCGGCCGGCGTCCGGGCGTTCGGCGCGGACGTCGTACTCGCCGACGGTCTCGACGCCGACGCCGTCCGGGCCGCCGTACTGTCGGTCCGGCCCGAGGTGGTCGTCCATCAGATGACCGCGCTCAAGGGCGGGATCGACTTCAAGCATTTCGACGACAGCTTCGCGCTGACGAACAAGCTGCGGACGACAGGTGTCGACAATCTGCTTGCCGCTGCCCAAGCTGCCGGCGTACGACGGTTCGTCGTCCAGTCGTACGCCGGCTGGAACCTGCAGCACGGCGGCTCCGCCACCAAGACCGAGTCCGACCCGCTCGACCCGGCCCCGGCGCCCGCGCAACGGCAGACGATGGCCGGCATCAAGCACCTCGAGTCCGCCGTACTGAACGCCGACGGCATCGAGGGCGTCGCGCTCCGGTACGCGAACTTCTACGGCCCGACCGCCGACCTCGGCAAAGGCGGCTCGATGGTGGAGCTGATCCAGAAGCGCCGGCTCCCGGTCATCGGCGACGGCACCGGCGTCTGGTCGTTCATCCACTACGACGACGCGGCCGCGGCGACCGTGAAGGCCGTCGAGAGCGACGTCACCGGGGTGTTCCAGATCGCCGACGACGACCCGGCGCAGGCGGCGGTCTGGCTGCCGGAGTTCGCGAAGATCCTCGGCGCGAAGGCACCGCGCCACATCCCGTCCTGGATCGGCCGGCTGGCCGTCGGCGACGTCGGCGTGGCGGCGTTCACGGAGATCCGCGGCGCGTCGAACGCGCTCGCCAAGTCGACGTTCGGCTGGCAGCCCGGGTACGCCTCGTGGCGCGCAGGGTTCCGCAACGGCCTCTGAGCGGCCCTCTAAGGTGGGTGAGCATGAGCCTGACGCCCGCTGAACAGAAGGTGCTGGACCGCATCGACGAGGAACTACTGGTCCGGATCACCCAGGCCCTGCTCCGCGCCCCCGGGCAGAACCCGCCCGGCGAGGAGGCCGCCACGGTGGCCGTCCTCACCGCGGCGGCACGCGACCTCGACCTGGACGTCGCGACCGCCGCCGTCGAACCCGACCGCGAGAACGTGACCGTGACACTTGCCGGCGGCAACGGTCCCGGACTCCTGCTGCTCGGCCACACGGACGTCGTACCGCTGGGAGACGGCTGGACGGTCGACCCGTACGGCGGCCTCGTCCGCGACGGGCGGATCTACGGGCGCGGCGCCTCCGACATGAAGGGCGGCCTGGCCGCCGGGCTGGCCGCCCTCGCAGCGCTTCGCGGTACCGCGCTCAGCGGCCCGGTCGACCTCGCCGCGGTCGTCGACGAAGAGGAAACCGGCAAAGGCATCCGCGCCTATCTGGCAGCCACACAGCACACCCCTGTGGATAACTCCCAGCCGGCCACCCTGCCGACGGATAGACTTGAAGCGGAAAGGACAGGGGCGGAACCTCGATACCTCGGATGCATCACCGCCGAGCCGACCGACCTGCAGACCATCATCGCAGCGCGCGGCGACTCGTACCTGCAGGTCGCGGTCCACGGCCGAGCCTCGCACGCGGGCAACCCGGACGGCGGCGCGAACGCCATCTACGGCGCCGCCGCCGTCGTCGCCGAGATCGAACGCCTGCACGCCGAACTCGCCCAGGCGCCACATCCCCTACTCGGCCCGGCCACCTGGAGCGTCGGCCAGATCAACGGCGGCACGGGCGGCTCGATCGTCCCCGCCGAATGCGTGGTCGTCGCCGACCGCCGCCTCCTCCCCGGCGAATCCCCCGCCGCCGTACTCGCCGACCTTCAAGCGCGCGTCGCCGCCCTCCACCTGGAGAACCGCGGGCTGACCGTCGACCTCTCGATGCCGATGGAGATGCCCGCGTTCGAGACCCCCGAGGACCACGACCTGGTCCGCATCACCGAAGCCGCCCGCTTCGACGCCGGCGGCCCACCACTCCCCCTCGCCGGCTGGACCGCCGCCTGCGACGGCGGCTACATCGCTCGCGACCTCGGCGTACCGGTGGTCGTCGTCGGGCCCGGGTCAGTCACCACCCAGGCCCACCGCGCCGACGAATCCGTCGCCATCACAGAACTCATCACCGCAGCCCGCGCCTACACCCTGATCGCCCTCCGCCTCCTCAACCCGTCGTGACCCCACTACGTCACCACCAGCCGGTACGACGTGAGGTGGGATGTTTCGCCACCGGACACGCTGCACACCTCTCACAAGCGCGGCTGCTCGCGCTGTCCTCGTTGGGCATGCGCTGTACGTCCGGCGTCGTCTACGGCCTGCCTTCGACAAGGGCAGGTCGTAGACAGCAACGTCATGGGTGAACTCGCCGGGACGCCCGATCTGGCGTTGGCCTTCAGCGAGACCGACGGGCGACTCGTGGTCACTCTGTAGGAGTCGAAGTCTTCTGGATGGGCGGGTGAGAGCTCCATCATCGGTAGACCCCTCCTCCTAGCAATCGAACCGGAGATCCCGTGAAATCGCGCTGCTCTTGATGCGTGATTTCCACAGTCGACCCGGGAGCACATGCCGACAGCTCACCACGAATCTGTGGATAACTAATTCCCTTGAAAATAAGGGGTTCCCAGCTTTGAAAACTGTCGGAGGCGCCAGCTAGAGTCTAGTCATGGACATTCTCGGCGGACGCACAGTGGTTGCTATCGGCAACCATGAGGTGGTGCCTGCCCTCGACGACGTCAACGCCGAGATCACCCGCCTGCAAGCCGTCCGCCTCCAACTCATCGCCCGCGCCGAGACCGACGGCCTCGCCCAGGAACTCGGCGCCCGCGACACCGTCGAACTCCTCACCCTCCGCCACCGCCGCGACCGCACCGAGGCCTGGCGCGACGTCCACCTCGCCCGCGCCCTCCCCAAATACCGCGCCGTCGACACCGCCCTCACCAACGGCGTCCAATGCGCCGACGGCACCGTACGCCAGATGCAAACCGGCCACGCGGCCGCGATCATCACCGAACTCGAACGCGTCCGCACCCGCGTCCCGACCGAAACCCTCGACGTCACCGAACAACAACTGGTCGGCCTCGCACCGCATCTCACCCCCAAGGAACTGCGCACCGCCGCGAAACAGTTGTGTGACCGGATCGACGCCGACGGCCCCGAACCCGAAGAACAGAAGGCCTCCGCGCGCGAATCGCTGACGTTGACCACCGCGGAGAACGGAGTGAAGTTCCGCGGCTACCTGGCCAACGAGAACGCCGAGCTGTTGCGGGCGATCGTCCACGCCGGCGCCCGCCCGCACAAGACCGTCGACGGGGAACACGATCCCCGGCCGCGGGACAAGCGCCAGGCCGACGCGCTGACGACCGCGTTGACGGTGGCCGCGAACGCGTGGGACACCGACACCGCCGGGCACGGCGCGAAGGCGAACATCACAGTGACGATCGACCTGGAGGACCTGCGGTCCGCGACCGGGCACGCGACCGGCCAGACGGTGTACGGCGACGACCTCTCCGCCGCCACGATCCGCCGTCTGGCGTGTGACGCGAACGTCATCCCGCTGGTCCTCGGATCGAACTCCCAGCCGCTGGACGTCGGGCGTAGCGAACGCCTCGTGACCAGGCACATCCGGCACGCGCTGGTCGCCCGGGACCGGGGCTGCGTGGTGTGTGCGGCGCCGCCGGTGATGTGTGACGCCCATCATCTGACGCACTGGGTCGACGGCGAACCGACCGCCGTCGACAACCTCGCGCTCTTATGCCGACGGCACCATGTCGATCTGCACAACGACCGCTGGACCATCACCATCACCAACGGCAAGGTCCAAGTAGCCCGCCCAGCCTGGGCCGACCCAACCGCCGTATGCGCAACCCAGCTACCGGGCTCTCACCTCGCCCAGCCGGCAGAGGCGGGCTCAGTCCAGCCTGCCGCTGCATACACGCGACCTGCAGGGGCCGGCTCCAACAGACCTGCGGCCGCCTACCCGCCGCAACCTGCGGAGGCGGAGCCTGCCCGATCTCCAGGTGCCTATCCCGGGCGACCTGCAACTGCTGGCTCGACCCCTGCGGCTGCGGCCGCCGTCCGAGCTGATCGGCCGTCCGTTGGAGTGGCGCGTGTACCTGAGCCGTCGGGTGGTGTGCCTGCCTGGCCTGAGCGTGCCGACGGCAGACCCAGACCCGCCGAACCCAACGAACCGCCAAGCGATCCCTGGGGCGGTACGGCCGTGCCCGCTGCACGGAGCGGTCGGTGGAGGGCTGACGACGCGACCCTCACTGCTGCGGCTCGTTTCGCGGTGTGGGGTGAGCCTGCGCCGACCGAGTCTGCGACCGGTCCGCCGTCGTTCGTGACCATCTGAATTGGTCTCCGGTTGGCGGCGGACTGGTGGCCGTGATTCTTGTGCTGATCGCGAGGACAACATCAGGCCGGACGGTTTCGCGGCGTACTACGTCGTCGAGGAGAGCTGGGGCCGCTGGGCATGCCGTTCGCCAGTCCGCGTCCCGCCGCGCGGGGTGTGCGTTGCAGCAGCCCGACGGCTTGGTGGTGCTGTCGATGATGGTCAGCAGGCCTGCGCTGATGCTGTCGCCAGACCGCGGCCTGCCGGGGGTGATCTCGACGGCTTGCGGTGTGGGGCCGCAGGAGGCGCCGGTCTCGGTTGTGCCGTCGCGGTCGGTGAGGTTGGACGACCAGACGCCGGGGTCGCCCCGGGTTCCGATCCTGCGCCTCGAAGTCGTCAGCCTCAGCCCGAAACTGGCTCCTTGCAGTTCAGGATGTAACGCCCGTCAGCGGGTTGGTGGCGGGACAGGGGGTCAGGTCTTGCCGTAGACGATCGGGTACTGATCGATGATCCAGGCCGGTTCGACGATGTGGCTGTGGTCGGCGCGGACGGGCATGTGTGGCGACGCACCGGCTGTCCCGGACGTGGCGACTATTACGTCACCGGGGTCATCGATCTCACCCGATCCGCGATAACACCGGCCGGCACGCGTCATGGTCGAGGGTCCCCTCCAAGAGGTTTCAAACCCAGGCGCGCCGAACAGCCGAGCCCTGGCACCGGGCGGCGCAGGAAGCGGCGGCAGAGAAGGCGGCGGAGGAGCAGGCGGAGGCGGAGGCGGCGGCTCGCCGGAGTCGGCTCGGCTCGGCGGAGACGGCTGCTGCGGAGGCGGCGGAGGCGGCGGAGGCGGCGGCGGCGGAGGCGGAGGCGGCGGCGGAGGCGGAGGCGGAGGCGGAGGCGGCGGAGATGGTCGCGGTGGATGGGGGGCGGCGGGTTCAGGCTGCCGCGGCTGAAGGGCTGCTCGGTGTGGTCGCGGTGGGGGGCGCTTCCGCGTCGTGCGGTGTGGCATACGCGGCTACTTCGACCGACCTGGCAGCAGTGGCGGACGTACCGAAGCCGTCTACGACCGGGTCGAACGCGTCCGAAGATTTGGGCTCGGCTTCGGTGGGCTCGGCAACTGCATCGCCGGATCGCGGCTCTAGAACGGCGGGTTCGGGCCTCGGGTGCGCATTCGACCGTGAAGGGTCGGGCTGGGGCATACTCCGGGGCGATGGGGTTTGTTGGGTTGATCGCGGAGGGGTGGCTCGGGGTGAGGCGGGTGGTGCTGCATTCGGGGGTGGTGGTGGATGTTGGGGTGGGTGAGGTGCGGGGTGCGGATGTGGTGATTGCCGGCGGTCGGATTGTGGACGTCGGGGTTGGGTTGGACGGGGACGACGGGATCGACTGCACCGGGGCGCTTGTGGTGCCTGGGTTTGTGGATTGTCATACGCATGTGTGTTTCGGGCCGGCGGGGATGGATGGGTTGCGGGTGCCGCGGTCGGCTCGGGTGTTGTCGGCGGTTCCGGCGTTGCGGACGTTGCTGCGGCTCGGTGTGACGACGGCGCGGGACGCGTGGGGTGCGGACGCGGGGGTGCGGCTCGCGATCGCGAACGGGTGGATCGAGGGGCCTGATCTGCAGCTGAGTCTGCGACAGGTCGGTACGACGGGAGCGATCGGGGACCTGTGGGCTCCACGTACGGGGACGCTCGACTACTACGACGACCCGTCGCTGCCGGATCCGATCTTCGACGGGGCGGATGCGGGGCGAGCCGTCGTACGGCGGATGGTGCGGGCGGGTGCGGACTGGATCAAGGTGACGGCGACCGGGTCGCTCGCGCTCGGGACCGGCGTACACGATCTGCAGTTGACGTTCGAGGAGATGGCCGCGGTGGTCGACGAGGCGGCGCGGCGTGGTGGGCGGCGGGTGATGGTGCACGCGCATGGTGCGCGGGCAGCGGAAATGGCAGCGCGGGCCGGCGCTGCGAGTGTGGAGCATGGGACGTACTTGGACGCCGGCGCCGTCGAGGCGATGGCCGAGAACGACACCTGGTACGTGCCGACCTTGTCGGTGACGCAGTCCGATCCGGAGCACGCGCCGGACGGAGCGGCCGAGGCGCATCGGGAGTCGATGCGGTTGGCGATCGACGCGGGGGTGCGGATCGCGATGGGGACGGACAATCCGGTACGCCCGTACTCGGAGGCGTTGTGGGAACTGCGGCACCTGTCCGCGGCCGGTCTTGGTGATGCGGGCGCATTGCGCGCGGCGACCATCGACGCGGCGCGGTTGCTCGGGCTGGCGGACGATCGGGGCGAGATCGCGGCAGGCAAGCGGGCGGATCTGTTGGTGCTGGACGGTACGACGCTGGACTGCACGGCTGTGGAGGAGCGGATCCGGCGGGTGTTTCGCGACGGGGTCGAGGTGGGGCGTTGACTCTCACACTGTGTCAGACCGTAGACAATCGGCATGTTCACAGCTGGAGAGATCGCGGAGCGGATTCGTACGGGGCAGACGACGTCCCGGGAGGTCACCGAGGACCTGCTCAGGCGGATCGCGGCTGACACCGAGGTCAACGCGGTGGTCGAGGTACGCCGGGAGCACGCACTGGCCGCAGCGGCTACCGCCGACGCACAGCTGGCACACGCGGCACACGCAGCGCCCGCGGCACGCACAACACCCGCAGCACACACGGCAGGCACAGCACCCGCAGCACCCGCAGCACGCACCACGAGCACGGCACCCACGGCGCCCACAGCAGGCACGATGCCCACAGCAGGCACGGTGCCCACAGCAGGCACGGTGTCGGCAGCAGACACGGTGTCGGCAGCAGACACGGTGTCGGCAGCAGACACGGTGTCGGCAGCAGACACGGTGCCCACGGCACGCACGGCGTCCACGGCACGCACGGCGTCCACAGCACATGCGGTGCCCGGTGGCCGGACCGTGCACGGAGGGCCCGCGGTTGAGGGGACCCGGCTTGGGCCGTTGCACGGCGTACCGATCACGGTGAAGGACTGCTTCGACGTCGCAGGCATGCATACGACCTGGGGCAACCCGGCGTTCGCGGACTTCATCGCGGACGAGAACGCGGTGATTGTGCAGCGGTTGGAGCGGGCCGGCGCGCACGTTGTCGGCAAGACGAATGTTCACACGATGCTGGGCGACTTCGGGCAGACGGTCAACGAGGTGTTCGGGCGTACCAACAACCCGGCCGACCTGACCCGCACTCCAGGCGGCTCCTCGGGTGGAGCAGCCGCGGCGCTGGCGGCGGGGCTCACGTATCTCGAGTACGGCTCCGACCTGGTCGGCTCGATCCGGCTGCCGGCGGCGTACTGCGGCGTCTACGGACTGAAACCGACCAACGGACTCGTCCCAGAACGCGGCTTCCAGATCCCCGGTACGCCGTACGTCCCCAGCGAACTGCCCAGATTGTCAACAATCGGACCACTCGCCCGCTCCGCCGCCGACCTGCGGATCGCCCTCCGCGCAACCGCCGGCCCGGAGGCGCCGTACTCCTACAACCTCGCAACCCCAAGGCACCGGAACCTGAAGGACTACCGCGTCGGCATCGTCACCGACCACCCCGCCGCACCGGTGACGAGCGACGTAGGTGACGCGCTCTCCGACACGGTCGACCGCCTCGCCGCGGCCGGCGTGAAGATTGTCGACAGTTGGCCGTCCGGCGTCGACCCGAATGAACAGGCCGAGGAGTTCGGCCGGCAGGTGGAACTGTTCTTCGCGCTCCACGGCGGCGAACCGACCACGATGACCGTCGACCACCTGCTCACCACCGAACGCAACCGGCTCGCCGCCCGGGCGAAATGGCAGCGGTACTTCGAGGACGTCGACGTGTTCCTCTGCCCGACGAGCTTCACGGTCGCGTTCCCGCACGGCTCGACGACGATCGAAGGACGCCCGTACGAAGCGCAGGTGTTCTGGATCGCCCACGCCTCCCTGACCGGCCATCCCGCGCTCAGCATGCCGATCGGCCGTACGGCGACCGGTCTCCCGACCGCGGCGCAGGTCATCGGCCCGTGGCACGAGGACGACACCGCGATCACGTTCGCCGAACTGCTCGCCGAACACCTCGGATCCCGCTAGCGAGCTGGTTGACTGTCGGCATGTTCGCAATCGGCGAGTTCGCGCGGCACGGCCGGGTGTCGGTCCGGATGCTGCGGCACTACGACGCGATCGGGCTGCTGCGGCCGGCGTACGTCGATCCCGCGACCGGGTACCGCAGCTATACCGCCGCCCAGCTCGCCGACCTGAACCGGATCGTCGCGCTGAAGGACCTCGGCTTCTCGCTCGAGCAGGTCGACACGATGATTGCCGACAATCCGACGCCGACCGAACTCCGCGCGATGCTGACGATGCGCCGCGCGCAACTCGAGACCACCCTGGCCGAGAGCTATGCCCGGCTCGCCCAGGTCGAGGCGCGGCTCCGCGGCCTGGAGGCGGACATCCCCGCCAAGGACATCGTCGTCACGGAACTGCCCGCCGTACGGCTCGTCGGCCTGACCGCGACCGCGCCGAGCTTCACCCCGGACGACATCACGCCCGTGGTGCACCCCCTCTGCGCGGAACTCGGCCGCCGCCTGCCGCACGCCGGCGTACGACCGGCCGGTCGCCTCACCTGCCTGTACGAGCAGGAGACAGACATCGTCGTACGGGCGACCGTCCCGGCCGCGGTCGATGCCGAAAGCAACCTCAACGGCCTGGAGGTCATCGACCTACCGGCAACGCAGGCGGCGACGCTCGTCCACCGCGGCCCCATCGACCAGGTCCTCCCGTCCTGGCAGGCGCTCGCCCGCTGGCTCGAGGACAACGGCCGGCGCGCCGCCGAGCCGGCCCGCGAGCTCTACCTCGACACCCCGGAGAACCCGGAGGACTGGGTCACCGAGCTGCAGCAACCGTTCACAGCAGGCTGAACGACAGCGTCTCCCCGCGCGCCCCGCCCATCCACAGGTCCTGGCACGCCGCGGCGAACTCCTCGAGATTCTCGGTGACGGCCCCGAACACGTTCCCGGGCACCCAGCCCTGATCGCCGTTGATCAGCAGGTTGTTCCGTCCGTAGAACACGGCGAGGTCGACGATCGACCCGGTCGTACCGGTGCCGGTCGTGTTCTCGTAGCCGTACGCCGGATTCCCGAGGTCATCGGAGTCGAACGAGAACCAGCACAGGTCCCCCGGGATCGGAGTGATCGTGGTGTTCTCCTTTCCCGGGTCGCGCGCGAACCCGGGCAGTAACGTGTAGATCTCGTTCCGCGCGTACTTCCCGTGGAACACCGGCGCCGACAGCGGCAGCGCGTCCCACACCGCCGCGCACGTCCGCGGCGCGACGTCGTCGAGCAGCTTCGCCACGCAGCTGACGCCGCGCTTGTCCAGGCTGACCGTGATCTGCTTCATCGTGCCTCCAAGCTCGGGGTACGCCGATGCCAGTCGGTCGCGGCCTGGTACGCCTCGCCGACCCGCAACGTCAGATGGTCGGCATGCCGACGGCAGACAATCTGCAATCCGACCGGCAGACCGGTCTTCGTCAACCCGCACGGCACCGTCAGCGCCGGCTGCTGAGTGAGGTTGAACGGATACGTGTACGGCGTCCAGTCCGTCCAATCGGGCGACGCCGATCCGTCCGGGACGTCCTGCCCGACGGGGAACGCCGTGATCGGCAGAGTCGGCGTGACGAGTACGTCGTACTGCTCGTGGAACCGTCCCATCAGCGTGCCGAGCTCCATCCGGACCGCGGTCGCGTCGAGGAAGTCCGACGCCGTGTACGCCGCGCCCTGCTCGGCGACCCTGCGCAGCCCGGGATCAACCCGATCGTCAACACTGTGACCAGACAGCACTTTGGCCGCTCCGGACCACCAGAGCACGTTGAAGGCGTCGATCGGGTCCGCGAACCCAGGGTCCACCTCCGTCACCTCGGCGCCGAGTCCGGCGAGGACGTCGACCGCCGAGCGCACCAGCGCCTCGACCTCAGGATCGTTCTGGACGAACCCGAGATCCGCCGAGAACCCGATCCGCAGCCCGGCAACCCCGTCGTCCAACCCGTCCAGGAACGACCGGCCCGGCGTCGGCATCGCCGACCAGTCCCGCGGGTCGTACCCGGTCACGACGTCGAGCAGCGCCGCCGCGTCGCGCACGGTCCGCGTCATCGGCCCCGCGTGCGACAACGTGCCGAACGCGCTCGGCGGGAACAGCGGGATCAGCCCGTACGTCGGCTTCAACGCCACCGTGCCGGTGAACGCCGCCGGGATCCGCACCGAGCCACCGCCGTCGGTGCCCAGCGACCACACGCCCATCCCGAGCCCGACCGCCGTCGCGGAGCCGCCGCTCGAACCGCCCGAGGTCTTCGCCGGATCCCACGGGTTGCCGGTCGCGCCGTACGTGTAGGAGTCGGTGACGCCCTTCCACGAGTACTCCGGGGTGGTCGTCTTGCCGAGGATGACCGCACCGGTCTCGCGCAGCCGGGCGACCGACGGCGCGTCCTCGGCCCATGGCCCGGCCGGGTCGATCATCGTGCTGCCGCGCAGTGTCGGCCATTCTTTGGTCCACAGTGCGTCCTTGATCGAGGTCGGCACCCCGTCGCCGGGGCCGAGCGGCCGGCCGGCGCGCCAGCGGCCCTCCGACTCCTTGGCCGCGGCCAGCGCACCCTCGGCATCGACCAGGACGAACGCGTTCACCTGCTCGTCGTACCGCTCGATCGCGTCCAGCGCGGCCTGGGTCGCGTCGACCGGGGACAGCGCCCCGGTCCGGTAGCCCTCGACCAACTCGGTTGCCTGAGTCATCGATCTCCTGTCGGAATGTAGCCGAGCTTCTTGTCGACCATGTTCAGCAGCGGTTCGCCGGCCAGCCAGCGGTGCGCGTTGTCGGCGAACTGGGCCGCGAGGGTGTCCCGCCAGCCGATGACGTCGCCGGACATGTGCGCGGTGACCGTCACGTTCGGCGCCGACCAGAGCGGGTGGTCCGGCGCCAGCGGCTCGCGGTCGAACACGTCCAGGGTGGCCGCGATACGCCCGGTGGCCACGGCGTCGAGCAGCGCGCCTTCGTCGACAATCGGGCCCCGGGCAACGTTGACGAGATGCGATCCCGGCCGCATCGCAGCCAGTACGCCGGCATCGACCAGCCCTCGGGTCGCCGCGGTCAGCGGCGCCGCGAGCACCACGTGATCGGCCCAGCCGACCTCGGCGGACAGATTGCCACTGGCAACGATCTCGCCGAAGTCGGGGTCGTCCCCACGCGCGACCCGGCCGGCGCCCCGCACCTGCAGGCCCGCCGCGCCGAGCAGCCGGGCGGTGGCACGGCCGATCGCCCCGGTACCGACGACGAGCGCCTTCGCGCCGAGGACGCTCCGGGTCTCGCGGTGCTGCCAGCGGTGCTCGCGCTGCAGGTCGAAACTGCGCCGGCTGTCCTTGGCGTGCGCGATCACCGCTCCCAGCACGTACTCGGCGATCGGGCGGTCGAACACCCCGTGTGCGTTGGTGACCACAACTGCCGAGTCCCGCAGTTCGTCGAAGAGCAGCGTGTCGACGCCGGCCGCCGTGACGTGGATCCACTCGAGCGATCCCGCGTCGGACCAGACGTCGCGGACTGCGGTCGAGAAGAAGTCCCAGAGCAGGAGTGCCCGAGCACCTCGTACCGCGGCCCGCAACCCGTCGGCGGCGCAGTACCGGAAGTCGATCGGCAGGCCGTCCAGACCCGCCGGGCGGTCCGTCGCCCGCTCGCAGAGCACCGCGACGACTGGGCGTTCCACGGGGGCCGGCACAGCTTCGAGGCTAGGAACTCGTTGGTAGGATTGTCAACAATCTGCCCTGGGCCGCACACTGACTCGCATGAGCACGCGTCCCCTCACCAACCCGATGCCGGCAGCGGTCCCACCGCTGCTCCAGACCGGCATCGGCGTCGTCGCGCCGTACGACTTCGCGCTCGACCGGGAGCTCTGGCGCTGGGTGCCCGACGACGTCACGTTGCACCTCACCCGGACGCCGTACGCCCCGATGGCCGCCACGGTCGAGATGGCGTTGCACATCTCGGATCCGGGGCTCATTGCCCGGACGACGTACAACGTCCTCCCGGTCGCCCCGCTGGCGGTCGCGTACGCCTGTACTTTCGGCAGTTTCGTCGGTGGGCTCAACGGTGAGCTCGCGCTCGTGGACGCCATGGTCGGCGCCGGCGCACCGGCCGCGGTGACCACGAGCGGCGCCCTGCTGCTCGCGCTCCGGCGGCTCGGGATCAACCGGATCGCGACCGTCACGCCGTACACCAACGACCTGACCGCGGGCCTGTCCGCGTACCTCGCCGAGGCCGGGATCGAGGTGGTCGCGACGGCCGGGCTCGGGCTGATCGCGCAGATCTGGGCGGTGCCCTACGAGACGACGGTCGAACTCGTGCAGACTGTCGACAATCCTACAGTCGAGGCGATCTTCATCAGCTGCACCAACCTGCCGACGTACGACGTGATCGCCGGGCTGGAGGCGGCGCTCGGCAAGCCGGTGCTGACCGCGAACCAGGTCACCATGTGGGCGGTCCTGGAACTCGTCGGGCGCACCGGCATCGGGCCCGGCCAGCACCTGCTGACGGCGAGTTGCCCATGAGCGAACCGGGAAGAGGCGAGTCCGTGTCCGACCTGCTGGAGCAGGCGGTCGAGCCCGACGAGTACGCCGGCCGGCTGGCCCGGGTCCGCGCCGTCCTGGCCGAACGCAGCCTCGGCGCGCTGGTGGTCAGCGATCCCGCGAACCTCTTCTATCTGACCGGGTACGACGCGTGGTCCTTCTACACGCCCCAGTGCCTGCTGGTCCCGGCCGACGGCGAGGTGCAGCTGTTCGCGCGGGCGATGGACGCGGCCGGGGCGTCGTACACCTGCAATCTGCGCGCCGACCAGATCCACGGCTATCCGGAGCGGCTGGTGCACCGGCCGGACGTCCATCCGTACGACTGGATCGCGGACGTCTGCCGCGACCTCGTACCGGCCGGCACCGACGTCGCGGTCGAGGCAGACGCGCATTACTTCACGCCGCGCGGCTACCTTGCCCTCGGCAACGGACTGCCCGGCCGCCGACTGGTCGACTCGGCCGAGCTGGTGAACTGGGTCCGGCTGGTGAAGTCGGAGCACGAGCTCCGCCAGCTGCGGATCGCGGGCGGGATCGCCGAGCAGGCGATGCGGATCGCGCTCGACCAGCTCCGGCCCGGCCGGCGGCAGTGCGACCTGGTCGCCGAGATCCTGGCCGCGCAGGCCACCGGTACACCGGAGCACGGCGGTGACTACCCGGCGATCGTGCCGATGCTGCCGACCGGCAACGCCGCCGGTACGCCGCACCTGACCTGGACGGACCGCCCGTTCCGCACCGGCGAGGCGACCACGATCGAGCTGGCCGGCGTCTTCGGCCGGTACCACGCCCCGCTCGCTCGGACGATCGTGCTCGGCGCTCCGCCGCAGCGGCTCCGCGAGACCGCGAAGATCGTGGCCGACGGGATGCGTGCCGCGCTGTCGACAATCCGGCCAGGTGTCACCGGCGGTGCGGTGCATGCCGCGTTCAACGACGTGATCGCCGCGCACGGCCTGGTGAAGGAATCCCGGATCGGGTACTCGATCGGTATCGGGTACCCGCCCGACTGGGGCGAACGCACCGTCAGCCTGCGCCCCGAGGAGACCACCGTGCTGACCGCGGGAATGGCGTTCCACGTCATCCTCGGGATGTGGATGGACGGCTGGGGCTACGAGCTGTCCGAGCCGGTGGTGGTCACCGCCGACGGAGTGGAACGACTGACCGGTCTGTCCCACGAACTGACGATCAGGAGGTAAGCCCTTGTCCGCACTCCCGTACGCGGCCCGCGCGACCGGACTCGTAGGTTCGGTGATCGACTCGAGTACGTCGCTCCTGCACAAGCAGACCCACGACATCGTCCGCTTCGCGATGGGTTCGCCCGCGGCCGAGGCCGTACCGGCGCAGATCCTGTCCGCGATCGCGGCCGCCGAACTGGCCCGCCCGGACGCGTACGACTACGCGGCGACCGAGGGCGATCCGCCACTGCACGCCGCGTTGCTGGAGATGCTGCGCGGCACGAGCGACGAGACCACCGCGGACCGCCTCACCGTTACGGCCGGCGGCATGCAGGGCCTCGACCTGTTCTGCAAGATCTTCGTCGACCCGGGCGACCTCGTCGTCGTGGAGTCCCCGACGTACACGAACGGCAGCGCGACGGCACTGTCGTACGGCGCGGAGCTGCTCGAGGTACCGGTCGACGCCGACGGTATGATTGTCGACAATCTACCGAAGCTGCTGGCCGGACGGCGACCGAAGGCGATCTACACGATCCCGACGTTCCAGAACCCGTCCGGCGCGACGCTGTCGCTGGCGCGGCGGCATCAGCTGCTCGAGCTGGCCCGGTCGTGGGGATCGATGGTGATCGACGACGACCCGTACGGGCTGCTCCGGTTCGCCGGCGATCCGCTGCCGACGTTGCGGGAGCTGGGCGCGGGCGATCCGCTGGTGTTCTCCGTGCGGACGTTCTCGAAGATCGTCGCGCCCGGCCTGCGGGTCGGGTGGGTCGACGCGGATCCCGAGCTGCAGCAGTTGCTGATCAACGCGAAGCAGGCGATGGACACGTGTACGAACCTGCCGGCGCAGCGGCTGCTGGCCGGGTTCCTCAGCGGTGGTCATCTGGAGGAGCACCTGGTGCGGCAGCGTGCGGAGTACCGGACGCGCAAGGAGGCGATGCATGCCGCGCTGAGGGAGCACTTCGGCGACATCGCGCGGTGGACGGATCCGGAGGGCGGCTTCTTCCTCTGGGTGACGCTGGAGAACGGCGTCAACACCCAGCAGCTGTTCGAGGTCGCGCTGGCGGAGGGCGTGGCGTTCATCCCCGGTCCGGCCTTCTCCCCCAGCGGGCGCTTCGCCGACGCCTTCCGGGTCTGCTTCGCGTCGACGACCCCCGACCGTATCCAGGAAGGCGTCACCCGGCTCCGCCGCGCCGTCGACAAACTCGCCACCAACTAACTGCCACCGCTGTCCGGGAGACCTGAGGCGAGTACCTCCGCCAGGTGCCGGGCGGTCCGCGGGGTGCCCTGAGCGATCTGGGTCCGGCAGCTGAAACCGTCGGCGAGAACAGCTGTTGTCGACGGCAACGAGCGTACGGCGGGTAGCAGCGTGCGTTCGCCGACCGCCTTGGACACGTCGTAGTGGTCGCGCTCGAACCCGAAGTTGCCCGCCAACCCGCAGCAACCAGGCGCGGCGAGATCGCTGTCGATCCCGGCGGCCGCCATCAGCTTGCGGTCGGCGTCGAACCCCAGCACCGCGTGCTGATGACAGTGCGGCTGGACGAACGCCTCTCCCCCGACCTGCGGCGGCGTCCAGCCGGCAGCGACGAGGAACTCGGAGAACGTCCGAATGCCGGCACTCGCCAACCCGGCAAGAGGATTGTCGACCAGCGCGGGCGCGTCATGCCGGAACGCCGCCGTACAGCTCGGTTCGAGGCCGACGATCGGCGTACCCGCGGTCAGATGCGGAGCCAGCACGGCCAGCGACCGGTTGAGAACGCGGCGCGCGGTAGTGAGCTGCCCGGTCGAGATCCACGTGAGGCCGCAGCAGACCGGCTTGTCAGGCAGGACGACTTCGAAGCCGGCGTCCTCCAGTACGGCGACCGCGGCCCGCCCGATCTCCGGCGCCAGGTAGTTCGTGAAGGTGTCCGGCCAGAGCACCACCTTCCGCCCGGCGGCCGCCGGCGTACGACCCTTGAACCACTGGGCGAACGACTGCGCAGCGAAGCCGGGAACGTCGCGCTCAGCGGCGATTCCGCCGAGGCGTTTCGTCAACGGCAACGCAGCGAAGCGGTTGGCGAGCCTCGGAGCGCGCGACGCGAGCCGGGACCACAGCGGCAGCCACCCCATCGACCAGTGCGACAGCGGCCTGGCCCACGGCCGGCGGGCGTAGTGATGATGCGTGAACTCGGCCTTGTACGTCGCAATGTCGACGTTCACCGGGCAGTCCGACAGGCAGCCCTTGCAGGACAGGCACAGGTCGAGGCCGTCCCGTACTTCGGTGGACCGCCACCCGTCCGTGACCAGGTCGCCCTGCAGCATCTCCCAGAGCAGGTGCGCCCGCCCGCGCGTCGAGTGCAGCTCCTCGCGCGTCACCTGATAGCTCGGGCACATCACGCTGCCCGACGTCTGCCGGCACTTCCCGATCCCGACGCACCGGCGCTGCGCCTGCGCGAAGTCGTGCCCGTCCTCCGGATAGCTGAAGATTGTCAACAGTTGACGATCCTTCGCCGGGCCGTCGTGCCGGATGCCGGCGTCCAGCGGCGGCGGGTCGGCGATCATTCCCGGATTCAGCACGCCCGCCGGATCCCAGATCCGCTTCAGCTCACCGAACAGCGCGACCCCGTCCGCGCCGTACATCCTGGCCAGCAGCTCGCCCCGCGCCCGCCCGTCGCCGTGCTCACCGGACACCGACCCGCCGAGCCCGACCACCAGGTCCGCGGCCTGCTCGACGAACTCCCGGTACGTCGCGATCCCAGGCCGGCTCAGCAGGTCGAAGTCGATCCGCATGTGCATGCAGCCTTCGCCGAAGTGCCCGTACGACGCCCCCGACAACCCGTGCCGTCCGAGCAGCTCGTCGAGCCCGCGCAGGTACGCGCCGAGCCGCTCGGGCGGTACAGCGGCGTCCTCCCAACCGCCCCACGCCTCCGCCCCGTCCGCGCGCCGGGTCGCCAGACCCGCGGCGTCCGTACGGCAACGCCACAGCACGGCTTGCGCGCGAGGGTCGGTCACCAGCGACGCGGTGGCACCCGAATCGCGCAGCTCCGCCAGCATCGACCTGGCCGCGGCCGCGGCGTCCGCGTCGTCCGAGCCGCCGACCTCGACCAGCAGCCAGGCGTTGCCCTCCGGCAGACCGGCATGTACCGCGGCATCACGGACTTCCGTCGGCAACCGGTCGACGAGCTCGTTGTTGATCGACTCCATCGTCAACGGCGCATGCCGCAGTACTACTGGCACACAGTCCGCCGAAGTGATCGAGTCGGCGAACCCGAGCACGCACAGAACCCTTGCCTTGGGCAACTCGACGAGCTCGACCGTCGCCCGGAGCGTCGCAGCCAGGCCGCCTTCGCTGCCGGACAGCAGCCCGGCGACGTTGTAGTCACCGAGCAGCCGGTGCAACGCGTACCCGGAGATCTGCCGGGTGAACTGCCCGAACCGCCGCCCGATCAGCAGCTCGTGCCGCTCCGCGAAGGCCTGAAGCGCCCGGTGCAGTTCGCCTTCCCGCCCAGGCCGCGCCGCGGCGACCGCCCGATCGGCATCCGCGTCGACCGTCAGGCGGGTGCCGTCGGCAAGGACCAGCTCGAGCGATCGCAGGTTGTCGGCCGTCGTCCCCCAGGCGACCGAGTGCGCGCCGCAGGCGTTGTTCGCGATCATCCCGCCGAGCGTCGCCCGGCTCGCCGACGACGGATCCGCGCCGAACGCGAGCCCGTGCGGCTTCGCGGCCGCCAGCAGATCGGTCAGGACGACACCGGGTTCCACCAGCGCGGTCCGTGCCCCGGCGTCGAGGTCGAGGATCCGGTTCACGTGCCGGGACGCGTCGATCACGACGCCGCCGATCGCGTTGCCGGCCATCGACGTACCGCCGCCCCGGACGACCACGGGTGCACCGGCTGCCGCGGTCAGCGACACCGCCGCGGCCAGGTCGTCGACGTCGAGCGGTACGACGACGAGATCGGGGACGGCGCGGTAGTTCGAACCGTCCGCCGCGTACAGCGCGCGGGTGCGGCGATCGTCGGCCGCCGTACCCCGGAGCTCCCGACGGAGCGTGGTCAGCAGGGCCTGAGCGTCGTACGCAGAGTTATCCACAGGGTGCCTCGCAGCGGACCCGGGCTCCGGACGCTCTGGGGTTAACATTGTCGACAATCTACCTATTCGGTGCACATCAAGCCAGGAGGTCCGATGGTCACGGTAGGGCTGCTCTATCCCGGACACAGTGCCGAGGACGACTACTCCATGCTCGAGGCGAAGCTGAACGGACAGGTCAAGCTGCCGGTCGTGATCACCTCGGTGGGCGAGGACGCCCATCGCGTGGACGCGCTCCTCGACCTCGGCCGGGCCGAGCGTCTCGCCGAGGGCGCCGTGCAGCTCAAGCAGGCGCAACCGGACTCCGTGATGTGGGCGTGCACCTCGGGCAGTTTCGTGTTCGGCCGCGAGGGCGCGAACATCCAGGCGGGCGGGGTCGCGCAGGCGGTCGGCGTACCGGCGTCGTCCACCTCGATCGCGTTCGTCGAGGCCTGCCAGGCGATGGCGATCGACCAGGTCGCGGTTGCCGCGTCGTACCCGGAGGACGTCGCCCAGCACTTCGTCCGGTTCCTCGCCGCGGCCGGCATCGAGGTGGTGTCGATGGGCAGCAGCGGGATCGTCACCGCGGCGGAGGTCGGGACGCTGGAGCCGGAGCAGGTGATCACGATGGCGAAGGCCGCCAACCACCGCGACGCCGACGCGGTCCTGATCCCGGACACGGCGCTGCACACGCTGGGAATCATCGACGAGTTGGAGATCGCCACCGGCGGCGCGGTGCTGACCGCGAACCAGGTGACGGTGTGGAAGGGTCTGGAACTGGTCGGCCCGGTGCCGTCGCTGCCGGATCTCGGGATGCTGTTCGTGCAAGGGGAGAATCAGCTGTGACAAGTTACATCGAGCCGCTGGCACAGGAGTCGACGCCGAGCATCATCGCCGACAAACTGCGCCAGGCCATCAGCCACGGGGAGTTCAAACCCGGCGCCCAGCTCGTCGAGGCCGACCTGGCCCGCAAGCTCGGCGTCAGCCGCGGTCCGTTGCGCGAGGGGATGCAGCGGCTCACCCAGGAGGGGCTGCTGGTCCCGATCCGGAACCGCGGCCTGTTCGTCATCGACATGAACCCGCCCGACATCCGCGACATCTACTACGCCCGCGAGGCGATCGAGCAGGCCGCGGCCCTGCTGATCCTCCGCGACGGCGACTTCGAGACCGTCGGGCTGGACCTGCACGCGATCGCCGAGCGGATGAAGCCCGTCCGCCACGATCCGGCCGCGGTCGGCGAGATCGACATCCAGTTCCACGAGCACCTGGTCCGGGCCTCCGGCAGCCCGCGGCTGGTGCGGATGCACCGGACCTCGATCATCGAGACCCGGATGTGCATCCACGCGCTGGAGGCGACGTACGCCGACGAGGACAACCGCTACCTCGAGCACCGCCGGATCGCCGCGGCGATCCGCGACTGCGAGATCGAGCGCACCGACGAACTGCTCTCCGACCACATGCAGGACGCCATCGAACGCCTCATCCACAAGTAGCCCGGCCGGCCCAGCCGGCTCAGTTGCCGATCGCGATGCCGATGTACTTGGTCTCCAGGAACTCGTCGATGCCGATCGCGCCGCCCTCGCGGCCGAGGCCGGACTGCTTGACGCCGCCGAACGGCGCGGCCGGGTTCGACACCACGCCCTGGTTGAGCCCGACCATCCCGGTCTCGATCGCCTCGGCCACCCGGAGCGCCCGCCGCAGGTCGTTCGTGAACACATAGGCGACCAGCCCGTACTCCGTGTCGTTGGCGGCCCGCACCACCTCGTCCTCGGTGCTGAACGGCGTCAGCGGCGCGACCGGCCCGAAGATCTCCTGGTCCGCCATCGCCGCCTCCCGCGGTACGCCGGTGAGCACCGTCGGCGGGTAGAAGTACCCGTTGCCCGGGGCAACCTCTCCGCCGGTGAGCACGGTCGCGCCGCGGCCGACCGCGTCCGCGACCAGCGCGCGCACCTTGTCCCGGCCGGCCTCGTCGATCAGCGGGCCGACGTTCACGTTCGGCTCGGTACCGCGGCCGACGGTCAGCGCCCCCATCCGCTCCGCCAGCCGGCGGCCGAACTCGTCGATCACCGAACTGTGCACAAAGATCCGGTTCGCCGCGGTGCAGGCCTCGCCCATGTTCCGCATCTTCGCCGCGATCGCGCCGGTCACCGCCTCGTCCAGGTCGGCGTCCTCGAACACGATGAACGGCGCGTTGCCGCCGAGCTCGAGCGAGGTCCGCAGCACCTTCTCCGCGCACTGCTCGAGCAGGATCCGGCCGACCCGGGTCGAGCCGGTGAACGACAGTTTCCGCGCCGCCCCGGACCGGATCAGCGGCTCCATCACGCCGCCTGCGTCCATCGCGGTGACGCAGTTGACCACTCCCGCGGGCAGGCCCGCCTTGGCCAGGATCCCCATCAGGGCAAGCATCGACAGCGGTGTCTGGTGCGCGGGCTTGATGACGCTCGTGCAACCGGCCGCGATCGCGGGGCCAAGCTTGCGGGTGCCCATCGCCATCGGGAAGTTCCACGGCGTGATCAGCAGGCACGGGCCGACCGGCTGCTTGGTGATCAGGAACCGCGCGGTGCCGGCCGGCGCGGTCTGGTACCCGCCGTCGATCCGCAGCGCCTCGGCGGCGAAGTGCCGGAAGAACTCGGCCGCGTACGCGATCTCGCCGCGCGCCTCCGCCAGCGGCTTGCCCATCTCCAGCGTCATCAGCAACGCCAGCTCGTCGACCCGCTCCATCAGCAGCCGGTACGCCGTCATCAGCAGGTCGGACCGCTCCCGCGGCGAGGTCCGGGCGAAGTCCGGCTGTGCGGCGACCGCGGCGTCGAGCGCGGCCCGCCCGTCGGCCGGCGACGCGTCGGCGACCGCGCACAGCACCTCGCCGGTGGACGGATCGACGACGTCGAACGTCCTGCCGCCGGTGGCGTCGGCCCATTTCCCGTCGATGAACAACCGCTTCTCGACGGCCTGGACCACGGTGGACTCGTCCATCTGCACCCCTTCACCGGCCTGAACTGCTGAGGTAGGATTGTCAACAATCTACCATCCTACGGTTGGAGGGAAGTCCGTGGCCGAGCTCTCGCAGATCCTGAAACAGGCGACCGGCGTGGTCGCCGCCCGCGGTGTGGGTGTGCAACTGTTCGACGAGGACGACCGCCGGTTCCTGGACTTCACCGCCGGCATCGGCGTCACGTCGACCGGGCACTCCCATCCGCGAGTGGTCGCGGCGGCGCAGGAGCAGGTCGGCCGGATCATCCACGCGCAGTACACGACCGTCATGCACCGGCCGCTGCTGACGCTGGTCGACCGCCTCGGCGAGGTGCTCCCGCAGCACCTCGACCGGATGTTCTTCGCGAACTCCGGCAGCGAGGCGATCGAGGCCGCGCTCCGCCTCACCCGGCAGGCCACCGGCCGGCCGAACGTGATCGTCTTCCACGGCGGCTTCCACGGCCGGACCGTCGCCGCGGCGTCGATGACGACGTCCGGCACCAAGTTCCGCTCCGGCTTCAGCCCGCTGATGGCCGGCGTGCACGTGTCGCCGTTCCCGGACCCGGGCCACTTCGGCTGGCCGGTCGAGCAGGCGACCGACTTCGCGCTCAGCCAACTGGACTACGTGCTGCAGACGTTGAGCACGCCCGCCGACACGGCCGCGTTCTTCGTCGAGCCGGTGCTCGGCGAAGGGGGCTATGTCCCAGCAAATGAACGGTTCTTCGCCGGCCTGCGCGAACGCGCCGACGCCCACGGGATCCTGCTGGTTGTCGACGAGGTGCAGACCGGCTTCGGCCGGACCGGCAAGTTCTGGGGCGGCGACCACTTCGGCTCGCACCCGGACGTGCTCGTCACCGCGAAGGGGCTCGCGTCCGGCTTCCCGCTGTCCGGGATCGCCGCGTCGTCGGAGCTGATGGACAAGGCCTGGCCCGGGTCGCAGGGCGGCACGTACGGCGCGAACGCGGTCGCCTGCGCGGCGGCAATCGCGACACTCGACGTGATCCAGGACGAAGGGCTCGTGCAGAACTCGGCCGACCGTGGCGCGCAGCTCAAGCAGGCGCTGCAACTGGTCGCGGACAAGCACGAGCAGATCACCGACGTCCGCGGGCTCGGCCTGATGATCGGCAACGAGTTCCGGGACGCGGACGGCAAGCCCGACGCCGCGACCGCCACCGCCGTACAGCAGGAAGCCGCGCGCCGCGGACTGTTACTGCTCACCTGCGGCGCCTGGGGTCAGGTCGTGCGGTTCATCCCGGCGCTGGTCGTCTCCCCCTACGAGGTCGACGAGGCGGCCGGCCTCTGGTCGGACGCCGTCTCCGCCGTCCTCGACTGAACAGCAGCAGGCCAGCCTTTCCGGAAACAATCCCGCGGTATGCGGCGAATTGTTTCCGGAGAGGCGGACCCTTGCGTGGTCAGGCCTTCGCGTGGGCCGGTTCCAGGGCGACCGGCGGCGGGGCGTCCTCGGTGCCCGGGATCTCGGTGCCGTTGATCGGGCACCGCGACGTCTCCGGCACCTTCGCCAGTGCGAGCGCACCGATCACGCAGGCCGCCATCATGTAGTACGCCGGGACCAGCGAGTCGCCGGTCTTCGCGGTCAGCCAGTCGTTGACCGCGGGCGCCGTACCGCCGAACAGCGACGTCGACACGTTGTACGCGATCGCGAACCCGGCGTACCGGACATGTGTCGGGAACATCGCCGGGAACGTCGCGGAGATGGTCGCGAGCTGCGGCACGTACAGCAGGCCGAGCACCGCGAAGCCGACGATCGCGCCGGCCAGGTTCGTGCTCATCAGCAGGAACATCGGTACGCCGAACACGAACAGCCCGGCCAATGACGCCCACCACAACGGTTTTCGCCCGATCCGGTCCGACGCACGGCCCGCGAACGGCACGAACACCATCATCGCGAGCATGCCGATGATAGGTACGACCAACGACTTGTCCGCGCTCAGGCCGATCTGTTTCTCCAGGTACGTCGGCATGTAGGTGAGCAGCGTGTAGTTCACCACGTTCAGCGCGATCACCATGCCGCCGAGGCGCAGGATCGGCTGCCAGTAGCCGGACAGCAGGTCCTTGAACTGGGTCGCGGTCTGCTCTTCCTTCTGGCCTTTCGCCTCGAGCTCACGGAAGACCGGCGTGTCCTCGAGCCGCGACCGCAGGTAGACGCCGACCAGGCCGAGCGGCGCGGCCACCAGGAACGGCAGTCGCCAGCCCCAGGCGTGCATCTGCTCGTCGCCGAGCACCAGCGAGAAGCCCAGCATCAGCAGGGCACCGAGCGAGAACCCGGACAGCGTGCCGAACTCCAGGAAGCTGCCGAGGAACCCGCGCTTGCGGCTCGGCGCGTACTCCGCCATGAAGGTTGCCGCACCGCCGTACTCGCCGCCGGTCGAGAAGCCCTGCACCATCCGCAGCAGCACCAGCAGCACCGGTGCCCAGTAGCCGATCGTGTGGAACGACGGCACGAGTCCGGCGAACAGGG
This sequence comes from Kribbella sp. NPDC059898, assembly GCF_042730855.1. NCBI lineage: Bacteria > Bacillati > Actinomycetota > Actinomycetes > Propionibacteriales > Kribbellaceae > Kribbella > Kribbella sp. NPDC059898. Next base: position 114,205 of record NZ_JBHWKR010000010.1, read on the forward strand.
TCGCGCCGGACATCATCAGGATCGTGATCGCCAGCACGTGTTTGCGGCCGAGCCGGTCGCCGAGCGGACCCCAGACCAGGCCGCCGAGCGGGCGGACCAGGAACGAGACGGCGAACGTCATCAGCGCCAGCAGCGTCTGGCTCTGGGTGTCGCCGGGGAAGATCGCGGCCGAGATGTACGTCACGCCGTAGGCGTAGATGCCGTAGTCGAACCACTCCGTGGCATTGCCGATCGCCGAGGCGGCGATCGCCTTCTTCAGTACATCGGGAGGCTGCTCCTGTTCGGTCGGCGGAACCACTGGCGGCGGGGTGTCGGCGTCCACGATCTCCTCCTGTCGTCATACGGCCCCACCCGAGTGCCCACCCCACACGCAATCCACACGCCTCACGTGAGGTGAAGTCGTAGTTTTGTTGACAATCCGAATGTTAACCATGTGCATTCGTGAACCACAAGGACTTGAACCCACAGGCAGCAGCCCCGCCCACCGGCCTGCTCAGGCGGCGGACGGGGCTGCGATTCGGGTTGGATCATGGCTGGGCGAGGGCGGCGAGGCCGGCCGTGATGACCGAGATGCCGAACTCGAACCGCTCGTCGCCGGAGGCACCGGACGTCAGCGGACCGGCGAGCGCGACGATCAGCGGGAAGCGATCGACCGGCTGCCCCGCGAGGTAGGTGCGCAGACCCTCGACGAAGGCTTCGACGTCGTCGAGGGTCCAGTCGGAGGCGCTTTGCACGGTCTCCTCGAACGCGACCGCCGTGACATACAAGGGAATCAGGTCGACCGCCCAGGCCGCGGCCTGGTCCGGGAGATTGCCGGCCTTGAGCAGGGTGAGCATGCGTTCGGTGGTCTGCAGGGCGCGCTCCCCCGTCGGTACGGCGCCGATTGCGGCACGGGCGACACCCGGATTCGCGCGCATCGCGGCGAGCATCGCCCGCATCAGGTCCTTGAGCTGCTCCTGCCAGCGCGCCGGGTCGACCGGCTCGTCGAACGACAGCTCGGCGTTCGCCCGTTCCACCAGGAGCTGGTCGAGCTCCCGCTTGTTCGCGACGTGGGCGTAGAGCGAGGCCGGGCCGGTCCGCAGCTCCTGGGCGACCTTGCGCATCGAGACGCCGTCGTACCCCTCCTTGCGCAGCAGCTCCAGCGCGGCGTCGACGATCCGGTCCCGGGTGAGCGGCGCCTTGCGCTCGCGAGCCGGCTTCGCGGGGGTGATCGGCTGCCACGGAGAGTGCGTCATGGGACCACTGTAGCGAACACCGTACTTGACGCGAACACCGTTCGCGAATAGAACAGTGTTCGTCAACGAACAGCGTTCGAATCAGATCTCGAGGGGGCACCGATGAGCACCACACTTCAGCACTCAGCAGAACCGGCAGGCGGAGGCACCGTCTTCCGCTGGCGGTGGATCGTGCTGGCGACGATCCTGATCGCGGAGATCATGGACCTCGTCGACGCCACGATCGTCAACATCGCGGCCCCGTCGATCCGCGCCGAGCTGGGCGGTTCCGAGTCGGCGATGCAGTGGATGCTGGCCGGCTACACGCTCGCGTTCGCGATCGGGCTGATCACGTTCGGCCGGCTCGGCGACCTGGTCGGGCGGCGGCGGTTGTTCGTGATCGGGGCAGTCGGGTTCACGGTCGCGTCCGCGGTCTGCGGGCTGGCCGGCAGCCCTGAGGTGCTGATCGGCAGCCGGTTCGCGCAGGGTCTGCTCGGCGCGGTGATGATCCCGCAGGGCTTCGCGATCCTGAAGTCGATCTTCCCGGCCGACGAGCTCGGCAAGGCATTCGCGATGTTCGGCCCGGTGATGGGGCTGTCCGCGGTCGCCGGCCCGATCCTCGCCGGCCTGCTGATCGACGCGAACTGGTTCGGCGCCGGCTGGCGGACGATCTTCTTCATCAACGTCCCGATCGGCGTCGCGGCCCTGATCGGCGCGCTGCGGTTCATGCCCGAGGTCAAGACACCCGGAGCGGCCCGCCTCGACACAGCCGGCGTACTGCTGGTCAGCCTGGCGTCCGGGATGCTGATCTACCCGCTCGTCCAGGGCCGCGAACTCGGCTGGCCATTGTGGACAATCCTCTTGTTGACAGGTTCGCTCGTGGTCTTCGCGCTCTTCGCCCACCGCGAGCGCCGGTCCGGCGACCCGGTCATCGACCCGTCGCTGTTCCGGAACCGCGGGTACGTCGCCGGCCTCGGCGTGATCACCACGTTCTTCCTCGCGATGAACGGCTTCCTGCTGGTGTTCAACCTGTTCACCCAGCTCGGCCTGCACTACAGCCCGCTGAAGGCCGGGCTCGCGATGGTGCCGTTCTCGCTCGGCATCGCGATCGGCGCCCCGCTCTCGGCCGCACTCCTCGCCCCGAAGCTCGGCCGCAAGGCACTCCAGCTCGGCGTCGCGCTGATGACGGTCGCGATGGGCGGGGTCTGGTTCACCCTGCACACGTACGGCGACGCGACCACCGTCTGGAACCTGGTCCCGGCGACACTGGCCACCGGGATCGGCGCCGGGATGGTGTTCGCGCCGCTGTTCGACATCATCCTGGCGTCCGTCGACGACCAGGCCGCGGGGTCGGCGTCCGGCGTACTGACCGCGATGCAGCAGTACGGCGGGACGATCGGCGTCGCCGTGATCGGCACGATCTTCTTCCAGCTGTTGCCGGCCCGCGCGTTCCTGGGCGCAACCAAGACCTCGGTCCTGGTCGCGATCGGGTTGTTCGTCGTCAGCCTCGCGGTGACGTACCTACTTCCCAAGCAGGCAAGGGAGAACGCCGTCAGTCACGGCTGACGAAGCCTTCCTTGACCAGCCAGTCCATGGCGACGTCGGCGGGCTCGCGCCCCTCGACGTCGACCTGGGCGTTCAGGTCGATCAGCACCGGGTCGGTCAGCTTGTCCGACACCGGCTGGAGCAGGTCCCGCAGCTGCGGGTACTTGTCCAGCACCTTCTTGCTGATCACCGGCGCCACGTTGTACGCCGGGAAATACTTCTTGTCGTCCTGCAGCACGACCAGGTCGAGCGACTTGATCCGGCCGTCGGTGGTGAAGATCTCCCCGAACCGGCAGTCCCCGTGACTCGTCGCGGCGTACACCGCACCGGTGTCCAGGGTCCGGATGTTGTTCCGCGGTACGCCGCTGCCCAACGGGATCCCGTAGTGCTTCAGCATCGGCTCGAACCCGTCGTTCCGGTTCGCGAACTCGGACTCGACGCAGAACGTGCGGTCCTTCACCGGCAGCGACTGGACCTGCGACAGCTTGGTGATGTGCAACCGGTCCGACTCCTTGCGGGTCATCGCGAAGCCGTAGCTGTTGTTCATCGGCGCGGGCTTCAGCCAGATCAGCCCGTACTTCTCCGCGTCCTCCTTCGCGACCGCGTCGTACTGCTCCTGCTTGTCCGGGATGCCGGTGTCGTGGCCGAGGTACGAGATCCACGCCGTACCGGTGTACTCCCAGGCCATCTGGATCTGGCCCTGGATCATCGCCTGCCGGGACGTGTCGCTGCCGGGCATGTTGGTCAGGTCCTTGACGTGCGCACCGGCCGCGCCGAGCAGGATCGCGGCGATCTTGCCGAGGATCAGCTGTTCCTGGAAGCTCTTCGACCCGATCCCGATCGTCAGGCCGTCGAGGCTCTTCACCGAGCGCAGCTCGCCCTTCAGCGTCCCGGACGGTACGAAACCGCCGCTGGTGCCGAGGCCGCAGCCGGACAGTACGAGAAGAAGGGCGGACGCCGCCGCCACCAGCCGCTTCATCCGAGCCCTCTCGGTCGGGTCACTTCTTCCAGGACACGGCCCGCCCAGTCGATCAGCAGGGCGAGCGCCCCGACCAGCAGCGCGCCGCTGATCAGGACCGGGTACCGCAGCAGCCGGATGCCGGTGGTGATCAGGCTGCCCAGTCCCCCGGCGTCGATGAACGTCGCGAGGGTCGCCGTACCGACGACCAGCACGAGCGCGGTCCGGATGCCGGCCATGATCACCGGTACGGCGAGCGGCAGCTCGATCCGGCCGAGGACCGCGAGCGTCGACATCCCCATCCCCCGCCCGGCCTCGACGAGGGTACGGTCGACGCCTTGCAGGCCGACGATCGTGTTCCGCAGTACCGGCAGGATCGCGTACAGGCAGAGCGCCACGATCGCGGTCCAGAAGCCGAACCCGAGCCAGATCGCGAGCAGCACGATCAGCCCGATCACGGGCGCGGCCTGCCCGGCGTTCGCCACCGCGACGACGAGCGGCGCGGCCCGGCGGGACCGCGGCCGGGTCAGCATGATCCCGAGCGGTACGGCGATCAGCAGCACGATGACGGTCGCGACCGCGGTCAGTTTCAGGTGTTCGAGGGTCAGCTGCCCGACGAGCTTCCACTCCAGCTGCCGCTGCTCGATCGAGTCGAGCTCGGCCCGCGAACGCCAGATCGCCCAGGCGCCGATCACGATCGCGACGAACAGCGGCTGCCCGATCAGCGTGCCCCATGACGGGCGCCGGGACCGGCTGGTCGCCAGCCCGGCCGCGGTCGCCTTCGCATCGGCGAGGTTCTCCTGCTGCTGCAGATCAGGTCCCGGATCAAGTGCGGTCATTGTGCGACCTCCGCCTCCGGCTGCCCGTTGCCGTCCTGGATCCGGGCCAGCACGGACTGGAAGTCGACGACGCCGAGGTACTCGTCGCGCCGGCCGGTGACGACCGCGCTGCCGTGGCTCGACATCAGCATCGTGTCGAGCGCGTCGTTCAGCGTCGCGCGCCGGTCGATCGTGACCAGGTCGGTGTCCTCGTGCGGCGCCGGCACACTGTCGACGTCCGACAGGTCGCTGGTCCACATCCAGTCGACCGGGCGCCGGCGGCGGTCCAGGACGACGACCGAGTCGTCGCCCGCCTCCTTCGCGGCCCGCAATACGTCGGACGCCGGGTCGCCGATCTCCGCGACCGTCGGCTGGTTCAGCTCGATCTCACTCACCCGGCTCAGCGTGAGCTGTTTCAGCGCCGCCCCCGCGCCGACGAAGTCCGCGACGAACCGGTTCGCAGGGTTCGCCAGGATCGCCTCCGGGGTGTCGTACTGCGCGATGTTCGCGCCCTCGGTGAGGATCAGGATCCGGTCGCCGAGCTTCACCGCCTCGTCGAAGTCGTGGGTCACACAAACGATCGTCTTGCGCAGCTCCTCCTGGATGCTGAGCAGTTCGTCCTGCAGCCGCTGCCGGGTGATCGGGTCGACCGCGCCGAACGGCTCGTCCATCAGGATCACCGGCGGATCGGCGGCCAGCCCGCGGGCCACGCCGACCCGCTGCTGCTGCCCGCCGGACAGCTCCCGCGGGTAGCGGCCCCGGTACCGGTCCGGGTCCAGGCCGACGAGTTCGAGCAGTTCGTCGACGCGTTCCGCTGTACGGCGCTTGTCCCAGCCGAGCAGGCCCGGGACCAGCGCGATGTTCTGCGTGACGGTCATGTGCGGGAACAGGCTGCCGCCCTGGATCACGTACCCGATCCGGCGCCGCAGGTCGTCGTCGTCCTGCGTGCCGACGTCCTCGCCGCCGATCCGGATGCTGCCGGAGGTCGGCTCGATCAGCCGGTTGATCATCTTCAGCGAGGTGGTCTTGCCGCAGCCGGACGGGCCGACGAACATCACGATCTCGCCGGCCGGGATGTGCAGCGACAGCCCCTCGACGGCGGGCTTCTTCTGACCCGGGTACCGCTTGACGACATCGGTCAACTCGATGTCGACGCCGCTGACTTCAGGTTCGGTTTCAGGCACGGATACCCCTCGAGGTGGTCAGGCGGCCGACGAGCAGCAGCATGGCGTCCAGGATCAGAGCGAGCAGGACAACGCCGATCGTGCCGACCAGCGCGGAGTTCAGCGCGTTCGCGCCACCGATCTGGGTCAGACCGGTGAAGATGAAACTGCCCAGGCCGGGGCCGAGCACGTACGCCGCGATCGCCGCGATCCCCATCGACATCTGGGCCGAGACCCGGACGCCGGCCAGGATCACCGGCCAGGCCAGCGGGATCTCGATCCGGAGCAGGGTCCGGATCGCGCCCATGCCCATCCCGCGCGCGGACTCGATCAGCGTCGAGTCGACGCCGGCCAGACCGACGACGGCGTTCCGCAGGATCGGCAGGCAGGCGTAGAACGTGACCGCGATCACCGAGGTCGCCGTCCCGATGCCGGCCACCGGGATCATCAGCCCGAGCAGCGCGAACGACGGGATCGTCAGGCCGACAGCGCTGATCGCGCCGGCCAGCGCCGCGACCCGCGGATTGCGGTGCACGACGACCGCCAGGCCGACCGCGATCACGGTGGCCAGCAGTACGCACTGGATGACCAGGCTCAGGTGCTGGTAGCTCTGATAGAGCAATTGTGAATGACGCTCAGTTATGTAGTCCCACACGCGGCCCCCGGTACCCAACAAGCGTTGGCTTACACATCGGCACGGTCGCTACCGAAGTCCGGGCATGGCAAAACCCCTGGTCACGCCGTTGGCCACCAGGGGTTCTGGGCCTACTCAGATCAGTTGAACGAGTCGCCGCAGGCGCAGGAGCCGGTCGCGTTCGGGTTGTCGATCGTGAAGCCCTGCTTCTCGATCGTGTCCACGAAGTCGATCGACGCACCCTTCAGGTACGGCGCGCTCATCCGGTCCGTGACGACGCTCACACCGCCGAAGTCGGCCACCACGTCACCGTCGAGCTGCCGCTCGTCGAAGAACAGCTGGTACCGCAGCCCGGAGCAACCACCCGGCTGCACGGCGACCCGCAGCGCGAGGTCGTCACGGCCTTCCTGGTCGAGCAGCGCCTTCACCTTCGAGGCGGCTCCGTCGGTGAGGAGCACACCCGTCGCTGCGGCCTGCTCGGTCTGCGCTTCAGTCATCCCTGACTCCAGTCATCTGCTCAAGTGCCTACGCACGAACTCCGTCGGCACGGAAGTCTCTTGTCAACACAGGACAACAGCCGCCGTCCTGCGCTCATTCCCATGGTCGCACACCAATTTCACGGATCAACCATCCTGGTCGGAGACTGATCTCTCCCTCGTGACGCAGGGTCAGCGGGCCCAGGTCCGGGCGACCCGTTCGGCGACCGTCGCGAGCGAACCGTGCGGATCGGCGAAGGCCTGCTCCTCACCCACCGTGTCGACCAGCGCGTACGCCGACTCGACCCCCATCGAGCGCATCTCGCGGGACCCGATCAGCACCTTTCCGGCCAGTACGACGCAGGGGCGCATCGCGTCGTTCGCGATCTTCGCCACCCCGGCGATCACCTTGCCGTCGCGGGACTGGAAGTCGAACGCGCCCTCGCCGCTGATCACCAGGTCGACCTGCGACGCCTTGCGCTTCAGCCCGGTCAGCTCGGCGACCAGGTCGATCCCGGAGACACGCTCGGCGCCGAGGAGCAGCAGCGCGTACCCGAGCCCGCCCGCGGCTCCGGCGCCCTTCTTGTCCGCTGTCTTCCGGTCGGTCAGCTCGGCGAAATGCGTGAGCCAGCCGTCGACCTCCGGCTTCCGCTCGTCCGAGATCCCCTTCTGGGTGCCGAACACGTTGGTCGCGCCGCGCAGCCCGAGCATCGGATTCTCGACATCACTGGCCGCGACGAACTCGATCCCCTCGACCCGCGCGCGAGCTGCCGACAGGTCGACACCTGTCAGCCCGGCAAGCCCGGCCGCTCCAGCATCCAGCCGCCCCGATCCACCGGCCGCACCCACACCCGGCTCACCCGACTCGGCGTTCGCCCCGGCATCCTGCTCCCCCGGCTCGGCGTTCGCCGCCACGTCCGGCTCATCCGACTCGGCGTTCGACCCCGCAGCCTGCTCACCCGGCTGGGCGGTTGCGCCGAGGGCGGCGAGGAGGCCGGCGCCCGCGTCGTTCGTACCGGAGCCGCCGAGGCCGAGGATGATCCGCTTCGCGCCGGCGTCGACCGCGGCCGTGATCAGCTGCCCGACGCCGTACGTGGTCGCGTCCTCGGGACGGCGCTCCTTCGGCGCCACCAGGTGCAGGCCGCACGCCTGCGCGGTCTCGACGTACGCCGTCTCCCCCGCGAGCAGCACCGTCGCCGGGGTCTCCTCGCCGAGCGGCCCGCGGACCGTGACGGACAGCAGCTTCCCGTCGACGACCGCCGACAGTACGTCGATGAACCCTGGGCCGCCGTCGGCCATCGGCGCCACCAGCACCTCGGCACCGGGGTCGCGCCGCCGCCAGCCCTCCTCGATCGCCGCCGCAGCCTCGACGGCCGTCAGCGTTCCCGCGAACTTGTCCGGCGCAATCAGAATCCGCATGCGCACATCCTCCCCCACGCCGCGCACGTCCCCGACGCCTGTCCAGGTGAAGAAGGACAGGACGTAGTCATATACGTACATCCCCTCGCCCGCCTGGGCCGGCCACGAATACGCCGCAACACCCGACTACCTCCTGTCGTTCTCCACGGATCACGGTTAGATCGTCGGCATGAAGTCGATCCTGTTCGCCCTGCGGGTGAGCGACCTCGAGCCGTCGCTCGCGTTCTACGCCAAGGTCGGGTATGTGTCGCTCGGGAAGGTGCCGTTCGACGACGGGTCGAGCCTGGTCTGGCTGCGGCTCCCGGACGAGACGTCGGTGTCCCTCGAACTCGTCCATCGGCCTGCCGACGGCCCGGTGGAGGTGCGCGGTTTCGAGCACTTCGCGATCGAGGTCGAGTCGCTGACCGCTGCCGTGGACCGGTTGACGGCAGCCGGGCTGTCGCCTCGTGAGCCGGAGGTGCACGGGCCGGACGGACCGAAGACAGCGTGGCTCGTCGACCCGGACGGGTACCGGTTGGAGCTGGTCGAGTGGCCGCCGGGCGGCCCGCCGGCGCCGGACGCGTGATGGACTGGCCGACCACCGCGGCGGAGGCGATCGCCGTACAGGAGGAGCTGCGCGGGCGGGTCGAGGTCGCGGACGTCGGCGAGCCGGCGCGGTACGTCGCCGGGTTGGACGTGGCGTACGACGGGGATCGCCTGGCGGCCGCGGTCGTGGTGGTGGACGCGGCGACGCTCGTGGAGGTCGATCGTGCGGTGGTGCTTGGTGAGACGGCCTTTCCTTATATACCGGGGCTGTTCGCGTTTCGTGAGGTGCCGGGGTTGCTGACCGCGTTGGAGAAGCTGAAGGTTCGGCCGGGGCTGCTGGTATGTGACGGGCAAGGGTTCGCGCATCCGCGACGGTTCGGGCTGGCTTGTCATCTCGGGGTGCTGACCGGGATCCCCGCGATCGGGGTGGCGAAGACGACGTTCGTCGGGCGGCATTCGGAGCTCGCGCGTACGCGCGGCGCGACGGCCGAACTGGTGGACGGGGACGAGGTGGTCGGCGAGGCGGTGCGCACGCAGGACGGAGTGAAGCCGGTGTACGTGTCGATCGGACATCGCGTGACGCTGCCGACGGCGGTGGCGCAGGTACTGCGGCTCACCCCGACGTACCGCCTGCCGGAAACAACGCGGCTAGCGGATCGAGCGTGCCGAGAGGGGTTGCGCGATGGATGACGCTCGGGTGCCGGGGTACACACGGCACGAGTACGGCGAACGGATCGGGGCGACCGCGCGGTTGCGGGTCGGGGCGGCTGCGGCGGTGATGGACGGTCAGAGGCTGTTGCTGACGCGGCGTACGGACAACGACGAGTGGTGTCTGCCGGGTGGCGCGATCGAGCCGGGCGAGCGTCCGGCGGAGGCGGCCGAGCGGGAGACGTTCGAGGAGACCGGGCTGGAGGTACGCGTGACCGGGCTGGTCGGCGTGTACTCGAACCCGGACGTGGTCGTGGTCTATCCGGACGGCAACCGGGTTCAGATCGTCGGGATGGTGTTCCGCGCCGAGGCCGTCAGCGGTACGGCGGGGACGTCGGCGGAGGTGAGCGAGAGTCGCTGGTGCACGCCGGCCGAAGCCGGCGAGCTGACAGTGATCGCCGGACACCTCCCGCTGCTACCGGCGGTGTTCGCCGGCGAACTGTACTTCGACCGACCGGATCGCGCCTGACTGTCAGTGGCGGAGGAGGCGGCGGATGAGGAGGGCGAGGGTGGCTCCGATCAGGTAGGGGGCTGCGCGTTTGGCGAGCATGGGGAGGACGGTGCCGGCCAGGTCGAGTGTCATCGGTTCTGTCTCGGCCGTTGGCTCTTGTGAGGTGGTGCCGGCGGCTTCCTCGTGTGTGGTGGGAGGCGTGTCCTCGGCTACTTCTCCCTCGTCTGCTTGGAGTTTGGTCTGCAGGCAGGTGGTGAATTGGTCGAGGAGTTTGTTGGAGACGTCCTGGATGAGGCCGCGGCCGAACTGGGCGGGGCGGCCGGTGATGGTGAGGTCGGTGTCGACCGTGACCTCGGTGGAGATGCCGGACGCGGTGAGGTGGGCGGTGACGCGGGCGGCGGCGGTGCCGTTGCCGCGGCGGTCCTTGCCCTTGGCCTCGATGACGGCGCGGTGGGCGGACTCGTCGCGTTCGACGAACGTGCCGGTGCCGGTGTACTGCAGCGACACCGGCCCGAGCTTCACCTTGCACGCGCCGGTGAAGTCGTCGCCTTCGTACGCCGTCAGGGTGGCGCCTGGAAAACACGGCACCACCCGTTCGAGGTCGTTGAACGCGGCCCACGTCTCGTCCACGGGTGCCGGTACGACGAACTTGTGCTCGAGCTTCACGCCGTACCTGCCGCCGCCAGGACCGCGCGCCGGGTGAGTACCGTCGCGAGGTGCCGGCGATAGTCCGCGTCGCCGTTGCTGTCACTCACCGGCGACGTACCGTCCGCGGCCCGCGAAGCCGCTTCCCGTACGGCGTCAACCGTCGCCGGCTGACCCACCAGCGCCGCCTCGACCGCGGTCGCCCGTACCGGCGTCGAGCCCATGTTGCCGAGCCCGACCCGCGCCTCCGCGATCCGGTCGCCGTCCAGCCGGACCGCCGCGGCGACCGACACGATCGACCAGCCCTGCGCGACCCGGTTGAACTTCTCGTAGTGCGCGCCCCACCCCGTGTACTTCGGCACCCGCACCTCGACCAGCAGCTCGTCCTCGGCGAGCGCCGTACTGAACACGCCCTGGAAGAACTCCGACGCCGGCACGGTACGCCGCCCGCCCGGGCCCGCGATCACGAACGACGCGTCCAGCGCCACCGCGACCGCCGGCAGATCGGCCGCCGGATCCGCGTGCGCCAGCGAGCCGCCGAACGTGCCGCGGTGCCGGATCTGCGGATCGCCGACCGTTGCCGTGGCCAACGAGATCAGCTGGGCGTGTTCGAGCACCAGCGGATCGGACTGCACCGTACTGTGCGGCGTCATCGCGCCGATCACCAGCGCGTCGCCGTCGTCCCGGATCCCGCGGAGATCGCCGACCTTCCCGATGTCGACGATCGTCTCGGGCGCCGCGAGCCGGAGCCGGAGCGCCGGCATCAGGCTCTGCCCGCCGGCCAGCACCTTCGCGTCGGAGTGCTCGCGCAGCAGCGCCAGCGTCTCGTCGATCGTCGTGGGCGCGTAGTAGTCGAACGCCGCCGGGATCATGAGTGCGCCCCTTCCTGGATCGCTGTCCAGACGCGGTACGGCGTACACGGCATCTGCACGTCCGTGACGCCGAGCGGCCGGAGCGCGTCGACCACCGCATTGACGACCGCCGGCGTGGACGCGATCGTGCCCGCCTCGCCGACGCCCTTCACGCCGAGCTGGTTCGTGGTCGCCGGCGTCTCGGTCCGCGCGGTCTCGAACGCGGGCAGATCAGGTGCCGCCGGCACCGTGTACTGGTCGAACGACCCGGTGACCAGCGTCCCGGCGTCGTCGTGCACCGCTTCCTCGTAGAGCGCCTGCGCGATCCCCTGCGCGAGGCCGCCGTGCACCTGGCCCTCGACGATCAACGGGTTCACCACCACGCCGACGTCGTCCACGCACACGTACGAGCGCAGCTTGGTCGCGCCGGTCTCGGTGTCGACCTCGACCGCACACAGGTGCGTGCCGTGCGGGAACGAGAAGTCCTCCGGGTCGAGCGTCGCGTCCGCGTCCAGCGACCCGTCGCCGGCGCCGTCCAGCTTGTGCCCCTGGAACACCGCGAAGGCCAGCTCCGCCATCGTCATCCCGGCGTCCGTCCCACGCACGCCGAACCGCCCGGCCGAGAACTCGAGGTCGTCGGCGTTCGCCTCCAGCAGCTGCGCCGCGATCGGCTTCGCCTTCTCGATCACCTTGTCCGCCGCGGCCAGGACGGCCATCCCGCCGACGGCCAGCGAGCGCGAGCCGTACGTGTCGAGCCCGCGGACGGCGACCTGCGTGTCACCGTGCAGTACTTCGACGTCCTCGAACGCCACGCCCAGCCGGTCCGCGACGAGCTGGCTCCACGCGGTCTCGTGGCCCTGCCCGTGCGGGCTGGTCCCGGTCACCACCTCGACCTTCCCGGTCGGCAGCATCCGGATCGCCGCGTGCTCCCAGCCGCCGCCGACGTACCCCATCGACCCGAGCCAGCGCGACGGCGCCAGCCCGCACATCTCGGTGAACGTCGACACGCCGATGCCGAGCTGCACCGGATCACCGGCTTCCCGCCGCCGACGCTGCTCGGCCCGGAGTTCGTCGTACCGGAAGAGCTCGCGCGCCTTCGCGGTCGCGGCCTCGTAGTTGCCGGAGTCGTACCGCAGCCCGGACACCGTCGAGAACGGGAACTCCTCGTGCTTGATCCAGTTCTTCTCGCGGATCTCGAGCGCGTCGACGCCGACCCGGGCGGCGAGCTCGTCCATCAGCCGTTCGATCGCGTACGTCGCCTCGGGCCGGCCGGCGCCGCGGTACGCGTCGGTCCACGTCTTGTTCGTGAACACGTTGGTGATGCCGAGGTGGTACGCCGGGAACTTGTAGATCCCGTTGTACATGAACGCGCCGAGCAGCGGGATCGCCGACGTGACCAGGCCGAGGTACGCGCCCATGTCGGCGGTCAGCTCGACCTTCAGCCCGGTGACCGTACCGTCGGCGGTCGCGGCGAGCGTCAGCTGCTGCCACTGGTCGCGGCCGTGGTGCGCGGCCATCAACGACTCGGACCTGCTCTCGGTGTACTTGCAGGGCTTTGCGGTACGCCGGGCCGCGATGACCGTGAGCACTTCCTCCGGCGTGAACTGGAGCTTGCCGCCGAAGCCGCCGCCGACGTCCGGCGCGATCACCCGGATCTTGCTCTCCGGGATGCCGAGCACCAGCGCGATGAAGATCTTCACGAAGTGCGGCACCTGCGTCGACGACCAGACCGTCAGCTGCTCGGTCGTCGGATCGACGACGATCGACCGCGGCTCCATGAACGCCGGGATCAGCCGCTGCTGCCGGTACTCCTGCTCGATCAGGATGCCGCCGTCGCGGGCGGCCGCGATCGCGGCCTCGACGTCGCCGCCGGTGCCGGACTCGGCCGAGTCGTACGACCAGACCGCGGACACGTTCGTCCCGAGGTCCGGATGTGCGAGCACCTCGTCGCGGGCCGCGGCCTTCAGCTCGAGCGCCGGTTCGAGTTCCTCGTAGTCGACGTCGACCAGGTCGGCGGCGTCGGCCGCCTCGGCGGCGGTGCGGGCGACCACCATCGCGACGATCTCGCCGGCGAACGCGACCCGGTCGACCGCCATCGACGGGTGCGGCGGGGCCTTCTGGTCGGGGACGACGGCCCACGCGTTCGGCAGGGCGCCTTGTTCTTCGGCGATGTCGGCGCCGGTGATCACGGCGACGACCCCGGACGCGCCCTTGGCGGCGCTGGTGTCGATCGAGGTGATCCGGGCGTGCGCGAACGGGCTGCGCACCATCGCGAGGTGCTGCATGCCGGGCAGCACGATGTTGTCGGTCCAGCGGGTCCGGCCGGTGATCAGCCGGGCGTCCTCCTTGCGGCGCCGCGCCTTACCCACCTCGGGTGCGGGCCGTTCCTCGGTGGCCGTCATTGCGCACCTCCGGCCGCGGCGCGGACCGCCTTCACGATGTTCTGGTAGCCGGTGCAACGGCAGAGGTTGCCTTCCAGGCCGAGCCGGATCTCGTCGTCGTCGGCATCCGGATTGCCGGCGATCAGGTCGATCGACTGCATGATCATCCCGGGTGTGCAGTACCCGCACTGCAGGGCGTGGTTCTCGTGGAAGGCCTGCTGCATCGGGTGCAGCTGGCCGTCGGTCGCGATCCCCTCGATCGTGGTGACCTCGTGCCCGTCGGCCTGCACCGCGAGCATCGAGCACGACTTCACGCTGCGGCCGTCCAGGTGGACCGTGCAGGCGCCGCAGTTGCTGGTGTCGCAACCGATCACGGTGCCCGTCTTTCCCAGTTGCTCGCGCAGGTAATGCACGAGCAGCGTGCGCGGCTCCACTTCGTCCGTGAAGCTGCTTCCGTCGACCTTCACCGTGATCCGGGTCATCGCCCCGCCTCCAGATGTCAGTACTCGCCGTACCTTCGATCCTGCTCCTGTTGTGTTCCCGCCCACAAGGTTCAGTGGTGGATCGGTCCCGCCGCCGCGGAAAGTCGTTGCCCGGCGCCACCCCAGCGTTGGGCGATGATCTCGGCGGCGATGCTCACCGCGGTCTCCTCGGGGGTGCGGGCGCCGAGGTCGAGGCCGATCGGGCTCGCCAGCCGGGCGACCTCGGACTCGCTCAAACCCGCCTCCCGCAAGCGTTTCAGCCGATCGTCGTGGGTACGCCGCGAGCCCATCGCGCCGATGTAGGCGACCTGCGGCAACCGCAGCGCGACCTCCAGCAGCGGTACGTCGAACTTCGGATCGTGCGTGAGTACGCAGATCACCGTGCGGTCGTCGATCCGGCCGGCCGCGGCCTCACCGGACAGGTATCGGTGCGGCCAGTCGACGATCACCTCGTCGGCAAAGGGGAAACGGGACGCGGTCGCGAACACCGCGCGCGCGTCGCACACCGTCACGCGATAACCGAGGAACGAACCAAGTCGCGCAACCGCAGCTGCGAAGTCGATCGCGCCGAACACCAGCAAACGCGGCACAGGCGCGTACGACGAGACGAAAACGCGCATCCCCTCACCACGCCGTTGCCCGTCCGGTCCGTACTCCAGCGTCTCGGTCCGCCCGTTCGCGAGCAGGCCGCGCGCGTCGTCGGCGATCGCATCGTCGACCCGGTCCGAGCCGGCACTCCCCAGCTGCCCGTCCGGCCGGACGATCAGCCGGCGGCCGATCCGGGCCGGGTCCGGGTGCGCCACCACGGTCGCCACCGCGACCGGCCGGCCCTCGGCGATGTCGGACGCCACGTCGGCCAGTTCCGGGAACGTCGTACGGTCGACCTTCTCGACGAACACGTCGAGGATCCCGCCGCAGGTCAGCCCGGCCGCGAACGCCGACTCGTCGCTGACGCCGTACCGCTGCAGCACCGGTTGGCCAGACTCCAGGATCTCCTCGCCGAGCTGGTACACCGCGCCCTCGACGCAGCCCCCGGACACGCTGCCGACCGCCTCCAGCCCAGGACCGACGAGCATCACCGCGCCGGGCGGCCGCGGCGCCGACTGGAACGTCGCGACAACGGTGCCGACGGCAACGGATTCGCCGGCCTGCCACCATGCCAGCAACCGATCGAGGACGTCACGCATCGGCCACCACCTCCAGAAGTTCCGCGAAGCTGGCCAGGCTGTGCCCGGCGACGAGATCGTCAAGATGCGGCAGGACGGCGACGATCCCGGCCTGCACCGGTTCGTACCCGCGTTTGCCGCGGTGCGGGTTGAGCCAGACCACCCGGTGCGCGAGGCTCGCCAGGCGTTCGAGTTGGGCGCCGAGGAGGGCGGCGTCGCCACGTTCCCAGCCGTCGCTGCAGACCACGACGACGGCGCGCCGCGCGGTACCGCGCTGGCCCCAGCGGTCGAGGAACACCTTCAGTACCTCGCCCAGCCGGGTCCCGCCCGACCAGTCGGGTACGACGTCCCCGGCGGCGCGCAGCGCGAACTCCGGGTCGCGGCGGCGGAGCGCCGGGGTGACGCGGGTCAATCGCGTACCGATGGTGAACACTTCGACGATCCGCGGCGCCTGCTGGACCATCGTGTGCGCGAGCCGGAGCAAGCTGTCGGCGTACGGGCGCATCGAGCCGGAGACGTCGATCAGTACGACGACGCGGCGCGGCCGGACGCCGCGGCGGCGGTAGTGGACGCGGGCCGGTTCGCCGACCTGGCGGAGCTGGGCGCGGAGCGTACGGCGCGGGTCGATCTCGCCGCGGTGCGACGGCCGCCGGCGGTTGGCCCGGCGCAGCGGGACCTGCGGGCGGAGGGTGCCGAAGAGCCGGGACAGTTCGGCGCGGTCGGCCGCCGACAGTTCGGCGACGTCGCGGTGGCGGAGGACTTCCGTCGTACTCGCGGACACGGTGAGGGTGTGGTCGCCGTTGTCGTCGCCGCCGTCCGCGGCGTCGAGGGCGGCCTGGACGGAGGATTGCGGCGTGCGGCTCGGGACAACGCCGCGCGTGCGGTCGCCGGCGAACCAGGCGGCGAAGACCTCGTCGTACCGGGCGGTGTCGTCGGGTCCGCTGCAGAGGGCGGCGCGGCCGGCCCAGTACACGTCCGCGGTCAGCGTGACGTCGAGGACCGCCACCGCCCGCAGGAACAGCTGCACCCGATCAGCCGTCACCGCCAGCCCAGCATGCCGGAGTGCGGTCGCGAACCCGGCAAGCGCAAGATCTGGCGCAGTCATCGGCGGTCAGCTCGCCAGCAGGCGGTCTAGGGAGTCGCGGACGCGGTCGGTGTCCTCGCGGTACTTGAGAACGGCGCCGAGCGTTGCCGCCGCGGTTTCCACGTCGAGTACGTCGGTGCCGAGTGCGTCGAGGGCGCGCGCCCAGTCGAGCGTCTCGGCGACCCCGGGCGGCTTCAGCAGGTCGAGGTCGCGCATCCGCTGCACCGAGCGGGTCACCTGCTCGGCGAGCCGCGCGGAGACCCCGGGCAGCCGGGTGCGGACGATCTCGATCTCGCGGGCCAGACCCGGGTGGTCGATCCAGTGGTACAGGCACCGGCGCTTGAGCGCGTCGTGCACCTCGCGCGTCCGGTTCGACGTCAGCACGACGATCGGGGGTACGTCGGCCGCGATCGTGCCGAGCTCCGGGATCGTCACCTCGTACGTCGACAGCACCTCGAGCAGGAACGCCTCGAACTCGTCGTCCGCACGGTCGATCTCGTCGACCAGCAGGACGGCGGGGCTCTCCCGGAGGGCCCGCAGTACCGGACGGGACAGCAGGAAGCGCTCGTCGAACAGGCTCTTCTCCACCTCCTCGACCGCCGCCTCGGAACTGGTCGCCTCGACCGTGCGCAGGTGCAGGATCTGCCGCGGGAAGTCCCAGTCGTACAGCGCCTGCGAGGCGTCGATGCCCTCGTAGCACTGCAGCCGGATCAGGTCGATCCCGAGCGCCTCGGCGAGCGCCTCCGCGAGGGCGGTCTTCCCGGTGCCGGGTTCGCCCTCGAGCAGCAGCGGGCGGTGCAGCGCGAGCGCGAGATAACCGACCGTGGCAAGGCCCTCACCGGCCAAGTACCCGGTCGCCCGCAAACACCCGGCAAGCTCCCCCGCCGAGCCGACGGCACGCATTCCTTCAGCATTCACCTACTTAGCCCCGCTGCCAACCCTGCCCACCAGCCACCTCCCCGGAAAGAATCCACCCCCAGCCGCCAAGAACGTTCCGGAAAACCGCGGGCGGCTGGTGGGTGGAGGGGTCAGTGGTGGCCGGGTGGGAGGTTGGCGGGGGTGTCGACGTCGGTGCCGTTGGCCACGTCACCGCACTCCACCTGGTCGGCGCGGTGCTCTCGGAGGTACGCCCGCGCGCCTTCGTCGCCGCGGGCCGACGCGATCACGCCGTCCCAGTGCGCCCGTCCGATCACGACCGGGTGCCCGGGCGCTCCGTCGTACGTCGCCCGTACCAGCGCGTCCATCCTGGCGCCGGACGTCACGTGTTCCACGGCGCCGGACGTCACGCGTTCCACGGCAGCGGACGTCACGCGTTCCACGGCGGCGACTGTCAGACCGGGCACATCCACCGGCAGCACGACCACCGCGGCCGCAGTCGAGCTGGTCAGCTGGGTGAGGCCGGCGCGGAGGGAAGCGCCCATGCCCTCGGGCCAGTCGGTCGCCTCGACGACCTCGACCGATTCGTCGGCGAGAGTGGCCCGCGCGCGGGAGGCCTCGGCGCCGACGACCACCACGACCGGGGCGCAGCCCGCCTGCGCCAGCAGCCTCGCCGTACGGACGACCCACGGAACGCCGGACGCGTCACGGACGAGCGCCTTCGGCGTACCCATCCGGCGGCCGGCGCCCGCGGCCAGGACCAAGCCGGCGACGGCGAGCGGCGGCGTACCGGCGTTGTTCACAGCAGCAGCGTACTGATTTCACAGTCTGGGCAGTGGCATCCACCACGCGCTGTCCGGCGTGGCACGATGTCTGCCGTGACAACGATCGCAGACGGCTCGAAGTCCCTTCCGTTGCTGTTCCTCGGGCAGAACACGGACCCGCACTCCGAGCGCGGCGTCGAGTGCCCGGGCGCGCTCCCGCCGGCCTCCGACCCGGACCTGGTGGAGCGGGCGCTGAAGGCGAAGGCGGCGCTCGGTGACCAGGTGTTCGTGCTCGGGCACCACTACCAGCGCGACGAGGTGATCCAGTTCGCGGACGTCACCGGTGACTCGTTCAAGCTGGCCCGGGACGCGGCGGCCCGGCCGGACGCGCCGTACATCGTGTTCTGCGGTGTACACTTCATGGCCGAGTCCGCCGACATCCTCACCAACGACGCGCAGACCGTGATCCTGCCGGACCTCGCGGCCGGGTGCTCGATGGCCGACATGGCCCGGATCCAGCAGGTCGAGGCGGCCTGGGACGCGCTCGCCGACGCGGGTGTCGCGGAGGTGACGGTGCCGGTCACGTACATGAACTCGAGCGCCGACATCAAGGCGTTCTGCGGCCGGCACGGCGGGGTCGTGTGTACGTCGAGCAACGCGGAGACCGCGCTGAACTGGGCGTTCGAGCAGGGCGAGAAGGTGCTGTTCCTGCCCGACCAGCACCTCGGCCGGAACACCGCCGTACTGCAGCTGGGCCTGTCGCTCGAGGACTGTGTCGTGTACGACCCGCACAAGCCGAACGGCGGGCTGACGAAGGAGCAGTTGGCCGCGGCGAAGATGATCCTGTGGCGCGGGCACTGCTCGGTGCACGGCCGCTTCACCGCCGAGTCGGTCGACGACGTCCGCTCCCGGGTCCCCGGCGTGAACGTGATCGTGCACCCCGAGTGCCGGCACGAGGTCGTCACGAAGGCCGACCAGGTCGGGTCGACGGAGTACATCATCCAGGCGCTGGAGTCGGCGGAGCCCGGTACGTCGTGGGCCGTCGGCACCGAGCTCAACCTGGTGCAGCGGCTCGCGAAGCAGCACATCGACAAGAACATCGTGTTCCTGGACAAGACGGTCTGCTACTGCGCCACGATGAACCGCATCGACCTCCCGCACTTCGTCTGGGCCCTGGAGAACCTGGTCGCCGGCCACGCCGTCAACCCGATCAAGGTCGACCCCGACACCGAGCACTACGCCAAGGTCGCCCTCAACCAGATGCTCGCCCTCCCCGGCAAGACCGCCAAGGACTGACCCCGCCCCGCAGCCCCCGACACGAACGGATATCCGCTCGTGTTGGGGGTTCTCTGTTGGTACTAGAGCGGAGAACCCCCAACCGCACGGGATAACCCCTCGTGTGCTGTGGCGGGGAAGAGCGGGTGGGCGGCTGGGGTGTGGTTCAGGCGGACCGGCGGAGGAGGGCTCGGTGGAGCGTGGCCGCCAGGGCGGGGCGGTTGTCGAAGTCGGACCAGGTGGTACGGACGACCTTGAGGCCGAGAGCGCGGAGACGGTCCTCGCGGTACTTCTCCCCCACGAGTACGTCGGGTGATCCGCCGCCGTACTTCACCGCGCCGTCGAATTCGATCACCGTCTCGTACGCCGGGAGGTGGAAGTCGACCCGCCCGACGAACCCGTGCCGATCGCGGAACCCCACCTGCAGCATCGGCTCCGGCAACCCGTACTCGGACATCAAGACCCGGAGCCGCGACTCGCCGACCGACTCCGACAGCCCGTTACCGAACCGGAGTGCTCTGCGCGCCGCCACCGATCCCGGCCAGAACTCGATCGCGCCGGTCAGACGCCGTACCTCGTCATCGCTCACGCGGCCCGCGCGCAGCGCCGCGTCGACACCCACCACGGCCACCTCGAACGACGCGGTACAGGCGGAGTCGACGGCAGCCCGCACCGCGGTGGTCACGGGCCGTCCGCCGACGGTCGTCAGGTCGTCCGCCGTCAGCCGACCCAGATGATGCTGTACGCCGGCGACGACGCCGCCGGACTGACCGTCCAGCCGGGTGACATGCACCTTGCTGAGGTCGAGGCCCCAGGTCGGCAGGCCGTGGAGGATCAGCGCCGACTGGTGGCTGACGGCAACCGACTCCGGGCGTAGCGCGTTCAGGACCGCGTGCACCTGGCGGAGATGTGTGCGGCGGAGGCGCTCCCACGACGGCAGCGCGCCGAGGTCCGCGGTCTCGGCGTACTGACCCCGCCGGATCTGCTCCCAGCGGCCGGTCTTCAGGCTGCGGACGATCTGCTCGTGGTGGAACCCGGCGTCAAGCGCCTGCCGGCGGCTGAAAACCCCGCCCTGCCGCGCCGCCATCACCCTAAGCCGTTCGTCCACCCGCCAAGCATCCACCACCCAACCGTTCCCCGAGCCCTGCAATTGCCGACCTGTGGACAACTCCCACCAGGGGATATCCCATGGTGTTGTTGCTTCTCCCCTCTAATACCGACGGAGAACCCGCAACACCAACGGATATCCCCCCTTGCCCGCGGCGGGTCGTCCGGCGGGGCGGGCGGGGGTTAGTCGGCGGCGACGCGGGCGGTCGAGTACCAGTCGGAGAGGAGTTCGGGGAGGCGGTCGGGGCCCCAGCGGTCGACCGGGGTGATGCGGCCAGTGAGGGTGGCGAGGCCGCGGGCGAGTTCGCCGACGACGTCGCCGCGCCACGGGACCGTGACGCCTTCCTCGGGGCCGACGATGACCGCGGGGCCGCCGCGGTCGACGCAGACGACGGGACAGCCGGACGCCAACGCCTCGGTGACGGCCCACCCGGCCGCTTCCCGGAACGCGGGCGCGAGCAGGGCGTCCGCGCGGAACATCGCGGCCAGCACCTCCTCGCGCGGCAGCGCGCCCATGAACTCGACCCGGTCGCGGACGCCCAGCTGCCAGGCGAGGCTCTCGGCGCGTCCCCAGTCGGGGCCGTCGCCGATGATCCGCAGCTCCCAGCCGGCCGCCTCCGGACGGGCAAGCGCACTGATCGCCAGCAGCACGCCCTTCCACGGGATCAACCGCCCCACGAACAGAGCGGTCTTCACATTCCGGCTGAACGGCTCGTACGGACCGGACGCGGTGAAGCGCCGGATCGCGACGTTCGGCTGGACCACGAGCTGTTGCGCGTACGGCGCGAACGCCTCCGCCACGTCGTTGTTCTGGGCAACCATCAGGTCCGCGGTCTGCGCCATCCGCCGACCGGTCAGGCGCCGCCGTACGCCGGTGTACGCCCGCCGTACCAGCTCCCCCACCACACCGCGCGGGCCGAGCCAGTGCGCCATCGACAGCGGCGCGGTCGTCGACCCGCCGACGGGACCCCAGATCACCTTCGCGGACGACTCCTCGACCACCCCGGCGCCCATCCAGTCCACCGCGAACGTCAGGTGGTGGATCACATCGAACGAGTGCAGCGCGTGCAGCTCCCGCGCCGTACGGCGAGCAAGCCCCTGCCACAGCGGGTAGTACCAGTACACGTCCGCGGGCCGCCTGCGCAGCCGGAGGATCCACCGGGGCATCTCCAGCGGGACGACGGTCAGCCCCGGCACCGGCCGGGCCGCGAGCTCCTCGTGGATCTCGTGCGCGAACTTGCCCCGCGTCAGCAGCCAGACGTCGTGGTCCCGCGCCGCGGCCTTCGCCCACGCCCACCCGGCGCCCGGCTCCGACCCGCCCGACGGCCGGCAGGCGTACGCGCTGAGCAGTACTTTCGGCCGGCCAGGCATCAGCTCATCCCCTCCAGGAGCCTGCGCAGATCGGTGCTGGAGGTGGAGGCGGTGTACGGGAAGTAGTGCACCTGTGCGCCGACCTCGCCCAGCAGTCTTTCCAGTCTGGTCCCCTTTTCGGTTCCCTTCCAGTCGTCTCCTTTGAACAGGATGTCGTACCGGAGCTGTTGCCACATCTCGAACTTGTCGCTGGACCAGTCGGAGACCACCTCGTCGACCAGGTCCAGCGCCCGGATCACGTCCATCCGTTCGCCGTGCGGGACGACCGGCGGGCGGCCCTTGATCCGGGTCACCACGTCGTCCTCGACGACGCCGGCGATCAGGTGGTCGCAGTGCTCGCGGGCGCGGCGCAGGATGTTCAGGTGGCCGATGTGGAACATGTCGTACACCCCGGGCGCGTAGCCGACGACCGTCATCCGGGCACCCCCAGAGCGGCCATCTCGCGGTACCACTTGCCGATCGCGGCGGCCAGGAAGACGACGTTCAGCAGCAGCAACGCGGCGTACAGCACGACGAACACCGAGGGTGCGCCGAAGGCGAGGAAGACCAGGCAGAGGACGCCGTAGTCGGTCGGTGCGATCAGCAACGACTTGACCACGGAATCGCCGCGCTCGTTGGGTTTCGCGGCCGCGCCGTGCCGGCGGCGGAGCTGGTCGATCAGGATCAGCCCGAAGAACAGCACCGACGACATGCACACGTACGCCAGCGGGACCAGCAGCACCAGATGATTGCTGAAGGCATCGAAGCGGTAGAACGAGATCAGTACGGCGCTGTGCAGCAGCACGATCTTGACCGCGTCGATCATGTGGTCGAGCCACTCCCCCAGCGGCGAGCCGCCGCCGCGCAGCCGGGCGAGCTGCCCGTCCGCGGAGTCCAGGCCGTACCCGAGCACCAGCAGCGCGGTCACCAGCAGGGCCAGCCACCACGAGGGACGGACGGTTGCCACCAGCACGATTCCGACCAGCGAGCAGAACCCGGACGCGAGGCTGACCTGGTTCGGCGTACGACCTGCCAGGTACGCCGCGGCCGCGAAGACCCGGCCGATCCGGCGGTTCACGAACCGCGAGTACGCCGGCGTACCGGCCGACGGCTTCTGCGCCTGGGACAGCCGCGCGACGGTGTCCTTCAGCCCGGTCATGGGGCCTCCCGGTCTGGACTGAGGAGCGCAGGGAGCGCAGCGACCGGAGCGACGAGGGAAGGCCGGGAGGTCGAGCCCCATGACCCGCCGCGACGGAGTCGCGGCATCAGCGCCGTCATGCGACGGAGCTGCGCGACTGCCGCTGGTCGATCGCGGCGCGCAGGATCGGGCTGCGGGACTGCCGGCCGGCGGGCAGCACGGTGATCAGCCCGGCCGGTAGCCCGGCCAGCTCCGCGACCCCCAGCACGCCGTCCGCGGCACTCGCGGCGAACACGGTCTGTACCCCCAGCACGCCGGTCAGCCGGTCGTCCCGGACGGCGTCCACGGCAACGACCTCGTCGACGCAGCGCAGGTGCCCGACGATCTGCGCCCGCTCCAGCTGCGGCACGAACGGCCGCGCGCCCCAGGCGTCCAGCGCCCACTCGTCCGACAGCACCGCGACCACCAGCCGGTCGCAGAACTGCCGCGCGCGCTCGAGCACGTCGACATGGCCGACATGGAACAGGTCGAAAACCCCGGCAACGCATCCGATCCGCGGCAAACTGCCTTCCCCCAACACGAACTCCCGCACTCTCTCCAGCCCGACGCCGCCCCCTGCGCCTGGCGTGACTTTATACCGGGCGGGCACGACCCGCCCAACGTCCCGTGCTCGACCTGCCGCGGGCGGTGTGCCGGGCGATCGCATCGGTGTAGATCCTTTCCGTGGCCACCAGGTCACGCTCCGGGGTGAAGCGCTTCAGGTAGTCCTCGCGGGCTCGTTCGCCGCAGGCTATCGAAGTGACGGGATCAGCCACCAACCCGATCGCCTTGCGCAGTGCTTCCGGATCGCCGGGTTCGGTCAGCGCGCCGGTGCGGCCGTCGTCGACGAGCTCCGCGAGCGCCCCGAGCCGGGACGCGACCACCGGCACGCCTTGTGCGAAAGCCTCCACGACCACGAGTCCGAACGTCTCATACGAACGGGCCGGTACGACGGCGGCGCGCGCGGATCGCAGTACTTCCATGCCGTCCGCCCACGGTAGTTGACCGAGCACCTGAATCGACAGGTCCGTACGGGCCCGTTCCTCGGCCGCTGCGCGCAGCGGACCGTCGCCCACGACAACCAAGCGGCCGAGCCCGGAATCCCATGCCTGCAGGAGATCCGCGAACCCCTTGTCCTCGCTCAACCGCCCGAGGAACACCACCGCGTCACCCGCTCCGGTCCGTACCCCGGCGGGATGCGGTACGGCGTGCGGCTTCACCACGAACCGCTCCGCGTCGAACCCGGCGGCGATGTACCGGTCCCGGACGAACCCGGACGGTACGACGAACATGTCGACGTACCGCTGCCACGTATGGAGCGTGTTGTGCACGCCGATGCTGGTCGCCAGCGGCAGTGTCTGGACGCGCGACTCGCGGTAGCAGCCGTGCTTGACCGCCGCGAATGGCAGCTTGCCGATGCAGGATTCGCACGGGCGCCCGTCGCGCTGCAGGACCGCGTTCGCACAGAGCAGCCGGAAGTTGTGCAGGGTCGCGACAACGGGAAGGTCCAGCCGGTACGCCGCCCGCAGTACAGAGGCGCTGAACAGCGGGAAAGTGTTGTGCACATGCACCACATCGGGCCGCTGCGCTTGCAATAGCTGTGTTAAATCGCGTTCCGCCGAAAATGACCAAACGGAACGAAACGGTAACAGTGCGCGATCTTTTCGGCCCATACCGGCGATGTCATCGCTGTTCCGCGCGTAGAGGTCGATCTCATGGCCGGAGTTCCGCAACAAATCAACTGTTTGAGCAACAACGGTGTTCTCACCACTGGGTTGACCGGTCCGGTAACGGTTGTGCAGCATTGCGACCCGCATGGCACTACCTTAAGTCCCGCGGTAACTACAGCCTGGTCTCGCCCGCTCCCAGGAGAGTGCATTGAGGAAGTGGTGGTTGGCAGCGCTCCTCGCTGCTGGTGTCGCCGTGGTCGCGGTCGCCGTGCCGGTGATCGCGAACGAGCACAAGGCGACGACGACGGCGCGGTTCCAGGAATCCGAGCAGGCCGCGGGCCGGGTGGTCCCGTCGCATCGCGCCGGCGCCACGCCCACGACGCCCGCCGGGCGCCCGACCGGCCGGCCAACGGCCGCGCCGACCTCTGCGCCCTCCTCGAAGCCGGGATCGCACCGCACCGGTAAGCCGGGCAGTACGCCGACGACCGCCAAGCCGACGAAGCCCGCCGAGCCGAAGGTCCCGAAGCCGCCGGTGGTCAGCTCGGAGAAGGCCGGGCCTGCCGCCGCCGGTCCGTGCGTCGGCGTGGTGATCAATCCCGGGCAGGACGCGCAGTCGATCGTCAGCTCCAAGCCCGCCGGTACGACGTTCTGCTTCGCCGCGGGTGTGCACCGGATCAGCAGCACGATCCGGCCGAAGGCGAACCAGGTCCTCGCGAGTGCGCAGCGCGCCGTACTCACCGGGTCCGTTCCGTTGCGCGGGTGGGTCCGCTCGGGATCGGCGTGGGTCGTCCGCGGGGCGCTGCCGGCGGCGTACGGCAAGAGCGGTGAGTGCGAGGACAACAAGGCGAACATCTGTTATCTGCGCGAGCAGCTGTTCCTCGACGGTGCGCACCTGACGCGGGTCGCGAGCGTGTCCGCGGTCCGGGCCGGCACGTTCTACGCCGACTACGCGGCGAACGCGATCTACCTCGGCAGCAGCCCGTCCGGGCACGACGTCGAGATGTCGAAGACCGCCACCGCGATCGAGTCGAACGCACGCGGTGTAGTGGTCCGCGGGCTCACCATCGAGCACTTCGCCAGCGCACCGCAGGCCGGTGCGCTCGTCTCCGGTCCCGCCTGGAAGGTGACCGCGAACGACATCTCCTGGAACCACGCGGTCGGCGTGATGCTGGTGGACGCGGACAACACGGTCGTCGACAGGAACCTGATCCACCACAACGGGCAGCTCGGCCTCGGGCAGTACAGCTCGGCCGCCGCGAACGTGACCCGCAACGTGGTCAGCTCGAACAACACCGACGGCTTCTGGATCGCCGACTGGGAGTCCGGCGGCATCAAGTCGACCCGTTCGTCCGGGACCGTGAGCGGCAACGTGATCAAGGCGAACAAGGGCATCGGGATGTGGGCCGACGTCGCCGACGACGGCCGGTCGATCGTCGGCAACCAGATTGCCGGCAACGCCGCGGACGGCATCCGCTTCGAGATCAGCCGGAACGGCACGATCGAGGGCAACACGGTCACCGGCAACGGCTTCGGCACCGGCCGCGGCTCCGGTACGTCGCTGTGGGACGGCGGCGGGATCAACGTCAACACGTCGACCGGCGTCACGATCAAGGGCAACCGGGTCGCGGGCAACGTCAACGGCGTGACGATCCAGTCCCGGACCCGCGGCAGCGGCCCGTGGGGGACGTACCTGCTCCGCGACGTCCAGGTCAGCGGCAACACGATCGAGATGACCGGCGGCACCCAGGCAACCGGAATGGTCCAGAACTCCGGCGCCGAGGTCCCCAGCGGCGAAGTGGTGTTCAGCGGCAACAAGTACGTACTCGACAGCCTCGGCACCCAACGGTTCGCGCGCTTCGGCACCAAGCTGACCGCGGCCGGCTGGCGGCAGGCGGGGCTGGACAAGGTCGGCAGTTTCCTCGCCAACTGACCGCTTGCCTTTCGCAACATATTTGTGCGCTACGTATTGCCATGACTACGTGACGTAGGGGTAACCTGCGTAGCGAAGCCGCGCCATGGGGGGTGCGCTCAGGGCTACCTGTGCCACCGGAGGCTCCGCTATGAAGACCGCATTTCTGGCAGTCGTTGTCGTCGGCACCGGCCTGGTTGCCGTCGGCCCGCTACCCGCGAACGGCACAGCGCCCGACGTCGGCGATCAGGTCGTCGGCCTGCTGACCGGCGACGACCAAGCCGTCGCCACGCCGCCGAACGACGGCACGTTCCGGACCGGGCCCGCGTTGGCGCCCGCCTGCGACGGCATACCGATCGGCACCACCGACGACGCCGCGGCGATCGTCGACGAGGCACCCGCCGGTACGAC
Organism: Kribbella sp. NPDC059898; assembly: GCF_042730855.1. Classification (NCBI taxonomy): domain Bacteria; kingdom Bacillati; phylum Actinomycetota; class Actinomycetes; order Propionibacteriales; family Kribbellaceae; genus Kribbella; species Kribbella sp. NPDC059898. Next base: position 141,264 of record NZ_JBHWKR010000010.1, read on the forward strand.
GTTCTGCTTTAGCGCCGGCCTGCACCGGATCCGCGACACGATCCACCCGAAGGCCGGCCAGGTCCTCGCCAGCGACGACGGCGCCGTACTCACCGGGTCGGTCCGCCTCAACCGCTGGGCACCTACCGCCACCGCGTCGCATGCCGCCTGGGTGACCACCGGCGTACTGCCGCCGGCGTACGCGCAGACCGGGCAGTGCGAGGACGACAAGGCGAACATCTGCTATCTCCGCGAGCAGGTATTCCGCGACGGGCGGCACCTGACCCGGGTGGCGTCCCGCGACAAGGTTGCCCCCGGCACCTTCTACGCGGACTACACCGCGAACGCCGTCTACCTCGGGGACAGCCCGGCCGGGCACGCGATCGAGATGTCGAGTACGCCGACCGCGATCGAGCCGGGCGGGAACAACGTCGTCGTCCGCGGGCTGACGATCGAGCACTTCGCGACTCCCCCGCAGTCCGGCGCCGTCGTCCTCGGGCTCGGCTGGCACGTGTACGCGAACGACATCGGATGGAACCACGCCGTCGGCGCGATGCTCGTGAACGCCGACAGCGCCGTACTGGAGAGGAACCGGATCCACGACAACGGGCAGCTCGGGGTCGGGCAGTACAGCACGCTGAAGGGCACGATCGCCGCGAACGAGGTCAGCGGCAACAACACCGACGGCTTCTGGATCGCGGACTGGGAGTCCGGTGGGATCAAGACCACCTGGTCGTCCGGCGGCTCGGTCGCCGGCAACCTGATCGCGGACAACCTGGGCATCGGGCTGTGGAGCGACGCGTACGACGACAGCCGGACGTTCGCGAGCAACCAGATCGTCGGCAACGCGGCGGACGGGATCCGCTACGAGATCGGCCGCAACGGCGTGATCGCGAACAACGTGGTCAGCGGCAACGGTTTCGGCACCGGCCGCGGCTCCGGTACGTCGCTGTGGGACGGCGGCGGGATCAACGTGAACACGTCGTCGAACGTCCAGGTCCGCGACAACGTGGTGGCGAACAACGTGAACGGGATCTCGATCCAGTCCCGCACCCGCGGCTCCGGCCCGTGGGGCCAGAACCTGCTCCGCGGCATCGTTGTCTCCGGCAACCAGGTGACGATGCGCGGCGGCACCACCGCGACCGGCATGGTGCAGAACTCCGGCGCGGCGATCCCTGCCGGCGCGGTCACCCTGAACGACAACCTCTACATCCTCGACAGCCTGACCGCGGACCGCTTCCAGAAGACAGGCCAGTGGTACACCGCCAAACAGTGGCAAACCACCGGCCAAGACACGTCCAGCATCTTCACCCTCGGCAAAGCAGTCCTGACCCCCACCGGCATCCTCACCATCCTCCCCAGCTAGTGAAGCAGGGCAGTCGTGTGGGTGATCAAAAGATCCCGGAAGAGGGTTGAGTCGCGGAGGTCGGGGGTGAAGATGGTTTCTACTGAGAGGAGGGCGTCTACCAGTTTGGTGGGGTCGGTGAGGCCGGCGACGGTGGATTGGAGGCGGGGGGCCTGGGGGTCGTCTAGGTCGGGGGTGCGGAGGAGGTAGACCATCCAGGCGGCGACCGCGAGTGAGATCGTGCGGGGTTCGGCGCCGGCCGTGAGGCGGTCGCGGACGGTGCCGAGCATCCGGACCGGGAGCTTCACCGAGCCGTCCATCGCGACCTGGCGGGTGCGGTGCTTCAGGGCCGGGTTCTCGAAGCGCTCCAGCACCGTCGCGCCGTACGCCGGCAGGTCGAGGCCGTCGGGCGGTGTCAGCGTCGGGATCACGTCGTCGGTCATCAGCTGCCGGGCGAGGCCGCCGAGCTCCTCGTCACGGACGGCCTCCGCGATCGTCTCGTAGCCGCGCAGGGCGCCGAGGTACGCGAGCATCGAGTGGGTCGCGTTCAGCATCCGCAGTTTCGCCTGCTCCCACGGTGCGACGTCGGCGGTGAGCACCGCGCCGCCGCGTTCCCACGCGGGCCGCGGGCCGGCGAAGTCGTTCTCGATCACCCACTGCAGGAACGGCTCCGCGACCACGACCGCCTCGTCGCGTACGCCGAGCATCCGGGCCGCCTCGTCGCGGTCCGCATCAGTGGTCGCCGGGACGATCCTGTCCACCATGCTGGCCGGGAACCGGCTGGCCTCGAACGCCGGCGGCACCTTGCCGAGGGCATCGAAGTAGTCCGCCACCAGCTTCCGCAGGAACGGGCCGTTGGCCACCAGGTTGTCGCAGGACAGGATCGTCAACGGCTCGTCCCGGCGGGCGAGCGCCGCCGCCAGCTGGCCGACGACGGTCAGCGGCGGCCGCCCGGCCAGGTCGGCCTGGATCTCCGGGTCGTCCAGGTCGAGCCCGTCGCCCGCGGCCCGGTACCCCTTCTCGGTCACGGTCAGCGTCACCACCGACACCGCCGGATCCGCCATCCGGGCGACCACGGCCTCCGGGTCCTCCGGCGCGGTCAGAACGTCGCGGATGCTGCCGATCACCTGAATCGACGGGTCGCCGAGGCCGCGTTCGAGCACGGAGTACAGGCCGTCCTGCGGCGCGAGCTGGTCGCGGACCATGGTGGAGCGCTGGCTCACCCCGGTGATCCCCCAGCGGGTCTCGCCGGTCGCGACCGCCGCGCGTTCGGTGACGACGGCCTGGTGGGCGCGGTGGAACGCGCCGATCCCGAGGTGCACGATACCGACCGACACCGCGGTCGGATCGACCGCGGGGGCGACGGGCAGGTTGGTGAGACTCAGCCTGGTCAAGCGTCACTACCTTTCATTCTGAGGGTGCCGGTCCGGTGGAGTCCCGGACGATCAGTTCCCCGTGCAGATCGCCGTGGGTGGTGGTCGTGGCATCCGGGTCGTCCAGGAGGGTGAGCAGCAGCTCGACCGCGAGCCGGCCCGCCTCCTGTTTCGGCAGCCGGACCGTGGTGAGCGCCGGCCGGGCCATCCGGGACATCGCGATGTCGTCGATGCCGACCACGCTCAGGTCTCCGGGCACCGAGATGCCGCGGCTGTGCAGCCGGGCCAGCAGGCCGATCGCGACCAGGTCGTTGTAGGCGACCACCGCGGTCGCGCCGGTCGCGGCGACCTGGTCGGCGGCCGCCATGCCGCCCTCGTACGTCGGCGCGAAGTTGCCGACCGGGGCGAGCTCGACGTGCTGTGCCTGGACCGCGTTCCGGAGGCCGACGCCGCGGTGCTGGGTGGACCACGACGAGGCCGGGCCGCCGACCCAGGCGATCCGGCGGTGGCCGAGGGCAACGAGGTGCGCGACGGCCTGCCGCATGCCGTCCTCGTTGTCGTAGTTGATCCCGGGCAGGCCCCGCACCGCGCGGTTGACCAGGACGACCGTGGTGTCCTGGGCGATCGCGGCCAGCTCCTCGTCGCTGCCGCGGGGCGAGCACAGGACGACTCCGTCGACCTGCTTGGACAGCGCCCGGACCAGGCCCGACTCGGCGGTCTGGTCCTCGTCGGTGTCGGCGACGAACACCGCGACGTCGTACCGGCGGGCGCGCTCCTGCACGCCTTTGGTGAGGCTGGCGAAGAACGGGTTGGCCAGGTCCGGCACCACCAGCCCGATGGTCCCGGTGCGCCCGGTGATCAGGCCGCGGGCAGCCCGGTTCGGCGCGTACCCGAGCTGCTCGACGGCCGCCGCGACCCGGGCGCGGGTGGCGTCGTTCACCATGCCGGGCAGCGACAACGCACGCGACACGGTCGAGGCCGACACTCCGGCCAATCGCGCCACATCCCTGATCGTCGCTGCCACACCCATCTCCTCTACCGGTCCGCTTGAGTCTGCAATCGGTTGCACTCTGTGTCAAGAACCCGGGTATTGTGCAGGCTGCCCCCGGCTGCAATCCTTTGCAGTGCCGTTTCAGCTGACTGGAGGACAGATGCCGAAGGCCCTGCAGCCCCACCCGGACCGCGCCCTGCCGGCCGGACCGGCGCGTGACGTCGCGCGCCGGATCCATGACTCGACGAAGGACCTGCCGCTGCTCTGCCTGCACGGCCACGTCGACGTCGGGCTGTTCGCCGCTGACGCCCCGTTCGGCGACCCGGCCGAGCTGCTGGTCGTCCCGGACCACTACGTGACCCGGATGCTGGTCTCCCAGGGTGTCTCCCCCGACAAGCTCGGCCTGCCCCGCCGGGACGGCAGGCAGACCGCCGAGCCACGCGAGATCTGGCGCGAGTTCTGCGCCAACTGGCACCTCTTTCTCGGTACGCCGAGCCGGTACTGGCTGGAGCACGAGTTCGCCGAGGTCCTCGGCCTGACCGTGCACCCGTCCGCAGAGACCGCCGACGAGCTGTATGACCAGATCATGGCGCGGCTCGCGGAGCCGGAGTTCCGCCCGCGCGCGCTGCTCGACCGGTTCAACATCGAGCTGATCTCCACCACTGACGCGGCCACCGACGACCTCGCCCAGCACGCGAAGCTCGCCGCGGACCTGCCCGGCCGGGTGGTCCCGACGTTCCGCCCGGACGCGGTCGCCCACGTCGACCGGGACGGCTGGCCGCAGCTGATCGCGCGGCTCGGCAAGCTGGCCGACGTCGACACCACGACGTACGACGGGTTCCTGGAGGCGCTCCGGCAGCGGCGGCAGGCCTTCGTCGCGGCGGGTGCGCGGGCCACTGATCACGGTCACCTGAGCGCGGCCGCCGTACCGCTCAGCGATGCCGAGGCGGCCCGGATCTACGCGGGGGCGTTGAAGGGCGACGTGACCGCGGAGGACGCCGCTGTGTTCGCCGGGCACGTGCTGTTCCAGTTCGCGGTGATGTCGGCCGAGGACGGGCTGGTCATGCAGCTACACCCCGGCGTACTGCGGGACCACGACCCGGCGATCTTGGCGACGTACGGGCCGGACCAGGGGCACGACATCCCGGTGGCGACCGAGTTCACCCGGTCGCTGCGGCCGCTGCTCGAGCGGTTCGGGCACGCGGACGGGTTCCGGCTGGTGCTGTTCACCGTGGACGAGACGACGTACTCCCGGGAGCTCGCGCCGCTGGCCGGCGTGTACCCGGCCGTCCGGCTCGGGGCGCCGTGGTGGTTCCTGGACAGCCCGGACGGCATGCGCCGGTTCCGCGAACTGGTGACCGAGACAGCCGGGTTCTACAACATGTCCGGCTTCGTGGACGACACCCGTGCGTACCTGTCGATCCCGGCGCGGCACGACCTGGCCCGGCGGATCGACGCGGGGTACCTGGCCAACCTCGTCGTACAGCACCGGCTGGACGAGGACGACGCGCTGCAGGTCGCGAAGGCGCTCGCGTACGACCTCGCGAAGGACACGTACCTGTCGAACAGGTAGTCTCACGCAATCTTGCCGAAGGGATTGCGATGAGGCGTGGGGCCGTCGCGGCTGCTGGTGCCGCGGTGTTGCTGGTGTCCGGCTGCTCGGGCAAGGGAGCCGCTCCCGAGCCCACACAGGTCGTGACCGTCACGGTGCCCACCGCTCCCCCGGCCGCGGCCGCCGCCGTACTCGGACCGACAGGCCCGAGTACGGCGAAGCCCTGCAGCGGTACGGCGATCCCGGTCGGCACCGACCCGCAGCCGATCATCGACGCCGCCCCGGCCAACACCACGTTCTGTTTCACGCAAGGCGTGCACCGGCTGTCGAAAGCGATCCAGCCGCGGACAGGGGACACGCTCGGCGGGCGACCAGGTGCAGTGCTGAGTGGGGCTGTCAGCTTGACCGGCTGGACGCGCACGGGCACCAGTTGGGCGGTGCACGGCGTGCTGCCACCGGCGTACAAGCTCAAGGGCCAGTGCGAGGACAACAAGACGAACCCGTGCCAGCTGGGCGAGCAGCTGTACCTCGACGGCAAGCATCTCACCCGCGTGATGAGCCTGCCCCAGGTGAAGCCCGGCACGTTCTACGGCGACTACAACACCAACGTCCTGTACGTCGGTGACGACCCGACCGGGCACCTCGCCGAGATGTCGCGCGCCCAGACCGCGATCGCGAACACGGCCGAGAACGTGACCGTCACCGGCCTGACGATCGAACACTTCGCGAGCCGCCCGCAGGCCGGCGCGCTGCAGGCCGGTCCTGGCTGGAAGGTGCTGTCGAACGAGGTCCGCTGGAACCACGCCGTCGGCATCATGGTGAGCCAGGGCGACCGCGCCGAGGTCAGCCGGAACACCGTCGCCGACAACGGCCAGCTCGGCATCGGGCAGTACAGGTCCGCCGAGGTCCGGATCAGCGCGAACCTCGTCACCCGGAACAACACCGACGGGTTCTGGATCGCGGACTGGGAGTCCGGCGGGATCAAATCCACCCGGTCCTCCGGCGAGGTCAGCGGCAACGACATCGTCGCGAACCGGGGCGTCGGGATGTGGAGCGACATCGCCGAGTACGACCGCCGGATCACCGGGAACCGGATCCGCGACAACGCGGCCGACGGGATCCGGTACGAGATCAGCTACGCCGGCGTCATCGACCAGAACGTCGTCGAGCACAACGGGTTCGGCACCGGCCGCGGGTCCGGCGGCACGCTCTGGGACGGCGGCGGCATCAACGTCAACACGTCGTCCGACGTACAGGTCCGCGGCAACCTGATCAAGGACAACCGGAACGCGCTGTCGATCCAGTCGCGGACCCGGGGCGACGGACCGCGCGGTACGTACGTCCTGCGGAACGTGCTCGTCGAGGGCAACCTGATCGTGATGACCGACCCGTCATCGACGCTCGGTGTGGTGGAGAACAAGAAGTCGCCGACGCAGCCCGGCGCGGTCACGTTCCGCCGGAACAGCTATCAGGGCGCCGGCAAGTTCGCGTACCACGGCAAGTCGCTGACCTGGTCGGAGTGGCAGCAGTCCGGGTTCGACAAGGACTCAGTGAGCAGCTGATCGTCTTCGATGGCGCAGCCGGTCGGCGTCGCAGATCGCGGCGGCGACCAGCAGGTGCAGCGTCATCGACGACAGGTCGGACAGCCCGCTCTCGTTCAGCGAGGCGACGGTGACGTAGCCGAGCAGCACCGCGCCGCAGGCCCTCACGTACGGCGTGGGCGCCCGGAGGACCGAGATCCACGCGACGATCAGCGCGACCGCGACGATGGCGACCGCGAGCAGACCGGTCTCCCAGTACAGGCTGAGCCAGCTGTTGTCGATCGCCATCACGCCGATGTTGCCCTCACCGGTCAGCAACAGGATCCGCTTGTTGCCGAGGCCGTGGCCGATGATCATGGTCTGCGTCGACACCTTCTCGTCGATGACCGCCTGCCAGCTCGTCGTCCGGCCGCTCAGCGACGTGATCTGCTGCGTACCCTGGCCGCGCAGCAGCCAGGTGTGCAACGACCCGATCGCCAGGAACGCGAGCCCGAGCAGTCCGGGGACGACCAGGCAGGCGATCCGGCCGAGCCACGTCTTCCGGGTGACGATCAGCGCGACCACCAGCCCGGCCGCGACCGCCGCGGCCGCCGTCCGGGTCCGGCTCGCCGCGATCAGGATGCCGCCGAGCCCGATCAGCGTCACCGCGGGCAGTGTTGCCAGTTTGCGGCAGACCAGCCCGACCAGGGCGAGCCCGAGCATGATCGCGCCGACCTCGCCGACGCGCGGCGGCAGCATCGGGATGATGACACCCTGCAGACGGTATCCGGCGCCGAGCGTGCGCAGCGGCCGCCACGCCTCCGACGGCGAGTAGGCCAGGCTCAGTACGACGGTTGCCCCGAGCAACAGGTGTGCCCACAGGTGCGCGCGGACCAGCCGTTCCGGGACCCGGACCAGCGGACGCCAGAGCAGGAAGATCAGCACCAGCCCGATCAGGAACCGCGCCAGCCGGGTCAGCGGCCCCATCGGCTCGGCCAGCAGGAACGCCGTCGCGCAGGCGAACAGCACGTACATGACGTAGAGCCAGCTGGCCGGGTTCACCCGGGTCCGGAACCCGGGTTTGGTGGCCGCGATCGCCACCAGGAAGACCGCACCGAGCAGCAGGCCCTTCGCCATGCTGTTCGTGGATCCGGTGTCGCCCTGCGGTGAAGCCACCCGGGACGACCACGGCTGTACGCCGAGCACGAACAGGCACCAGAGCATCAGCCAGAACCAGGCCGGTCGCTCGTTCGCGTTCTCGACCGTGCCGGGGACGGGTGGCGCCAAGGTCGCGTGCATCAGTCCAGCGGCTTGTAGTTCAGCGGGATGCCCAGCGTCTCGTCCTGGCCGGACGTGCCGATCAGTACGACGCCCAGCACCGGGGCGCCGGCGAACTGCAGCGCGCCGGTCAGCCGCGCGACGTCCATCTCCTTGTCGAGGCCGACCTGGACGACCAGCACCGACGCGTCGACGGCCGCGGCGAGCGGCGAGATCCCGTGCCGGCCGACGGAAGCCGGGCCGTGGACGACCACGGAGTACCCCGGTGGCAGGTCCGCGACGATGCCGGGCACCAGCGACGGGCCGACCGCCTCGGCCGTCTCCTCGTGGTTGAGGCCGGGCGGCAGCACGTACAGGTCCGCGACCGTACCGGGCCTGAACAGCTTGCGGGCGCGGATCGCGCGGGTGGCGGCCGGCTCGTTGACCAGGTCCGTCAGCCCTTCGTGGCCGGTGAGGTGCGGGAGGACCGGCGTACCTTCGATGTCGGCGAGGACCAGCAGGGTCTCGCGGCCGTCGCGGGCGTTCGCCTCGGCCATCGCGAGCGCGATACCGGCGGAGTTCGGGGTCGGGGAGGCGGACACGACCAGCAGCGCGCCCGGGCTGCCGCCGGCGACCGCGCGCGGGTTCAGCTCCCGCCGCGCCAGCGCACCGCTCGCCTCGGCGCCGAGCGCGGTGATCTCGTACTGCGGGAGCTCCGGGGCGGACCGCTGCCAGAACCGGCGGCGGTGTCCCTCGGAGGCCGCCATCACCGGGGCGCTCGAGGCCCGCGCCGCCTGGTCCCGGGTCAGGATGTACGGCGTCAGGTGCGAGCGGAGCAGTGCGAGGCCGAAGCCGAGCACCAGGCCGAGGATGCCGCCGACGAGGATGTCGCGGGCAACCATCGGCGACGACGTGGCCGTGTCGGTGGTGGCCGGCGCGACCAGCTGGCTCGCGGCCCCGACGGCCGACAGCGCCTTCAGCATCGCGGCCGCGTCGTCGGCGGCCTGCCGGGCCTCGGTCGCGAGGCCGACCCGCTGGTCGCGCAGCGCCGCCGCGGTCTGGTTGTCGCCACGTCCGACGGCCTCGTTGATCTGGCTGACGAGGCTGCGGGACTGCGCGGTCGCGGTCTTCGACCGGGCCTGCGCCTGCTCGGCCAGGTTCGTGAGCAGGCTCTTGGCCTCGTTGTTGCGCTGCGTCAGGTAGGCCGCCGCGATCGCGTTCGCCCGGTCGACGGCCTTCTGCGCGGTCGGACCGTCGGTGCTGATCAGGTACGCGTTGTCGGTGACCGCCTTCACCTTGGTCGCCGCGGCCAGGTCTTGGAGGGTCTTGTCGTCGCTCGGCATCCCAAGGGACTTGACCACGGCTTTCAGCAGCGTCGGGCTGGCCATCACCCGGGCCTGGGTCTCGGCCGGCAGGTCCATGCCGAGCGGGCCGGTCTTGTCCGCGCCGGCGGACAGCTTCCCGACCAGGGCCGGCGGTACCGCGGGGCCGATCACCAGCTGACTGGACGCGGTCCAGCGCGTGGTCTGCGAGAGCGCGAACACCGAGCCACCAAGCAGCCCGAGGAACACGCAGCCCATGATCAGCCACTTCTGCCGCAGCAGTGACTGGGCGGTCTCCCGCCAGACCACAGTGCCCGGTTCCATGCAGTACCTCGCTCGAGTCGATCACGGCCAGCGCCCCAGGATATCCACAGGCCGCGGCGGCCAGGGCAGACGATCTCGCTCCGGTGCTCTACTCTCTGTCCGGGGGAGCTTCGGAGAAAGCTTGTGTACGGCGTCGTGAGGCGGCGCCGGATTGTCCTAGGGGGGACATGACGAAACGACCGCTGTTCACACGGCTGCGCCTTCAGCTGGGCATCGCCGGGACCGTGCTGGCCGTCGCAGGGACGCTGCTGCTCGCGCCACCGGCGCAGAGCGTGGAGGCGTCGCTGTCGGCGGTCGACAGCTCGAGCTGGCAGACCAACGCCAGCGTGCAGGGTCTCGCGGTCGCCGGCGGCAAGGCGTACGCGGGCGGGCGCTTCACCAGCGTCCGGCCGCCGGGCGCCGCGGCCGGCACCGGCGAGGTCGCCCAGGCGTATCTGGCGGCGTTCGACGCCGACACCGGCGCCCTGGTCACCGCGTTCAACCCGGTGCTGAACGGTCAGGTCTACGCGGTCGCCGCCTCGGCGGACGGCTCGCGGATCTTCGTCGGCGGCGACTTCACCACCGTCAACGGCCAGACCCGGAACCGGATCGCCGCCTTCGACACCGCCACCGGCGCCCTGGTCGCGAACTGGAAGCCCTCGGTCTCGTACCGGGTGAAGACCATCGCGGTGTCCGGGACGACGGTGTACTTCGGCGGCTCGTTCGGCCTGGTGAACAACTTGACCCGCAACCGGCTCGCCGCGGTCACCACCGACACCGGCACGCTGTTGCCGTGGGCGCCCGACGTGAACGGCGACGTGTACGCCGTGGACGCCGCCGACGACGCGTCGAAGGTGTACGCGGGTGGCCAGTTCAGTACGGTCAACGGCACCAGCCAGAACACCGTGACCAGCCTCGACCCGGTGACCGGCGCCGTCCTGCCGTTCCCTGGCGCGTCCGCCGTACCGCCACCGAACGGGTCCTGCACGACCCGGGTGAAGACCATCGACGCGAGCGGCGACACGGTGTACTTCGGCAACGGCGGTGACGGCGGCGGGTGCTTCGACGGCACCTGGGCGGTCGACATCGCGACCAACACGCTGAAGTGGAAGAACCAGTGCCTCGGCGCGACCGAGGCCGTCAAGGTCGTGAACGGCTGGCTCTACAAGGGCTCCCACGCGCACGACTGCGCCAACCAGGGCGCGGGCGGTTTCCCGCAGGGCTTCGACTACCGGTTCCTGCTGTCCGAGAAGCTGTCCGACGGCTCGCTCGGTCCGTGGTACCCGAACACCGACGCCGACCCGAACAGCGTGACCAACGTCGGCCCGCTGGCGTTCGCGACCGGCGGCGACGACCTGTGGGTCGGCGGCGACTTCCTGCACGTGAACGACGCACCGCAGCAGGGCCTCACGCACTTCACCAACGCCCTCCCCGGTGCGGCTCCGGCCAAGCCGGCCAAGTTGACGCCGTACAGCGTCCGTCCGGGCGCGGTGCAGATCAACTTCCCAACCGTGGTCGACAACGACGACAGCACGCTGACGTACCGGCTGCTCCGCGGCTTCAGCAACACCACGATCGCCACCTGGACGGTCAAGTCGACGCCCTGGGACCGCCCGTGGATCCGCTACACCGACACCGACGTGACGCCCGGCGAGTCGACCAACTACCGCGTCGAGGTCACCGACGGCAGTACGACGATCCGCGGCAACTACTCGGACCCGGTCACGGTCGCCACGACCGCGTCCACGGCGTACGACCAGATCGTCAACGCGGACGGGCCGCAGACGTACTGGCGTCTCGGTGAGGCCGCCGGTGCGACGACGTCGGTCGACTCCTCCGGGCAGAACAACACCGGCCCGTTCACCGGCGTCACGCTCGGCGGCGCGGGGGCGGTCGCGGGCAACACCGCGATGACGACCAGCACCACGACCGGGCGGATGGTCGGCGCGAAGGCGTCCAGCATGCCGCAGCAGTTCACGGTCGAGGCCTGGGTCAAGCAGAGCGGGCTCAACCGCGGCGGCCGGATCATCGGGTTCGGCAACGGGAAGACCCAGAGCACCGCGATCAACGACCGGATGCTGTACATGCGGACCAACGGCTCGATCGTGTTCGGCGTCAACGACGGCTCACAGCGCACCTTGACCAGCCTGTCCGGCAAGAACGACGGCAACTGGCACCACGTCGTCGGGACGTACGACGACGGCGCGATGAAGCTGTACGTCGACGGCGTACTGAGCGGCAGCGCCCAGGTGGGACAGGCGTCGCTGTACTACGGATGGTGGCGGGTCGGCTACGACAACAACAACGCGTGGCCCGGCGGCGGCGCCACCCAGACCGGGATGGGCATCGACGAGGCGGCGGTCTACCCGTACGCGTTGACCGGCGCTCAGGTTCAATCTCACTACGCGGCCAGGTGAAAAGGCTTCTCTAGCACAAAGTCATAACGCGAGCAGGAGACCCGCTTCCGGTGGGCCTCCTGCGGCGCTAGTGTCCGACGCTGGTGCGTGATGAGGCACGCGCTGTAGGACCCCGCCTGTGTTAGGACACAAATGAAGAAGTTAGTGCTGGCCGTTGTCACCGCTGCGGCCGTTCTGGCCGCTGCGCTGATCCCGTCGGGACCGCCGGTGCAAGCGGCGACCCCGGGCTTCGCGTCGGCGGTGTCGGCGATCAAGCAGACCTCGTGGCAGACCAACAACAGCGTGAACGCGCTGGCGATCGCCGGTGACACCGTGTTCGCCGGCGGGCTGTTCACCAGGCTGCGGCAGCCGGGGATGGCTTCCGGGCAGGCGCCGGAGACCAAGCGTTCGTACGTCGCCGCGTTCAACCGCAAGACCGGTGCGCCGACGGCCTTCGCGCCGGTGCTGAACGGCCCGGTGTACGCGATCGCCACCAGCCCGGACGGGAAGTGGGTCGTGATCGGCGGCGACTTCACGATGGTGAACGGCGTCCGGCGCAGCAAGATCGCGATGTTCTCGGTCGCCACCGGCAAGCTCGTCGCCGCCTGGGACCCGGTGGTCGCGGCGCGGGTGAAGGCGCTGGCCATCTACGGCAACAGCGTGTTCATCGGCGGGGCCTTCGGCAAGATCGACGGCGTGGTCCGCAACCGGCTCGGCGCGGTCCGGCTGATCCAGGGCGACCTACTGCCGTGGAACCCGAACGCCAACGCCGACGTGTACGCCGTCGACGTGTCCGACAACGGCACCCGGGTCTTCGTGGGCGGCCCGTTCAGCACGATCGGCGGCAAGGACCACTACTCGCTGGCGATGCTGAACAACACCACCGGCGCCGCCTTCGACTTCCCCGCCGCGGCCGCCATCCCGAAGCCGACCGCGACCTGTACGACGCGGGTCAAGGACATCGACACCCTCGGCGACAATGTGTACGTGTCCAACGGCGGCGACGGGTCCGGCTGCTACGACGGCGTACTGGCCGCCTCGGTGTCGACCGGGAAACTGCTGTGGCAGAACAAGTGTCTCGGCGCGACCGAGGCCATCAAGGCGATCGGCAGCTGGCTGTACAAGGGCTCGCACGCGCACAACTGCAGCTCGTCGCCGAACGGCTTCCCGGACGGCACCGGCACGCACTACCTGCTGGTCGAGAGCACGATCAACGGCAACCTCGGGCCGTGGTTCCCGAACACCGACGCGAACCTGAAGAGCACCACGAAGGTCGGCCCGCTGGCGATGGCCGGCACCGACACCGACCTGTGGGTCGGCGGCGACTTCCTGCACGTGAACGGCAAGCTGCAGGTCGGCATCACCCACTTCACGAACGCGCCCGGCGGCGCGGCGCCCGCCGTACCGAAGGCTCCGACGCTGACCGCGACGACGGCCGGCCGGGTGTACGTGAGCTACGCCGATTCGTACGACGTGGACAACCTGACGCTGACGTACAACGTGTTCCGCGGTTCGCTGAACATCGGGTCGACCAAGTACACGACGTACTTCTGGCAGCCCCGCAAGACCTACCAGGTCGTCGATCGCGGGCTGAAGCGCGGATCGACGTACGCGTACCACGTCGAGGTCCACGACGGCCGCAACATCATGAAGGGCGCCACCGCCTCGGTGAAGATCCCGTAACTGTCTCTTCCCGATCGACACCCTCAGTCGTAGCGTGGTGACTGGGGGTTCGATCATGGGGGCAAGACTCTTTGTTGCGTTGGGCATCGGTGGACTCGTACTGGGGGTACTCCCACCGGAGCCCGCGCACAGCACCGGAGCGAGGCTGACGGCTGTCGCGGCCGCGAGCTGGCAGACCGATGCCAGCGTGCTCGGCCTGGCCGTTGCCAACGGCAAGGTGTACGTCGGCGGCCGGTTCACGACCGTCCGTCCGCCGGGCGCGCCGCCCGGCACCCGCGAGGTGACCCGGACCTACCTGGCCGCGTTCGACGAACGCACCGGCGCGCTCGACGCCGCGATGAACCACGACCTGAACGGGTTCGTCTGGGCCGTGGTCGCGTCGCCGGACGGTTCCAGGGTGTACGTCGGTGGCGACTTCACCCGGGTCGACGGTCTGGTCCGGAACCGGCTCGCCGCCTTCGACACCGCGACCGGAAGGCTGGTCGCGAACATCGCGCCACGGGTGTCGTACCGGGTGAAGGCGCTCGCGATCGGCGGCACCAGCCTGTACTTCGGTGGCTCGTTCGGGCTCGTGAACGGCGTGACCCGGAACCGGGCGGCCGCGATCAGCACGGTCACCGGCGCGCTGCTGCCGTGGAACCCGGACGCGGACGACGACGTCTACGCGATCGACGTTGCCGACGACAACTCGCGGGTCTACCTGGGCGGGACGTTCGCCACGCTCCGCGGGAGGAGCCGCTGGGCGGTGGCCAGCGTCAACACGACGATCGGGGTGCTGCTGCCCTTCCCCGCTGCGTCCGCCGTACCGCTGCCGAGCAGCACCTGTGTCTCGCGGGTGAAGGACATCGAGACGTCCGGGAGCCGGGTGTTCTTCGCCGACGCCGGTGACGGCCGGGGCTGCTTCGACGGGACCTGGGCCGCGGACGTTGCCACCGGCAAACTCCTCTGGAAGAGCAACTGCCTGGGCGCGACCGAGGCGCTGGCGATGGTCGACGGGTGGCTGTTCAAGGGATCGCACGCGCACAGCTGTCCCGGTACGTTCGCCGACGGCAGCGGCACGCACTTCCTGCTGCTGCAGAACCCTGCGACCGGTGCCCTGGGCCCGTGGTTCCCGAACACGAACGGCGGGCCGCCGACGCTGGTCGGACCGCTCGTGGCGGCCGGCGGAGGGAGCGATCTGTGGGTCGGCGGCGACTTCACCGAGGTGAACGGCGCCGGGCAGCAAGGGCTGACCCGGTTCACCAACTTCGGCCCCGGCGCCGCACCGCTCAGACCTGCGGTCCCGACCCTGTCCCGTCCGGCGATCGGTCAGGTGCGGGCCACGGTCCGGGCCTCGCTGGACAACGACGACGTACGGCTCACCTATCGCCTGCTCCGCGGCACGGCGAACACGGTCGTGGACACCACCCGCGTCAGCTCCGCGTTCTGGTACCGCCCGAACGTCACACTCACGGACACCACGGCGCCGTCACGCAGCACTCAGGCCTATCGGATCGAGGTGTCCGACGGACATCACGTCGTACGAGGTGGTTACGCCATGGTCACTGTGCGCTGAGTCGACGATGGGCGGCGATGGCTCGGTGGGCCTCGTTCCACCACAGCAGCAACGTGGCGAACGAGGCGCCGGCCAGGCCCCAGGCTGCGCCCTTCGGGCCCCAGAGGTAGGCGCCGGAGACGCCGCAGACGATCAGGATCACCGACGAGATCAGCCGGACCCGCAGGCCGCGGGTCGCGGCGGTGAGGGCGCGGAGGATCGCGAAGGCGCCCGCGTTCGAGGCGCCGAGGGCCTGCAGCAGGATGACCGGGATCAGCACCGTGTGTGCCTGGGTCCAGACGCCCAGGCCGAGGAGTTCCCGGCCGACGACGGCCGGGAGCAGCAGGAAGATCGCGCCCCAGGCGAGCGCCCCGGCGCCGACGCCGAACGAGATCGCCAGTCCGACCAGCCACAACCTGCGGTACGAATGCTTGAGGGCGCGGGCCGCCTCGGGGACCGAGATCATCCGGATCCCCTGGTTCAGCACGTTGACCGGGCCGAGCAGGACCTGCGCGCCGCGGATACCCGCGGTGGCGACCAGGCCGGCGGCCGCGGTGATGCCGAGCATGTAGACCTGGATGGTGCCGGAGACCGCGAGCATCTCCCCGACGTACTTCGGGCTCAGGTCCCAGTTGCGTCGCACCCATTCGCGGATCAGCTGCCGGCGGGGTGCGACACCTGCCTGGAAGCGGCCGGCGATGGCGGCGATCACCGCGCCGAGTCCCCAGGCGAACGTGAGGGTGAAGGCTGAGGTGGTTCCGGTCAGGTAGAGGCCGGCGAAGATCGCGAGCATGGCGAGGAGCCAGATCAGGTCGTTGACGAAGGCTTTTTGTCCTTCGCCTACGACGAAGAAGGCCCAGCGCCAGGCGTCCTGGAGGAGGAGGCCGGGCATGGTCAACGCGAAGGCGAGCAGGACGCCCCTCGACGGAACGCCTGGAAACGCGGCGATGGCAAGGCCGACGAGCATGGCCAGCAGACCACAGAGCACGGCGGTTGCTGTGCTGGCTCGGACGGCTCGTTGCCAGGCGGGGGTGCGGGTTCCGGAGTAGCGGACTGCGAGAGGTTCCGTCGAGACGGCGCGGGAGACGTTCAGGGCGATGGTGTAGCCGCCGAACGCCAGTGCGTAGATGCCGAAGTCGGCGACTGTGCTGGAGCGGGCGACCACCACGCCGACGGCGAGGTTGCTGAGGCTCGACAAGCCCTGGTCCGCCAAACCCCAGGTGGCGCGACCGGCCGGACCGGCCAGCCGACGCAGCTTCGGCCGCCGGAACTTCACCGCCCCAACCTAGACCACACTGCCTAGACGGGACGCGGCGGATTCCTGAGCACGCCCAGCAGGAAACGCGGGATCCCCAGCACATACCGCTTCCAGAGCCGCCGCGGCTCCTTGTACAGCCGGTAGCTCCATTCCAGCCCGGCGCGCTGCATCCAGCGCGGCGCGCGGTCCAGCCGGCCGGTGTGGAAGTCGAACGCCGCGCCGACGCCGATCAGGATCGTCGCGTTCAGCCGGTCGCGGTGGTCGGCCATCCAGCGCTCCTGCTTCGGCGCGCCGAGCCCGACCCAGACGATGTCCGGCCGCGCCTCGTTCATCCGGGCGACCGTCTCCGCGTCCTCGGCCGCGGTCAGCTCACGGTACGGCGGGCACTCGACGCCGACCACCTTCAACGCCGGGTGCCGGTCCTGGAACCGCTCGCGCAACTCCTCCGCGACACCGTCCGCACCGCCGTAGAAGTACTGCGTCCAGCCGCGGTCCGCCGCCTCCGCGAGCACCCGCTCGAGCAGGTCCGGCCCGGCGACCCGGTCCATCTCCGCGAAGCCCGCCTTCTTTCCGGCCCACACCAACGGCATGCCGTCCGGGACGGTCAGCCCGGACGTGTTGTAGACCTCGGTCAGCCGCGCGTCGGCGCGGGCGTGCAGCAGCGCGTTCATGTCCGACACGCAGACCAGGTGCCGCTCGCCGTCGTCGATCCAGCGCGCGAACGTCTCCACGGTCCGGTCCAGGCTCGTCACACTGACATGGATGCCGAGGACATCGACCCTACTCACGCGTCCTCTCCCGTCAGCTTGGCGAGGTCGGCGTCGACCATGATGCGGACCAGTTCGGGGACGTGCACCTGGGCCTTCCAGCCGAGTTCGCCGGCGGCCTTCGACGCGTCGCCGATCAGCGAGTCCACCTCCGTCGGGCGCTCGTACCGCTGGTCGTGGTCGACGTACTTCTCCCAGTCCAGCCCGACGTGCTCGAACGCCAGCGCCACGAAGTCGCGCACGGAGTACGACGTACCGGTCGCGATCACGTAGTCCGCGGGGGTGTGGTGCTGCAGCATCCGCCACATGCCCTCGACGTACTCCGGGGCGTATCCCCAGTCCCGGGACGCCTGCAGGTTGCCGAGGTACAGCCGGTCCTGCGTGCCGCACGTGATCGCGGCGACGGCGCGGGAGATCTTCCGGGTCACGAACGTCTCGCCGCGGCGCGGGGACTCGTGGTTGAACAGGATCCCGTTCACCGCGAACATGTCGTACGCCTCGCGGTAGTTGCGGGTCATCCAGTAGCTGTAGAGCTTCGCGGCGCCGTACGGCGAGCGCGGGTAGAACGGGGTGTCCTCGTTCTGCGGCGGGGGCGTCGCGCCGAACATCTCCGACGAGCTCGCCTGGTAGAACCGGCAGTCCAGCCCGATCATCCGGATCGCCTCGAGCAGCCGGGTGGTCCCCATCCCCGTCGTGTCGCCGGTGTACTCCGGCTCGTCGAAGCTGACCCGGACGTGCGACTGCGCGGCCAGGTGGTACACCTCGGCGGGCTGGATCGACGCGAGCAGCGTGACGAGGCGCGAGCCGTCGGTGAGGTCTCCGTAGTGCAGGAACAGCCGCTTGTCCTGGGCGTGCGGGTCCTCGTACAGGTGGTCGATCCGCTTGGTGTTGAAGGTCGACGCCCGGCGGATCAGGCCGTGCACCTCGTAGCCCTTGGCCAGCAGCAGCTCGGCCAGGTACGAACCGTCCTGGCCGGTGATGCCGGTGATGAATGCTTTCTTCACGCCACATGCTCCTGATACCAGGCGTACGTGGCGGCGACACCGTCTTCGAGGGAAATGGACGGCTTCCAGCCCAGCGCCAGCAGCCGGCTCACGTCGAGCAGCTTGCGCGGGGTGCCGTCCGGCTTGGACAGATCGTTGCTCAGGGCACCGGTATAGCCGACGGTCCGGGCGACCAGCTCGGCCAGCTCACGGATCGTCACGTCGGTGCCGACGCCGACGTTGATCGGCTCCGGCGCGTCGTAGTGCTCCAGCAGGTGCAGGCACGCGTCCGCGAGGTCGTCGACGTGCAGGAACTCGCGCCGCGGCGTACCGCTCCCCCACAGCACCACTTCCTCGGCGGCACTCGCCTTGGCCTCGTGGAAGCGGCGAATCAGCGCCGGCAGCACGTGCGACGACGCCGGGTCGAAGTTGTCGTGCGGCCCATAGAGGTTCGTCGGCATCGCGGAGATCCAGCGCAGCCCGTACTGCCGGCGGACCGCCTGGACCTGCATGATCCCGGCGATCTTCGCGATCGCGTACGCGTCGTTGGTCGGCTCCAGCTCGCCGGTCAGCAGGCTCGACTCCTGGATCGGCTGCTCGGCGTACTTCGGGTAGATGCACGACGAGCCGAGGAACAGCAGCCGCGGCGTCCGGACCTCGAGGCAGGCGTCCATCAGGTTCACCTGGATCCGCAGGTTGTCGCTGAGGAACTCGGTCGGGTGGTCCCGGTTCGCCAGGATGCCACCGACCCGCGCGGCCGCGTCCACCACGACCGCGGGCCGGTGCTCGCGCAGGAACGAGAACGTCGCGGCCCGGTCGCGCAGATCCAGCTCCTGCGAACCGGCGCCGATCAGGTGCGTGTACCCGGCCGCGTCGAGCCGGCGCCAGATGGCCGAGCCGACCAGGCCGCGATGGCCCGCCACGTACACCGGTGCATGCAAATCCATTCAGTACGCTCCCGCGCCGTAGATCACCGCGCGCACGGTCTTCCAGAGGATCAGCAGATCCAGCGTCATCGACCAGTTGTCGACGTACCGCAGGTCGAGGCGGACCGACTCGTCCCACGACAGGTCGCTGCGGCCGCTGACCTGCCACAGGCCGGTCATCCCGGGCTTCACCAGCATCCGCCGGGAGTCGTCGGCGGCGTACAGCGCGACCTCCTCGGCCAGCGGCGGACGCGGGCCGACCAGCGACATGTCGCCGCGCAGCACGTTGAACAGCTGCGGCAACTCGTCCAGCGAGAACCGGCGGATCCAGCGGCCGAGCGGAGTCATCCGCGGGTCGTTGCGCATCTTGAAGATCACGCCGTTGCCGTCGCTCAGCGCATACAGGTCGGACAGCCGCTGCTCCGCGTCGACGTACATGCTGCGGAACTTCAGCATCGTGAACTCGACGCCCGCGCGGCCGACGCGCTGCTGCCGGAACAGCATCGGGCCGGAGCTGGTCAGCTTGACCGCGAGCGCCAGCCCGATCAGGAGCGGGGACAGCAGCAGGATGATGCCGAGGGCAACCACCCGGTCGAAGACCGCCTTCATCAGGTGCGGGCCGCCGCTGACCGACGGGCGCTCCAGGTGCAGCAGCGACAGGCCGGCGACCGGGCGGACCGAGATCCGCGGGCCGGCCACCTCGATGATGCCCGGCGAGACGATCAGCTCGACGCCGCGCTGCTCGAGCGCCCAGGACAGCCGGCGCAGCGACTGGCCGGCCAGCTCCGGGTCGGTCGCGATCGCGACCACCTCGACCGCGTGCCGGTCGGCGGCGGCGAGGATGTCGGGCTCGTCCAGCTCGTCCGGCTGCAGCGGGGCGTCGGCCTTGCCGTCGTCGTGGCCGTCACCGCGGGGCCGGCAGGTGGCGACGACCCGGAAGCCGTCGGTCGGGCGGCTCTCGAGGTGCTCACACAAGGTCGCGGCCGGGCCACTGCGCCCGACCACGAGAACCCTGTGCATGCAGCGGCCTCGGACCCGGTGCCGGTGCAGGTCCTTGCGCAGCGCGTACCGCAGCAGCAGCGCGGCGATCACCATCACCGGGATCGCCAGCACCACGAAGCCACGCGCGATCATCGCCTTCGTGACGTACGACGTCATCGCGACCGCCGCGGTCAGCCCGACGCCGGCTCGCAGCAACGACCGGAACTCGTCCGGGCCGGCGCCGAAGAACCGCGGGTCGTACCCCTTCGACAACGCGACGACCGCCACCCAGGCGATCGGCAGCAGACTGCTCACCACCAGGTAGCTGGACCCGACGTGGTACCCGAACCGGGTCAGCAACGCGATCGAGACGCCGAGCATCGCCGCGAGCAGGTCCCCACCCACCGCGGCCCAGCGGTACACCCCCACCCAGCGCGGCTCGGTCGACCGCGAGGGCAACGGCACGATGGCCGGCACCTCGTGCGGGACGACCCAGAGCGGGCGACGGCCTTCCCGGCTGTCGACCGCGCCCGGCGCTTCTGCTCCGCTCACAGCGGCCCCTGTTCCCTCCCGCAACCGCTCCGTCACCATCAGTGTCCGGCCCGGCATGCAGCGTGTCCTTGTTAACCCGCGTGTCGTCGCCGAGTCACCGAACATTACTACGCGGGCAGGTCGCGGGCGACGACCGGCGGCACCTTGTGGAGAACCTCCTCGGGTCGACCGGACACATCATCGAGACCGTCGAGTCCGCTGAACCACTGAAAGGCGTGGCCGTGGGCCGCTCATCAGGCAGTACAAGTTTGCATGTTCCTGACCGGGGGCTACCGGTGCTAATCTCGCGATGGGGGGACGGTGCGACTGGGGGCCAGCCGTCTGGTGCGGGGTAGCACTGACTTGGCTGGGGGGCCACGGCACATGGGGCGGATCTTCGGCGCCGGCGTTCACGCGAAACGCGCGACCGGCATACTTCTTCTGGCTGTCGCGATGGCGTCGGCCTCGATCCCACAGGTGGCGAGCGCCGCCGGGTCGACCGTCGTCTCTCTGACGTTCAACGACGGTCTGATGTCGCAGTACACCTACGGCAGGCCGGTGCTGCAGGCGCACAACATGACCGGCACCTTCTATGTGTCCAGCAAGGTCATCGAGGCCAACGCGCCTGGCTACATGGCCACCTGGCACGTCGACGACCTGTACCGCGACGGCGACGAGATCGGCGGCCTGACCAAGGACCACGTCGACCTGACCGATCCGGGCACGACCCTGGCCTACAAGCAGGACCAGGTCTGCAGTGACAAGGGCCGGCTGAGCGCCCTCGGTTACGACCCGAAGAGCTTCAGCTACCCGTTCGCGGCAGTGGACGCATCGGCCGAGGCGATCGTGCAAGGCTGCGGCTACCTGTCCGGCCGGACCGTCGGCGGGCTGTACGCCGGCAGACCCGCCAACGCTCTCCCGCCGGCCGACCCGTACTGGATCAGCACGCCCGGCGCGGCCGGGTCGCCGATCCAGCTCAGCGACCTGCAGGACGCGGTGAATGTTGCCTCGAGCAACGGTGGTGGCTGGGTGCCGATCGCGTTCGACAGCGTCTGCGGCGCCTCGGACCCGAACTACTCGTCGTGTATGAGCGGCTGGCATCCGATCGACTCCGGCGTACTGTCGGCATTCCTGGACTGGCTGCAGAACGGCGCTCCCGCGGGGACGCAGGTCGAGCGTGTCCGCGATGTGATGGGTGCCCCGGCACAGCCGGTGCTGCCACCGCGGCCGACTTGGGCCTCACTGACTTTCGACGACGGCGACGCGTCGCAGTACGGCGTCCGCCAGATCCTTGCCTCACACAACGTTCACGGCACCTTCTTCATCACCACCGGTGCGCAGGACGGCCAGGAGGCGGGCGCGATGACCTGGGCCCAGATCCACGCCCTCGCGAACGACGGCAACGACATCGGCGGGCATACGCTGGACCACATCGACATGACGGCGACCGGCACGAACTACGACTACAAGTGGCACGAGGCGTGCTACGACAGGGCGCGGCTACAGGCGCTGGGCTTCTCGCCGCAGAACTTCGCCTACCCGTTTGCGACGTTCAACGCCGAGGCAGCAGGCATCGTGCAGGCGTGCGGGTACCAGAGCGGGCGCACGGGCGGCAGCCTGCTGGTCGGCGGACCGCTGTTCAGCGAGACCGTTCCGCCACCGGAGCCCTGGTCGTACAAGGCGCTCGGCACCTACGACAACGGACCGATAACCCTGCAGTGGCTGCAGGACGCCGTCAACGGTGCCGCGGCCCGCTCGGGGGGCTGGATCCCGATCATCTTCCACCAGGTCTGCTATGCCGGGACGTCTGGGTTCGACACCTGCATGAGTGGCTACCGCACGGTCTCCGACACCACGCTGTTCCAGTTCCTGGACTGGGCCGCGGCGAACGCGAACCGCGGTATCTCGGTCAAGAGCATCTCCGAGGTGCTCAACGGCACCAGCACGGTGCCGAACGTACGGATCACCGCACCAGCGCTCGGCGGCACCGTGCAGGCTCCGCCGCAGATCACCGGTACGGCGGCCACCGGGGGCGGCAGCGTGACGGTCGACCTGTACGCCGGGCCGTACAGCACCGGAACCCCGATCGAGTCCGAGACGGCAACCAACAACAACGGTGCCTGGTCGACGACTCCGGCCGGCGCGCTGACAGTCGGCAGCACCTACACCGTGCAGGCCAGGCAGACGGACTCTGGCGTGACCGGGTACAGCGCGCCGATCACCTTCACGATCGGCACCGACACGACGCCGCCCGCGCTCCAGATCAGCGCGCCGGAGAACGGCTCGCGGACGAACGTCACCACGCCGACGATCAGCGGCACAGGTGGTACGGCGCCCGGTGACAACGCCGCTGTCGCCGTCCGGATCTACAACGGCACCGCCACGACCGGCGCGCCCGTCCAGACGCTCAACACGACGATGGACGAGCTGGGCTCGTTCTCGGTCACGGCGGCCACACTGGCGCAGGGCACCTATACCGCGGTTGCCTCGCAGTCCGACGCAGCCGGCAACACCGGCACCAGCACAGTGGTGTTCACCGTCGACACCACCCCACCGGTCGTCCGGATCACCCGCCCGGCCAGCGGCTCGGCGGTCACAACCACACCGTTCACCGTGTCGGGAACCGCCGGCATCACGGCCGGCGACACCGCCCAGGTGACGCTGACCGTACTGAGCGGCACCACCACCGTCCGCACGCAGACCGCCGCGGTCGCCGCGAACGGCACCTGGAGCAGCTCGGTCGCGGGTCTCCCGGCCGGGACGTACACATTGCAGGCCGGCCAGGCCGACACCGCAGGGAACACCGGGCACAGCAGCAACGTGTCTGTCCAGACCCGCAGCGCCATGACCATCTCGAGCGTGTCCCCGTCGACCGCCGGACAGGGCGCCACCCAGCGCACGATCGACGTGCTCGGCTCGGGCTTCACCAGCGCGACGACCTTCTCGGTGGGCGGCGCCGGCGTCACCGTGCTGGCGAAGAACCTGCTCAGCTCGGGCTTGGCCCGACTCACCGTGAACGTCGCGGCTGCTGCGCCGACCGGAGCCCGCGACGTGGTGGCCAGCCGCACCGGCACGCTCGACGCGGTGTGCACGAACTGCCTGACCGTCGCCGGCGCGCCCGTGCCGACCGGCGCATCGCCGGCCACCGTACGGACCGGCTCGTTGCTCGCGCCCGTCGGGATCAACGGCAGCGGGTTCAGCTCCACCTCACAGGTCAGCATCTCCGGCAACGGGATCACCATCGTCGTCTCCGGGCGCAGCGCCACCCAGATCAGCCTGACGCTGGTCGTCAGCTCCACGGCCACGCTCGGCGCGCGCAACGTCACCGTGACCAATTCCGACGGCGGTTCCGGTACCTGTACCGGGTGCTTGACCGTAACCCGGTAAATGCGGTCTTCATAGTCTCGAAAATGCTATTCAGGGAATGGCGAACAAACTCAAAGAGAGGCAGCCGGCGGCCGCAATAACACGGTCGCCGGACGATAATTTCACGGGAATTGCTGACGCCATTCTGTATTCATTGCTGCCAGCCTGAGCCGCGCTTCAGGACTGGTTTTTCCGTCGATTCAGACGTAGGGTTTTCATTGTGAGGGCGGTTCGGGGGAATCCGCCTGGATACTGACTGGGGGGCCGGTCAAAGGAGATTCCGCAGAGTGCAACTTGCCCAGCGGAACCATTGTTCGAAGTCAGGGCTTGAACTCAGTGGGGGTTCTCGAGATGGCGAATGGTGCTGGGCTGCGCGTGGGCGTGGTCGGGTGTGGTTACTGGGGTTCGAAACATGTCCGCGTGCTGCATTCACTGGACTCGGTGGACCGGGTCGCGGTGGTGGACCCGAATCCCGAACGCGCGCTGCAGTTGAGCCGCAACTATCCGGCGATGGACAGCTACACGACGTTGCCGGAGGCGTTGCCGAACCTGGACGCGGTGATCATCGCGACGCCGCCGAGTACGCACAGGCCGCTCGCACTGACGGCGATCGAGGCCGGCGTGCACGTGCTGGTCGAGAAGCCGCTGGCGACCACCTCGGCCGACGCCCGCACGATGCTCGATGCGGCGCAGGCCAAGGGCGTGGTGCTCATGGTGGGCCACACTTTCGAGTACCACTCCGCCGTGTGGAAGCTGCGCGAGATGGTACAGAGCCGCGAGCTCGGTGAGCTGTACTACCTGGACACCGCGCGGCTGAACCTCGGCCTGTACCAGAACGACTGCAATGTCCTGTTCGACCTCGCGCCGCACGACATCTCGATCCTCAACTACGTGCTCGGTGCCAAGCCGGTCAGCGTGAAGTGCTGGTCGTCACGCCATGCGCACCGCCAGCTCGAGGATGTCGGCTACCTGCGGCTGCGCTACGACAACCCCGACGTGATCGCGAACGTGCACGTCAGCTGGCTGGACCCGTGCAAGGTCCGCCGGGTCACGATCGTCGGCAGCGAGAAGATGGTGATCTTCAACGACCTCGCCACCGAGGAGCGGATCAAGGTCCACGACAAGGGCGTGTCCGAGCGTCCTGACTCCGGGCTGGACCTGACCCAGCCGCCGATGTCGTACCGGTACGGCGACGTGGTCGCGCCGTTCCTGCTGGTCAACGAGCCGCTGAAGCTCGAGGACGAGCACTTCCTGGACTGTGCGATCAGCGGCATGCATCCGCTGACCGACGGCGAGAACGGCCTGGCGGTGGTCGAGGTGCTCGAGGCCGCGCAGCGCTCGGCGGAGCAGGGCCGCCCGGTCCGCCTGGACGAGATTGCCGGCGGGTCCGTGCGGCCGTCCGCCGTCAGGGAACTGCTGTGACGGCGGGCGACAACCAGATCCCGTTCCTCGACCTCACCGGCGTCAATCGCGAGGTCGCGGACGAGGTCCGGACCGGCTGGGACGAGATCGTCCGCACCGCGCGGTTCGTCGGCGGTGCTGCGGTGACACGGTTCGAGGCCGAGTGGGCGCAGTACTGCGGCACCGAGTACGCGGTCGGGGTCGCGAACGGGACCGACGCGTTGCACCTGGTGCTGCGCGGGCTCGGGATCGGCCCGGGTGACGAGGTCGTCGTACCCGCCAACACGTTCGTGGCCACGGTCGAGGCGGTCGTGCTGGCCGGTGCGGTACCGCGGTTCGCCGACGTCGACGAGCGCACCCTGCTGGTCACCGCGGACACCCTCAAGGCCGCCGTGACTCCGGCGACGAAGGCTCTGATTCCGGTGCACCTGTACGGGCAGATGCCCGACCTGACCGCGATCGCGGCACTGGCCGACGACCTGGGGCTGATGCTCGTCGAGGATGCGGCACAGGCACACGGCGCGACCTGGGACGGCCGGCGGGCGGGGTCGTTCGGCCGTGCGGCCTGCTTCAGCTTCTATCCCGGCAAGAATCTCGGCGCCTTCGGGGACGCGGGCGCGGTGGTCACCTCGGACGCACGACTCGTGGAACTGCTGCTCTCGATGCGCGATCACGGCCGGGCCCAGAACGCGGTCGGCGGTCACTTCCGGCACGACGTCCTGGGTACGAACAGCCGGCTCGACGCGCTCCAGGCGGTGGTGCTGTCAGCGAAGCTGAAGCGGCTCGACGAGTGGAACGCGTCCCGGCGCCGGCTGAGGGCCGTGTACGCCGAACGCATCGACCCGGCAGCAGCGACTCTGGTCGACGAACTCGAGGGCAGCGCCGGGAGCTGTCACCTGGCCGTCGTACAGGTGGACGACCGGGACCGGGTCCGCGCGGACCTCGCGGCCGAGGGCATCGGCACCGGCATCCACTACGCGGCGCCGTGCCACCTGATGGCGCCGTACGCCGAGCACGCGACCGGCGAACTGCCGGTGGTCGAGGCCGCGGCCGGCCGGCTGCTGTCGCTGCCGATGTTCCCGCACCTGGGCACGCAGGACGCGGAACGGGTCGCGGATCGGCTGAACGCCGTCGTGGCGAGGACCAGCCGATGACCACCGCCGACGCCGGGGTTCAGATCGGCTATCCACCGGCCCGGCCCGTCGACCCGGAGCTGGAGCTCGGACCGGACGCCCGGCTGCGCAGCGGTTCCGTCCTGTACGGCGGCTCGCGGATCGGCGCGCGATTCGAGACCGGGCACAACGTCGTGATCCGCGAGCAGTGCGAGATCGGCGACGACGTCTCGGTGTGGAGCAACACAGTGGTCGACTACGGCTGCCGGATCGGCGACGGCGTCAAGATCCACACGAACTGTTATGTAGCGCAGTACACCGACATCGGTGACGGTGCCTTCCTTGCGCCCGGGGTGACGCTGGCCAACGACCTGTACCCGGGCCGTGAGGAGTCCGCGGAGGTGATGTCCGGGCCCGCGATCGGCGCCGGAGCGCAGCTCGGGGTGAACGTCACCGTGCTGCCGTTCGTGCGGATCGGCGAGGGCTGCATCGTCGGCGCGGGCTCGGTGGTAACCCGTGACCTGCCCCCGAAGTGCGTTGCCTACGGCAACCCGGCGCGGGTGCGCGGCACGGTCGACGGGCTCGTGGACATCTGCCAGCGGATCGAGGCCGACGACGCGTCCGCCTCCAGGTTCACGTTCAGCGCAACGGCGAGCGCCGACAGGGAGGGCCGGGTATGAGTCTCCTCCGCGGCCGGGTCAGGTCCAGTGTCGACACCGGACCCCGGCATGCCCCACAACGCGGAGTGAGCGGCGCTGTCCCGGTGGGGTGGGGCAAACGATCCATGGATCTGGCCCTGGCCTCCATCGGGATGGTGCTGCTGTCCCCGCTGATGCTGGTGATGTTCGTGCTCGTCCGAGCGACCAGTCCCGGCCCGGCGCTGTTCCGGCAGGTCCGGGTCGGTGCGAACCGGCGTACGTTCGTGATGCTGAAGTTCCGCACCATGCGCATCGACGCGGACCAGCAGCTGCACCTCGACTACGTACGGCGGCTGATGGCCGGCGAGGTGGAGGCGGTCGACGGCCTGTACAAACTGGATCACGACCCGCGGATCACCAGACTCGGCGCACTGCTGCGCAGAACCAGCCTGGACGAGCTGCCACAGCTGCTGAACGTACTGCGCGGCGACATGTCCGTCGTCGGACCCCGCCCGATGCTGCCGGCCGAGCTGGAGATGCTGCCGCCCTGGGCGGGAGTGCGGTTCGAGGTGCCGCCCGGCATCACCGGCCTGTGGCAGGTCAGCGGCCGCAACCGGCTGACCATGACGCAAGGGCTGCGCATCGACGTGGACTACACGCAGCGGCGCAGCGCCTGGCTGGATTTGCTGGTGCTGCTCCGGACGATCCCCGCGGTGCTCGGCAGCACGGGCCGGTAGGGGACGGCGGTCGGATGACGGCGAACGCCACTCCGGACGGGCGGACCGAGCAGGTGCCGCCCGTCGAAGCGGCCCCGGACGCGAAGCACGGGAAGGCCGGAGGGTCGCCGCCTGCCCACTTCGCCGACAGTGCCGACCTGACCAGCGGCTCCGGGACCGCCAAGGACACCATGACGGTCGGCGTCTGGACCGCGCTGAGCCGGATCACGGGCGTGGTCCGGGTGATCGTGATCGGTGCCGTGCTCGGGCCGACGTTCCTCGGCAACACCTACCAGCTGACCAACTCGTTGCCGAACCTCATCTACTACGGGTTCCTCGCGGGCTCGCTGTTCGTCTCGCTGCTGGTACCGGCGCTCGTACAGCACATCGACCAGCGCCGGCCCCGCGACACGGCCCGGGTCAGCGGCGGCTTCCTCGGCGTGGCGCTGGCCGGGCTGCTCGTACTTGCGCCGGTGGCAGTGGTGCTGCTGCCGGAACTCCTCCGTGTCACTTCGCTCGGCGGCGAAAGGCTCTCGGGCACCGACCAGGTCGGCGTCGCCCGGTTGCTGGTGCTGCTCACCATCCCGCAGGTGTTCCTGTACGCCGTGGTCGGCTCGGCCACCGCGGCGATGTACGCCCATCGCCGATTCGCACTGGCTGCCGCGGCGCCGCTGGTCGAGAACGCCGGCATCATCGTCGTACTGGTGCTGTCCGGCCTGCTGTACGGCACCGGCCACGAGCTCGGAGCCCGACCGACCGGGCAGATCCTGCTGCTCGGTCTGGGGTCCACAGGAGCGGTCGCGGCCCATGCGGCGGTGCAGTGGTGGGGTGCCAGGCGGGCCGGCGTACGACTGGTCCCCCGGGCCGGCTGGCGCGATCCCGAAGTCCTGGCGACCATCCGCCGGGCCATGCGCGCCGTCGCCCAGGCCAGTCTGCTCGCGGTGCAGCTGCTGACGCTGCTGCTCGTGTCGAACCGGGTGGCCGGCGGCACCGTGGCGATCCAGATGGCGCTGAACTTCTACTATCTGCCGATCGCGCTGGCCGCGACCCCCGTGGCGCTGGCCCTCCTCCCCCGGCTGGCACGTCTGCACCAGGCCCGGTCGGCAGAGTTCGCGCCGACATTCCTGCAGGGACTCGGCCTCGCGCTGTTCCTCGCGGTTCCGGCGGCGGTCGGTTACATCGCACTCTCGGGGCCGACCGCGGCGACGATCGCGGCCGGACCGATGGCCTCCGAGCATGGCCGCGCATTGATCGCCGGTGCGCTCGCGGCCATTGCGTTGGGGCTGGTCGGAGAGACGATGTTCTTCGTGACCACCCAAGCCTGCTACACCCGCGAGGACGCCCGGACCCCGCTGACCTCGATGGCGTTCCAGGCCGTCGTCTGCCTGGCACTGTGCGGTACCGCTCTGCTGGCGCCCCCGGACCGGCTGCTGTCCGCGCTCGGAGCGGCGTACACGGTGGCTGCCGTTGCCGGTGGCATCCACCTGCTCCTGCGGATGACCCGCGGCTGGGACCGCTCGTCGCTGCTGCGGTCGCTGGGCCGCACCACGCTCGGCTCGGCGCTGATGGCCGGACCGGCGTACCTTGTGGCGCAGCTGGTCGGTAGCGCGGTCGACGGCCGGCTCGGGCAGGCGCTCGCGCTGTGCGCCGGCAGCCTCGCCGGGCTCGTGGTGTTCGGCGCCGTCCAGGCGTTGCTGCACGCACCCGAGCTGTCCTGGCTGACCGCCGCCCTGCCGATCCCCCGCAGAGCCGGCGCACCGGCCGGTGAGGCGTCCTGATGGATCGGGTTGTGCTCCCCGGCCTGGCACTTTCGGCGGCCCTGGTTGCGGTCCTCACCGGCGCGCTGCTCGCCGTCTCACCGGTCGCGGCGGTGGGCCTGGTGGCAGTCGCCGGGGTGGTGGTCGTGGTATGGCGCCGGCCGGCCACCGCGGCGTACCTGATCATCGGTCTGACTCCGACCCTCGCGGGAATCGACCGCGGGCGGCTGATTCCGGCGCTGCGGCCGAACGAGGGGCTGGCCGTCTTGCTGGCCGGGATCCTCGTCGTCCGGTTCCTCTTCCGGTACCGCCCGGGCACGCGGCTGAGGATCCAGCTCAACCCGATCGAGGTGACGCTGGTGGCGCTGGCGGTCACCAGCTCGGTGCTGCCGCTGGCCTGGATGCACCTCGTCGGCCGGCCGATCATCGCCGACGACATCTCGTACGCCCTGGTGATGTGGAAGTTCCTCGGCGTGTACGGGATCGTGCGCGCAGCGGTGCACACCCAGGCGGAGGTCCGCCGCTGCCTGCTCGCCGCGGTCGCGGCCGCCGGGCTGCTCGGCACGCTGGGCATCCTGCAGTCGCTGGACATGCTGGGCGTCCGGTCGCTGCTGCTCACCTACTGGGCGCCGTTCGGGTACGCCGACGCGCTGTCGATCCCGCGCGGCAGCTCCACCCTGGCGTTGCCCGCGGCAACAGCCGACGTGCTGATCTTCAGCCTGGCGATCGCGGTCGGCCTGCTGTGGAAGCGGCCGCACAACCTGTATCTGACCCTCTTCCTGGCCGGCGCCTCGGTGGTCTGCGTCGTGGGTGTTTTCGCGGCCGGTGAGTTCTCCTGCGCGCTCGGCCTGGTGGTCGCGATCGTCTGCCTGACCGCCGGGCTGCGCCGGCTCGACCTGCTGCGGTACGCACCGGTCGGGCTCGGGGTCGCACTGATCGCGGCCTGGCCCGCGGTCTCACACCGGCTCGTCGGCTTCCAGTCGGCCAGCGGCTGGCCGAACAGCTGGATCGTGCGCTGGTACAACCTGTCGACGTACTTCTGGCCGGACCTGTTCTCCGGCCAGAACGTGCTGTTCGGCGTCCGCCCGTCGGCCCGCGTCGTCGTGCCCACCCAGGGCACCGGTTACGTGTGGATCGAGAGTGGCTACACCTGGTTGCTCTGGGGCGGCGGGATCCCGCTGTTCGCCGCGTTCGTCGCTCTTGTCTGGGTGTCGCTGCCCCGGCTGTGGCGGCAGACCGAGGGCCTGCGTGACGAGAGCTCGGTCGCGGCGTTGGCAGCGTTCACGGCGATCACCGCGATCGTCGCGATGATGATCTTCGATCCGCACCTGACCTACCGGGGGGCGGCGGACCTGCTGTTCTCGCTGCTCGCGCTGACCTTTGTGAAGTCACCTGACATAACAGAATCGACCGAATCACCCACCAAGGCGTCGCGGGGGCGGATGATGGAGCTGTCCGACGTCCTACCTACAGGAGCGGCCCGATGAGGCGAATGACCCTGAGCCGGCCCGGATCGCGGGGCTTCGTCCGCACCTACCTGCCGATGATCATCGCGCTGACCCTGCTCACCGTTGCCGGAGCGGTCGCCGCCACGGTCACCAGACCCACGTCGTACGTCGCCAGCTCGGAGGTGATCGTGTACCCCGACCCGGCCCGGGTGAACTCCGCCGCCGAGCCCGACATGGGGACCCAGCGCACGGTCGCGTCGTCCGGTGTCGTCACCAATGCGGCCGCAGTGGTCCTGCACACCAGCCCGGGCGAAGCCCTCAAGGGCCTGTCGGTCTCGGTGCCGGTGAACGCCAACGTTCTCCAGTTCAGCTACAAGGCGCCGACAGCCGAACGGGCCCTGACGGGCGTCGCGGCCTTCACCCGGGCGTACATCAACTACCGCAACCAGAACCGCAAGATCAAGCTCGCGGACGTGATCACGCAGCCGGTGCTGCCGGACCGGCCGACCCAGCCGAACCTGCCGCTCGTGATCGGCCTCGGTCTGGTGCTCGGCGCGATGATCGGAGCCGGTTTCGCGTTCGTGTGGGACAGGGCACGGGGACGGATGCGCGACCACGGCGACGTCACCCGGACCACCGGCCTGCCGGTACTGGCCGACGTACCGACGATCCTGCAGCGGCTGCCGCTGCGACCCGAGGCAGGTCCGCCTGGGCCGCTCGGCGAGGTGTTCGGGTACCTGGCGGCACAGCTCACCACGCTGCCCGCGCGCGGGCGCGGCGCCTGCTTCGTGGTCACCAGCCCGGCCCGCCGCGCGGGCACCACCACGGTCGCGTCCCAGCTGGCGATCGCGCTCGCGAACACCGGCAAGGAGGTCGTGCTGATCGGCGGCGACCTGCGCCGGCCGGCCCTGCACACAGTGTTCGGGGCGGACGAGTCGCCCGGCCTCACCGACGTGCTGGCCGACTCCAGGTCGCTGGACCGGGCCCTGGTGCCGACGGCGTTCGACGGCCTGCGGCTGCTGCCGGGCGGCCGTCCGCCGGCCGGTGCGGCGCCGTGGTTCAACGTCGAGGACCTCGAGTTGCTGATCGACAACCTGTCCACCCGGGCGCTGGTCGTGATCGATACGCCGGCGGTGACCACAGCGGCCGAGGCGGCGCTGCTCGCTGGGCGCTCGAACTTCGTGCTGGTCGTGCTCGACGCGCGGAAGGGCCGGCGCTCGCCGGCCGCGGCCGCCGTGACGGCCCTGAAGAGCGCGGGCGGCAATCCGATCGGATGCGTCATGAACGCGCCGCCGAGGAGATCGGTGCTTTTGCGTCCGCTGGTGCGGCTGCGCAGCGGGTCCGAGGTCAACGAGGCGCCGCGGATCGCGCCGATCGCGAACCCGGCGAAGCCGTCCAGGCCGTCCGAGCGCGCCGGAGACGCCGAGCGGACCGACCAGGAAGACGCTGAGCCGGGCGGCTCGGAACCTTTGGCGGGCACTGAACGCGCCAACACCTGAGCGGGGAATTGGGGGGATCTGATGAGACCGCAGCGCCGCAGGCTGGTCCGGCCGGCCATGGTAGGCGTGGCGGCCGCAGTGGTTGTGGTGGCCGTCGCCCTGCCCTTACCGGCGCCGGCCGACGGGCGCCCGCCGGAGTCCGGGTACTTCGAGACCCTGCCGGCCGGGTCCTGGCAATCGCTTCCGGACGACGCCACCTGTGCCGGCCGGGTGCGCCCCTCGACCTGGGAACCACGCCCGGAGAACACCGCAGCCAACCGGCGGATGCCCGACCGGGAGGCCGTCCGCCTCTCGCTGAGCAGCCGTCCACGCGCGAGCCAGCAGACGTACGACCAGCGTTGGGACACCTGGCTGCTCGCCCGGGTCTCCGGCCGGCACACAGGAACCACCGACGAGAACATCCAGTGGGCCGCCTGCAAGTGGGGCCTCTCGGACAATCTGTTGCGCGCCGTCGCCATCACCGAGTCCAGTTGGTACCAGTACCTGACCGACGCCGCGGGCAGATGCGTCGACAAGCGCGGTTGCGGCGACGAGTTCGACCGGGCGACCGAGGCGTCGGGGGTCTACTGCCGCGGAATCGGGCAGTTCGGGTACGACTATCAGCGCGACTACGGTCCGGGTAAGTGCCCGAAGACGTTCTCGATCATCGGCGTGATGTCCTGGCAGGACCCGGCCTGGACGGACATGTCCGGCAACCAGAACGGCACCTTCCCGTTCAACCGGGACTCGACGGCGTTCGCCCTGGACTACTACGGCGCCTTCATCCGCGGCTGCATGGAGGGCTGGATGTGGTGGCTCACCGGCTCGCCGCCGTCCACACAACCGCGGGACCTGTTGTGGGGCTGCGTCGGCACCTGGTACGCCGGCGCCTGGATGACCGCGGGTGCACAGGACTACGTCAAGCGGGTGCGCAAGACCTTGGACTCCCACTCCTGGCTGACACTGGCACCCGGTATGCACGTACCGCAGCGCGGCTCCAGGCCCAAGCCGACCGCATCCCGATAGCTGCTCGCGCACCGTCCCGGTCATCGGGCCGAGGTCTCAGCGGTCGGCGGGAAGGCGGGTGCCGGTCACGGCGCTCAGGTAGGCGGGGACCTGGCGTTCCCACGCGAGTTCCTCGGTGATCCGGCGTCGGCCGGCCTCACCGAGCTGCTTACTCATGGCCGGGTCGTCGAGCAACTCCACCACGGCGTCGGTCAGCTGGGCGACGTCGCCTGGCGCGGCGAACCGGCCCGCGCCCTCGATGATGGCCCGGCTCTCCTGCAGGTCGAAGCACACCACCGGTAGGCCGAGGGCCATGTACTCCATCGCCTTCACCGGCGACACTTCGACCTGCAAACTGGTGTCGATGCCGACGTCGGCGGTCGCCAGGTACCCGAAGACGGATGCCTCCGGCAACCACCCGGGGAAGCTCACCCAGCGCTCGAGGTCCAGCTCCCGGGTGAGCTCTCGCAGTTCCTCGAGACACTCGCCGTCACCGAGCACCACGAACCCGCAGTCGGTGCGGCCCAGCTCGCGGACCATCCGCTCGGCGGTGCGGACCACGAGATCGACCCGGTCCTGGCGACCCATCTTGCCGATCCAGCACACCAGGTGCCGGTGCTCGCCCCGCAACGCCGGGTCTGGCTCGGCCTGCCGCACGCGGGCCAGGACAGGGCCGTTGCGCACGACCGTGACCAGGTCCGGCTCGGCGCCGGCCTTGACCATCCGGTCCTTCAGGTAGCCGTTCACGGTGATCGCGTGCTGCGCGACCTTCTGGGACCGGCGTTCCAGCCAGCGCAGAATGCGGAGCAGCTGCCCCGGTGGGTCTCCGTCGTACCGGCCGCGCAGCAGCTCCGGCATCAGATCGCGCTGGTCGATCACGATCCGGGTGCCGGTCAGGCGCAGCATCCACGCCAGCGGAAAGTAGATGTCCGGAGGCTGGCACAAGTGCAGTACGTCGATCCGGCCGCGGAGCCGGGTCCGCAGGACGTGCCAGGCCGCCCAGCCGAAGGCCTGTGCGTACTCGATCGCGTACCCGACCGGCCCCGGGCGCTCGACCGGGGGCGGATACTCCAGCAGCCGCAGCCGGTCGCGGTACGGCGTGTTGTCGGGATGACGCATGCTGATCACCGTCAGCCGGCAGCCGGCGTCCAGCAGGTCCTCGACCTGCTTGCGCAGCCGGGTATCGACACCGAGTGGGACGTTCTCGACCACGATCACGACGTGCATGGCGTCACGCCCTCACCAGCAGGCCGTGCCGGACCCGGCCGCGGCCCGCGACCGGGCCGTCGAGTACCCAGCCGTCGGCGGTGTGCACCAGACGGCTGCCGGCCCGGTCCCGCCACCAGGTGGCAACCTCGCGCGGCAGCGCCTGCCAGACCGTCTCGTCGTGTGCGAACTCGTCGAGCAGCTTGCTCCACGCGGTCAGCAGCCGCTCGTCGCGCGCGTAGTCCGGATGCACGAGCACGAGTACCATGCCGCGCCGCTCGCGGATCGCGTGCGCCTTGGACACCCAGACCGAACCGTCGTGCTGCAGGATCTCGAACACGGTGTGGTCCTGTGGCAGCGTGATCGGCAGCTCCACCAACTCCTCGTTGAAGAACGGGAGGTAGGTGCAGCATCCGCCGGGCTGCGGCTCGTACGGGTCGGAGTCGGTGTACGACGAGTCGTAGTCGAAGCCCATCGTCGGCATCAGGTCCCACCGGCGTTGCGTCGCCGGCGACCGGAATCCGGCTGCGCCCCAGCGGTCCGCGGACGACCGCATCGCGGGCAGCCGCTGTTCCAGGAGCCGTCTCGACGCGATGTCGCGGCCGTCATGTCGCAACCCGTGGACTCCGACCTCGCAGCCGTCGGCCTTGAGCTCTGCGACCAGGTCGTCGGAGGTGACGTACCGCTCGGGCACGAAATTCCACGAGGACCGGTAGCCGCGCTCCCGCTCCGGACCGCGCAGCAGCTCGATGTCGTCGCGGCCTCCTGCCTGCTCGACGTCGTGCGTGAGCACCATCGTCCAGGTCTTGCCCTCGGGCCACAGGTCGATCCACGGCACCGGCTCCCCCGCCACCGTGCCGGCCAGCTCGAGCAGCCAGTCGTACAGGTCCTGCAGGCCGTGCTCGACCGGCCACGCCGGGAACTCCGGCGGCGCCTGGTGCTTGGCGAACGTCCGCCGCATCCGCAGCTGCAACGGCCTCGGCAGCAGCGGCCGAACCGCGTAGTACGTCTTGACCATTGCCTTGCGCAACTTCCGCGTCACGCGCGCGCTGCCCATCGTGGTGTACGACTCCGACCACAGGAAACCCATCACCTGCCCGGGGTCGAACGGCAGGAAGACGTTGCCGTCAGCATCTTCCTGGACAGCTGCGACGGGCCGCCCGTCGGCGCCGAGGACTTCCTCGGTACGCCGCCAGCTCGTCCCCGCGACGGGCACGGGACCGGTGTGGATCCGCCCGGCGACGTTGACCGCCCCGATCCGGAACCGCCCTGTCCGGGTGTTCTTGCCGCGGTACCAGAACAGCTTGCGGCCCGAGTTCTGTGCGGTCAGCGTGCCGATCTCACGGTCGGCGTCAGCGGGCACCACGTCGTACGGGACCCTGAAGTAGTCGAAGAACGCGAACGGATGGGTGGCCTCGAACATCGGTCACAGGCCTCGTTTCACGGCCAGGTACGGCAGCATCGCGATCTCGTACAACGCCGGCATCGGATCCCGCAGGCTGAACACGGCTTCGGCGTCGATGCCACGCAGGGTCTTCAGGTACTCGCCCAGCCGCAACCGTCGTGCGCGGAGATCCTTGGCCGCGTTCGGCAGGTCGGTGGCCAGCCGGATCCACCGCACCCCGGCCCGCGCCTGAACCGGCTCCACCGGCAACCCGAGCTGGTCACGGTAGACCAGGTACGGAAAGTCCACGCCGGCCGAGTACCCGAGGGTGTGGTAACCCCAGGTCCGGGCGTTCACGTCCAGCAGCTTGAACTGCCCGTCCGCCGGGTCCTGCTTGTACTCGAGCTCGACCAGGCCGTAGTAGTCCACGTCCTGCAAGAACTTCCACGAGTGCTTGGCAAGTTCCGGCTCGTCGATCGTCTCCACGTACGTCGAGGCGCGGCCGAAGTCCGACGGATGCTGACGCAACCGCCGGGCCGTCATCTCCGCGACCGCCACACCGTCCTTGAAGAACGCGCCGTACCCGAACTGCCGGTCGCCGCCGCCCTCGATCAGCTGCTGGACGATCATCTCGCCCTCGCCGACGATCGCGGTCGCCCGGTCGAACGCCTGCTCGAGCTCGGCGCGGGTGTCGGCCCGCCAGGCCTTGGCCCTGGTCTCGTAGAAGAAGTGCTCCTTGATCGCCGGCTTGAGGATCACCGGGCGGCTGACGTCGACCTCGGCCAGGTCCTGGCGCGTCGACGGGAACCAGCATCGCGGGATCGGGATGCCCAGCCGCTCGGCCCGCTGGTACGTCTCCCGCTTGTCCCAGGCCGGCCGGACCGCCTCCCAACCGGGCGTGACCAGCCGGAACGATCCGAGCAGGTCATCACGGTTCGCCGCGATCGCCGCGACCGTCTCCTCGCGGGTCGGGTACACCACCCAGCCGTCCAGGCCCAGCCGGCGTCCGGCGTCCAGGAGGGTGCGCACTGTGTACCCCGCGTCCCGCAGGTCGCCCACCCGCTCGTACTTCGAGACGTACCGGGACATCCTGCCGATCGAGTGCTCGTCGTCGAGAACCACGACCGGTACGCCGTACCGGCCGAGACTGCGGGCGATGCCGAGCCCCTGGTAGTCGCCTCCGATGACGACAGCCCCGACCGTAGCGCTCGGGCTCCGGCCGGACCGCCTTGTCATGCCCCATCGCCCATCGGTTCCAGCGTCGGCTTCCGTACGACGTCCGCACCGGAACGGCCCCGCACTGCCCGGGTGAGCGTCTCGGCTCCGAACCACCCGCCGGCCACGAACCGCATGATCGGACCGAAGCTGTACGCTCCGGGCGCTCCGAGGAAGTGCAGTCCGGGCACGGACGACTCCATCCCGGGCCGCAGCACCGGGTAGCCGTTCACAGTGCGCACCTGCCGCACCACGTCCTTGTCCAGGAACGGGTACCTGCTGATGTCGACCCGGTACCCGGTGCCGAACAGCAGATGATCCACGGTCCGGGTCCGGCCGTCGCTCAGCGTCACGTCGAGCCGGTCGCCCTTCGGCCGTGCCTCGAGCACCTGTACCCCGGTCCGGACCCGTACGCCGGCCAGCCTGTCGACCAGCCAGGTGGCACCGGCCGGGCGGATCGCGCGGTAGGCCATCTTGTCCTGTACGCCGCGCGGTAGCCGCCGGAACAGCCCGGGCTCGGCGACGATCCGGGAGATGCCCATCGGCCCCACGTCCGTCGGTGCGTACACCAGCGGTGCCAGCCGGCCCAGCATGCGGTGGTACTTGCCGCCGTGTAGCCAGTTGATGTGGTCCGCACGGGCCGCGACCTCGACCACGGCACCGGACTCCTTCATCAGTGCAGCCGACTCGAGAGCGCTCTGGCCACCTCCGACGACCAGGACCTCCTTGCCGGCGAAGCCGCCGAGGTCCTTGTGCTCACCGGTGTGTGAGGCGAGTTCGGACGGCAGCCCGGCCATCACCTCGGGACGGTTCACAAAGTCGTCGATGCCGGCCGCCACCACGACCCGCCGGGCCCGCAACTGCGACTCGTCGGCGAACGTCAGCACGAACGCATCGTCTTCTCGGGTCACGCTCGAGACGCACCGCCGGTCCACGTCCGGCGCGACCTTCGACTGCACCCACAGGCCGTAGCCGATGAACTCGTCCAGCGGCACCGGCCTGGTGAAGCTGCGACCGGTCTCAGCCTGGTACGAGTCCAGCGACAACGGGCCTTCGTACTCGGCGATGCAGGTGGCTGTCCAGTTCGAGCGCAGCAACATGCCGGTGGGCATGGTCTGCCAGAACGACATCGGATCACCGAAGACCCGCAATTCCTCCCCGGCCCGGCGAAGGTGTGCTGCGGCGGCCAAGCCGTGCGGGCCCGCGCCAATAACGGCAGTAGCTGTTTCTTCCATGTCTCGTGGTCCCCCCACCGAGAATGTGTGTCCCCCGACATGCCTCCCCAGGCAAAATCAGTATCTCCCAGCACCGCAGGGGTGTCCATCGCTCGCTGCGACGACCAACGTACGCACCTGACCAGCCGCGCCGAGCACCACGTTCTCGACCAGGAACCGCGGCCCGAGGTCGCTGTGACTGCGATGCCTAGGGCAATGAACGCGGCACCGGGCTCGGAGCCCGGCGTGTGCAACCGCAGCCCGAGCCCGAACGAATCAGGTGCGTTCTAGACTGACTACAGGGGGTGGGGATGGTGTCAACTCGGACACTGCCGGCGCTCGGACAGGGGCTGCGCCGGCCACTGGCGGTGCTGGCCGCGGTCGGTGCGGTGCTGCTCGCCGTACCGGCTGTTGCGTTCGCCGGTGATACCGGCCCGAGCCGGCTCGACGGCTCGGTCCAGCAGCTCGTCGACAAGTCACCGGCAGGTCTGTGGAACCTCGCCCACGCTCTCGACTGGCTGGGCGAACCGACCGGCCGGGCCGTGCTGACAATCGCCCTTGCCGCGGTCTGCCTCGTCGCCGGCCGCCGGATGCTGGCGATCGCCGCAGTGGCCGCGATGGTGGCCGCCACGCTGCTGAGCACGGTGCTGAAGTACGTCGTCGACCGCCGGATCCACGACGGCTCCCTCTCCTACCCCAGCGGCCACGTCGCCGCCGTCACGGTCGCTGCCACGATCATCGGCCTGCTCCTGGCCGACCTCCTGCGCACCACCAGCGTTCGCGGTACGGCGGTCGTGCCGGCGGTGAGCGTTCTCGGCGGCGGCCTGATGGCCTGGGGGCAGATCCTCCTCACTGCGCATTACCCCACCGACGCACTCGGCGGGTACGGATGCGGACTCCTCGTCACCGCGGGGGCGGTTCTGCTGATGCCCCGTCGCGGGTAGCGACGGAAGACCCTGTATCAACGCCCGATGGAAATGCTCTCTTCGGAGGGGGAAGAACTCGGGGTCAGCTGTGGTGCGACTGAGGAGGTATGTCGCGGTGCCGAATTCACACGCCGCGGAGATCGTCACCGATCTCTGCATCATCGGCGCCGGGCCCGCGGGCATCGGCGTCGCGCGGACGCTGGCCGGCACCGGGGCCCGGATCTGCATCCTGGAGAGCGGTGGCCCGAACGTCGAGCGCCGCGTGCAACGGCTGAGCAAGGGCGAGACCGACGGCTACCCGCTGCACCAGCTGCACCGATCGAGGGTTCGCGCCTTCGGCGGCACGCTGCGGCATCCGAGAGTTCTGCACGGCGGGTGGCTCGCCCGTCCGCTGGACCCGATCGACTTCGAGTCCCGCCCCGGGCGGCCCGACTTCGGCTGGCCGTTCGACCGCGACCACCTGATGCCGTACTACGTGCGGGCCCAGCGGGACTGCGGCCTCGCGCCGTACGACCTGGTCGACGGTGACCCGATGTCCGACGGCCGGCCCGCGCCGCCGGTGCAGGACGACGAGATCGTGCCCGCACTGTTCCAGGTCTGCTCCGCGGACTTCAGGGACGAGCTGCAGATGTTCGCGCGTTCCGCGAACGTGCGGGTCGAGCTGCACAGCCGGGTGGCCGACATCACGACCGATCCGTCCGGCCGGCGCGTCGTGTCGATCACCGCCGTACGCGACGACGGCAGCCGGTTCGTCGTACGGCCGAGGATCGTCGTACTCGCGACCGGCGGGATCGAGAACGCCCGGCTGCTGTTGACCGCCGACGGGGGCAAGGGCATCGGCAACGAGCACGACCTGGTCGGGCGGTACTTTGCCGAACGGCTGTCGATGCCGGTCGGCCACGTCGTGCTGTCCGGTGC
The DNA here is from genome assembly GCF_042730855.1 of Kribbella sp. NPDC059898. Classification (NCBI taxonomy): domain Bacteria; kingdom Bacillati; phylum Actinomycetota; class Actinomycetes; order Propionibacteriales; family Kribbellaceae; genus Kribbella; species Kribbella sp. NPDC059898. Next base: position 181,749 of record NZ_JBHWKR010000010.1, read on the forward strand.
GCACACGGTCGACGACGCGAGATTCTTCGCCGACCTGCACGGCGCGACGGGCGCGGTCCGGATCGCCGAGAACGTCCAGCGGGACAAGGATCTGCTGAACTGCACGTTCTCGCTGGTCCCGCGGCCGGCAGCGGTCGCGACGCCGGCGGTCCGGTCGCTGACCACCCTGCGCAAGGCCGCCGGCAGGCGGCCCCGGATCGACGGGTTCGGTACCCATGTACGCAACGTCGTCACGGGACTTCCCGATGTCGCCGACCTCGCACTGGGCAAGGTGATGTCGCGGCCGCGGACGCTGATGCTCCGCGCCATGGGTGAGCAGGCGCCGAACAGCCTGTCCCGGGTGTCGCTCGGCTCGCGCCGGGACGACCTCGGGATCCCCGTCGCACGGGTGACCTGGCGGCGGTCGGCCGAGGACCAGGAGTCCCTCCGGTCGTCGGTCGACATTCTGGCCGCAGCCTTCCGGGCCGGCGGGTTCGGGTACGTCGAGACGCTGTTCGACGACGTACCCGCGACACTTGTCGAAGGCAACCATCACCACATGGGCACCACGCGGATGAACGCCGATCCACACAAGGGCGTCGTGGACGGCGACGGGCGCGTGCACTCGGTGCAGAACCTCTACGTCGCCGGAGCGTCGGTCTTCCCGACGTACGGGGCGTCCAACCCGACGTTCACGATCATCGCGCTCGCGCTCCGCCTGGCCGACCACCTCCGCGGGGTCCTCGCTTCAGGCGGGTGATCCCTCGGGCACGTGCTGTCGGAGCGCACTCGTCAGCTGCTGCCACCAGATTCCGGTGCCGAGGATCGCGGCGAGTGCGGAGCCCCAGACGGCGCCCTGGGCTCCCCAAGCGAGTGCTCCGGCGGCGCAGAACACGACGGCCAGTGGAGCGTTGGCGAGTTGGCAGCGCATGGTCCGGTCGGCTCGGCCCAGTGCGCGCAGACCGGCCGACGGACCGACCTGCAGGCAACCGGCCAGGTTCCTGACCGTGATACCGAGCACGAGCACCTGAGCTTGCGGCCAAACGGTCCCGAGCAGCACCCTGCCGAGCCCGAACGGGAAGACGACAAGGACGACGAGACTCCAGGCGAACGACACGACGGCCAGTCCACCGCTCAGTCCGAGGCAGAACCGCCGCAGGTGCCGGTCGCTCCGTCGAACGGCGCGCGCCGCCTCCGGTACGGCGACCTGCGCCAGACCCATCAACAGCGCGCTCACCGGGCCGACCAGCATCTCACCGCCCCTGATCGCGCCGACCGCCGCCAGTCCGACGGTCGCCGCCACCACGACAGCGCGGACCTGCCCGACCGAGGCGAGTACGACGTTCTCGACCAGGAAACGCGGACCGAGATCGCGATGCCGGCGCAGCCAGCCGGTCGCGGCCCGCGGTCGCGGCACGATCCCGGCCTGGAACACGCCGAACAGCGCGGACAGCGTGGCCGACCCTCCGAACGCGAGCAGCGACCACGCGACCCCGTGAGCACCGGCATGCCCGCCGACGAGCAGAGCACCGAGCAGCAGCACGGTCCAGACCGAGTCGTTGACGAAGGCCTTCGCCCCTTCGCCCGCGGCGAAGAACGCCTGCCGCCAACTGTCCTGCAGGGTGAGCCCCGGCAGCCCGGCGGCCAGTGCGATGAAGGCGCCTCCGACCTCGGAGCCCGGCATCGCGCTCCGCAGGACCACCCCGATCGCGACGCAGCCGACTCCACCGGCGAGCCCGACGAGCAGCGCGACACCACTCGAGGCCGCGACCCCCTGGCGCCAGGTCCGTCGCGGAACGTCGCTGAACCGGACCATCAGCGCGTCGGTGGAGAGCGCACGCGACACGTTGAGGATGATCCCGTACGCCACGAACGCCACGCCGAGTGCGCCGAGGCTCGCGGCTCCGAGTGTCCTGGCGACGTACACACCGAGCAGGAAGTTCTCCAGGCTGGACACCGCCTGGTCGGCGACTCCCCAACTCAGCCGTCGCAGGATCTGACGACGCACAGGTTCCCTCAGGCGTACTTGCGGAAGACGGGCTGCACGGGCCGCCCTGGCAGGAAAGCCGTCACGTCCTGCGCGTCGAGCGCCTGGCGGTAGACCGTGCAGGCCTGTGCGACGACCTCGACGGTACGGTCGATGTCGGCATCGGTGAGCGCACTGCTGACCACGAACGACGGGCCGATCACGCCGCCGAGAATGAGCTGGCGGAGGAAGAGCGTCCGGTACGGCTGGGACGGCTGGCGTTGCTCGTCGAGAGTGGCGAACACGAGGTTGCTCGGCCGGCCGCGGACCACCACGTGGTCCTGAACACCAGCAGCCGCGGCAACCTCGCGGACGCCCGCGGCCAGCCGCTCGCCGCGCTCGTGCAGCCGGGCAGCAATGCCCTCCTCGGCGTACACGTCCATCACGGCGATGGCCGCGGCCAGGGCGTGCGTCTCGGCGCCGTGAGTCGTGGACAGCAGGAAGACCCGCTCCCGGCTGTCCCGCAGGCCGCCGCGTTCCATGTACTCGCGGCGGCCGGCCAGCGCCGACACCGCGAAGCCGTTGCCGAGCGCCTTGCCGAAGGTCGAGAGGTCGGGCGTCACGCCGTACAGGCCTTGGGCACCGGCCTCGGAGTAGCGGAAGCCGGTGATCATCTCGTCGAAGATCAGCAGCGCGCCGTACCGGTGGGCGAGGTCGCGCAGGCCTTCCAGGTAGCCCGCGGGCGGGTCGTGCTGGGTCGCGGCCTCCAGGATCAGGCAGGCGATCCGGCCGTCGTGCTGCCGGAACAGTTCCTCGGTCGCGGCCAGGTCGCCGTACGGGAAGCCGACCGTCAGGTCGCCGTACTCCGCGGGGATGCCGGCCGACATCGGGGTCCGGGCGATGAACCAGTCGTCGATCGAGAAGAACGCGTGGTCCGAACACAGCGCGACCAGCGGACGGCCGGTGACCGCGCGGGCCAGTTTGACCGCGGCCGTGGTGGCGTCCGAGCCGTTCTTGGCGAACTTCACCATCTCGGCCGTCGGCACCGAGGTCAGGAACCGTTCGGCCGCCTCGAGTTCGACGATGCTCGGCCGGACGAAGTTGCTGCCGCGATCGAGCTCCCGCCGGACCGCCTCGAGCACCTTCGGGTGCCGGTGGCCGAGGCTGACGGCGCGCAGGCCGGAGCCGTACTCGACGTACTCGTTGCCGTCGACGTCCCAGACGTGGGCGCCCAGACCGTGGTCGATGACGGGTGCCATCTCCAACGGGTACTGGTCCTCGCCCTTCGCGTAGGTGTGCGCCCCGCCGGGGATCAGGTCGTGCAGTCGCTTGTTCGCGGCAACGGACTTCTCGAAGGACTTCATGTCAGCCTCGCAGTGGCCAGGGCGAGTGAGTGGGCGGCCTTGTCGCGCTCGGACATCAGCGTGATCGGAAGCGGCCACGGGATGTCCAGCTCCGGGTCGTCGAACCGGATCGCCACGTCCTCGGACGGGTCGTGCGCGCGGTCGATGCGGTACGACACGTCCGCCGGTTCAGTGAGCGCCTGGAAGCCGTGCGCGCACCCGGCGGGCACGTACACGGTCACCTGGTTCTCGCCGGTCAGCTCGAACGTCTCCCGGTTCCGGTACGTCGGTGAGCCCGGCCGCAGGTCCACGACCACGTCGAAGACCGCGCCGTACGAGCAGCGCACCAGCTTCGCCTCGCCGCGGCCGGAGCGGACGTGCATGCCGCGGACGACGCCCCGCCGCGAGCGCGAGATGCTGTCCTGCACGAAGGCGTCCGGGTCCAAACCGGCCGTCTTCACCACGTCCCGGTCGAAGGTGCGCGAGAAGAACCCCCGCTCGTCGCGGTGCGGTGCCGGGCGGAACACCAGCGCTCGGGCGATCGCCGGTACCTCGATGACTTCCATCGCTACTCCCCCTGTTCCAGTACGACGTGTTCCGCCGCGGCCCGGGTCCCGCCGAACAGCACCGCGGACAGGACGTCGTACTGCCGCTCGAGCTCCCGCACGTACTCGGCGTTCCGCTCCCGCATGGCCGGCACGACCGACGGCGCCCGCGCCTCGAGCGCCCGGAACTGGTCGATCAGCCGGGCGACGTCGAGTCCGCGGAGCGGCTGCCGGAACTCGGCGAGCCGCATCTGCTCCACCAGCACGTCGCTCTTCGTTCCGTAGCTGATCGAGATCGTCGGCTTCGACAGCTTCAGCGCCGACAGCACGTTGTGGTACCGCGACGCGACGACCAGGTCGGCCTCGGCCACCTGGGTCATCAGCTCCCCGAGAGTCTCGGCCGGCTCACTGACCACGCGCTTCTCGCCGAGATCCGGCCGGGTCCGGCGCAGGTCCGCGACGATCGCGTCGACCACGACGAGATCGGCCGGGTCGCCGATGATCAGGCGGATCCGGTAGCCCTGGTCCACGAGCCAGCGGGCGAACTCGGTGATCTTCGCGGTGTACTCGGCGAGGATCTCCTCCGCCTGGTGCCGATCCGCGTTGGTCCCGCGGTACGCCATCACGCCGAGACCGACGATCCGCTCCCGCCGTTCGGGCACGGCCGGCGCCGGCAGCCCGAAGGCGAGGTCCGGGTACACCTCGTCGGCGCTGGTGTCGAGGCCCATCTGCCGCATCGCGTCGCGGGAGTAGGCATCCCGGAACGAGCGGTACGACGCGAGCCGGGCCGTGCCGACGTACAGCCGCCGCAGCGTGCGTTCGCGGGCGAAGTTCGCGCCGACGCTGACGAAGGCGGTCCGCACACCGGCGAGCCGCGCCGACAACGCCATCAGGAACAGCGCGTACGGCCAGCCCCACGGGCGGACCTCCAGCGTCGTCTCGAGCACGCCCATCCCCGGCACGATCACCACGTCGTAGTTGCGGACCAGGCGGGGCATCCGGACCAGGTCGGCGACCTTGCCGAACGTCTTCCGGACGGCCGTGCCGAGCCGGGAACGCCCCGGGCCGTGCTGCTGGTACCAGGTGATCGCGACCGCCGGGATGCCGTACTGGCGCTCGAACTCCACCGGATCGGCGCAGACACAACTGAGCTCGGCCTCCGGATGGCGCGTCCGGACGAAGTCCAGCATCGCGTCCAGCGAACCGTGGTTGCCGAGGTTGCCCGACCCCAGCAGCCCGAAGAACGCCACCCTTGGTGGCCGCGGTGTCTCGCTCATGGTCAGGACGCCTCGCCGCGAACCACTGCCGAGCTCTCCGGGATCCGGGCCGGCGGTGTCGCCGGCTTGCTGTCCTCGATCCGTCCCGTCGACCGGCCGGCCGCGCGGCTCGCCATCCAGCCCAGCAGGTGCCGGTAGCACTCCCGCCGGTCGGCGGCCGACAGCGGCGCCCGGCGGATGCCTCCGACGAACCCGTTCACGTACTCCGCCAGCAACCGGACGGTGGGGTTGCGCAACCGGCTCGCCCGCCGCGGCTCCATGTTCGCCGACCGCGAGCGGATCGTCGGCTTGGCGCGCTCGGCGCGATCCGGGTGGTCGCGCCGGAAGAACAGCAACTCGGGCACCTGGCTGAACCGGCCGTACAGCGCCAGTTCGGCCATGATCGTCCGGTCGGAGTGGTGGTAGCTGCCGTTCAGCGGCGTCCGGCGGAGGATGTCGGAGCGCATCACGCCGTAGAAGTCGTCGCCGCCGACGTCGAACAGCAGGCTGCGGAACCGGTCCGGCGCGTGCGGATTCGCCGTGTCGAGCGGGTAGTCGACCTCGAGCACGATGTCGCCGGCGCCGTCGATGATCGCCTGGTAGGCGTGCGCCAGCACGAGGTACGGGTCGTCGTCCAGCGCCTCGACGCAACGCCTCAGCAGGTCCCGCCCGTACAGGTCGTCGTACGACGCCCACTTGAACAGCTCGGTGTCCGACTGCTCGAAGCACCAGTTGTGGTTCGGGGTGGCGCCGATGTTCACGGGCTGGCGGAAGTACGTGATCCGCCCGTCCTTGGCCTGGTACTCCCGGCAGATCTCCTCGGTGGCGTCGGTCGACGCGTTGTCGGAGATGATCATCCGGTAGTCGCCGTAGCTCTGCCCCAGCAGGGCGTCCAGGGACTCGGCCAGGTACTTCTCACCGTTGTAGACCGGCAGACCGACGGTCAGCCGCGGTACCGCGTTCATGCGCTTCTCGCTTCCTCTACTTGGGCTTGCTGCGGCGCGGGGATCGGCTCGGAGCCCAGTTGCCGGCGCTCACGGATTCCCACGCGCAGCGTGAACCACCAGACGAACGCGCTGGACGTCGTCGCGCCCGCCGCTCCCCAGGCCGAGCCCAGCGCGCCGCCGACCGCGCCGCCGGTGACGCCGCCGACCAGGTAGAACGCCGACGCGCAGAGCTGTGCCTTGAGACTGCGCCGCGCGATGCCCAGAGCTCGTAGCCCGGCAGCCGCACCGGTGTTGAATCCGGCCGCCGCCACCGCCAACGTTGCCGGCAGCACCAATGCCGAGGCCGTCAGCCAGACTTCGCCCAGCAGTGCGTGCCCCCACTTGTCCGGAAGCGCGAAGAGGAGCAGCAGACCCCAGGCGAGCGCGGCGGTCGCCTGCGCCCCGCCCAGCAGGAGACAGAACAGCTGCAGCCTGCGGGCAGATCGGCGAAGGACCCGCGCAGCCTCCGGCACCGCCACCAGCCCGACACCGGACAGCACGATGAAGAACGGCCCCAGCAGCATCTCCGCACCGCGGACAGTGCCGACCGCGGCGACTCCCGCGAACGCGCCGAGTCCGTACATCCGCAGCTGATAGGCACCGCTCTGGGTCAGGTTCTCGGTCAGGTACCGCAGGCCGAGATCGCGATGCTCCGTCAACCAGTGCCGCGCCCGCGTCACCCTCGGCACGACACCGGCCTGTACGCCGCTCACCAGCGCGGCCAGGATCCCCGCGCAACCCCACGCCACCACGAACCGGGTGACGCTCGGACTCCGCGACGCCAGGTACAACGCCGGAACCAGACCGAGCGCCCAGGTGATGTCACTGACGAACGCCTTGCTGCCCTGACCGGCGGCGAAGAACGCGAACCGCCAGCTGTCCTGCAGCATCAGCCCGGGAAGCACGATGCCCAGGGCAACGAACGCGGCTCCGGTGCGGCCGCCGAGGGCCGCGCCGATACCCGCGCAGATCGCACCCATCACGACGCCGACCACGATCGCGGTACCGGAGGAACCGGCCACCGCGGCGCGCCAGACCGGACGCTGAACGCCGCTGAAGCGCACCGCCAGCGGGTCCGTCGCGAGACCACGGGAGATGTTCACGACCACGCCGTACGTCACCCAGGCCAGGCTGAACGCGCCGAACTCCAGCGCGCCCAGCGACCGGGCGACGACGATGCCCACGATGAAGCTGACCAGGCTGGTCACGGCCTGGTCGGCCAGTCCCCAGGTGAGCCGGCGGAACACCCCGCGCATGGGTCAGCGCCCCGTCTCGTGCGGGACGGGCAGCGCGAGTTCCTGCAGCGGCCAGACGCCGATCCGGCTCGGGTCGACGTCACCGCCGTCCGGGAAGGACTCGACCGGTTCGGGGAACTCGAACGGCGGCCGGCCGAGGTTCAGCCGCCGCCAGTTCCGGCCGGTGAACTGGTTCCGGTTGTGCTCGACCTCCGGATAGGTGTTGGTCAGCAGCCAGGTCGCGCCGGTGCTGCGGAAGTTGTCCAGGATCCGCGCCGCGTCCTGGAACGAGACGTGCACGAGGCAGTCCCGGCACAGGATCGCGTCCGCCCGCGGCAGCTCGTCCCGGGTCAGGTCCGCGACCACGAACTGCCGCTGCTCGTCGCCGAACTGCCGCTGGTTCGCCGCGATCACGCTCGGCACGATGTCGACCCCGTAGTACTCCCGCACCGGAAGGTCGATCTGACGCATCCAGTTCAGGTCACCGCAGGGCGCGTCCAGCAGCGACTGCGCCTCGAGCCGGTGCAGGACCTCCGGCAGGTTCCGGCGGATGTCGACGGTCGCCCGCAGCTCGGACCCGGTGCCCGATCCGGACTCCCCGCTGGCCCACCCAGCGGTCTCGTAGACGTGGGAGAACAGCTTCTCCCGGGACGTGACGCGCCACCGCAGACGGTGCATCGCCGGCAACTGCGGGAGGGTGTCTCGTAGTCGCCGGAGTATTCGGCGCATCGTCAGCGCCCCCTCTCATATGGCTCCGGAAGTGGGATCAGGTACGTCGCTCCCCAGCCGCCGCCGTCCTCGAGCTGGGTGATGATCTCGTCGGCGATGTCCCAGGTGAGGACCAGTACGACGTCCGGCCGGGCCGCCGTGAGTTCGGCGATCGGGCGGATCGGGACCAGGCCGCTGCCGGGGATCCGGCGGCCGTGCTTGCCCGGTGCGAGGTCGACGGTGAACGGCAGCAGGTCTGTCGTCACCTTGCTCAGGTCGAGCAGCAGCGGAGCCTTCGACGGCGCGCCGTACCCGAGGACCGTGCGACCCGCGGCCCGGTGCCGGGCCAGCTCGACGTGCAGGGCGCCGGCGGCATGCCACGCGGCCTCCTGCAACGTGCCGAGCTGTACCTCGTCCGCGATGCCGGCCGCGTCCTCGTCCTCCAGTACGACGTCGACCGACGCGTCCGGGTGGGCGTCCGCGCCGTGCCGGAGCATCACCAGCAGGCTGCCGCCGTACATGTCGACCTGCCGCACCGACTCGACCGCGAGACCGTGCAGCGCGGCGAGGTTCCGCAGCGCGCGCAGCGACATGTACACCCAGTGGCCGTGCCGGACCGTGTCGAACTGGTTCCCGACGAACAACGGCAGCAGGTGGTGGAACTCCATCACCAGCAGCCCGCCCGGCGCGAGCCGGTCCGCCCGCAGCTTCAGCATCTCGCCGTACCGCGGCTCGTGCACGATCCCGTGCACGTCGACGACCAGGTCGGCCTTCTCACCGTCCTCTGCGAGCCTTGTGCCCGCCGCTGTCAGATGCTCGAGCCACGAACCCCCGTGCGGGCTGCCGAACTCGAACACCACGTTCAGGTCCGGATACTCGCCGAGGATCTCCTTGGCCGAAGCCTCCGCATGCGCGCGGCTGGTCGCCGACTCGACAGCCAACGGTTCCTCCGGCAGCTGCGGCTCAACCGGCCCGAGCTGCACCAGCGTGCACCCCCGGCACAACCAGAGCGCGAGCGGCCACCGCGGATCCGGCCCAGGGGTCTCGGCGGCCGGGAAGTAGTCGGCACACGGCTGCGCACCGAGATCGACCACGGGTACGACGTTCTCCCCCGCGCATCCACGACACCGGAAGCTCACCATGTCAAGGTCGCCTTCGCCGTCGTGAAGGCCTCGGCGTACGGCGCCCGGCACTCCATCCCGCGCAGCCGCGCCAGCCCGGCGAACACCTCTTCGTCGAACCAGTCGTGCGGGACCTGCGACGGGTACGCCTTGTGCAGCAGGGCGATCTTGTCGCGGAGCTGCTCCTCGGTGAGCTCGACGTACAGCCATGGCCGGCTGAAGTCGCCGTCCCACTTGGGGATCTCGTAGTGCAGCACCAGGTGGTTGCGCCAGACGGTCGGCGCCAGCTCGGCGATGAGCCGGTGGTCCTGGTGCGCGTCGGTCCGGCTCGGAGCCAGCACCAGGTCAGCACGCCGGCTGCCGCGGGCCGTTGCCTCCAGCAACTCCTTGGTCTGGTTCCAGTACGCCGGGAGCCGGCCGTCGGGAAGCTCCGCCGACGTGACGGTGACCTCGCACTCGGGCAGGAACAGCTCCGCCGCCCGGCGCGCCTCCTCCAGGCGGACCGGCGTACCGGTCGCGATCACGAACTCGGCGGACAGCTCCGGCACCGACTCGGCGAGCTTGAGCAGCGTGCCGCCGCAGCCGATCTCGATGTCGTCCGGGTGGGCGCCGAGGGCAACCAGATGGACCGGGCCCTCGATCAGGCCGAGCTGGAAGGGGAGCATCAGACCGCCGCCATCGCCGACGTCTGATGGCTCCACAAAGCCCACGGCTTCTTGCCGGAGCGGTACAGGTCCTCGAGCTGGCTGCGTTCCTTGAGCGTGTCCATCGGCGCCCAGAACCCGTGGTGCGGGATCGCCTCCAGCCTGCTCATCGCGGCCAGCCGCGGGAACGCGTCCCCGACCAGGTCCTCGCCCTCGTGCAGGACGTCGAAGATCTCCTTCTTCAGCACGAAGTACCCGCCGTTGATCCAGACGTTCAGGTCGGCGGCCGACCGCAGCCCGGTGATCCGCGAGTCGGTGCCGAACTCGACGACGTGGAACGACGCCTGCGGCGGCACCGCGAGCAGGCTCGCGGTGATGTCGCTGGTCATCACGTGGTCGACGATCTTGTCCATCGGCGCGTCGGTCAGCACGTCGCCGTAGTTCGCCAGGAACGCGTCGTCGTCCTCCAGGTACGGCCGGACCCGGCGCAGCCGCTCACCGATGCTGGTGTCGATCCCGGTGTCGACGAAGGTGATCTTCCACTCGCTGATGTCGGACTCGAGCAGCTCGATCTGCTCCCCGCCCTTGGTCATCACGAAGTCGTTGGAGACCGTCTCCTCGTAGCGCAGGAAGTACTCCTTGACCGATTTCCCGCCGAACCCCAGCGGCAGGATGAACTCGGTGTGCCCGAAGTGCGCGTAGTACCGCATCACATGCCACAGGACCGGCCGATCGCCGATCGTCATCATCGGCTTCGGTGCGGAGTCGACGCCGCTGCGCATCCGCAGTCCGTGCCCCCCGCAGAAGATCACGACCTTCATGCTGCTGCCCCTCGTGTCAGATAACTTCGAGCCGCGGGATGGGTACGACGAACCTCGCGCCCCACTCCCGTGCGTAGCCCAGCTGGTGGACGATCTCCGTGCGCAGGTTCCACGGCAGGATCACGATGTAGTCGGGACGCGTCTCGGCCAGGCGTTCCGGGGCGAAGATCGGGATGTGCGTGCCCGGCAGGTACATGCCGTGCTTGTGCGGGCTGCGGTCCACCGTGTACGGCAGCAGGTCCTCGCGGATCCCGCAGTGGTTGAGCAGCGTGTTGCCCTTGCCAGGAGCGCCGTACCCGGCGACGGTCTTGCCGTCGCGGCGGGCCTGGATCAGGAACTCCAGCAGGTCGGACTTGATCGTGAACACCTCGTCGGCGAAGCCCAGGTGGCCCTCGACGGTGTGCAGGCCGGCGTCCTGCTCGTCCTGCAGCACCTTGCCGACCAGCTCGGTCGGCTCGCCGCTCGGTGACGAGAACAACCGGAGAGAGCCGCCGTGGCTCTGCAGTTCCTGTACGTCGACCACGGTCAGCCCGGCCTTCCCGAGTGCTTCGGCCGCCGTCTTCAGGGTCAGGTACTGGTAGTGCTCGTGGTAGATCGTGTCGTACTGCCGGTTCTCGATCAGCCGGAGCAGGTGCGGGAACTCCAGCGACACCAGGCCGTCGTCCTTCACCAGCGCGCGCAGGCCCTTGGCGAAGTCGACGATGTCGGGCACGTGCGCGAACACGTTGTTGCCGACGACAAGGTCCGCCTTCCCGTGCCGCGCCGCCGCGTCCTTGCCGGTCGCCTCACCGAGGAAATAGCTCTCGGTGCGGATGCCCTTCTCGTTCGCGATCTTCGCGATGTTGGCGGCCGGCTCGATGCCGAGTACCGGGATGTTTTGTGCGACCGCGTGCTGCAGCAGGTAGCCGTCGTTGCTCGCGGCCTCGACGATCAGGCTGTTCTCGTCCAGGTCCAGCCGCTCCTGCATGTCGACGACGAACCGGCGCGCGTGCTCGACCCAGCTGGTCGAGTACGACGAGAAGTACAGGTAGTCGCTGAACACGTCGTCGGCCGCGACGTAGGCCGGCAGCTGGACGAGCAGGCAGTTGCCGCAGATCCGGACGTGCAGCGGGTAGAACGTCTCGCCGCTGTCGAGCTGGTCCGCGCGCAGGTAGCTCTCGCACGGCGGCGACATGCCGAGGTCGACGAACGTCCGGGTCAGCGGTTCGCCACAGAGCCGGCAGGCGGGATCGGTCATGGCTGCAGCTCCTTCGGCCCGGGGAACTGCGCGTCGGTGCTGCGGCGCAGCCGATTGTCGACCAGCCCCGCGTCGAGCAGCTGCTGGATGCGGCGCAGCCGGACGAACTGCGCGGAGTTGAAGTCGCCGAGCGTGAGGCCGTGCCGCCGGTAGGCGTCGTACAGCTCGTCGACGCCCTTGCGGACCGACCACTGCAGCCGCAGCTCCGGGAACGTGTCGTTGAGCTTGCCGAAGTCGACCTTGTAGTTGCGCAGGTCCGGCCCGGCGCCGTCGGCGATCGACAGCGTCGACCCCGGGACCGCCTCGCGGACCATCTCGGCGATGTCGCGGACCTGGACGACGTCCTCGGACCGGCCGACGTTGAACGCCTCGTCGTGGATCGTCTCCCGCGGCGCTTCGAGGACCGCCTCGAACGCGCGGCTGATGTCCTCGATGTGTACGAGCGGCCGCCACGGCGTGCCGTCGCTCTCCAGCCGGACCTGGCCGGACGTCATCGCGATCGCTGTCAGATTGTTGACCACGATATCGAGCCGCAGCCGTGTCGAAGCGCCGTACGCGGTCGCGTTCCGCAGGTACGTCGGGCTGAAGTTGTCGTCGGCCAGCTTCGACAGCTCCTGCTCCGCCAGCGCCTTCGTCTCACCGTACGCCGTTACCGGGAACAGCTCAGCCTCCTCGGTCACCGCCTCCGACCCCGCCGCGCCGTACAGGCTGCACGACGACGCGAACAGGAACCGCGCGACGCCGGCGTCCTTCGCGGCCCGGGCGAGATTCAGCGTCCCGTCGAGGTTGACCGAGTACGTCGCGGCCTTGTCGAGGTTCCCGAGCGGATCGTTCGACAACGCGGCCAGGCACACGACAGCGTCGTACCCCCGCACCTCCGCCGCCGTCACGTCCCGCAGATCCCGCGGCCCCCGCTCCCCGATCGCCTCCGGCCCACCCAACAGGTCGCACCCCTCGTACAACCCGGAGTCCAGCCCCCCGACCTGATGCCCCCGCCCCCGCAGAAACGGCACCATCACCGCCCCGATATAACCCCGATCCCCCGCAACCAGAACCCTCATCCCGCCATCCCCTCACCCCACAAGTTCCCGTCGCCCAATACAGATCAACGGAATCCCGCCCTGATACAGCCAATTTGGGGCGTGAGACAGAGGTCAACGTTCCTTCGACTGCGAGCTGCCCGGCCCAGCCGGACGATTGACGTTCGCCTGCGGCGCCGCGGCCGGCTTCGGCGCCGTACCCGCCGGCGGACTGTCCCGCAGAATCTGTTGCAGCACGTCCTGCGGCATCGGGAGCCGGTGCGGCGTGGTCTGTACGCCAGCTCGCTGCGGACCGACTTCCGGACGGCCTCCGCCGATCAGGCCGTGCAGGTTCCGGTCAGGCTGGCCGCGTACCCTACCCAGCCGGTCACCCGCGATCGCGGCCGGATCATCCCGACGGTGGTTGAAAGCGACGATCTGCCGGACCGGTTGCGCGTTCGGGTCCTTGACCACCCGACCGTCCTCGACCTTCGGCAGCGGTTCGAACTCCCGGTAGACCATCCGGTGCGATGGCCGCGGGCGCTCGCGGGTGCCTCCTTCGGGGAACACGTCCACCTTGATCTCCGCGGCGTCCCGGAGGTCGTGGGACGACGGGCCGTAGCTCAGCTGTTTGCCGATGTACTCGCCTTCCCGGCCATCACGCAATGCCTCCATCGCGTCGCGGAACGCCTCGAACTCTCGGCCGGCATCGCTGCTCGGGTCCTGCTTCCACGCCTCATACAGCCTGTTGGCCTCCCGGCGAAGTTCCGGATGCACCACCAGCCGGTAGTTCACCGCTTGTCACCGCCACCGTCCTTCTCGTCCAATCCCCACTCGCGGAGCATGTCGTCGTACGGCACGTAGTCCTCCGGGCGGGCGTTGGCCAGGCGTTCGCGGGTGAGGTCCTGCATTCGACGGTCGGTCTCGGCGTCCTCTTTGAGGGTTTCGTACTCGGCCCACTGTTCGAAGGAGATGACCACGCCTTCCGGGCGCGGGCTGTCGCCGAAGAAGACCGGTTCCGCATGGCCGGAGCGGAACAGTTCCAGGACCCGGCCGAGGCTCTGGCCGACCGTGGTGGTGTCGATGACGCGCACTCGGTCGCCGTTCGGGAGGTCGTACAGGGCTTCCATGATCACTCCGATGTCGGGAGGGCCGGGCAACTTCGGTCTTCCAGGATAGTTTCCCGAGGGAAGTTCTCGCGGGAAGTTTCCACAGGGGTGTATCAGCGTGGTGGGGTGGGTGCTCTCATGGGCGCTGGGGCGTGGGGACGTCGGATCTTGCCTGTGGGGGGCGTTATGAGAGTTGCCGTGTTCGGCTTGGGGTATGTGGGGTCGGTGACGGCGGCTTGTCTGGCTGCTGCCGGGCATGAGGTGTGGGGGGTGGATGTCGACACCGCCAAGGTGGAGCCGATCGCGCGCGGGCACAGTCCTGTGGTTGAGCCGGGGCTGGATGAGCTTGTCGCGGAGGGCGTTGCGGCGGGGCGGTTGCGGGCTACTACCGATCCGCGGGTGGCATTGGACGGTGCCGATGTCTCGTTGATCTGTGTGGGTACGCCGTCGACCTCGGCAGGGAGTACCGATCTGACCTACATCAAGCGCGCCGTGCGGGACATTGCCGAGGCGGCGCGGGACGTCGTACGGCCCGAGTCCGGGTTTCACAGCATCGTGGTGCGCAGCACGGTCCCGCCGGGGACGGTGGACGAGGTCGTCGCGCAGGTGCTGGCCGAGGTGCCGACGCCGGAGGGGCTGACGTTCGGTACGGCGATGTGCCCCGAGTTCCTGCGCGAAGGGTCAGGGCTCGCGGACTTCTACGCGCCGCCGTTCGTCGTAGTCGGCACCCGCAACCCGAAAGTCGGTACCGCTCTGACCGACCTTTTCGCGTTCCTCGGCCAAGAGGTACAGATCGTCGACGTCCGGACGGCCGAGGCGCTGAAGTACGCGTGCAACGCGTTCCACGCCACGAAGGTCTCGTTCGCGAACGAGATGGGCCGGATCTTCCGGCACTTCGCCGTCGACTCGCGCGAGGTGATGAAGATCTTCGTGCAGGACACCAGCCTGAACATCTCGCCGTACTACCTGAAGCCCGGCTTCGCGTTCGGCGGCTCGTGTCTGCCGAAGGACCTGCGCAGCGTCCTGCACCTCGCCCGGACCAACGACACCGAGCTCCCGCTGCTGTCCGGCGCGCTCGCCACCAACGAGCGCAGCGTCCGCGACATCGTCGACCGCGTGATCGCCGGCCCCGGCCGCGAGATCGCGCTGCTCGGGCTGAGCTTCAAGCACGCCACCGACGACCTCCGCGAGAGCCCGAACGTCGAACTCGCCGAACGCCTGATCGGCAAGGGCTACAACCTGCGCATCTACGACGCGATCGTGAACCCCACCCGTCTGGTCGGCGCGAACCTGCGGCACGTCCAGTCGAAGCTGCCACACCTGCAACGCGTCCTCACCGACGACCCGGACGCCGCGCTGGCCGGCGCCGACCTGGCGATCGTCTCCGCGACCGACACCGCCGCCGTCGGTGCGCTGCTCGACAACCCACCGGCCCGGACCATCGACCTGAGCGGCCGGCTCGGCGCCGACGTCGAGGCGCTGCCCGGATACGAAGGAGTGGGCTGGTGAGCGGTCCGCGGGTACTGATCATCATCCAGAACCTGTGGGTGCCGTTCGACCGCCGGGTCTGGCTGGAGTGCCAGGCGCTGGTCGCGGCCGGGTACGACGTGACCGTGGTCTGCCCGAAAGGCCCGGGCGATCCGTCGTACGACGTGATCGACGGCGTGGTCGTGCACAAGTACAAGGCGTACGCGCCGGGTGGCAGCAAGGTCAGCTTCGTCTGGGAGTACGTGTACTCGTTCCTGACGACGCTCCGCCTGGTGTTCCGGGCCCGCAATGCCGGCCGGTTCAAGGTGCTGCAGGCCTGCAACCCACCGGACATCTTCTGGCCGATCGCGATGCTGCTGCGCCGCCTCGACGGCACGCGCTTCGTCTTCGACCACCACGACCTGTGCCCCGAACTGTTCCAGTCGAGGTTCGGCGGTACGGCGAGCCTGCCGTACAAGGGCTTGCGCTTCCTCGAACGGACCACGCACCGCCAGGCCGACCACGTGATGTCGACCAACGACTCGTACCGCCGGATCGCGATCACCCGCAGCGGCAAGGCGAACCACGACGTGACCGTGATCCGCACCGGGCCCGATCCGGACAAGCTCCGCCGCGGTACGCCCGACGAGTCGCTGCGCCGCGGTCACCGGCACCTGGTCACCTACATCGGCGTCATGGGCCCGCAGGACGGTGTCGACATCGTCGTCCGGGCCGCCGACCACATTGTCAACAATCTGCAACGCACCGACATCGCGTTCACGCTGATGGGCGGCGGCGACTCGTTCGACGAGGTGGTCGCGCTGCGGGACGAGCTCGGGCTCGGCGAGTACATCGAATTCACCGGGCGGGTGCCGGACGAGACCGTGCGCGCGGTGATGTCGACCGCGGACCTCGGCCTCTCCCCCGACCCGAAGAATCCGCTCAACGACGTGTCGACGATGAACAAGACCATGGAATACATGGCGTTCGAGCTCCCGGTCGTCGCCTTCGACCTGGTCGAGACCAGGGTGTCCGCCGCCGACGCCGCGGTCTACGTGGAGCCGAACGACGTGGCGAAGTACGGCGAGGCGATCCTCGACCTGCTCGACGACGAGGTCCGCCGGCGCCGGATGGCGAAGCTCGGCCGCGACCGCGTCGAACGGGTACTGGCGTGGAAGCACCAGCAGAAGGCCTACCTCGAGGTGTACGACCAACTGACCGGGCACGTCAGCCGGCTCGGCCCGGTCGCCGGCGTCAAGACGGGGTCTTGACGTGTGCGGCATCGCGGGCTGCTACCAGCAGCGGGACGGCTTCGCGCTCGCGGAGACGATGAGCGACCGGATCGCGCACCGCGGTCCGGAGGCGGACCAGGTGTACGCGTTCGACGAAGGCGACCTCCGGGCGTTCCTCGCGCACCGCAGATTGTCGATCATCGACCTGTCGGCGGCCGCGGACCAGCCGTTCAGCAAGCGCGGGCTGACGATCTGCTACAACGGCGAGCTCTACAACTACAAGGAACTCAGGGCCGAGCTGTCCAAGTCGGGCGTGCACTTCCGCACCCAGAGCGACACCGAGGTCGTGCTGGAGGCCTGGCGCCGCTGGGGTCCGGACGCGCTCCGGCGGTTCCGCGGCATGTTCGCGTTCGCGATGCTGGACGAGGACAGCGGCAGCCTGTACCTGGCCCGCGACCCGCTCGGCATCAAGCCGCTGTACTTCCTCCGCCGGCAGGGCGGGGTGATCTTCGCGTCCGAACTGAAGGCACTCGTCGCCGCGATCGGGTCCGAGCTGCGCACCGAACCCGGCGCGCTGATCGCGTCGATGCTCTACTACTGGCTGCCCGAACAGCGCTGCGCGATCGACGGCGTCGACAAGCTGCCACCGGGATCCTGGGCGGAGTTCCGCCCGGACGGCAGCAGCCGGCACGAGACGTACTGGCGGGTCGCCGATGTCGCGGCCGAGGCCGCCGCCGGCCCGCCCGCCGACCTGCGCCAGGTGATCGAGGAGTCGGTCGCCGCGCACCTTGTCGCCGACGTAGGGGTGTCGACGTTCCTCAGCGGCGGCCTCGACTCGAGCCTCGTGACCGTACTGGCGAAGCAGCTGGACCCGGGGATCGACTCGTACACGATCACGTTCCGTGCGCAGGACCAGAAGCTCGAAGCGATGCCGGACGACGCGATCTACGCGCGCAAGCTGGCCAAGCAGTTCGGCATCGACCTGCACGAGATCGAGATCGCTCCGGACGTCGTCGAGCTGCTTCCGCGGATTGTCGACAATCTGGACGAGCCGATCGGCGATCCGGCCGCGATCAACACGCTGCTGATGTGCGAGACCGCGCGCGACGCGGGCGTGAAGGTCCTGCTGTCCGGGATGGGCGCCGACGAGCTGTTCGGTGGCTACCGCAAGCACCTCGCCTGCGTGATGGGAGCGCAGTACCAACGACTCCCCGGCGTACTGCGGAACGGCGTGGTCGGGCCGGCCGTACGGCGGCTCCCGGTCACCGTCAACGGGCGCGGGCTGCGGTACGCGCGCTGGGCGAAGCGGTTCGAGACGTTCGCGAACCTGCCCGAGGAGGAGGCGTTCCGGCGCAGCTACACGATGTACGACGCGGACCAGCTCGCCGGGCTGATCAGCCCGGACCTCGAGCCGTACGTCGGGAAGCTGCTCGCCGAGCACAGCGACATCTACCACGACAACGCGCTCGACGACCACGTGAACCGGATGTGCCTGGCGGACTCGCGGCTGTTCCTGCCCGGGCTGAACCTGACGTACACGGACCGCGCGAGCATGGCGGCGTCGACCGAGGTACGGACGCCGTTCGTGGACCCGATCGTGGCGCATGCCGCCTTCTCGATCCCGGGCAGCGAGAAGATCCACCGCCGGGTCAGCAAGCTGGCGTTGAAGAAGGCGGCCGAGGCGTGGTTGCCGAAGGAGATCATCTACCGGCCGAAGGCGTCGTTCAGTGCGCCACTGCGCGCGTGGGTGCGGAACGACCTGCGCGAGCTGGTCGACGACACGCTGCTGCGCGGTGAGCTGGTCGGGAGCGGGTTCCTGCAGCGGGCCGCCGTACAGAAGCTCGTCGACGACGAGCGGGCCGGGCGCGAGGACTACTCGAAGCAGATCTGGCAGTTGCTGACCCTGGAGACCTGGACCCGCCACATGCGGTCGCTGGGCGTGACCATTACCTCTTTGTAAGGACGGACATGAAGCAGGTTGCACAGAACTACAAGTCCGGTGAGCTGGTTGTCCTGGACGTGCCTCCGCCCACCTGTGCACCCGGTGGCGTGCTGATCCGTTCGCTGTACTCGCTGATCTCGACCGGTACCGAGCTGATGAAGGTCGGCGAGGCGAAGCTGTCGCTGGTCGGCAAGGCGAAGGCGCGGCCGGATCAGGTGCGCAAGGTCCTGGACACGGTGGCGCAGCAGGGTTTGACGAGCACGTACAAGAAGGTGATGAACAAGCTCGACTCGTACACGCCGCTCGGGTACTCGCTGTGCGGTGTCGTCGTCGAGGTCGGTGCGGGGGCGGAGGAGTTCAGCGTCGGGCAGCTGGTCGCCGCGGCGGGGAACGAGTTCGCGTTGCATGCGGAGTACAACTGGGTGCCGGTGAATCTGTGCGTGCCGGTGCCGGACGGGGTGCCGGCTGAGCAGGCGGCGTTCTCCACTGTCGGTGCGATCGCCATGCAGGGGGTGCGGCAGGCCGAGGTACAGCTGGGCGACACGGCGGTGGTGATCGGGCTCGGCTTGGTCGGGCAGCTGGTGGTGCGGTTGCTGGTTGCCGCCGGCGTGCGGGTGTTCGGGATCGACACGGTCGCGGACCGGTGCCGAATGGCGGAGAAGGCGGGCGCGCTGTACTGCGCGGGTCCGGACGAGGCCGGGGTCGCCGCGCTCGAACGGTCGTTGCTCCAGGCATCCAACGGGCTCGGGGCGGACCGTATCCTGCTGGCCGCGGGCGGGCACTCGAACGGGCCGGTGGAGACCGCGGCCCGGTTGGCGCGGGACCGCGCGCGGGTGGTGGACATCGGCAAGACGAAGCTGGACCTGCCGTGGAACGCGTACTACGACAAGGAGCTGGACGTCCGGTTCTCCCGGTCGTACGGACCGGGCCGGTACGACGACCGGTACGAGCTGGAGGGCATCGACTACCCCGCCGGCTACGTCCGCTGGACCGAACGCCGCAACCTCGAATGCTTCGTCGACCTGATCGCCCGCGAACAGCTCGACGTCGGCGCCCTGATCGCCAACACGTTCCCCATCACCGACGCCACCGACGTCTACCAAAAACTCAGCACCGGCACCTACCCAGGCGTCGGCTTCCTCTTCGAATACCCAAAGGAAGCAGCGTCTGAGGTCCCAGCCTTCGAAACCGTACGGCGTGAGTCGGCCGGGCGACCGGTTTCCGGCGGCGTGGTGCGGGTGGGGTTTGTGGGGGCGGGGAATTATGCGTCGAGCATGTTGTTGCCGCATCTGCAGAAGGATGAGCGGGCCGTGCTCGGGCGGGTGGCTACCAACAAGTCCTTGTCGGCGGCGAATGCTCAGCGGCGGTTCGGGTTCGAGCAGGTGTCGACCGACGCCGACGAGGTGCTGGGCGACGAGAGTTTGGATGCGGTGTTCGTGGTGACGCGGCACAGTTCGCATGCCGACCTCGCCTGCCGGGCGTTGGAGACCGGGAAGGCCGTCTTCGTCGAGAAGCCGCTGGCGTTGAACGACGACGAGCTGGACCGGATCGTCGCGACCGTGGATGCCACCGGCAACGACCGGCTGATGGTCGGGTTCAACCGCCGGTTCGCGCCGCTGCTGACCGACCTGAAGAACCGCTTCGGCGCACCAGGCAACACGTCCGTCCGCTACCTCGTGAACGCCGGCAAGCTCGACTCCACCAGCTGGTACCTCGACGCCGGCAAGGAGGGTACGAGGTTCGCCGGCGAGGGCGGGCACTTCATCGACACGCTGACCTGGTGGCTCGACAGCCTCCCGACCGAGGTGTACGCCGTACCAGGCCCGGAGGCCGGCGACGTCCTCGTCACGCTCCGGTTCGCGAACGGCTCCGTCGGCACGATCACGTACGTCGGCGGCGGCAACGCGCGCTTCCCGAAGGAGACGATCGACATCACCGGCGGCGGCCGCAACGCGCGCTTCGACAACTTCCAGCGCGCCTCGGTCTGGGCGGGCCGCAAGCCCACGACCCGCAAGACCCGCGCCACCGACAAGGGCCAGCGCAACGAGCTCGACCGCTTCATCGCCGCCGTACGCACAGGCGCGCCGATGCCGATCCCCTTCGACCAACTGATCGCCACCACCCGCGCCACCATCGCAGTGGACCGCAGCCTGACTTCCGGCAAACCGGAGACCGTGTGAGCCGCCAGCCCTTGGGCTGGTACGTCCGCCGCCTGCGCAGGATGTCCCCCACCGAACTCATCCAGCGCACCAGCGATGCCGGACGCCGTACTGCCTGGGCCTACCAACAGGTCCGGCCCGGGCAGCACGGAAACCTGCACGTGCCCCTCCGACGCGAAAGAACCTTCAGTACGACGCTCCCGCCGCACACCGCGTGCGCCGTACCGGAAGACGCCCGCAAGGCAGTGATCCAGCAGGCCGACGCGATCCTGGCGGGCAACCTGGAGGTACTAGGTGTCGACCGTACCGACCTCAAGGCACCTGACTGGTTCCGCGACCCGGTAACAGGCCGCCGTTCGGACCCGACGCAGTACGTGTTCAAACTGAACCACCGCAACGAGCAGGTCGTCGGCAACATCAAGCAGGTGTGGGAGCTGTCCCGCCACCATCACCTCACCCAGTTGGCCGCCGCGTGGTACCTGACCCACGACGACCGGTACGCCGACCGCGTAGCCGACCACCTGAACGACTGGTGGCGCACGAACCCGTTCCTGTCCGGAGTGCACTGGGCGAGCGGTATCGAGATCGGCCTGCGCCTCGTCAGCTGGACGTGGATCAGACGCTTGCTCAACGACTGGCCGGACGTCACAGACCTGTTCGAGCACAACGAACTCGCGCTACAGCAGCTGTACTGGCACCAGCGCTACCTGGCCGCGTTCCAGAGCCACGGCTCCTCGGCCAACAACCATGTGATCGCTGAAGCAGCAGGACAACTAGTAGGCGCCTGTGCGTTCCCGTGGTTCACCAAGAGCGACCGCTGGCGCGCAAACGCCGCAGCCCTGCTGGAAAAGCAGCTCGACGCCAACACGTTCCCATCCGGCCTCAACCGCGAGCTGGCCACCGACTACCACCGCTTCGTCTCAGAACTCGGCCTGTACGCCGCCCTGGAAGCAGACACCGCCGGCCACCCGCTGAGCCAAGAAACCTGGGCCCTACTGACCCGAACCCTCGACGCAGCCGCAGCAATCGTCGACAACCGCCTACGCCCACCACGGCAAGGCGACGACGACGAGGGCATGGTCTTGACCCTGGACCCACCAGACGCGAGCACGTGGTCGGCGTACCTCTCCCTAGGCGCAGCCGTGGTCGGCCGAACGCCCTGGTGGCCAGAAACCCCCAGTACTGCGACCTCAGTCCTCGTCGGCGCCCTGGTGAACGGCCAGCAACCGGACCGCCCCGCCGAACGCCCGGGCCACTTCAGCGACGCCGGCCTGACTATCCTGCGCAGCAACAACATCTGGTGCCGCGCAGACGCCGGCCCGCACGGCTATCTCTCCATCGCCGCGCACGCGCACTCCGACGCGCTCTCACTAGAGGTACGTGCCGACGGCGTAGACGTCCTGGCCGACCCCGGGACGTACTGCTACCACGGCGAAGAAGACTGGCGGAACTACTTCCGCTCCACCATCGCCCACAACACCCTCGAAGTAGCCGGCGCGGAGCAGTCCGTCTGGGGCGGCCCGTTCCTGTGGTTGCGTGGGGCAACCGGCAGGGTCCTGCACCGCTCCCCCACCACCTGGGACGCCGAACACGACGGCTACGCCCCCGTGACCCATCGGCGTACGACGACCCTGGACAACGGCGTGCTCCGCGTCGAGGACCACCTGGACGCGACCGCCGACATACGGATCGCCTGGCACCTGGGCCCCGAGGTGGACGTCGACCTGGAAACCGGCCACCTGCGATGGCCGACCGGTACAGCGACCGTCGAGCTGCCCGAAGCCCTCGAGTGGACGGCCTATCGCGGCAGCGACGATCCGTTGCTGGGTTGGTACTCACCGCGGTTCGGCCTGAAGGTTCCTTCCACAACGTTGATCGGCGAAGGCACCCTCACCGCCGGCTCACCCGCGATCACCACCGTGCGGTTCTGACCGCGTGCTGTATCAGCGTCGCGCTGTTGGCCCTCTATTACCGGACACAGTTCGGCGTTTCGGCTGGAGGGGACCGTGAGCGCACAGCAGCTCGACGTGAGGAAGTCGTGGCGGGCAATCCGCAGGCACCGCCTGATCGTGGCGGCCGCCGCAGTCGTCGGCCTGCTCGGCGGGATCGCCTACGGGTTCGCCGTACCGGCCCTGAACACCGCCACGTCCCTGGTCGTGCTGCCGCCGCCCGCGGCGAACGATCCGGCCGCGACCGCCACCCAGCCCGGCACGCAGAGCATCGAGACCCAGGTCTACATCGCGGGCAGCGAACCGGTGCTGAAGAGCGCCGGTCAGAACCTGACGCCCCCGCTGCCGACCGAAACCGTCCGAGACCGGGTCAAGGTCACTGCCGTCACCACCGACGTCGTCCAGATCGACGCCCAAGGAACGACGCCACAGCAGGCGATGCGGCTGGCGAACGCGGTCGCCGAGGTCTACCTGGTGTTCATCACGACCAACCAGCAACTGCCGGGCGACCTGGGGAAGAAGACCGGCGCCCGGGTGCTGGAGCAGGCCACGACCGCACACGGCGGCAACGTTTTCGTGCACCTGGGCGTCCTCGGCCTGCTGGGCGCACTGGGCGGTGCCGTGATCGGTGCGATCGGTGTCCTGGCCATGGTCCGCGGCGACCGGCGGCTCCGGCTGCGCGACGAGATCGCGGACGCGGTCGGCCTGCCGGTGCTCGCCTCGGTCTCGTCGTACCGTGCGACCGACCGGTCGGACTGGGCCTACCTGCTCGAGCATTACCAGCCGACCGCGGTGGAGGCCTGGAGTCTGCGCAAGACCCTGCACCATCTCGCCCTGGACGTACGGGACGGTACGCCGGGAACGCTGACCGTGCTGTCCTTCGCGGGCGACGACAAGGCGCTCCCGCTCGGCCCGCAGCTCGCGGCGCTGGCGAACTCGATCGGTATCCCCGCCGCGATCGTGATCGACGGCCACCAGGAACCGGAGGCCGACCAGGCACTCACCATCCACCTCGTGGTGGTCGAACGGGAGACACCGCACCTGGCCGAGGCCGAGCACACCGCGAGCACGATCGTCGCGCTGTCGGCCGGCTTCGTGACCGCCGAACAGCTCGCCCGGCTCGCCGTCGCCGCCGCGGCCCAGGACCGCACCATCGACGGCATCGTCGTCACCGATCCCGATCCGACCGACCGCACCATCGGCCGGGTCTCGGCCGCGGCCCGGCGGGCGGGCTCGCGACTGCCCACCCTGCTCAGCGGGACGGCACGGAGGACCCGATGAGCAACCAGCCGTACAACGAGCCCACCGTCCGCGAACCGCTGTGGGCGGACGACGACGACCTGTTCGACAACGAGCGGTCCGCGTCGTTCCCACCGGACGCGCTCGTCACCTTCCGGTTCATCCGTGACGCACTCCGCCGGCACCTGCGGATCTGGTTGGTGCTCGGACTCGTCGGCCTGGCCGGCGGGCTCGCCTCGCTGGCCGTGCTGCCGGCGCCGATCACCTCGCAGAGCCGGCTGCTGCTGACCCACCGCGACGGCGAGGACGGCACCAAGGCGATGGCCACCGACGTCAGTCTCGCCACCACGAACACGGTTGCCCAACGGGTCATCGACCTGCTCAAACTGCCGACGACACCGGACAAGCTGCTCAAGGACTACACGGTCCTCCCGACCACCGACCGGATCATGCAGATCACCGCGGCCGGCAAGACCCAGGCCGACTCGACCAAGCTGGCGACCGCGGTCGCCCAGGTGTTCCTGATCTACCGCAAGCAGCAGATCGCCCTGCAGGACGCGCCGCTGACGCGCGACCTGACGGCGGCCCAGAACGAGCTCGCGCTCGCCCAGCAGGCCGTTCAGGCCGCCGGCGACGACCCGAACGAGCTGAAGCATCCGAACAGTCCGGAGGGTGTCCGGCTCGGCGCCGCACGGGACCAGGTGCAGTACGTCCGGCAGCAGCTGCTCGACCAGCAGACGCAGGCGGCCAAGATGAACAGCAGCCGGGTTCTCGACGCGGCCGCGCCGGTCAAGGCCTCGTTCAAGAAGACGCTCGTGATCAACGCCGGCACCGGAATGCTCGCCGGGCTGTTCCTCGGCATCGGCTTCGTCATCGTCCGCGCGCTGATCTCGGACCGGCTGTGGAAGCGGCAGGACATCTCGCACGCGCTCGGGACTCGGGTCCGGCTGAGCACACCGCGGCCGCCCCGCTGGCGGCTGCTGCCGAGGCCCGCGCTGCTGCGGGACAACCAGCGACGCGCCCCGGAGAACCAGCTGATCGTCCAGCACCTCGACAAGCGGCTCTTCTGGGGTGAACGTCCGACCCCGGCACTCGCGGTCGTCGCCGTCGACGACGACTACACCTGTGCCCTCGCGGTGGCCTCGCTCGCGGTGTCGCTGGCCGGGGAAGGCAAGCAGGTCCTGGTCGCCGATCTGACCCGCGCGGGCAGGCTCGGTCGGATGCTCGGCGTCCGGACGCCGGGGACGCACGAGTCCCGGTTCAGCGAGCCCGGCCGGCGGATCGACGTACACTTGGCAGACCCGGTCGCCGGGCCGACCGAGGGTGCATACCTGCGGCTGAGCGAGACGACCCGTCCGGGTGGCTCCGAGAACGTCGCGCTCGACGCGTCCTGGGAGGTCGCGGACGTCGTACTGACGCTGGCCCAGCTCACGCCCGAGCTCGGCGCGGACCACCTCGGTACCTGGGCCGCACACGCCGCCGTCGTGGTGACGGCCGGGCGCTCGACCGCGACCGCGGTCCAGGCGACCGGCGAGATGCTGCGGCTGGCGGGCCTCGACGTGGACACCGCGATCGTGCTCCGCCCGGACCGTACCGACGAGAGCGTCGGCGTCGCCGAGGCAGAGGGCGGCCGGAACCGTGCGGTCGACCTCGAGATGTTCGGCCGATGACGATCCCGGACACCCGGGCCCGCAACGCACCCCCGGTCCGGCCGACGCGGCGGGTCGTCGCCCCCGAGGTACGGCGGCGCCGCCGGGTCCAGCTGACCTGGGCGCTGATGGTGCTGAACGTGATGACGTTCTTCCCGGGCGCACCGCACCTGCTGCCGATCCCGGGGTCCCTCGGCAAGCTGATCGCGCAGGGGGCCCTCGTCGGCGCGCTGGTGATGGTGCTGACCGTGAACCGGCCGGTGCGGGTCCGTCCGAGCGTCTACGTCGTACTGCTCATGACCCTGGCCGCGGAAGCGTTGCTGTCCAGCGTCCATGCCGAGTTCCTGTTCGGCGCACTGTTCCGCGCCGGGCGGCTGTTCACGTTCGCCTTCGTGCTGTGGCTGCTGACACCGTGGTGGACGCGGCGCGACCTGTTGCTGGTCCGCACGCATCTGATGGTGTTGTGGGCAATCGTCGGCTCGGTCGTCCTCGGTCTGCTGGCGGCGCCCGGCCTGGCGCTGACCGAGGGCCGTCTCGGCGGCACGCTCTGGCCGATCCCGCCGACCCAGGTCGGGCACTACTCCGCGGTCGCGATCGGCCTCACGATCGTGCTGTGGATGTCCGGCCTGCTCCGCCGCGGGGTGGCCCTCACGAGCGTGCTGATCTGCGTCCCGGTCCTGCTGCTGACCCATACCCGGACAGCCTTGGTCGCCATGCTCGCCGGCGTTCTGATCGCCGGACTCAGCCTGTTCACCGCGCGCTCCCGGGTCCGTAGGTCGTTCGCGATCGGTCTGGTCGTGTTCACGCTCGGTGCCCTCACCGTCGGCTCGGTCGTGACCACCTGGCTGGCCCGCGGCCAGGACACCGCGGAACTGGGAGCGCTGACCGGACGGAAGGCCGTCTGGGAGGCGATCCTGGCTCAGCCACGCTCGACGTTGGAGATCCTGTTCGGCTTCGGCCTGTCCAACAAGTCCTTCAACGGCCTGCCGATCGACAGCAACTGGCTCGGGACGTACTACGACGTCGGCCTGCTCGGCTGTGCCCTCACCGTCATGCTGGTGCTGTTCGTACTGACCGCGGCCCTGTTCCGGCCGCAGGGTCCGCAGCGCGCGCTCGCCCTGTTCCTGGTCGCCTACTGCGTCGTCGCCTCGTTCACCGAGAGCGGGCTCAGCGAAGCCTCGCCGTACCTGCTGGACCTGACGCTCGCCGCGTCCTTGGTGTACTCCACCTCCACCCGCGAAGGACCGCGATGAAGATCCTGATCGTGCACAACAGGTACCGGTCGACCGCACCGAGCGGCGAGAACCAGGTCGTCGACCAGGAGAGCGCGGCACTCACCGCGGCCGGGCACCGGGTCCGGCACTTCGAGCGGCAGAGCGACGACATCGAGGACTGGTCGGCGCTGAAGAAGGCGGCACTGCCGGCCCGGGTCGTCTGGAGTCGCGCCAGTCGGCACGATCTGGCCCGCGAGCTGATCCGGCATCCGCCGGACGTGGTGCACATCCACAACACGTTCCCGTTGCTCAGCCCGTCGGTGCTGTACGCCTGCCGGCAGGCCGGCGTACCCGTGGTGATCACGCTGCACAACTACAAGCTGCTCTGTGCCAGCGGTGACTTCGTCCGCGATGGCAAGGTCTGCCACGACTGTGCCGGCGGCAACCCGATGAGCGGCGTACTGCACCGCTGCTACCGCGGGTCGGCGCTGGCGACCGCGACCACCGTGCTGAACACCCGCGGCCATCGCAGCGGCTGGCAGCGCCTGGTGTCCGCCTACATCTTCATCTCCGAGTCGCAGCGCCGGTTGATGGCCGGGATGGACTTCGATCCGCAGCGGACGTTCGTCAAACACAACCTCGTGCCGTACGACGGCCCGCTCGCGCGCCGGGCCGAGCGCCAGGTGGCGTACGTCGGCCGGTTGGACGCGGCCAAGGGCGCGCCGCTGCTGATGAAGGGCTGGGACGCGTACCGCGCGACCGCGGGCGACAACGCGCTCCGCCTGGTGATCGCGGGCGGCGGGCCGATGCTCGACGAGGTCACCGCCTGGGCGGCCGATCGCCCGTCGGTCGAGCTGCGTGGCCTGATGAGCAAGCCCGACGTGTTCAAGCTGATCAGCGAGTGCCGCGCCGTCGTCCTGCCGTCGGAGTGGGAGGAGACGTTCGGGCTGGTGGTGGTCGAGGCGATGGCCGTCGGCGTACCGCCGCTGGCCACCGCGCACGGGTCGTTCCCCGACCTGATCACCGACGGCGTCGACGGTGCGCTCTTCGCTCCCGGCCGCCCGGACGCGCTCGCCGCCCTGCTGCGCGACGTCGACGCCGACCCCGAGCGGTACGCCGGTCTCGGCCGGCGGGCGCGGACGACGTACGAGACCGATCACCGGCTCGACCGGAACCTCCAGCAACTGCTCGACATCTACCGCTTCGCGGTGGACCACCCGGCCACCGCACACCGCTGAGCCGAGGACCCCATGCCCCCCGAAGCGAACGCCTCGTCCCCCGGACGCACCGCCTGGTACCGCCGCCCCCAGGTACTCGCCGGATTCGCCGCCCTGACCGTCGCCGCCCTGGTCACCGCGGACCTCGCCGGGTACCGGCCGCACGCCGGCCGTCAGGCCACGCCCGTCGTCTCGCCGACCCGTGCCGTCATGACGCCTGCCCCGGCCGCGCCGGCAACACCGCCGGCCAGGATCTGCGCGAACCAGAAGGCCCTCGCCGGACCCGCCATCGCCCCCGCGGGCGCGGTCGTGGTCAGCACCACCGACAACCTCAACCAACTGACCACCAGCCACCCGGCCGGGACCACCTTCTGGCTCACGCCCGGCATCCACAAGCTCGGCAACAGCCCCTACTCCCAGGTGATCCCGAAGGACAAGAACACGTACGTCGGTGCGCCTGG
Organism: Kribbella sp. NPDC059898; assembly: GCF_042730855.1. Taxonomy (NCBI): domain Bacteria; kingdom Bacillati; phylum Actinomycetota; class Actinomycetes; order Propionibacteriales; family Kribbellaceae; genus Kribbella; species Kribbella sp. NPDC059898. The sequence continues at coordinate 210,247 of NZ_JBHWKR010000010.1, forward strand.
CGCCATCCTGGACGGCGGCAGGCTGAACCGCTACGCGTTCACCGGCTTCGCCACCGGTGTCACGGTGAAGAACCTGACCATCCAGAACTTCGGCCCGGCCAGGACCAACAACGACGAGGGCGTGGTCAACCACGACTCCGGCGGGCGCTGGAACGTGCTCGCGAACACGATTCAGGACAACGCCGGCGCCGGGGTGATGATCGGCGACCACAATGTTGTCCGCGGCAACTGCCTGCAGGACAACGGGCAGTACGGCTTCAACGCCTACAGCGCGGACAAGGTCGCCGGCATCACCGTCCAGGGCAACGAGATCACCGGCAACAACACCGACGATTGGGAGAAGCTGAAGGGCGGCTGCGGGTGCAGCGGCGGCGGGAAGTTCTGGGAGGTGACCGGAGCCGTGGTGCGTGCCAACTGGGTGCACGACAACCACAGCGTCGGTCTGTGGGCGGACACCAACAACACAGGATTCGTGATCGAGGGCAACTACCTGTCCGGCAACCTGGCCGAGGGCATCGTCTACGAGACCAGCTACAACGCCGGGATCCGCGGGAACACGTTCGTCCGCAACGGGCTCGGCAAAGGCCCACAGAACCACGGATTCCCGACCCCGGCGCTGTACATCTCCGAGTCCGGCAGCGACGCGCGCGTCACCGGCGTCTTCAACCAGACGTTCGAGATCAGCGGGAACGTGTTCACCGACAACTGGGCCGGGGTGATCCTCTGGGAGAACGCCGACCGGTTCGCCGGCTCGGCCGCCAACACCAGCACCGGCGTGGGCACCCTGGTGAACCCGTCCGTCGTGACCGCGAAGACCTGCACCGCCGCCACCATCCGCAACCAGCCGTACCTGGGCGACTGCCGCTGGAAGACCCAGAACGTGCGAGTGCACGACAACGTGTTCACCCTGACCCCCGACAAGGTCTCGCCCACCTGCGGCTTCAGCAGCGGCTGCGGCTTCAACGGCCTGTTCTCCAACTGGGGCACGTATCCCACCTGGTCGCCGTACCAGAAGTCCACCGTGCAGGACGCGATCACCTACCACCAGGGCAACCGGTTCTTCAACAACACCTACGCCGGCCCGTGGAACTTCATCGTCCACGAGCAGGGCAACCGGGTGAACTGGGCCGCTTGGCAGGGAGCGCCGTACGGGCAGGACCAGGACAGCGTGGTCAAGGTCCTCGGGGAGCGATGACCATGACGGAGCGGGCCGCCGGCGAGCAGATCGCACTGCTCCGCTGCATCGGGTACGCCGCCTTCAGCCGCCGCGACCGTGACGTCGACGTCCTCGACCTGGTCTTCGACAGCCTCATCGACGCGCCCGGAAGCGAGGGCGTACGGCGGCTGCGGTTCGCCGGGTACGGCGTCACGCTCGACGTCGAACGGACCGAGCTGGGCGTGGAGCTGCGGGTATTACCCGCCGGGCCGATCGTGGTGGAAGCCTGCGGCGACGAGGCCACCCGGCTGGTCAGTTTCCTGCTGCGGTGGCCCGCCGGTACCCAAAGGCCGGTCCGGACCGCCTGGGTCATGCTCTGACCGTGTAGCGGTCCGGACCGGGTCTGCTGCCTCAGGAGGCAAGCAGCAGCCGGAGCTTGTCCAGGCACCGGCCGCGGATCGGGCCGATGCTGCCGATCGGGATCCCGATCGTCGCGGAGATCTCGGCGTACGGCGCCGGCGGGTCGGCCATCAGCATGCCGAGCAACTGCTGCCACCGGTCCGGCAGGCTTTCCAGTGCCCGCCGTACGTCGTCGGCGCGCTCGCCCGCGAGCAGGCCGGCGTCCGGTTCGGGCTGGTCGCCGGCCACCCCCTCGAACGCCGTCGACTCGTAGGTCAGCAGCACGCGCTTGCGGAACGCCAGTACCCGCAGGCATTCCCGGCGCGTGGTGACGACCAGCCAGGCGCCGACCCGGGCCGGGTCGACGCGATCGATGTGTTCGAGCAACCGCAGCCAGACCATCTGCGACACGTCGGCGGCGTCGCTGTCGGTCAGCCGGAAGCTGCGGGTCACGGCCCAGACGAGCCGCGCGTAGTGGTCGACCAGCCGGCTCCAGGCACCCTGGTCCCCGGCCGCGGCCTCGACCACCGTGGCCTGATCGAAGTCCCTAGTAAGCACCGTCACTCCCCAGAACGGCGCGGGCGGTCTTCCACAGGATCAGCAGATCCAGCGCGATCGACCAGTTGTCGGCGTACCGCAGGTCGAGCCGCATGGACTCTTCCCAGGTCAGGTCGCTGCGGCCGCTGACCTGCCAGAGGCCGGTCAGGCCCGGCTTCACAAGCATCCGGCGCGCGTCGTCGAGCTGGTACTGCGCCACCTCGGCGGGCAGCGGCGGACGCGGGCCGACCAGCGACATGTCGCCGCGGAGCACGTTCACCAGCTGCGGCAGCTCGTCGACCGAGAACCTCCGCAGATAGCGCCCGATCCTCGTCACCCGAGGATCGTCGCGGAGCTTGAACAGGATCCCGTTGCCCTCGTTCAGCACCTGCAGCTCGGCCTTGCGTTCCTCGGCGTCGGCCACCATCGTGCGGAACTTCAGCATCCGGAACTGCTCGCCGCCGCGGCCGACCCGGGTCTGCCGGAACAGCACCGGACCGCGGCTGGTGACCTTCACCAGGACCGCCGTCACCAGCAGGAGCGGCAGCAGGGCCAGCATCAGCAGGCAGCCGACCACCCGGTCGAAGATGTTCTTCAGCACGTGCGGCCCGCCGCTCACCGACGGCCGCTCGAGGTGCAGCAGCGACAGCCCGGCGACCGGCCGGATCGAGATCCGCGGACCGGCCACCTCGACGATGCCCGGCGACACGATCAGCTCGACGCCGCGCCGTTCCAGTGCCCAGGACAACTTCCGCAGCGAGTGCCCGGTGAGCTCCGGGTCGGCGGCCACCGCGACCACCTCGACGTCCCACTCGTCGACGGCCTTCAGGATGTCCATCTCGGCATGGCCCAGGCGTTCCGGACCGGGCTCGTCCGGCAGGTCGCCGCGCGGCAGGCAGCTCGCCACCACGACGTACCCGTCGGTCTTCCGCTCCTCCAGGTGCCGGTGCAGCGTGGTCACCTGGTCGTTGCGCCCGACAACGAGTACCCGGCGCATGCAGCGGCCGGCGATCCGGCGCTTCGAGATCTGCCGGTGCAGCACCCAGCGGGCGAACATCGCCGCCAGACACGTCATCGGCACGGCCAGTACGACGAACCCGCGAGCCACCTGGCTCTTGGTCGCGTACGACGTCACGGCGACCACCGCGGTCAGCGCGACGGCGGCCCGGATGATCGACCGGAACTCCTCCGGTCCGGTGCCGAAGTAGCGGGTCTCATAACCCCGCTCCAGCGCGACGCAGACCAGCCACGCGACCGGCAACGCGGCTCCGAGCACGATGTAGCCGAAGTCGATCTGGGCCCCGAACCGGACGACAAGCGCCAGCGAGACACCGAACAGCGCGGCTACCAGGTCGCCGGCGAGCGCTGCCCACCGGTACTTCGCGACCCAGCGCGCCTCGGTGAACCGTGCCGCGCGCGGCACCACCGCCGGTCCTTCGTCCGGAACCACCCAGACCGGCCGACGTCGTTCCCCCGACGGCGCCGGCCGTAAGTCAGCCGGATCGGCCAACCCCTCGGACATGACAAATTCAGTCACGCACAGTCACCCCCCACAGGTGAAAAACCGAACCCCGTGACCAACCCACACCCCGTCACGGACTTCGTCCAACGCCGCCCCCACAACGGCGTGAACCAGAGAGTACTACGAGGTCGCGGCGGAAAACAGCATCGGACGCGAGTGTTTACCGGCGAGCAATCCGACTCCCAGGTTCCGTAAAGCAAAGACCTCCGGGAACCCTGTTTCGGGTTCCCGGAGGTCTCAAACGACTACTTCAAGTGACCAGTTCGCCGGGTCGGGGCGCCGGCCTCGAAGGGTCTCAGCCGGCGATCAGGCCGTCGCCGCTGATCAGCTCGCGCATCTCGGCGAGCGAACTGTCCGACGGCGGCAGGATCGCGTCGGAGTCGTGCAGCTCGTCGTCCGGCACCTTCTCACCGGAGCGGACGAAGTCCAGCAGGGCCGCGAAAGCGGTCTGGTACGCCGCCTCGTCCCCGGACGACACGGCCTTCTCCAGGTCGCCGTCGACCGCGTTGAGCGCGTCCAGCTTCTCGTCGGCCAGTCGCCACTGACCTTCACCCATGATGCGAACGATCACCGAACATCTCCGTCCTGAGGTCGCGCCGGCTCGGCGGCCGGCTGCTGCACTGGCTGGGCGGCCTGCTGACCCTCACCGGAGATCTCCTTCGGCGCGCCGCCGCCGGAGAGCTGGGCCTTCATCGCGGCCAGCTCGTTCTCCACGTCGGAGCCGGACGACATCCGGTCCAGCTCCAGGCTGATGCTGTCCTTGCTGCTGCCGCTGGCGTCGTCCAGCGCGCCGGAGGCGAGCAGTTCGTCGATCGCACCGGCGCGGGCCTGCATCTGCTGGGTCTTGTCCTCGGCCCGCTGCACCGCCAGGCCGACGTCGCTCATCTCCTCGGAGATGCCGGAGAACGCCTCGTTGATCCGGGTCTGCGCCTCGGCCGCGGTGTAGGTGGCCTTGATGGTCTCCTTGCGGGTCCGGAACGACTCGACCTTGGCCTGCAGCCGCTGGGAGGCGAGCGTGAGCTTCTCCTCCTCACCCTGCAACTGCGCGTGCTGGGTCTGCAGGTCGTCGATCTGACCCTGCAGCCCGGACTTGCGGGTCAGGGCCTCCCGGGCCAGGTCCTCGCGGCCCATCGAGAGCGCCTTCTGTGCCTGCTCCTGGAGCTTCGACGACTGCGACTGCAACTGGGAGGCCTGCAACTCCACCCGCTTGCGGCTGGTGGCCACGTCGGCCACGCCGCGGCGTACCTTCTGCAGCAGCTCCAGCTGCTTCTGATACGAGTAGTCAAGGGTTTCGCGAGGATCCTCGGCCTTGTCCAGGGCGGAGTTCGCCTTGGCCTTGAAGATCGTCGACATCCGCCTGAAGATGCTCATCGATATCCGTACCCCTTCTGTGCCGGCCTGACGACCCGGCGTGCGTATCGTCCACCCTATGTCCCTATGGGTCACCAGACCATCAGGACCGGCCCGGATAAAGTAGTCGTGAGGTCCGGGGACCACCCCGAGTCGCGACCTGCCCTGCGAATGAGGTTCTGACCCCGTGTTCCGTCGTACCAAGTCTGAGACAGCTACCACCGTACCCGCCGCGCCCCAGGGCAAGCCGGGCGGCAAGGGGCGGCCGACGCCGAGCCGCAAGGACGCGGAGGCGGCCCGGAAGGCGTCGTTCAAGAAGCCGCGCAACCGCAAGGAGGCCTCCTCCATCCGGCGGGAGAAGATGCGCACCGAGCGGGCCAAGATGCAGCAGGCCATGCAGACCGGCGACGACCGGTACCTGCCGGCCGCCGACAAGGGCCCGGTCCGGCGGTTCGCCCGGGACTACGTCGACGCCCGGTACTCGGTGATGGAGTTCGCGCTGCCGATCCTGCTGGTGGTGTCGCTGGTCGGCGTGGTGTTCTCGCCGCAGTTCCCGTGGCTGGCCGGGCTGGTGAACCTGCTGTTCCTGTTCATGATCCTGCTGATCGCCGCCGACTGGTTCCTGCTGACGGCGGGGCTGAAGAAGCAGATCAGGATCAAGTTCCCGAAGGAGCCCCTCAAGGGGATCGGCTTCTACGCCGTGCGGCGGACCATGCAGATGCGCCGCTGGCGGCTGCCCAAGCCGATGGTGAAGCGCGGCGAGAAGCCGTCCTGAGCCGCGGCAAGTAGGGTCTGGGTATGGACTTCCGCTATCTGGGCAACAGTGGTCTCAAGGTCAGCGAGATCTCGTACGGCAACTGGCTGACGCACGGCTCACAGGTGGAGAACGAGCAGGCCAAGGCCTGCGTCCGGGCCGCCCTGGAGGCCGGCATCACGACGTTCGACACCGCCGACACCTACGCCAACACCAAGGCCGAGTCGGTGCTCGGCGAGGCGCTGGCCGGCGAGCGCCGCGAGTCGCTGGAGATCTTCACCAAGGTGTACTGGCCGACCGGTCCGATGGGCCCGAACGACACCGGCCTGTCCCGCAAGCACATCCACGAGTCGATCAACGGCTCGCTGAAACGGCTCGGCACCGACTATGTCGACCTCTACCAGGCGCACCGGTACGACACCGAGACGCCGCTCGAGGAGACGATGGAGGCGTTCGCCGACGTCGTCCGGCAGGGCAAGGCGCTGTACATCGGGGTCTCGGAGTGGACCGCGGAGCAGCTCCAGGAGGGCCACCGGCTGGCCCGCGAGCTGCGCCTCCCGTTCGTCTCGAACCAGCCGCAGTACAGCATGCTGTGGCGAGTCATCGAGGGCGAGGTAGTGCCGGCGTCCGAGGAGCTCGGTATCAGCCAGGTGGTCTTCTCGCCGATCGCGCAGGGCGTGCTGACCGGCAAGTACCTGCCCGGCCAGCAGCCGCCGGAGGGCTCCCGGGCCACCGACGCGAACGGGTCGAACTTCATCAAGCGGTTCCTCACCGACGACGTACTGACCAGGGTTCAGGAGCTGAAGCCGCTGGCGGCCGAGGTCGACCTGTCGCTGTCCCAGCTGGCGATCGCCTGGGTGCTGCAGAACCCGAACGTCGCCTCCGCGATCATCGGCGCCTCCCGGCCCGAGCAGGTCACCGAGAACGTCAAGGCCTCCGGCGTGACGCTCGACGATGGCCTGCTGAAGCGGATCGACGAGGTGCTCGGCCACATCGTCGAGAAGGATCCGGCGAAGACCGCGCAGAACGCCCCGCAGAAGCGGCCGAACTCATGAGCTGGAGCTGGCGGTTCGAGACCGCGACCGGCGCGCTGGTCGACCCGGGTGAGGTCGGCGGCGCGGAGTTCTCGGCCCAGGGCGACGCCGAGAGCTGGCTGGGCGAGACCTGGCGGGACCTGGCCGACCGCGGCGTCGGGCAGGTGTTCCTGCTGGAGGACGGCCGCGAGGTGTACGGCCCGATGAGCCTCTCGTCCGCCGAATAGCAGCAGAGTAGGATTCGCACGAACCACACGCCTGCGTCACAGGGAAGCCGGTCCAAGTCCGGCGCTGACCCGCAACCGTAGGCCACCGGACCTGGTGGCAAGCCGGAACACTGTGACGCAGGCGGTCAGGCTCGACTACCCGCCGTGGTCCGCGGGTGGAGCCCCTACCCTGCCGGTGCAGGCGGGACCTCCTCCACCGGGCTGCGGCCCGACCGAGGAATCACCATGACTGCACATCGCCGGACCCTCCGACTGGTCCTCAGCCTGCTGGCGGGTCTCCTGCTGGCTGGGACCGTTGCCACCAGCGCCCGAGCCGAGGACGGCTACCGGTTCTGGGGCTATTACCAGTGGACAGCAGGCCAGTGGGCCTTCTCACAGAAGGGCGCCGACGCCACCGTTCCCGCCGACGGGGCGGTCGAGGGCTGGCGGTTCGCCGTCGGCGGCGCCAAGCCCCGCGTGCCGCGAGCCGCAGGCGACTTCGCCGCGATCTGCGGCAAGACCCCGACCGAAAGCGGCAAGAAGCGCGTGGCCCTGGTCGTCGACCCGGGTACGCCCGAGGACGCAGTCTCCGGTGAGACCCCCGGCCAGGCCACCGGGACGTGCGTGGTGACCGCCACGGCCTCGACCGGTGCGCAGATCCTGGCCGCGACCGGGCCCGAACGGATCGAGAAGGGCCTGACCTGCGGGATCAACGGGTACCCGGCGAAGGGCTGCGGCGACCAGGTGAAGAACATCAAGGTCCCGGCCACCGACACCCCGGTGACGCTGGAGCTCAAGTCCGCCGTCGGCTCGACCGCCGCCCCGGCCTCGCCGGCCTCGGACAGCAGCAGCGGTACGCCGTGGACGGGCATCATCATCGCGATCGTCGTGGTCGTGCTCCTGGCCGGTGGCGGGTTGCTCATCAACCGTCGGCGTACCGCAGCGAAGTAGATGCGCGCCGTCCACCACCTCACACTCCCCCGGGCACTCCACCCGGGGGCCTGGTGGTTGTGGGCGCTCTGCATGGCGGTAGCTGCCAGCAGGACGCGTAACCCGGTCCTGCTGGTTCTTATCCTCGCGGTCACCGGTTTTGTCGTGGCTGCGCGTCGCAGCGATGCGCCGTGGGCACACAGCTTCACGGCGTTCCTCAAGCTGGGGCTGTTGGTGATTGCGATCCGCGTGGTCCTGCAGGCGTTGCTGTCGACCCGCTCCCAGGGCAACACGGTGCTGTTCACACTCCCGCAGGTCCCGTTGCCGGAGTGGGCTGCCGGGGTCAAGCTCGGCGGTCAGGTGACGGCCGAGGCACTCATCACCGCGCTGTACGACGGTGGGCAACTGGCCGTGATGCTGTGCTGCGTGGGCGCGGCCAACGCACTGGCCAGCCCACGGCGGTTGCTGAAGTCGTTGCCAGGAGCCCTGTACGAGATGGGCGTCGCCTGTGTCGTGGCGCTGACTTTCGCACCACAGTTGGTGACGGACGGCCGCCGTATCCGCGGTGCCCGCCGGCTGCGCGGCCGTACGCGTGCTTCCTTCCGTACGACGGCCATGCCGGTCCTGGAGGGCGCACTGGACCGTTCTGTGGAGCTGGCGGCGGCGATGGACTCCCGCGGGTACGGCCGTACGGCGCAGGCTTCTCGTGGTCAGCGTCGCCTCACAGCGTTGTGTGTGCTGTTGGGTCTGCTTGGGATCCTGCTTGGTGTCTACGCGTTGCTGACCGACTCCATGGCGTTTCCACTCGCAGCAGGCGCGCTGGTGGTCGGCGTACTCCTGGCGGTCGCAGCCATGGCCGTAGGACGCCAGCGGGTCAGTAGGACGCGGTACCGGCCGGATCCGTGGGCATTGCCCGAGTGGCTGGTGGTGGCGGCCGGTGCCGTCGCCGCCGGTGCCATGGTGACCGCAGCGGTACGTGGTGTGGACGGCCTGCTGCTGGCAGGGCCGTTGGTGGTCCCACCGGTACCCGTGCTGCCGGTTGTCGGCGTACTGATCGGGCTGGTGCCCGCACTCGCAGCGCCACCGTTGAAGAAGGGCGCCGCATGATCGAGTTCGACCGGGTGAGCGTGACGTACGACGGTGCGCGTGAGCCGGCCTTGCGGGACGTGAGCTTCACGGTGCCGGAGGGCGAGCTGGCGTTGGTGATCGGGCGGACCGGCTCCGGCAAGTCCACGTTGCTGCGGGCAATCAACGGGCTGGTGCCGCACTTCACCGGCGGCACGCTCGCCGGGCGCGTGCTGGTGTCCGGGCGGGACACTCGCGAGTACCGGCCGCGGGACCTCGCGGACGTGGTCGGGATGGTCGGGCAGGACCCGATGGCCGGGTTCGTCACCGACACGGTCGAGGACGAGCTCGTGTACAGCATGGAGTCGCTGGGCGTTCCGCCGGACGTGATGCGCCGCCGGGTCGAGGAGACGCTCGACCTGCTGGGGCTGGCCGACGTACGGGACCGGGCGCTCACGTCGTTGTCGGGCGGCCAGCGGCAACGGACCGCTATCGGTGCGGCCCTGACGTCGCATCCCGCCGTACTGGTGCTGGACGAGCCCACGTCGGCACTGGACCCGCAGGCTGCCGAGGAGGTGCTGGCTGCGCTCCAACGGCTCGTCCACGACCTGGGCGTCACCGTGGTGATGGCCGAGCACCGGCTGGAGCGCGTGATCCAGTACGCCGACCGTGTGATCGAAGTACCGGGTGGGGCTGCTGCAGTGTCTACCGGACTGCCCGCGGAGCGCATGGTGACCGCACCCGTTGCACCACCCGTGGTGGAGCTAGGCCGGCTGGCTGGTTGGTCACCGCTCCCCCTGTCCGTACGAGACGCACGCCGCGCCGCAGCCACCCTGCGGTCCCACCTCGTCTCTCCCCCGTCGCGTACTGCGGGACCGTTGGGGGCGGAGCTTGCCCACTGCAAGGACCTCGTGGTGGGCTACGGCGCCGTCACCGCACTGCGTGGCGTCTCCGTCAGCGTCAGGGCCGGCGAGGTTGTCGCGTTGATGGGCCGCAACGGCGCAGGCAAATCCACACTGCTCAACGCGCTCGTAGGCATCGTCCCAGCCCGCTCCGGTACGGCGGTTGCCGCCGGGACGGACCCACGACGTACCAAGCCGAAGCAACTGGTCAAGGCGGTCGGCCTGGTCCCGCAGGAGCCGGCTGACCTGCTGTACGCCGCCACGGTCGCGGACGAGTGCGCCAGCGCGGACTCGGACTTCAAGGTGCGTGCAGGTAGCTGCCGGGCGTTGCTGGAGCGGCTGGCGCCGGATGTGGCGTTGGACGTGCACCCACGTGACCTGTCCGAGGGACAACGGCTGTGCTTGGCGCTGGCCGTCGTACTGTGCGGTGCTCCGCCGCTGCTGTTGCTGGACGAGCCGACGCGTGGACTCGATTACGGGGCCAAGCGGCGGCTGGTGGCAATCCTGCGCGAGCTGGCGGCGGCTGGGCATGCGGTCGTGCTGTCGACGCACGACGTGGAGATGGTGGCCGAGGTCGCGACCCGGGTGATGGTGCTGGCCGAGGGTGAGCTGGTCAGCGACGGCCCGACGGCCGAGGTGATCGCGGGGTCGCCGGCGTTCGCGCCGCAGGTCGCGAAGATCCTTGCACCGTTGCCGTTCCTGACCGTCGGCGAGGTCGCTGACGCGCTGGATCGAGCCTCATGAACCTGATCCGGCTGAAGCCGCGCAGTACGGTCGCGTTGCTGGTCGCCTCACTTGTCGGCGTACTGGCGTTCGCCTGGCCGCTGTTCTTCCGGACCGCGCAGGCGGGTGCGTCGGCGATCGGTCACACCACGGACGCCCCGTGGCTGTTCGTGTTGCTGCTGCCGTTGCTGGTGGCCGTCGTCCTCGCGGAGCTGTCCGAGTCGGGGATCGACGCCAAGGTGATCTCGCTGGTCGGCATGCTCGCGGCGGTCGGCGCGGCGCTGCGGGCGCTCGGCCCTGGTACGGCGGGGCTCGAGCCCGGGTTCTTCCTGCTGGTGCTGGCCGGGCGGGCGTTCGGCGCCGGGTTCGGGTTCGTGCTGGGCGCGGTGTCGTTGCTGGGCGGGGCGCTGATCAGCGGCGGGGTCGGGCCGTGGATGCCGTTCCAGATGTTCGCGTGCGCGTGGGTCGGGTGCCTGGCCGGGTTGCTGCCGCGGCTCGGCGGGCGGCTCGAACTGCTGCTGCTCGCGGCGTACTCGCTGGTGTCCGGGGTGCTGTACGGGATCATCATGAACCTGTGGTTCTGGCCGTACGCGACGTTCGGGAGCGACTTCTCGTTCGTCCCGGGTGACGCGCTGGCCGAGAACCTGCACCGCTACTTCCTGTTCGTGGTGGCGACGTCGCTCGGGTGGGACATTCCGCGCGGGATCCTGTGCGCGGTGCTGGTGCTCGTCCTCGGGCGGCCGATCCTGAACGCGTTCCGGCGGACGGCCCGCAAGGCGGCGTTCGAGACGCCGGTGGTTTTCGAACCGGGGAGGACGGATGGCTGATCGGACGTTGGTACTCGGAGGGGCGCGGTCGGGCAAGTCGGTCGCGGCCGAGCGGCTGCTGGCCGACGTACCGGACGTCGTGTACGTCGCCACCGGCGGCAACGACGCCGGGAGCGCCGAGTGGGCCGAACGGGTGGCGAAGCACCGGTCACGGCGGCCCGCGTCGTGGGGGCTCGCGGAGACGATCGACCTCGTGCCGCTGCTCGAAACCCCGGGCCCACCGTTGCTGATCGACTGCCTGACGCTGTGGCTCTCCCGCACGATGGACGCGCTGCAGGTCTGGGACAGCCTCGGCCGTGCGGACCTCGTCGAACAACAGATGGCCCGCCTCGCCGGCGCCTGGTCGTCGACCCCGCGCCGCGTAGTTGCTGTCAGCAACGACGTGGGCTCCGGCATAGTCCCCGCCGACCCCGCCACCCGCCTCTTCCGCGACCTGATGGGCCGCCTCAACACCACCATCTCCCTAGCCTCCGACCAAGTCCTCTGGACCATCGCCGGCCGCACAATGCCGCTCACATGAGTACTTTGAGCGATGGGCTGCGGCTTTCGTTCGGGACCTTGACCGTTCTTCCCGCCGGGGTTCCGGGGCGGGTGGATCGGGTGGTGGGTGGGTGGGCGATGGGGTTGGCGCCTGGGGTTGGTGTGGTGGTGGGTGGGGTTGCGGCTGGGGTGGTTGCGTTGGTGCAGCTCGTGCCGCCGGGGGCGGGGATGTTGGCGGCGGTGGTCGGGGTGCTGGTGGTGGCCGGGTTGTCCGGTGGGTTGCATCTGGATGGGCTGGCGGACTTCGCGGACGCGCTCGGGTCGCGGCGGGATCGCGAGACGATGTTGCGGATCATGAAGCAGAGCGACATCGGCCCGTTCGGCGTGGTCGCGATCGTCGGCGTACTGCTGCTCGACGTCGCCGCGCTGACGGCGTGCGTCCAGGCGGGCTTCGGCTGGCAGGCGGTCCTGATCGCCACCGTCGCGAGCCGCCTGACCCTCCCCTGGTCCTGCCGTACGTCGATCCCGGCCGCCCGCCCCGACGGCCTCGGCACCGTCGTCGCGGCCACCGTCCGCCCCACCACCGCGACCCTCGTAACAGCTCTCACCCTCGCAGCAACCATCGCCCTCACCTGGCTCCACACCACGAGCATCGGGCAGTTGACCGGCGCCGCAGCCGCCGTACTCCTCGCCGTCGCCACCAGCTTTCTCACTGGCCGCCAGGCGACCAAGAAGCTCGGCGGGACCACCGGCGACGTACTCGGCGCAACCGTCGAACTGGCCCTCCCCGTAGCCCTCGTAACGCTTGCCCTGACCGTGTGAGCGCTCACCTCCACCACGCTGTCCCCGCGGTGGTCTACTGTCGCCGATGGAACGATCAAGTGGGGTAGTGACGGCGAGGTTGCGACTGATGTTCATGGTTCACGACCGGTGGGCGGCCGGGTACGCCCCGCGATCCGTTATCTTTATGTAATGAACGCAACCCGCCCAGCTCCGGGGTCGCAGGCTTCGCTGCGCGAAGCCAACCGTGCGCGCGTTCTCGGTGTCGTCCGGCAGCACGGCCCGCTCACCCAGGTCGAGATCGCGGCCGCCTCCGGTCTCTCCGCGGCCACCGTGTCGAACATGGTGAAGGAGCTCGACCAGGCCGGCATGGTCGGACTGTCCCGCAGCATCCGCAACGGCCGCCGCGCCGTCCTGGTGTCGCTCGCGTCCGGCGGCGGCCTGCTGGCCGGCGTCGCGTTCGGCGAGCGCGACGTCCGGGTCGCGGTCGCCAACGGTTCCCGCGAGATCCTCGCCCAGCAGCTGATGCCGCTGCAGGCCGACCACGTCGCCGACGAGGGCATGGAGCGCGCCGCCCGGCTGCTCGCCGACCTGGCCGAGACGGTCAGCTCCGGCGTCGAGGACATCTCCGCGATCGGGTTCGGGCTGCCGATGCCGGTGGACGCGGTCAGCGGCGAGGCCGGGTCGGACGCCGTCCTCCCCGGCTGGCGCGGCGTGAACGTCACCGACGCGATGTCGGCGTACCTGCGGGCCCCGGTCGCGCTCGACAACACCGCCAACCTGGCGGCCCTCGGCGAACTCCGAGCCGGCGGGCTGCGCGGCGTCCGGAACGGCTGCTACCTGAAGTTCTCGTACGGCGTGGGCGCGGGGCTGGTGATCGACGGCGAGGTGTACCGCGGCTCGGCCGGTACGGCGGGCGAGATCGGCCACGTCACGATCGACGAGAACGGCCCGATCTGCCGGTGCGGGAACCGCGGCTGCCTGGACACGTTCGTCGGATCTCGCGCACTGATCAGCAGCCTCGCCGCCTCCCACGGACCGCTGCGGCTGAAGGACATCGTGCACCGCGCGGCGGCCGGCGACGCGGGCTGCCGCCGGGTGATCGAGGACGCCGGCCGCCGGGTCGGTGTCGCGGTGGCCGGCGTGGTGAACCTGCTGAACCCGGAGGCGATCGTGGTCGGCGGCCTGCTCGCCGAGGCCGGCGACCTGATCCTCGGCCCGCTCCGCGAGGCACTCGACCGGTGCGCGATCCCGAGCGCCGCGGCGACCGTCGAACTGCGGCCCGCCGAGCTCGGCGACGAGGCCGACATCGTGGGCGCGATCCACCGGGCGTCGATGCTGAGTCACACCAATATCTCCATTTCTTGAATTCAAGTCTTGACGTCAAGGGCTGACCCGGCTTGACTGCGGGGCAGGCCAAATCGGCCTGTCCCGTCAAGGAGCCGCCACATGTCCCTCTCCGCAATCCGTCTCGTCGGCCTCGGCATCGCCGTGTCGGCCCTGGCCACCTCACTGGTCGCCTGCGGCTCCAACGACTCCGGCAGCAAGGGCGACGCCAAGAAGATCGCGCTGCTGCTGCCCGAGTCGAAGACCACCCGGTACGAGGCCCTCGACCGCCCGCTGTTCACCGAGGCACTGAAGGCGGCCTGCGCGAAGTGCGAGCTGATCTACAGCAACGCCGACCAGGACGCGTCCAAGCAACAGCAGCAGGCGGAGGCAGCGCTCACCCAGGGCGCGAACGTGCTGGTCCTGGACCCGGTCGACGGCAAGGCCGCCGCCGCGGTCGCCGCCTCCGCGAAGGCGCAGAACGTCCCGGTGGTCGCGTACGACCGGTTCATCGACAAGGCCGACTACTACGTGTCGTTCGAGAACGAGGCCGTCGGCAAGCTGCAGGCGCAGACCCTGGTCGACACCCTCAAGGCGGCCGGCAAGACCTCCGGCAACATCGCGATGATCAACGGCTCCCCGACCGACCCGAACGCGGCCGAGTTCAAGAAGGGCGCGCACAGCGTGCTGGACTCGAGCGGTTTCAAGATCGCCGCCGAGTTCGACACACCGGACTGGAGCCCGGACAAGGCGCAGTCCTGGATGGAAGGCCAGCTGAGCGCGATCAAGAACGGCCTCGTCGGTGTGTACGCCGCCAACGACGGCACCGCGGGCGGCGCGATCGCGGCGCTCAAGGGTGGCGGCGTGAAGCCGCTGCCGCCGGTCACCGGGCAGGACTCGGAGCTGGCCGCGATCCAGCGGATCGTCGCCGGCGACCAGGCGATGACCATCTACAAGGCGGTCAAGCCGGAGGCCGAGGCCGCCGCCAAGGGCGCGGTGGCGCTGGCCAACGGCGGCAAGGCGGAGTCCACCACCGACAAGAACGGCGTACCGGCAACGATTCTCGACCCGGTCGCGGTGACCAAGGCCAACATCAAGGACACCGTGGTGAAGGACAACCTGTACAAGATCACCGACATCTGTACGGCGTCGTTCGCCGCGGCCTGCACCGCCGCCGGACTCTCCACCAACTGACCGCCCCGCGGCGTTGCCCCCGTAGTGAGGTGCGGGGGCAACGCCGGTCTTTCAGGTTCCGTAACCGGCAGAGCCTGTTCCGCCCCGCCGTACCGCCGGATCATGGCCTGGAATCCAAGCCCCAGGAGGCTGATCGCGTGACTGTTACCCCGGCTCCCCTCGACGTCGGCGCCGGTACGGTGCTGCGGCTGGAGGGGATCTCCAAGCGCTTCGGCGCCGTCCAGGCACTGAAGAACATCGAGCTGGACGTCCGGGCCGGCGAGGTACTCGCGCTGGTCGGCGACAACGGCGCCGGCAAGTCCACGCTGGTCAAGACCATCGCCGGCGTCTACACCGCGGACGACGGGACGATGGTCTTCGACGGCCGCCAGGTCCGGGTCGGCAGCCCGGCCGAGGCGCAGCAGCTCGGGATCGCCACCGTGTTCCAGGACCTGGCGCTCTGCGACAACCTCGACGTGGTCGCGAACCTGTACCTCGGCCGCGAGCTGCAGTCCGCCGGCGCCCTCGACGAAGTCGAGATGGAACGCCAGTCCTGGGAGCTGCTCCGGCAGCTGTCCGCGAAGATCCCGTCGGTCCGGATCCCGGTCGCCAGCCTGTCCGGCGGCCAGCGGCAGACCGTCGCGATCGCCCGCAGCCTGCTCGGCCGGCCCAAGGTCGTGATGCTGGACGAACCGACCGCGGCCCTCGGCGTAGCTCAGACCGCCGAGGTCCTCAACCTGGTCGAACGGCTCCGCGAACGCGGACTCGCGGTGATCCTGATCAGCCACAACATGGCCGACGTGATGGCGGTCGCCGACCGGGTCGCGGTCCTGCGGCTCGGCCGGAACAACGGCGTCTTCGTGGTCAGCGAGACCCGGACGCAGGACATCATCGCCGCGATCACCGGCGCCGAAGACAACGCGGTCTCCGCGCGCGCGATGCGCCGGAACCCGGAGGAGGGTCCCACCAGATGAGCATCCAGGGATCGGGCACCCGCCCCCAGGACAGCACCGGTACGGCGAACACGCCGGAGCCGGACGGCGCGGCCCCAGCGGCCGACCGGTCGGCCGCGGACCTGCCCGCCGACCTGCAGGACGAGCGGCTGATCGCGAGCCACGGGATCAGCGGCGCGGTCAGCGCCTTCACCGCGCGGCTCCGCTCCGGCGACCTCGGGTCGGTCCCGGTGGTGATCGGGCTGATCATCATCTGGGCGGTCTTCCAGATCGCGAACAGCTCGTTCCTGTCCAGCCGCAACCTCGTCAACCTGACGTTGCAGACCACCTCGGTCGGCGTGATCGCGCTCGGCATCGTGCTGGTCCTGCTGCTCGGCGAGATCGACCTGTCCGTCGGTTCGGTGAGCGGGTTCGCGGCGGCCGTCGTCGGCGTGACGTTCGTCAACAAGGGCTGGCCGCTCGTGATCTCGTTGCTGATCGGCATCGTGCTCGGCGTGCTGGTCGGGCTGTTCTACGGCCTGCTGTACACGCGGTTCGGCGTACCGAGCTTCGTCATCACGCTCGCCGGGCTGCTCGGGTTCCTCGGGTTGCAGCTGCTGGTGCTGGGCAAGGACGGCACGATCAACCTGCCGTACGACTCCGCGCTGGTCGGCTTCGCCACCCGCAGCTTCCTCTCCCCCGCCGTCGCGTACGGGCTGGTCGTCGTGGTCGTAGCGGTCTGCACGCTCACCCGGCTGCGGAGCCGGAAGGCCCGCCTCGCGGCCGGGCTGTCCGCGGCGCCGACGTCGTTCATCGCCGTCCAGGCAGCCGGCCTCGCCGTCGTCCTGCTCGTCCCGGTCGCGATCCTGAACGGCGACCGCGGCGTCTCCTCGATGTTCCTGCTGTTCCTCGCGCTCGTGGTGGTCGCCGACTTCGCGGTACGCCGGACCCGCTGGGGCCGCTCGGTCTTCGCCGTCGGCGGCAACGTCGAGGCCGCCCGCCGGGCCGGCATCAACGTCCGGGCGATCTACCTGTCGGTGTTCGCCGCCTGCTCGACGTTCGCGGCCCTCGGCGGCATCCTGGCCGCGGCCCGCCTGGTCGCGGTCGGTCAGGCCAGCGGCGGTACGGACACCAACCTGAACGCGATCGCCGCCGCCGTCATCGGCGGCACCAGCCTGTTCGGCGGCCGCGGCTCGGCGTACTCCGCACTCCTCGGCGCGCTGGTGATCATGTCGATCTCCAACGGCCTGGCCTTGCTCAGCCTCGACTCGAACGTCCGCTACATCGTCACCGCCGGCGTCCTCCTGATCGCCGTCACCATCGACTCGCTGAGCCGCCGGAGCCGCCAGGCCCACGGCCGCGCGTAAGCAGGAGAACCTTCTCAGGTTCTGGGCGGCCCGACCCCCTTGCGGGGTTAACGTCCTGGACGGGCTAGTTGCCTGAAGCATCTAATTCGACCAGGATCGAAAGGTTTGACAACGATGAAGTGGAAGATTCCGGGGACGCGTCGCGCCCGGGTGCTCGGTGCGGGCGCCGTCGTGACGACCGCGGCGCTGGTCGCCGGTGGTGTCGCGGTCGCGAACAGTGCGGGTGCGGCGACGACCTCCGTCACGGCCACGTCGTACCGGACGCAGCTGATCGAGATGCGCACCGCCGGTGCGAAGGGGTACTTCTACACCTCGAACCAGGTGGAGTTCCTGAGTGCGCAGAAGCGGGGCTGGACGTTCACCGGCCAGGTTCCCGGCTACGTCGCGAACACCGCGGTCCGCGGCACCGTCCCGGTGTACCGGCTCCGGGTGAAGTCCGGGTCGTCGTACCTCTTGTCGATCTCCACTGCCGAGCGCAACAAGCTGGCCGCCTCGGGTCAGTGGGTGTACGAGGGTGTCATCGGGCGGATCCCTCTCGCCGCCGCCTCGGACCGCGCACGGATCTACCGGGTGTCGAAGAACGGGCTCGGCTGGCGGGTCATGCGCACCGCCCAGGCCGCGGCGTACGTGAAGGCCGGCTGGCACCTGGACGGCTTCATGGGCTACGTCTGGACCCATAAGTAAGTAGACAGGAGTGGGCCCCCGTCGCCATTGACGGGGGCCTACTCAGCACATCACGCGGTGGCGGCGGTCAGGTCGACCTTCGGCTCCGCGAAGTGGCAGGCGGCCGTGTGGCCCTCGGAGGACTGCGGCTTGATCTCCAGCAGCGGCTCCTGGGTGGCGCAGATGTCCTCCGCCTTCCAGCACCGGGTGCGGAACCGGCAGCCGCTCGGCGGGTCGATCGGCGAGGGTACGTCGCCGACCAGCCGGATCCGCTCCTTCGGCGGGACGCCGCGGATCGTGCCGAGGTCCGGGGCCGCGGACAGCAGCGCCTGGGTGTACGGGTGCTGCGGCGCGTTGTAGATCTGGTCCCGGCTGCCCCGCTCGACGATCTTGCCGAGGTACATCACCGCGACCTCGTCACAGAAGTGCCGGACCACGCCGAGGTCGTGCGCGATGAACACGAACGCGATCCCGAGGTCGCGGCGCAGGTCCTCGAGCAGGTTCATCACCTGGGCCTGGATCGACACGTCCAGCGCGGACACCGGCTCGTCGGCGATGATCACCTCGGGCTCGACGGCGAGCGCCCGGGCGATCCCGATCCGCTGCCGCTGGCCGCCGGAGAACTCGTTCGGGTACCGGTTGTGGTGCTCGGGGTTCAGGCCGACCCGCTCCAGCAGCTCCTGGACCCGTTCGAGCTCCTTGTTCCGCGGCACCAGCTTGTGCACCCGCAGCGGCGTACTGATGATGTTGCTGACAGTCTGCCGCGGGTTCAGCGAGCTGTACGGGTCCTGGAAGACGATCTGCAGCTGCCGGCGGAACGGGCGCAGGTCCCGCTCCTTCAGCTTCGCGATGTCGGTGCCCTTGAAGACGATCTCGCCGGACGTCGGGGTCAGCAGCCGGGTGATCATCCGGCCGGTGGTCGACTTGCCGCAGCCGGACTCGCCGACCAGGCCCAGGCTGGCGCCGGCCTTCAGCTCGAAGCTGACGCCGTCGACGGCCTGGACGACCTTCTTGGTCCGGGCCAGGCCGGCGGCCTCCTTGATCGGGAAGTGCATCTTCAGGTCGCGGACCTGCAGCAGGGTCTCGCCCTCGGCGGCCGGCTTCCCGACCACGTCGGAAAGGGTTGCGTCGCTCATCTCTCTCCTCAGTCCCCTCGTCAGCCCAGTCTCGGCGCGACCTCGGTCTCGTACACCGAGACCTTGTCGTGCAGGTGACAACGGGACGTGTGCGCACCGGCGCCGTCGACCGGCAGCAGTTCCGGCAGTTCCGTCGTACAGAGCTCGCCCTTGACGCGGTCCTTGTACGGGCAGCGCGGGTTGAACGAGCAGCCGTCCGGCAGGTTCAGCAGGCTCGGCGGCAGGCCCTTGATCGGGCGCAGCCGCTCGTTGGCCGCCGACACGGTCGGGATCGACTCGAGCAGGCCCCAGGTGTACGGCATCCGCGGGTTCGCCAGCACGTCCTCGGCGGTGCCGTACTCGACACAGCGGCCGGCGTACATCACCAGCACGTCGTCGGCCATCTCGGCGACCACGCCCAGGTCGTGGGTGATCAGCACGATCGCGGAGCCGAACTCCTTCTGCAGGTTGTTCAGCAGGTCCAGGATCTGCGCCTGCACGGTGACGTCGAGCGCGGTGGTCGGCTCGTCGGCGATCACCAGCTTCGGGTCGTTGATCAGGCTCATCGCGATCATCGCGCGCTGCCGCATACCGCCGGAGAACTCGTGCGGGTACTGCTTGAACCGGCGCGGCGGGTTCGGGATGCCGACCAGGTCGAGCATCTCCAGCGCGCGCTTCTTCGCGACGTCCTTGGAGACCTTGTGGTGCACCCGGTACGCCTCGACCAGCTGGTTGCCGATCGTGTACAGCGGGTGCAGCGACGACTGCGGGTCCTGGAAGACCATCGACACCGCGTCGCCGCGGATCTTCATCAGGTCGTTCTCGGACAGGCCGACGATCTCGTCGCCGCCGACCCGGATCGACCCGGTGATCCGGGTCCGCTTCCGGTCGTGCAGACCCATCACGGCCATGCTGGACACCGACTTGCCGGAGCCGGACTCGCCGACGATCGCCAGCGTCCGGCCGAGTGGGACCGAGTAGCTCAGCCCGTTCACCGCGCTGACCAGTCCGTCGGCGGTCGGGAACTTCACGGCCAGGTCCTCGACCACCAGGTACGGCGTCTCGCCGCTCGGGTTGATCGACGCCACCCGGCGCTCGCGGGTGGCGACCGACGGACCACGCTTGGCGGCCTCAGCAGCCTCCGGAGCGTCCGCCGGGGTCGCTGCGTCCTCGGCCATGCTGTCCTTCCGGTCTTCGGGTGTCTGCTGCTCCTCGGCGGTCATGCGAGCCTCACCCGCGGGTCGATCAGGCTGTAGCCGATGTCGACCAGCAGGTTCATCACCACGATCAGCACCGAGGCAACCAGCACGGTGCCCATGATCACCGGCAGGTCGTAGTTGTTCAAGCTGTCCAGCACCAGCTGGCCGAGCCCCGGCAGGTCGAAGATCCGCTCGGTGAAGATCGCGCCGCCGAGGCTGCCGGCGACATCCAGACCGAAGATCGTCACGACCGGGATCAGCCCGGACCGGAGCGCGTGCTTGTAGGTCACCACCCGGTCCGACAGGCCCTTGGCGCGTGCGGTCCGGATGAAGTCTTCGCTCAGTGTCTCGACCATCGAGCCGCGGGCGTACCGCGCGTAGGAGACACAGTTGTAGACGCCGAGCACCAGCCACGGTGTCAGCAGACCGGCTATCCACTTGCCCGGATTCTCCGAGGGCGGTGTCCACTCACCCCGGGGCAGGATCGGATAGAGCACGGTCAGATAGAGCGCCACCATCAGCGCCACGATGTAGTACGGCACCGAGCTGATCACCAGCGTGCTGGTCATCAGCGCCCGGTCGCCGAGAGTCCCGCGCCGCTTCGCCGCCATCGACCCGACGAAGACGCCGATCGTCAGCACGAGTACGGCGTACCCGAGCACCAGCGACAGCGTCACCGGGAACCGGGTCTTGATCATGTCGGTGACCGGCCGGTCGTTCTTGAACGAGAAGCCGAGGCACGGCGCCGCGCAGTGCTGCTTGACGCCGGAGGTGGTGAAGTCACGGCCGGTGAAGATCCCCGCGGTGTACTCCGCGAACTGCTGCGCCTTCGGCTGGTCCAGGTGCAAGTTGGTCTTGATCTCCTGGTACCGCTGCGCCGTGCAGTTGCGGTCACCACAGATCGCGCCGGCCGGGTCCGTCGGCGCGACGAAGAACAGCGTGAACGTCGCGATCAACGTCGCGAGCACGACACTCAGCGCGCTGACCAGGCGGCGCGCCACGAAATAGAGCACGGGATTGTCTCCTCACCGACCGGCGTGGGGGGGCGGCCACGATGGGTGGGGGCCACCCCCCGTG
>NZ_JBHWKR010000010.1:231773-337193 GCF_042730855.1 Kribbella sp. NPDC059898
TTGCGGCGATACATCCCGCCCTCCCCCCCCCTCCCGGCGGCCCCCGGGGGCGCCCCCCACAACTTCCCGCGGGTTTTTTACCCCCCCCGCCGGGGGGGGTCCCCTTATTTGTGGCCGGGCCACCACCCAGGTGTTCAGTGGATCGCTACTGCTTCAGAACGGGTTTGGATCAGGGCTGCTTCAGGAACATCGAGGTGAACTCGAACAGACCCTGTGTCGGGTCGTTGATCGCGTGCCCGATGTTCGTGCCGATCGGCATGTCGCTCTGGCTGTAGTACAGCGGCAGGACCGGGAGGTACTTCTCCAGGATGTCCTTGTCGACGTTCTTCCATTCCTTCAGCTGGTCGTTGGGGTCCTTCGCCGCGACCGCGTCGATCTCGGCGTCGAGGGCCTTGTCCTGCAGCTGGCCGACGCTGTTGCCCAGGCCGATCGCGTCCGACTTGAACAGCACCGGGAACCAGCTGGTGCCGCTCGGCCAGTCGGAGCACCAACCGGTCGGGGTCTTGCCGATGTTCACCGGAGCGTTCTGGTCACCGGTGAAGGTACGGATCTTGGCCTTCGGGACACCGATCGCCCGGACCTTGAAGCCCGCCTTCTCGAACATCTGCTTGCGGAACTGCGTGACCTGCGTCGAGATCTTGTCGTCGATCGAGTAGTACCAGCTGAGCTCGAAGTTCGACTTGCCCAGCTTGGCCAGCTCGGACTTGACCTCGGCGGCGACCGCGTCGTCCTCGGCGCCCTTACCGGTACCGTTCAGGCCCGGCAGCTCGTACTTGTCGAAGCCCGGCACGGCCGGCGGCAGGATCGTCGAGGCCGCCGGGTCGTCGCTCGGGTTCAGGCCGGCCACCTTGCGCCACCCGTCGTACGGGTGTGCCTTGGCGATCAGCTTGCGGACCTCCAACGGAATCTTCCGGGTGTCCATCGTGTACATGATCGTGCACGGCGACGGGCCCTTGACGAGCTGCGACTGGTCCTTGACCTCAGGCAGCAGCGAGACGTCGAGGTTCGAGTAGTTCACCGCGTTCGCGTCCGGACCGGAGCTGGCGAGCACCTGGCGCTGGACCTTGATGGTGTCCTGGGCGAACTTGAAGTCCCAGCCGTCGACGTACTGGTGCCGCACCGGGTCGCTGTTCGGGTCCCAGTTCGGGTTCTTCGTCAGCTTGAGCTCGGTGCCCGGCTGGTACGACGCGACCTGGTACGGGCCGGTCGTCATCGGCTTCTGCTCGTAGTTCTTCTGCGTGTCCTTCGCCTGCGGGATCGGCGTGAACATCGGGAACGCGGCGTAGTACGGCAGGTCGTCGAACTTCTTCGCCAGGTGGATGACCAGGGTGTGGTCGTCCGGCGTCTCGACACCCTTGTAGTCGGCGGCCGCGCCGGCGCCGTACGGGCCCTTGTACTTGTCGCCGTCCAGGAAGAACTGCTGCTGGTACGTCGGTCCGGCGTCGTACAGGTCGTGCGCGAAGGAGCGCTTGATCGCGTACGCGAAGTCGGCTGCCTTGACCGGCGAGCCGTCCATGTACTTGATGCCCTGCTTCAGCTTGAACGTCCAGGTGAGACCGTCCTCCGACTTGGTGCCGAGGTCCTCCGCGAGGTCCGGAACCAGGACCGGCTTGTGGTCCGGGCCGTCCAGCCGGTACTGCGTCAGCGTCCGGAAGAAGAGCTTCTCGATCTGGTTACCGTCGGTGTAGTACGTCGCGGTCGGGTCGAAGGTGTCCGGCGTCACGTCGGACAGGACGGTGATGGTACCGCCCTTCTTCGCGCCGTCGACGTCCGCGGCCGGGCCCTTCGCAGTGGCGTCGGTTGCCTTGACCTGGGCGCCCCCCACGTTGTTGGTGCCGCCCTTGTTGCCGCTGTTCGAGGAAGGGCTGCCACAGGCCACGGCGGCCAGCATGACCGTCGCCGCGACTGCGGTTATCCGTTTCCACTGCATGGTCGGGTTTCTCCTTTTCTGCCGCTGGGGCAATCGCCGAACTACCGGCGAGTCTTGGGGTCGAAGGCGTCCCGGACCGCGTCTCCGAGCAGCGCGAGGGCGAGCACCAGAGCGGTGATCCCGAGCACGGGCAGCCAGAGGTAGAGCGGGTCAGCCTTGAACCAGTTCGTGGCGACGGAGATCGTCTGACCCCAGGAGGGGATCGGTTCGACCAGTCCGACACCGAGGAAGGAAAGACCGGCTTCCGCGGTCACGTACGACGGGACCGCGAGGGAGGCCGAGATGACGATCGGGGCCACCAGGTTCGGCAGCAGTTCCTTGAACAGGACCTTCGAGGTCGGTACGCCGATGGCCTTGGCGGCCAGCACGAACTCGCGTTCGCGCAGCGACAGCACCTCACCCCGGATGATCCGGGCCAGGCCGGCCCAGCCGAAGAACGAGAGCACGAAGATCAGTACGTAGAACCGGATCGACGCCTGCTGGTCCGGAGTCAGGTTGAACGAGCCGCCGCGCATCGACTCCACGATCGGCACCAGCGCGATCGCGAACAGCAGGAACGGCAGGCTCAGCACGAAGTCGATCAGCCAGGAGATGACCCGGTCGGTCCAGCCGCCGAGGAAGCCGGCCAGCAGGCCCATCACGACGCCGATCGCGGTGCCGACCACAGTCGCGAGGAACGCGATGATCAGCGACGGGCGAGCGCCGTACACCCAGCGGGCGAAGTTGTCCCGGCCGGTCTTCGGCTCGACGCCCAGCCAGTGCTGGGCGTTCAGCCCGATCGTCGGGTAGCCGTACTCGTCGACCAGGTCGGTGTGGAAGGTGCCGAAGTCCTGGCCCTCGAGCTTGGCCAGCAACGGAGCAAGGATCGCGATCAGGATGAAGAACAGCACCACCGACGCGCAGATCACCGCGACGCGGTCCTTGCGCAGCCGGTCGAACGCGATCCGGCTCGGCGACTTGCCGTGCGGAGTAGCCGCCGTGCGGACCGGCTCTGCCGAGGCCGGGTGATCTTCGACTCCTACGCTCGAGTCGGGCGACCCAATACTCATTCGCACTCCGTCAGTTCGTCGGCCGGATTTCGGTCCGTTGATCCGGCACATATCGGTGGATAGCGTGCCGAGCCTTTGCTGTTGGGCGGGCTCGCGTCAAATCCCCTTGACACCCGAATACCTCGCAACCGCGCGCTAGCCTGCCTGAGACTGTGACACCAAACCAGCGGTGCCTGGCACCAGTGCACAAATCGTTACCGGAACGGGTACTCGAACGGAACATTTGCCCCGTTTCGTCACCCTTTGCAGTCAATCCTTCGCAAAACGCGTCGGCACAGTACCGACAGTGGCCATTTTGTGCCAGGTTCTTACGGAGGGTGACGATTTGACGCGTTCGGTGGCAGTGGGTGTCAAGTGACCTCTAACGCACGTGCACCGTCACGAACGGTGGTTTCACGACGTCGAAGATTTCCTGCCGGCCGCGGATGTCGACGGCCACCTGGTCGCCTTCTTTCACCGCCGCGTCGAGCAGTGCCAACGCAACGCCTTTCTTCAAGGTCGGAGAGAACGTGCCCGAAGTCACTTCGCCGAGAGTTGCCCCCGATTGGTCCAGAACGGTCATGTGCGGACGGGGAATACCGCGGCCGGCCGCGCGCAGGCCGCGGAGGATGCGGGCCGGGCCCTGTTCCTTCTCCGCGCGCAGGGCCGCGTCGCCCCAGAAGTGCTCCTTCTTCCAGCCGACGGCCCAGCCGGAGCGGGCCTGGACCGGCGTGATGTCCGGCGAGATGTCCTGGCCGTGCAGCGGGTAGCCCATCTCGGTCCGCAGCGTGTCCCGCGCGCCCAGTCCGGCCGGGACGATGCCGTACTGCTCGCCGGCCTTCAGCAGCGCGTCGAAGACCGCCACCGCGGCGGCGTTCGGTACGACGAGCTCGTACCCGCGCTCCCCGGTGTAACCGGTCCGGCAGACGACAACCGGCGTACCGCCGAAGTCGGCCGTCGCGAAAGCCATGTAGTCGTGACCGATCGGGAGGCCGACGGCGGAGACCACCTCGTCGCTGTTGGCGCCCTGGACCGCGAGGATCGCGTAGTCGTCGTGCACGTTGGTGACCTCGACACCGGCCGGCGCGTCCGCCTGCAGCAGCCGGACCACCTCCGCGGTGTTGGCGGCGTTCGGGATCAGGAACACGTCGTCGTCGGCGTGCAGGTACGCGATCAGGTCGTCGACCACTCCCCCGCGCTCGTTGCAGCACAGCGTGTACTGCGCCTGACCGGGCGCGATCTTGCCGAGGTCGTTGGTCAGGCACGCGTTCACGTACGCCGCGGCGCCCGGGCCCTTGACCGTGGCCTTGCCGAGGTGGCTGACGTCGAAGACACCGACCGACGTACGCACCGCGGTGTGCTCGGCCACGACGCCGCTGTACTCCAGGGGCATCTCCCAGCCGCCGAACTCGGCGAACTTCGCACCGAGGGCCAGATGGCGCTCGTGCAACGGGGACTTCTTCACATCGGTCGGCTGTGCAGGTGACGGGGTCATGGAGCGCAAACTACCCGACGCGTAGCATGCGGTGGCAGCTTGCACGTACCGTCACGACCGGCCATCTGAGTGCCTGGTCAAGGAGGACTGAGGATTTCGTGACCACCATCACCCTGAGCAAGTCCGATGCCGCCGGCGTCAAGACCGACGCCGTGGTCATCGGCGTGGTCAAACTCGGCGGCGGCGTCACCCTGCCGGCCGGCACCGAGTCGCTGAACGCCGCGTACGGCGGGAAGCTGGTGGAGGTGCTGACCGGCCTCGGTGCCACCGGGAAGGCCGGCGAGGTGACCAAGGTTCCCGGACCCGCGATGAACAAGCCGGGCAAGTCGGCGACGCTGATCGCGGTCGGTCTGGGCGCGGCGCCGGACGGTTCGCTGAAGACCGAGGACCTGCGGGCCGCGGCCGGCGCCGGCGTGCGGGCCGCGAAGGCCACCCAGTCGGTCGCGTTCGCGCTGCCGACGCCGGACGCCGACTGCGTGCGGGCCGTCGCCGAGGGCGCACTGCTCGGCCGCTACGCGTTCACGGCGTACAAGTCGTCGGACAAGGACGAGACGCCGGGCAGCCTGACCGTGATCACCGACCTCGCGCGGAACAAGGACGCCAGGGCCGCGCTCGAGCGGGCGCAGGTGACCGCCGAGTCCATCGCCCAGGTGCGCGACTGGGTGAACACCCCGCCGTCGGACCTGCACCCGGTCGAGTTCGCCGCGGACGCGGTCAGGCTCGGCAAGGAGTACGGCGTCAAGGTCGAGGTGCTCGACGAGAAGGCGCTCGCCAAGGGCGGGTACGGCGGCATCCTGGGCGTCGGCCAGGGCTCAGCGAACCCGCCGCGGCTGGTCCGGCTGACGTACACGCCGAAGAAGCCGGTGACGCACCTGGCGTTCGTCGGCAAGGGCATCACGTTCGACTCGGGCGGCCTGTCGCTGAAGACGTCGACCGGCATGGTGAGCATGAAGTCCGACATGGCCGGCGCGGCCGCGGTGATCGGCGCCACGCTCGCGATCGCGCGGCTCGGCCTGCCGGTGCGGGTGACGACGTACGCCGCGATGGCCGAGAACATGCCGTCGGGTTCGGCGGCCCGGCCGTCGGACGTACTGACGATGTACGGCGGCAAGACCGTCGAGGTGCTGAACACCGACGCCGAGGGCCGGCTGGTGCTGGGCGACGCGCTGGTCCGGGCGTCCGAGGACGAGCCCGACCTGATCGTCGACGTGGCCACCCTGACCGGCGCCTGTGTCGTTGCCCTGGGCACCAAGGTGGCCGGTGCGTTCGGGAACACCGACAGCGCCCGGGACCGGGTGGTGGACGCGGCGGTCGCGTCCGGCGAGGCGATGTGGCCGCTGCCGATCCCGGCCGAGATGCTGGACAAGCTGAAGTCGCACTCGAAGGTCGCCGACCTGGCGAACATCACCGGCGAGCCGTGGGGCGGCGCGCTGGCCGCGGCCGCGTTCCTCGGCGACTTCGTTGCCGACGGCATCGATTGGGTGCACCTGGACGTGGCCGGCCCGGCCTTCAACGACGGCGCCGCCGCCGGCTACACCCCGAACGGCGGCACCGGATACGCCGTCCGCACCCTGATCGAGCTGGCCGCCTCAGCTCAGTAGCGGATCTCCAGCATGGTGCAGCCGGTCCTGGTGGTGTACGGGCCGTGCGGCATCCCCGGCGGCCGGCACGCGTAGTCGCCGGCGCGGAACGTCTGCTGGAGGGTGAGATCGGTCAGCTCCCCCTCCAGCAGGTACACCTCCTCGACGTACTCGTGCCGGATCACCCCCGCATCCGTCGTCGTCCCGGGCGCCCATCGGGCCAGCCTGGTCAGCATCCCGTCCGGCCCGTGGCTCAGCACCCGCTCCGCCACGCCGCCGCCGGCATCCACCCACTCGTCGCGACCGCTCGGGAAGAACTCCCGCTCGTTCTTCATCTCAGTCCCAGGCCGGCGCGAGCTCTTCGACCCGGTACGCGATTCGGCTGCTCACCCCGCGCGGATCCGTCAGCTCCACCCGCCACCCGTCACCGAACTGGTCCACCCCCGCGATCATCGGGATCGTCCCGCTCAGCAACACGGTGCCCGGCACCAGCCGCTCCCCCAGCTCCTTGATCCAGTACGCCGGCGGCAGCAGCTGCCCGAGCGTCCCGTCCTGGATCAGCTCCTCACGCTCCCCATGCCGGACCCAGGCCCGCAGCGTGAACCTGTCGAGCTCGTCCTCCACCTCCGCGAGCCGCCACGCGACGTCGCCGAGCACGTCCGGCGCCGACTGCTTGCTCCAGGCAACACCGTGCACCTCGAGCGCCCGGTCGGTGTGGTCGCAGGCGACCGTCAGCAGGTAGTCGTCCGGCGTGACGACCAGCGCCCACTCCGCCTCTCCCGACGTCTGCCCGTGCGCGACCTGGACGGAATCGGGACGGCCGACCAGGGACGCGGACAGCGGGTAGAGCGTCGGCACCCGGTTCGGCGCCGGTACGCCGAGGGCCGCGAGCTCGTCGACGTGGTGCCGGACCTCCGCGGTGTCGCGGCCGGCGTACCCGGCGTTCAGTGCGTAGCGCACCGCGACCTCCCGTGCGGTCCCGTCCGGTAGCTCGAATCGCATGGATTCCTCCTCAGGCCTTGCGTGAACACGTTGTATACAGCGAGTATGTAGCAATTCGATCTGGAGGTCCACCCCCGATGCCTACTGCTGACCCTGACCGCCGCGGGCTCGTGAAGGCGTTCGCCGCGAGCCTGTCCGGCACCTCGCTGGAGTGGTACGACTTCGCCGTCTACTCCTCGGCCGCCGCGCTCGTCTTCGGCGACCTCTTCTTCCCGGGCAGCGATCCGCTCACCGGGACCCTGCAGGCGTTCGCGACGTACGCCGTCGGGTACGTCGCCCGGCCGCTCGGCGGCATCTTCTTCGGCCGGCTCGGCGACGTGATCGGCCGCAAGCGCGTACTGGTCGCGACACTGCTGCTGATCGGCGTCGCCACGTTCGGCATCGGCCTGCTGCCGACCCACGCCCAGGCCGGGGCGATCGCGCCGACCCTGCTGGTCGCGCTCCGGTTCGCCCAGGGCGTCGGCGTGGGCGGCGAATGGGGTGGGGCGGTGCTGCTGAGCAGCGAGTTCAGCAAGCCGGATCAGCGCGGTTTCTGGGCGTCCGCCGCGCAGGTCGGGCCGCCGCTCGGGACACTGCTCGCCAACGGAGTGCTGGGCGTGCTGGCCGGCGTGCTGTCCGAGGACGCGTTCCTGAGCTGGGGCTGGCGGGTCGCGTTCCTGCTGTCCGCCGTACTGGTTGCCTTCGGCCTGCTGATCCGGACGAAGCTCGAGGAGACACCGGTGTTCCGCGAACTGCAGGCACGTGGCGAGCGGCCTGCGGCGCCCGTGTCCGAGGTACTGCGGAACGAGACGCGGCCGCTGGTCGCCGCGATCCTGGCACGGGTCGGGCCGGACGTGCTGTACGCGATGTTTGCGGTCTTCGTCCTTACTTATGCGACCAAGGACCTCGGTATGAGCCGCGGCGAGGCCGTTGCCGCCGTACTGGTCGGCTCCGGTTGTCAGGTCGTGCTGATTCCGCTGGCCGGGTGGCTTTCCGACCGGTACGGACGTCGTACCGTCTATGCGATCGGTGCTGTCGGTGGGGCGGTCTGGAGTGTGGTGTTCTTCGCCATGGCGTCGTCGCTGGCGACCCTGCTGCCCGGTGTGGTGATCGGGCTGCTGTTCCATTCCCTTATGTACGGGCCGCAGGCAGCCTTCGTGTCGGAGCAGTTCACGGCACGGCTGCGCTATACGGGCAGTTCGCTCGCCTACACGTTCGCCGGCGTCATCGGTGGTGCACTGGCGCCGCTGGCGTTCACGTACTTCCTGGCGACAACAGGCTCCGGCTACGCGATCGCGACGTACATCGTGGTGGCTTGTGTGATCACACTGGTCGGGCTGCGGCTCGGCCGGGCTGTGCAGGACGAGCCGCAGGACCTGGTTGTCAGCCGTGCATGAGCAGCGCGCCCGTGGAGTCCAGGTGGCTGAGGATCGCCTTCTCGACCACGTTGGGCTTGCCGGCCGCGAGACCGTCGACGATCGCCTGATGCTCGGCGACCACCTCTTGTCTTCTGGTCGCACTGCGTTGCAGGGCAACCAGACCCAGTACGACGTGCTTGGCGCGCAGGTTGTCGTACAGCCGGCCGAGCACCGAGTTTCCGGCCGCCTCGACCAGCAGCGCGTGGAACTGGCTGTCCAGCTCGATGAACTGCTTCGCGTCGCCGTCACCGACGATCGCTCGCTGCTGGTCGAGGACGGCGGACATCGCGTCGACCGGGGTGTTCCCGGCGGCCAGCGCGGTCGTCGCGGCCCAGCACTCGATCACGCCGCGGGCCTGCATCATCTCCGCGATCTCCCGGCCCGGCACCGGCGCCACGAACGCGCCGCGGTGCGGGACCAGTTGCACCAGGTCCTCGGCGGCGAGCATCAGCAGCGCCTCCCGGACCGGCGTCCGCGAGATCCCCACCTCGGTCGCGACCGCTTGCTCGTTGATGAACGTCCCCGACACGGCCGGGTCACTCAGCACGACCGCCCGCAGGTGCTGATACGCGCGATCCCGGCCGGAATCCCCACTCAATTGCATACGTCATGTATACAGTCTCGGAGGTCCTGATGACAGTCCTACGCGTGGCGGCGGCCCAGCTCAGCACCGGTCCCGATCCGGTCGCCAACCTCGCCACGGCGACCGAGGCAGTACGGCGTGCGGCCGCCGCCGGAGCCGAGCTGGTCGCGCTCCCCGAGGCCACGTCAGCCTGCTTCGGCACCGACCTCGCGACCGTGGCCGAACCGCTCGACGGCCCGTTCGCGACCGGGCTGCGGAAGGTGGCCGCTGACCTGGGGATCGTCGTGGTCGCGGGACTGTTCGAGCCGGCCAACGACGGGCGCGTGCACAACACGTTGCTCGCCACCGGCCCGGGCGTCGAGGCGACGTACCGGAAGATCCATCTGTACGACGCGTTCGGGTCGCGCGAGTCCGACACGGTTGCTCCGGGCAACAGCCTGGTCAGCTTCGGGTGGCGCGGGCTGACCGTCGGGCTGGCGACCTGCTACGACCTGCGGTTCGCCGGCCAGTTCACGGAGCTCGGGCGGCTCGGGGCGGAGCTGGTCGTCGTACCGGCGTCGTGGGGTGCGGGGCCGGGCAAGGAAGAACAGTGGGACCTGCTCACCCGGGCACGGGCCGCGGACGCGCAGGCGTACCTGCTGGCCTGCGACCAGGCGTACGTGCCGCCGACGGGGACCGACCCGCTCGGGATCGGGCGGAGCAGCCTCACCGGACCGCTCGGGCAGACGCACGCGCGGCTGGACGGCGCCGCCGGGATCCTGCACGCGACGGTCGACACGGACGTGGTCGCGTCGGTCCGGGCCCGGGTACCAGTTCTTTAGCGGCCGTTCTTCTTCATGCGGGCGTTGTACTCGCGCATCCGGGGCGGGTAGCCGACCACGGCCGCGTCGTACGACGGGATGCCGAGGCGGTTCGCGAAATCGTGCGCCCACTTGACCGACGGGACCCGGCGGCGGGTCCACTCGCCGTCGAGCGCGACCAGCAGCAAGGTGTAGTCGGTGACCGCCGTCTTGGGCTCCACGAAGCCCTCGACGCCCTGGCGGCTCTGAGCGAACTCCCGCAGGTGCGCCTGATCCGGGCTGTCCGACCGGCGCATCGTTCCGGCCTTCCGCCGGCGACCGAACCACTTCATGACGCAAGTGTCCACTATGTGTGCAAGTCGGGGCCGGAATCCTGGATAACGGTTGACCCCGGTCGCGGTCGGCACGCCAGAACCGGCCCGGGCGTGGATCCGGCGGTTATCGGTGAAAGGATGGCGGCGGGCGGGGCCCGCGATCCGGGACCGCCTGCCTCGACCGGACCCACGGAGGAACCTGTGACTGACGCTGGTACGACGTACGACCTGGTGATTCTCGGCGGAGGCAGCGGGGGCTACGCCGCCGGACTGCGGGCCGCGACGCTCGGCCTGTCCGTGGCGCTGATCGAGAAGGACAAGGTCGGCGGCACCTGTCTGCACCGTGGCTGCATCCCGACCAAGGCGCTGCTGCACGCCGCGGAGGTCGCGGACTCGGCCCGCGAGGGCGAGCAGTTCGGGGTCCGGACGACGCTCGAGGGCGTCGACATGGGCGGCGTGAACAAGTACAAGGACGGCGTCGTCGAGCGATTGTTCAAGGGGCTGCAGGGCCAGTTGAAGGCCCGCGGCATCACCGTGATCGAGGGCGAAGGACGGTTGACGTCGGCGACGACCGTGCAGGTCGGCAACACGACGTACACCGGCCGCAACGTCATCCTTGCCTCCGGCTCCTACTCCAAGTCGCTGCCCGGGCTCGAGCTCGACGGTCAGCGGGTGATCGCGAGCGAGCACGCGCTGACGCTCGACCGGGTCCCGGAGTCCGCGGTGATCCTCGGCGGCGGCGTGATCGGCGTCGAGTTCGCGTCCGCGTGGACGTCGTTCGGCACCCGCGTGACGATCGTCGAGGCACTGCCGCGGCTGGTCCCGGCCGAGGACGCCGACTCCTCGAAGGCCCTGGAGCGGGCGTTCCGGAAGCGGAAGATCGCCTTCAAGACCGGTACGCCGTTCGAGTCCGTCACGGTGACCGATTCCGGCGTCCAGGTGCACGTCGCCGGCGGCGAGGTGATCGAGGCCGAAGTACTGCTGGTCGCGGTCGGCCGTGGGCCGAACACCGCCGGCCTCGGGTATGAAGAGGCCGGCGTCGCACTGGACCGCGGGTTCGTGACCGTCGACGCGACCCTGCAGACGAGCGTGCCGGGCGTGTACGCGGTCGGCGACATCGTTCCGGGGCTGCAGCTCGCGCACCGCGGGTTCCAGCAGGGCATCTTCGTCGCCGAGCACATCGCCGGCCTGTCGCCGACCCCGATCGACGAGACCGGGATCCCGCGGGTCACGTACTCCGAGCCCGAGGTCGCGTCGGTCGGACTGACCGAGGAGCAGGCGCGGGCGAAGTACGGCGAGGTCGACATCCTCAACTACCCGCTCGGCGGGAACGGGAAGTCGCAGATCCTCAAGACCTCCGGCTTCGTGAAGCTGGTCCGCGCCCGCGACGGCGCGGTCGTCGGCCTGCACCTGGTCGGCTCCCGCGTCGGCGAGCTGATCGGCGAGGCGCAGCTGATCTACAACTGGGAGGCGTACCCGGCCGA
Source organism: Kribbella sp. NPDC059898 (assembly GCF_042730855.1). Classification (NCBI taxonomy): domain Bacteria; kingdom Bacillati; phylum Actinomycetota; class Actinomycetes; order Propionibacteriales; family Kribbellaceae; genus Kribbella; species Kribbella sp. NPDC059898. The sequence goes on from NZ_JBHWKR010000010.1 coordinate 243,387, forward strand.
CGTCGCGCCCTTGGTGCACGCCCACCCGACCCAGAACGAGGCCCTCGGCGAGGCGCATCTGGCACTCGCCGGGAAACCTTTGCACTTCCATGACTGACCCTGCTGGTTCACCCCAGTAGGTTGGGGCCGCAGGAGCGTACGGGACGGCCGTGACCCGGATCCCACGCGCTCCGGCGGCACCGTAGGCTGACACTCGACCGATCAGACGAAGGAGCAACGACCGTCATGCCGACCTCTGTATCCCTGCCGGCCCTCGGGGAGAGCGTCACCGAAGGAACCGTCACCCGCTGGCTCAAGCAGGTCGGTGACACGGTGGCCGTCGACGAGCCCCTGCTGGAGGTGTCGACCGACAAGGTGGACACCGAGATCCCGAGCCCTGTCGCCGGCACCCTGCTGGAGATCAAGGCCGCCGAAGACGAAACCGTAGAGGTAGGCGCCGAACTAGCCGTAATCGGCGACGCCGGCGAAGCCGCGGCCCCAGCCGCCGCTGCTCCCACCGAGGCCACCGCGGCTCCGGCCGCTCCCGCCGCCCCGGCCCCCGCTCCCGCCGCTGCCCCGGCCCCCGCCGCTCAGGCGCCCGCTGCCGCTGCACCCGCGGCACAAGCGCCCGCGTCCGCTCCGGCCGCTGCCCACGCCGCCCCGGCTCCCGCCGCTGCCCCGGCCTCCGCTCCCGCCGCTGCCCCGGCCCCCGCCGCCGCTCCGGCTGCTGCCACCCCTTCCGCGGCCGCCGTGAACTCGGCCCAGGCAGAGTCCCCGGCCGCTGCGGCAAACGCACCCCAGGCAGCATCCGGCACCTCCGTCACGCTCCCCGCCCTGGGTGAAAGCGTCACCGAGGGCACCGTCACCCGCTGGCTCAAGCAGGTAGGCGACGACGTAGCCGTGGACGAGCCGCTCCTCGAGGTCTCCACCGACAAGGTGGACACCGAGATCCCGTCCCCCGTCGCCGGCAAGCTCCTGGAAATCAAGGTCGCCGAAGACGAAACCGTAGAGGTAGGCGCCGAACTAGCCATCGTCGGCTCCGGCACCCCAGCCGCCGCCCCGGCTCCCGCAGCCCCGGCCCCAGCCGCCCCCGCCCCGGCTCCGGCCCCGGCCGCCGCACCCGCCCCGGCACCCGCCGCCGCACCGGTCCCCGCACCCGCCGCCGCCCCGGTGCCGGCCGCGGCGCCTGCCCCGGTTGCCGCTCCGGCCGCCGCCGCTCCGGCTCCGGCTCCGGTCGCCGCTCCGGCGCCTGCCGCTTCGGCTCCCGCCGTACCGGCCGCATCGCCGAACGGTGCCGCCACCGACGGACCGAACTACGTCACCCCGCTTGTCCGCAAGCTCGCGGCGGAGCACGCCGTCGACCTGAACGCAGTACAGGGAACCGGCGTCGGCGGCCGTATCCGCAAGCAGGACGTACTCGCCGCCGCCGAGGCCAAGAAGGCCGCCGCAGCCGCCGCACCGGCCGCCGCCCCCGCAGCCCCGGCCCCCGCCGCCGCCAAGGCGCCGGCGATCAGCCCGCTGCGCGGTACCACCGAGAAGATGAGCCGGATCCGCAAGGCGATCGCCGCGCACATGGTGAACAGCCTGAAGGTCTCCGCCCAGCTGACCACGGTCGTCGAGGTCGACGTCACCGAGATCGCCAAGCTGCGGAACAAGAAGAAGGCCGAGTTCGAGGCCCGCGAGGGCGTCAAGCTGTCCTTCCTGCCGTTCTTCGCCCTCGCCGCGGTCGACGCGCTGAAGCAGTACCCGAAGCTGAACGCCTCGATCGACGAGGAGAAGGGCGAGATCACGTACCACGCCGCCGAGCACCTCGGCATCGCGGTGGACGTGGAGCGCGGCCTGATGGTCCCGGTCGTGCACAACGCCGGCGACCTGAACATCGCCGGCCTGGCGAAGAAGATCGCCGACCTTGCCGACCGCACCCGCAACAACAAGGTGCTGCCGGACGAGATGGCGGGCGGCACGTTCACGATCACCAACACCGGTAGCCGGGGCGCGCTGTTCGACACCCCGATCCTGAACCAGCCGCAGGTCGGCATGCTCGGGACCGGTGCCGTGGTGAAGCGCCCGGTCGTCATCACCCACCCGGAGCTCGGCGAGACGATCGCGATCCGGCAGATGGTGTACCTGGCGCTGACCTACGACCACCGCCTGGTCGACGGCGCCGACGCGGCCCGGTACCTGACGGCCGTGAAGCAGCGCCTCGAAGAGGCCCAGTTCGACGTCTGATCCGATCGACGACGGCGCCGGTGCCTGTCCTCCGCGCGGGGGACGGCCACCGGCGCCTTCGCGTTCACCCGACAGGGAGTAGTCCGCGATGAAATACGTACTGGCCGGCGCGTCCGGCTTCCTCGGCCGGGCCCTCGCCCGCGATCTGGTTGCCGACGGCCACCAAGTACTGCGGCTGGTACGGCGTACCCCGTCGGCGCCGGACGAACTCCGCTGGGATCCGGCCCGCGGCGACCTGGACCCAGCCGCCCTCGACGATCCCGACGTACTGGTCAACCTCGCCGGCGCGAACATCGGCCGCCCGTGGACACCGACGTACCGGATGACGATCCGCGAGAGCCGTGTCCGTACGACGGCGACCCTCGCGGCGGCCGCGACGCAACTCGAGCGCCCGCCCGTACTGATCACGCAGAGCGGGATCGGCGGGTACGGCACCGACCTCGGTGACCGCATCCTCACCGAGGACTCCGACCTCGGCGATGGCTTCCTCGCCGACGTCGTCCGCCTCTGGGAAGGCGCCCTCGAACCCGCTCGCGCAGCCGGCATCCGGGTGGCCGCCCTCCGCACCGGTGTCGTCCTGGGCCGCAAGGCTCCGGCGTTCCAGCTCCTTTCTGTCCCGTTCCGGCTCGGGCTGGGTGGCCGGCTCGGCTCAGGTACGCAGTACTTCCCGGTCGTCTCCCTCACCGACTGGAGCCGCGCTGTCCGCCACGTAGCCGAGAACGACACGGTGGATGGCCCGGTCAACATCGCGCTGCCGACGCCGGCCACCAACATCGAATTCACCGAGGCCTTGGCGACAGCACTGCACCGCCCGTCCTTCGTCCCTGTCCCGGCCGCCCTGATGCAGCTCGCGCTGGGCGAATTCGCGTGGGAACTCCTCGGCAGCAAACGAGCCCTACCGACTCGACTCCAATCCACCGGCTTCACCTTCCATCACCCCCAAGTAGCTACCGCCATCTCCGCCGCCCTCAGCTGATCGCGCGGGTTGGTGCTGAGGGCGCGGAGCTGTCAGGCTCGGGCGATCGTCGTGATGCGCCATGGCTGGCCGTTCGGGCTGTTCGGGCTGTTCGGGCTCGGAGGCACTGCGGTCAGGGTGATCAGCCGCGCTGACGGCTGACCTACCGGGAGCGGAGTCCTCGCGCCCAGCCGGTCGACGGCCTCCCCGCCAGTGAGGTGATCGACGGTGCGGAGCGTGATGGTGGTCGGCGTACGGGCTGCAATCGTCGTGCTTTCGATCGTGATCCGGAGACCCTGCACACGGACGTCCTGCTTTCGGTAGCTCGTCATCAACGCACGATCAGCAACCCAAGGCGAACTTCTTGGCAGATAGATCTGGTCAAGGGCAGCCAGATCAAGAGTCCAGAACGCCCGTGAACGCTGAGTATCAAGACCCTCCAACGTCCGCAACCAAGCCGCCGGGTCGACAGTCGCAATCGTCGGCTGACCATCCACCCCCTTTCCCTGTTCCGTCCGCTCCGTTCCCTGCGTCGGCTTCCCTGCATGTGTTGGCTGAGTACCGGGTGGCGTTGTGGTGTGCGTGGCGGTAGTCCGGTGTGAGGGTGACGGACTGGACGTGGGGCGCGTGGACGCGACCCCCGTGGTGGGTGGCTGCGTGGGTGTGGCCGGCGGCTGGAGCGGTTCGGGCTGTGCGGTTGTCGCGCTGTCGACGGTGCGGACGGCGGCGATACCTAGTACGAGTACGACGACAGCACCTGCTGCCACCGCCGCGAGTACGCCGTACGCCGGATGCGTGAACCGCCCAAACCGCCGCCCACCCACAACAGTCTGCCGGCCCCGCGGCCGACCAGGCCGATGTCCACTCCCACGCCGCAACTCCCGACCACCCCGAAGCACATCACGCGAGTCGGCATCACCACCGGTTGCGGCGCTGATGGTTGCCGCGCCGCCTGTCCCCGTGCCTCCCGGGCGCGTAGGGGTGGAGCCTGCAGCACCTGTTCCTGCACCGGCGGGGATTCCACCAGCCGGAACCGGGTCATCTGCGGGTGCGTCGCCGGCGGGTGCGCTGCCGTGGATCACACGGCGGTGAGGGGCGCCGTCCGCGAAATCACCTTCGCACGCAGGGTTCAGGATCACGTGACCGTCGGCTGCACCACGGGCGGGTTTGTCAGCCTGCGCTGTGCTGTCGGCGGATGTGTTGGCGCTCGACGTACGGCGGGCTGTGTCGGCGTGGGGAGCTGTGTGAGCAGCAACCGGGCTGCGAGCGGCGGTAGTACTGCGGGGCGCAGCATCACCACGATCAGCTGTTTCTGGGGGCGCGGCGTCGTGGGGTTCGTGGGCGAGGTGTTGGCGATCGAGTTCGAGCGGTTCCCCGGTTGCCGCCTGGTGGCTGGGGTGGGGTGTTCGGCTGGGGGACGTGCTGTGTGAGTGGAGGCGTGCGGAGCGGGTGGTGTGGATTGTGCGGCCGGAAGGGGTTCTGGTGCGGCGGCTTACGCGGGCGCGTTTGGGGTCTGCGGTGGTGGGGGTTGGGTGCTGCGGTTGGGATGGGTGGGTTGGCTCGGGTGTGGTGGGGGCGGGTGGCGGGGGTGCCAGCGGGTTGCGGGCGAGCGAGGGTACGCCGTCATCGTCGGGCGGGGCGGTCGGCGGGCTCGAGCGACGGTCGGCGCGGGTGGCGGGGTTGGATGCAGTACTGGAGTCGACCGGTTGCTGCGCGACGGCGGGCCCGGGGCCGGACGCGCGGTTTGGCGCGATCCGGGGGTTGGGCACTTGCTGCGCGGGGCTGGTCGCGGGGCTGGTCGCGGGGTTGGTCGCGGGGTTGGTCGCGGGGTTGGTCGCGGGGTTGGTCGCGGGGGCGGAGTTGGGCAGTTGCTGCGCGACGGTGGGTGCGGGGTTGGGCGCGGGGTTGGGCGCGGGGTTGGGCGCGGGGTTGGGCGGTGGCTGGGTGGGGTTGGGGGTCGCGTTGAGGGCGGGGGTGGTTGCGGGGGTTGGGTTGGGTTGGGGTGTGGGCAGGGGGGTGCAGGTGGGGTGGTGAGGGTCGGTGGGAGATGCGCGGTGTTGGGGTGGCGGGCTGGTTGGCAGGAGGCCTTCTGGGGGGATGGCTAGTTCTATGGGGTCGGGCTCGGAGAGGGTTAGGAGGCGGGTGGGGATGGAGCTCAGGGGTGGGGTGGTGAAGAGGGTGGGGGTGAAGAGGTGGGGGTCGGCGCCGACTTGGTCGGGCAGGTTCGACAGGGCTTTGGTGTCGGCTTCGGGGGTGGTGGGGCGGAGGGCTGGGTCGGTGAGGATGGGGCGGCCGTCGGCGTCGAACAGGATGTTGTTCGGGGTGATGGAGCCGTGGGTGAGGCCGTAGTCGTGGAGATAGGCGAGGGCTGAGGCCAGCGGGGTGAGCAGGGTGACCAACTCGCCTTTGGTGAGGGGGCCTCGGCGGGTGAGGAGGGCGGTCAGGGTGCCTGCCGCCAGGTGCTGGCTGATCAGGATCCAGCCGGTGTCGGTTTCGCGGAACTCCAGCAGGCGGGCGATGTGGGGGTGGCGGAGGCGGGTGAGATTGGTGAGGTCCGCGCGGAGGCGGTGGCTGTCAGCGAGGATGCCGGTGGGGATGTGTTTGAGTACGGCGTTGCGGCCGGTTGCGCGGTCCCGGACCTGCCAGACGGTGCCGGCGGATCCGGAGCCCAACTGCCGGCGCAGGCTGTAGCCGGCGAGGTCTGCGAGGTCCATGCCCAAGAGGATGCACCGATCGCGAACACCCCCGCGGAAGTTATCCACAGCCCTGCCCAGCCGTACCCCTCGGTTGGCGAGGGTGAGCGGCACCTACACTCGGAAGCGTGAGTGCGATCAGGTACGTGGAGGCTGGGTTCGGCGCGGAAGCGGTGGAGTACGAGGCTGCTTGGGCTGAGCAGCGGCGATTGCACGCGCAGGTCGCCGAGGGTGCCGACTCCGGCACGGTGATTCTGCTGGAGCACCCGCCGGTCTACACCGCAGGCAAGCGCACCGAGCCGCACGAGCGGCCGCTGGACGGTACGCCGGTCGTTGATGTGGACCGCGGCGGCAAGATCACCTGGCACGGGCCCGGACAGTTGGTCGGGTATCCAATCGTGAAACTTGCCTCACACGTGTACGTCGTGGACTACGTCCGCCGGCTCGAAGAGGCGCTGATCGCGGTCTGCGCGGAGCTCGGTGTGCGGACCGGGCGGGTCAAGGGGCGCAGCGGTGTGTGGGTGGCTGCCGACGAGCGCGGTCGGGAGCGCAAGATCGCGGCGATCGGCATCCGGGTGGCGCAGGGCGTGACCATGCACGGGTTCGCGCTGAACTGCAACAACGACCTCGCCTGGTTCGACCGGATCGTGCCGTGCGGGATCTCCGACGCGGACGTGACCACGCTGTCCAAGGAACTCGGTCGTGAGGTGACGATCGCCGAGGTTCTCGAGCCGGTACGGCGGCAGCTCGACGAGCTCCTCGCGTGGAACGAGTACGAGCGCAGCCCGGACATCGACCATCACGAGGAGCCGCCGACCGCGATCACCTACGGGTTGACGGTCTGAAGCCCCACGGCTGCGCACCAGTCGGCGTGCAGCGCGCGCAACCGGGCCGCGATCTCCGGTTGCACTGACAGCTCGTTCTGCAGTTCGCCGATGTCGTCGGCCAGGTTCGCGAGGAACCAGCCCTCCCCCATCGGGGCGTGCTCGTAGTCGCGCAGATGCCGCGTGCTCTCGTTGTCATCGACCCAGCTGAGCTTCCAGTCGCCCGACCGGACTGCCCACTGGAATCCGCAGTCCCAATGCAGGTTCTCGTGAGCGACGTCGACCGACCCGGTCAGCACCGGCAGGATGTCGACACCGTCCGTACCGTCGACCGTTGCTCCGGCCGCTGCCGCGAGCGTCGGCACCAGGTCGAGCGTGCTCAGGAGTGCGTCCGTACGGCGACCCGCCGGCAGCTGCCCTGGCCAGCGCCAGAGCATCGGGATGCGGATGCCGCCGTCCCAGAGCGTGTACTTCGTCCCGCGCAGCGGAGCGTTGTCGCCGAAGTTGCAGGTGGAGCCGCCGTTGTCGGTCACGTACACGACGATCGTGTCGTCGCCGGCCGCGTCGAGGAGCCGGCCGATCTCGGCGTCCATCAGCTCCAGCTGCGCCAGGTAGTACTCGCGGCCGTGCGGGAGGTTCGGCACGATCACGTCGTCGTACCACTCCATGAACGGGCCGTCCGCGTCCGGCGACCAGTCGCGGAACGCGGGCAGGCCGCGAGCCTTCAGCTCGGACTCCGGCAGCTGCCAGCAGAAGTTGTGGACGGCATTGAACGCGACCATGCAGAAGTACGGGCGTTCGTCCTCCGTGGTCATGAACTCCGCTGCGCGGCGACCGAACTCCGCTGTCAGGAAGCCCTCGTGCTCGACGGGCGCGTCACCGGACAGCAAGGGCTGCACAGCCATGTGGTGTGCAGCGGGCTGCCCGTAGGACTCCACTGCGTCGTCAGAGTGGTGCAGGTAGTTCAACCGCCCGAACGACTGCCCTGCCAGGCCGTAGAGCGTCTCCTCGAAGCCATGGTGCGGTGGGCAGGCCCTGTCCCCCACGTCCTCCTTGCCGTAGTGCACCTTGCCGAAGTAGCCGGTGCGGTAGCCGTGGTCACGGAGCACTTCGGCCAGCGTTGGTACGTCGTCCGGTGGGAAAGCGGCCGAGTCGAACCATTGGCCGCCCCATCGCTGCTGGTAGCGGCCGGAGATGATCGACGCTCGCGACGGGCTGCAGATCGGCGCCGTCACGTACGCGTCGGTGCAGGTCACGCCCTCGGCCGCCAGCCGGTCCAGGGCCGGTGTCTGTACATCGGGATGCACGCCGAGGCCGCCGCGGTCGGCGTAGCCGTGGTCGTCGGACACGATCAGCAGGATGTTCGGAGCGGGCAAGGGCTCATCCTCTCGAGAGACGTACGGCCTGGTCTGTCGCGGCGCGGGCGTCGGTGGCGTTCTGGGTCGAGTAGCCATCTGAACTCAGCGTCGAGGCGTTGCACCAGAGGCGTCTCAGCGGAGAGGTCGTGGACGACCAGGATGTTGGGCGGTCGCGTGGTCCACAGTAGGCAAGCGATTGCCGGTCCGGGGTGTGCCGAAGTGTCTGCGGGGTGTGACGGCGGTTCGTCGCTACCGTGGGGTTGTGTCCAAATTTCTTGGGTTCTTGCTCGGCGTAGCCGTTGCTCTGGCCGGACCGGCCGTGTTCGGGGTGCTCGCGGCGCCGGGTGGTATCGAGCTGAACGCTAAGGGGATGGCGCTGGCCTACGGCATCGGCGCGCTCGTCTTCTGGGCCGTCGTGTCGTACTTCTCCGGCGCCGGCGCGCTCGGGGCGTTCGTCGCGTTCGGCACCCTGGTCTACTGCTGGCTCTGGATCCCGAACCGGACCACGAACTTCCTGAACGGCGTCCCGGGTGTGACGAACGGGATGGTCGACGGGTCGAAGCAGTACACGCTGAACGGCGTCGTACCGGTGCTCGGGGTGATCTCGCTGGTGTACTCGATCCAGCTGATCGTCCGCGGGGTGCAGCGGCGGCGCCGGGACCGGGTCGAGGCCGAACGGCTGCAGCGCGAGCAGGAGGCGGCGCAGGCGCAGCAGGAGGCGGACGTCGCCGCCGTGTATCCGGTTGCCGGGGGCACCTATCAGGAGCCGGTGCCTTATCAGCCGCACAGCTCGTACGACGATCTGTTCGACGAGCCGGAGGCGCCGCAGCCGCGGAACCAGGCGGACGAGCAGACGCGGCAGTTCCCGGTCGGCGCGGGTGAAGGGTTCGAGCACACGCGGCAGTTCCCGGCCGCGGATGCCGAGAGCAACCAGTCCGACGAGGAGACAGTCGTAGCCGCCGCCCCGGCAGCCGAGCCACAGGAGGAGCCGTCCTCCGGGCAGCACGAGGAGCCGGCGGCTCCGGTCCCCGGGCTGCACGAGGAGCCGCAGACCCCGGTGCGTGCGGCGGAGGCGGCGGCTCCGGTGGGAGCGAAGGGCGAGCCGACGCAGTCTGGTACGGCGCAGTCGCCGGCGGGCGAGCAGGCGGAGCACCAGGAGCCGGCACCTCCCGTGGCCGAACAGCCGAAGGTGGAGCAGGACCAGGAGCCGACGCAACCCACGCAGGCGCAGGATGCTGCTGCGAAGCAGGAGCCCGCCGCGGGCGCAGCTCCCGTGCCCGAGGCAGCTCCCATGGCCGAGGCAGCTCCCGTGGCCGAGGCAGCTCCCGTGGCGGAGGCAGTTGCTGTGGGCGGGCAGTCGAAGGTGGAGTCGGACGACGAGCCGACGCAACCCGCGCACGCGCAGGAAGCTGCCGCCAAGCAGGAGCCCCCGGCGGAGGCGGCTGCGGTCGCGGAGGCAGCTCCCGTGGCGGAGGCCGCTCCCGTGGCCGACCAGCCGAAGGTGGAGCAGGACGACGAGCCGACGCGGCCCGCTCAGGCGCAGGAAGGCCCTGCGAAGCAGGAGCCGGTGGCGGAAGCAGCTGCGGGTCCGGCGGCGGAGTCGGCTGGTGGGGAGACGAAGCCGGTGGAAGGCAAATCGGTGGAGGGGAAGCCTGTGGCTGGGGAGGGGCGGGTGGTGGAGGGTTCGGCTGGTCGGGTGATGCCTAAGGAGCAGATGGGGTCGCAGTATCGGGAGCGGATGGAGGATCCCGAGGACACCGGGGAGTTCTTCTTGAGTGCGTTCGAGAACCCGGCCGTCAAGCCGGCCTAGTACGACCTACGCGACGTGCATGCGCTGCGGATGATCGCCCCGCCGCGCATGCTCCGTGATTGCCTCCGAGTACGCCGTACTCGCCATCTCGAGCACCTCGCCGGCGATCTGCGCCCGGGGTGAGTCGGTGCTCCAGGCAAGCACCAGCTTCCGGTGGATCGGATCCCCGACCAGCGTCCGCGTGGTGACCTCCGACGACAGCATCCGGTACGACGTGGGCGAGATCAGCGCCACGCCCTGCCCGCTGGTGACGAACCCCATCAGTACCGACGTGTCGACGGAGTGATGCTCCACCCGCGGCTGGAACCCGGCCGCCTCGCACGCCGCCCGGAACAGCACATGGAACCCGCTGTCGTCCGGCGGCTCCCCGATCCACTCCTCGTCGCAGAGCGCACCGAGCTCGATCTCGCCACGCGTCCGGACGGCGACCGGATGGTCCGCAGACAACGCGACGTACGCCGACTCCGACTCGATGACCGTGGTCGCCTCCACACCGGACGGCAGCCGCAGCTCGAACCCGGGGAACTCCCGCAGCAACGCGAAGTCCAGCCGCCCGCTCTCCAGTTGCTGCAGCAGCACGCTCGACGACCACTCGACCTCGATGCTGACCTGCTCGATCTCGCCGTGGTCGCGGAGCCGGGACGCGATCCCGGACATCGGCGCGGTCGGGAACCCGCCGAGCCGGACCGCGGACGACTCGACCGCGGTCATCGCGGACACGGTCGCGGACAGGTGGTCGACGTCGACCAGGATCGCCCGCGCGCGGTCCACGGCGTACCGCCCGAGCGGGGTCGGGGTGACGCCGGTACGCGAGCGTTCGAAGAGCTCTCCCCCGAACGCGGCCTCGATCCGCTTCAGCTGCGCGGTCAGGCTCGGCTGGCTGACCTTGAGCCAGCGGGCGGCCCGTCCGACGGACCCCGCTTCTGCCACCAGGACCACCACCCGCAGGTGGCGCAGCTCGACGTTCATGCGTTGAGACCGTAGTCGAGGTCTACGCACAGCTCACAGGCGCCCTACATTGCGGTTTCGTCACAGCCAGGTCCTCCCCTGTAACGCCGGACCCGGCTGTGACGATGAGCTACGACATCTTGAGGGCCAACGCCTCCCGGTAACCGAGCCGGCGGCCGGTCTGCAGCAGCGTCCGCTCGTACAGCCGGGCACCGACCCGGACGATCAGCACGGTCGCCAGCAGCAACAGAGCGATCGAGACAAGCGGCTGCCACAGCGGCACGTCCTCGGTGAGCATCCGCCCCGGCATCGACATCGACGACGCGATCGGGACGAACGACGCGACCGTCTTGGCCGACGTACCGGCGAACACCGAGAAGAAGAACGGGATCATCAGGATCATCTGCCCGGGCAGCGTGGTCGACCCGAGGTCCTCCTGCCGCGTGGCCAGCGACCCGGCAACCGCCCACAGCCCGGCCAGCGCGACGAACCCGAGCACGAAGAACACCACGAACCACCCGGCGACCGGGGCGATCACCTCGAGTACGGCGGCCTGGTCGGTGGCGAGCAGCCCGATCAGCGACGCTCCGGCGATCACCACGATCTGCGCGAGCGCCAGCACCGTGTTGCCGAGCACCTTGCCCCACAGCAGCGCCCGGATCGGCACCGCGGCAGCCAGGATCTCGACGACCCGGCTCTCCTTCTCCTGGACGACGCTCTGCGCGATCATCATGCCGAACCCCAGCGCGGTCATGTAGAACACCAGCGCAAGCCCGATGTTGACGAAGTGCGACACCAGGTCCGGCAGCGGTCCGGGCTTCAGCAGGCTGACCTCGACCTTCGTGCCGGCGTGCAGTTCGGCCGGTGTCAGCCCGGCCTTGGCCGCGTTCGCCGCCGTACCGACCGTCGACGCGGCCTCGCGCAGCGCGCTCTCGATGCTGCTGTCGACCTGGTCCTTGCCGAGTACGACGTACCCGTCGGCGCCGGGCAGCAGGGCCGCCTTCACGTCGCCGTCGGTGACGGCCTTCTTGGCGGCGGGCCGGTCGGCCAGCCGGACCACGTCGTACCCCTTGCCGCCGACCGTCGTCGACGCCTGCTGCACCACCTTCGCGGCCGCGTCGTCGACCACGCCGATCTTCGATGCGCTCCCCTTGCCGACCAGGACCGCCGGCAGGATCGTCGCGGCCATCACGATCAGCAGCATCACCACGGTCGAGCCGACGAACGTCCTGTCCCGCAGCTTCGTGCTGATCTCGCGCTCGGCGATCAGCACCCACGGCCTGTCGAGTGCGTTCATCGGGTCGCCTCCCGGAAGACGTCGCTGAGCGCCACCCGCTCCGGCCCGAACTCGAGCACCCGGCCGCGGCTGATCGCCTCTTGAAGGATCTTCTGCTCCAGCTCGCCGTCCAGTACGTCGAACAGCGCCGTACCGCCCGCCACGTCCCGCACCTCGATGCCGCGCAGGTCCCGCAGCCAGCCCGCGTCGCCCTCCACCACCAGGCGGTACGTCGCCGCGGACCCGGCGGACAGCTCCGCGACGGACCCGGCCGCGACCACCTTGCCGCGGGACAGTACGACGAGGTCGTCGCACAACCGCTCCACCAGGTCGAGCTGGTGGCTGGAGAACAGCACCGGCACCTCCGGCGTGACCTCGTCGCGGAGCAGGTCGACCATCGCGTCGACGGCGAGCGGGTCCAGCCCGCTGAACGGCTCGTCGAGGACCAGCGCGATCGGCTCGTGCACCAGCGCGGCCGCGATCTGCACGCGCTGCTGGTTGCCCAGCGACAGCGTCTCGAGTACGTCGGTGGCGCGCTCGGCCAGCCCGAGCCGCTCGAGCAGCCGGTCGGTCCGCTCCAAGGCCCGGTCCGGGCCGAGGCCGTGCAGGCGGCCGAAGAACACCAGCTGGTCGCGGATCTTCATCTTCGGGTACAGGCCGCGCTCCTCGGGCATGTACCCGAAGTCGCGGCGGACGCCTGGCGTCAGCGGTCCGTCCTGCCAGCGCACCTCGCCGGCCGTCGCCGCCAGGACGCCGAGGATGATCCGCATCGTCGTCGTCTTCCCGGCCCCGTTGGCCCCGACGAACCCGGTCATCCGTCCCGGTACGACGTCGAAGGTCACGTCGTCCAGCGCCAGATGATCACCGAACCGCCGGGTGAGTCCACTCACCCTCAGCATGTGTCACCGTTCCCATCAAGGTCAGCCCCCAGCCGGGCTGGTCCACCCGACGATGACCAAGCTAGTGAGGACTACCGTCCGCCCACGTCGCCCGCGGGGCTGACCGAACGGGTCATTCGCAGGGGGGACCTCAGCTGGAGGCGTCGTCTCCCGGGGTGACGAGGCCGCACTCGTAGGCGAAGACGACGGCCTGGACGCGGTCGCGGAGGCCGAGTTTGAGCAGCACCCGGGACACGTGCGTCTTCACGGTCGCCTCGCCGACGTACAGCTGGGCGGCGATCTCGGTGTTGGTGAGGCCGCGGGCGATCAGGCCGAGGACCTCGCGTTCGCGTTCGGTCAGCTCGGCCAGCAGGTCCGGCCGGTACACGCGCTCCCCGCCGCCGGCGAACCGCTTGATCACCCGCCGGGTCACCTCCGGCGCCAGCAGCGCGTGCCCCGAGTGCACGATCTGGATCGCCTCGACCAGGTCCTCGGGCGCGGTGTTCTTCAGCAGGAACCCGCTCGCCCCGGCCCCGAGCGACTCGAACAGGTAGTCGTCGCGGTCGAACGTGGTCAGGATCACGACCTTCCCGGCGTCCTCGGCGACGATCCGCTGGGTCGCGGTGATCCCGTCCATGCCGGGCATCTGGACGTCCATCAGTACGACGTCCGGGCGCAGCGCGAGCGCCAACTCGATCGCCTTCTCGCCGTCGGCCGCCTCGCCGACCACCTCGATCTCCGGCTCGACGGACAGGATCATCCGGAACCCCGCCCGCACCAGGTCCTGATCGTCCACCAGCAGCACCCGCATCTGCTCAGCCACCTGTCGCAACTCCAATCGGGATCCGCACCCGGACCCGGAATCCTCCCACGGGCCGCGGGCCGATCTCGCTCTCGCCGCCGAGCAGCGCCACCCGCTCGCGGATCCCGACGTGCCCGAGCCGGCTGCCGACCGGCGCGTGCTTCGGCCGGCCGTCGTCCAGCACCTCCAGCTCCACCGCGTCCCCGAGGTACCGCAGCGTGAGGTGGGCGCTGCGGGCGGTCGAGTGCTTGCGGACGTTCGACAGCGCCTCCTGCGCGATCCGGTACACCGACACCGAGACCGTCTTCGGCAGCTCGACCGGCGCCCCGATCTGGTGGAACCCGACCTCGAGACCGAGCCCGTTCGCCTCCGCGATCAGCGCCGGCAGCCGGTCCGCGCCCGCCTGCGGCGCCTTCGGGTCCGGCGTACTGACGTCGATGTCGGGGTCGGCCGCGCGGAGCATGCCGAGCAGCTGGCGCATCTCGTTCACCGCGCTCCGGCTGGACTCCTCGATCACGTTCAGCGCGTTCTTCGCCGCCGCCGGGTCGGTGTCCATCACCCGGCGCGCGCCGCCGGCCTGGATGCCGATGCTGCTGATGTGGTGCGCGACCACGTCGTGCAGTTCGCGGGAGATCCGCAGCCGTTCGTCGATCACCGCGCGCCGCGAGTTCGCCTCCTGCTGCGCGGCGAGCTCGGTCGCCTGCTGTTCCAGTTCGTACCGCTGGCGCGCGGTGGCCCACGCCGTACGGCCCCAGAAGTACGCGCCGAAGAAGTACAGGGCGTTCAGCGCGACGGTGATGATCACGTTCGAGACGTACGGCGAGAACAGCCCGTGGTTGGGGCCTTCGATCGCGTTCGCCTGCAGCGCCTTGACGAAGTTGATCGTCAGCCAGCTGAACATCCCGACGAAGACCAGCGCGACCGCGGCCTTCATCACCCGGCGGTCCCGCGACCAGGCCACCGCCGCATAGATCGACATGAACAGCGCCGACTGGGTGACGAGGTTGCCCGAGAACGCGAAGATCGACCGCTCACCGATCACCACGAAGAGCACCGCGACCGTGAGCATCACCGGGACCGGCCACCGCCGCCGGAAGCACAACGGCAGCGCGATCGCCGCGCTCAGTACGTACGGCTCGACCCCGCCGATGCCCAGGCTGACGTGCTGCGGGGCCCCGCCGCGGGCCAGCTCGGTGCCGAACACCCCGGCGACCGCCATCCCGAGACCGAGCAGTACGTCGTACCGCTGCTCGCGGGCCGTCGGCGCCGGCCGGGTCCAGCCGCGAACGCCGCTGCCGGACGCGGGTGGCGCCTGCGGTTCGGCATCCGAACGCAGCTCAACGGTGGACATAGCTCATCAGCCTACGGGTGGAACCTTCCTGAACGGCGGCGCGTACCCTTGGACGCGTGACGATCGCCCCAGAAGGACGGAAACTGCTCAGGCTCGAGGTGCGCAACGCGGAGACCCCGATCGAGCGCAAACCCGAGTGGATCAAGACCCGCGCCAAGATGGGCCCGGAGTACCAGGCGCTGCAGAAGCTCGTGAAGTCCGAGCAGCTGCACACGGTGTGCCAGGAAGCCGGCTGCCCGAACATCTTCGAATGCTGGGAGGACCGCGAGGCGACCTTCCTGATCGGCGGTGACCAGTGCACCCGGCGCTGTGACTTCTGCCAGATCGACACCGGCAAGCCCGAGGCGCTGGACCGCGACGAGCCGCGCCGGGTCGCCGAGTCCGTGCGGACCATGGGCCTGCGGTACGCGACCGTCACCGGCGTCGCCCGCGACGACCTGGACGACGGCGGCGCCTGGCTGTACGCCGAGACCATCCGGCAGATCCACGAGCTGAACCCGGGCACCGGCGTCGAGATGCTCGCGCCGGACTTCAACGCCGTACCCGAGCAGCTCGCCGAGGTGTTCTCGTCCCGGCCCGAGGTGTTCGCGCACAACGTCGAGACGGTGCCGCGGATCTTCCGCCGGATCCGGCCCGGCTTCCGCTACGAGCGCTCGCTGGACGTCATCACCCAGGCCCGCGACTACGGCCTGGTCACCAAGTCGAACCTGATCCTCGGCATGGGCGAGACCCGCGACGAGGTCAGCCAGGCGCTGAAGGACCTGCACGCGGCCGGCTGCGAGATCATCACGATCACGCAGTACCTGCGGCCCTCGGTGCGGCACCACCCGGTCGAGCGCTGGGTGCGGCCGGAGGAGTTCGCCGAGCTCGACGCCGAGGCGCAGGAGATCGGATTCGCCGGTGTCATGTCCGGTCCGCTGGTACGGTCCTCGTACCGCGCCGGTCGGCTGTACCGTCAGGCGGTCGAGTCACGGATGAACGCCGCTCAGGCATAAAACAGGACAGGGTAGAGATGGCCAAGAACGACGCCCCCGAGGAAAAGACCAGCAGGCTGAAGCAGATCCTGCAGGCCTACCAGATGACCAGGAAGTCCGACCCGAAGGTCGGACTGGTGCTCGCCGGGATCTTCCTCGGCA
The DNA here is from genome assembly GCF_042730855.1 of Kribbella sp. NPDC059898. Lineage (NCBI taxonomy): Bacteria > Bacillati > Actinomycetota > Actinomycetes > Propionibacteriales > Kribbellaceae > Kribbella > Kribbella sp. NPDC059898. Next base: position 259,626 of record NZ_JBHWKR010000010.1, read on the forward strand.
TCCTCGCGGTGTTCGTCGTGCTCGCGCTGGTGGTCGGGCCGCTGCTGGTCTGGCTGCCGCTAGGCGTGGCGCTCGCGTTCCTGGCCACCACGATCATCTTCGGCCGCAAGGTCGAGAAGGCGGCGTACAGCCAGATCGAGGGCCAGGCCGGTGCAGCCGCGTCCGCGCTGCAGACGCTCCGCCGCGGCTGGAACGTGACGCCGGCGGTCGCAGTCACGAAGAACTCCGACATCGTGCACCGCGTGGTCGGTCGGCCGGGCATCGTGCTGGTCGGCGAGGGCCAGGCCAGCCGGGTGAAGAACCTGCTGGCCGCCGAGGCGAAGAAGCACAGCCGGGTGGCGGGCGGCGCCCCGGTGACGCAGATCATCGCCGGCAAGGGCGAGGGTGAGATCGACATCCGCAAGCTCACCAAGCACGTGATGAAGCTGCCGGCGGTCATGCAGCCGTCCGAGATCACCGACCTGCTGCAGCGGCTGAAGGCATTGGACGCGGTCCGTCCGCAGGTGCCGATGCCCAAGGGTCCGGTGCCGACGAGCCTGAAGGGCGCCCGCCAGGCCATGCGCGGCCGGTGATCAAACTGTAACCAAGAGGCATGTTGGGCAGTTGAACTGTTCAGACATGCGCCGCGGGGAGGCTGGTTGCCCTTAGAGTGCGACCAGGACGGGATTACAGGGGAACAGAAGACATGACGGACCTCATGCCGGCGGTCCATCAGCCGGAGACCGAGACGTGGCCGACGCTGGCCCGCCCGCGTTCCAATCCGGTACGCCGGTACGGTGCGGCGACCGCGATCCGGCTGATCGCCAAGGACCTGCCCGCCACGATCCACCTGGACAGCAACCGGTCGTACGGGCTGGGTGGCCCGGCGATGCGCGTGCACCGTACGGCGGCGTTCCTCGACCGGCTCGGGCAGGACGCCGGGTCCGGGTTCGGCGAGGCGTACCTGGCCGGCGACTGGGATCCGGAGCCGGGCACCGACCTGGCCGACCTGCTCGTGCCGTTCGCGGAGCGGTTCAGCAACGAGGAGACCCGGCACCTGCTGCCGAAGTGGGCGCAGTCGCTGCGCTGGCTGGTCACCAGGTCCCAGCCGGGCGAGCAGGAGAACGACCGGGCCGGCGCCCGGGAGAACATCAGCCGGCACTACGACCTGAGCAACGCGATGTTCTCCGAGTTCCTCGACCCCACGCTGACCTATTCCTCGGCGTACTTCGGTGCCGACGCGGGCCTCGATCTGGCGTCCGCGTCGTACGACGAGCTCACCGCGGCCCAGCTCCGCAAGCTCGACTCGATCCTCGACGCGGCCGGGGTGCAGTCCGGGTCGCGGGTGCTCGACATCGGCTGCGGCTGGGCCAGCCTGGCGATCCGGGCCGCGCAGCGCGGTGCCTGGGTGACCGCGATCACGATCGCCTCCCAGCAGGCGCTGCTCGCCCAGCGGCGGATCGCCGAGGCCGGCGTCGGCGACCGGGTGCAGGTCGCGCTGCGCGACTACCGCGACCAGATCGGCGAGTTCGACGCGGTGCTGAGCGTGGAGATGATCGAGGCGGTCGGCGAGAAGTACTGGCCGGTGTACTTCGACGCGATCGAGCGCCGGCTGGCGCCGGGCGGGGTCGGCGTGGTGCAGGCGATCGTGATGCCGCACGAGCGGATGCTCGCCACCCGGAACACGTTCACCTGGGTGCAGAAGTACATCTTCCCGGGCGGACTGATCCCGTCGATCAAGGTGATCGAGGAGGTCACCGCCCAGCACACCGGGTTGCGCGCGGAGGTGATCCGGCACCTGGGCGCGGACTACGCGCGGACGCTGCGGATCTGGCGGAACCGGTTCATCGAGCACTGGCCGGCGATCGGCGCGCTCGGGTTCGACGACACGTTCCGGCGGATGTGGGAGTTCTACCTCGCGTACTCCGAGGCGGGCTTCCGCACCGGGTACCTGGACGACGTACAGCTGCTGCTGACGCGGCGTTAACGCCGTACGACGATCGTCTTCGCGGCGAGGTCGTGGAGGCCGCGGCGTTCGCGGTCGAAGATCACCGCGGGGATGAGCAGGCAGATCAGCAGGGTCCGGATGATGCCGGCGAGCAGACCGGGCGGGCCGGCGTACGTCTGGCTGTCGCGGACCGGCGCGACCCGCAGTCCGAAGAGACGGTGGCCGATCGTGCTGCCGGCCAGCCCGACGAGGATCGCGGACATCGCGAAGAACGCCGTCGTGTGCATAAGGCTGTAGTTGTTGCCGCCCGCCCACATCGGCCGGCCGGTCAGCGCGGACGCGATCAGACCCGCCAGCAGCCAGTCGATCAGCAGCGCCAGCAGCCGCCGTCCCCAGGTCCCGACCGAGCCGGAGCCGTCCTCGGGCAACCCCAGCCGATTGCCCGGGTAACGGAATTCTTCCGAGGGTCCCGTTGCGGGCGACGCGGATGATGCCATGATGTCTAGCCTACGGACCTGCCCGGAGGCGGCCCCGCGTGGGCTGCGATATCTCAGGGCGTAACCGCCGTACACCAGTGGGTCAGCGCGGACACGCTGGGCGTAACATCCGCGAAACATCAGGGTCACGACGGAGAAACCGGCAGGCCCTACGTTCAGATGAATCTCTGAGCCACCCTAGGAGTACGTATGTTTTCCAGCGCGGAGGAGCTGCTCGCCTACGTCAAGGACGAGGGCGTCGAGATCGTCGACATCCGGTTCTGTGACCTTCCGGGCATCATGCAGCACTTCACCGTCCCGGTGTCGTCGTTCGGTCCCGAGGTCTTCGAGGAGGGCCTGGCCTTCGACGGTTCGTCGGTGCGCGGGTTCCAGCAGATCCACGAGTCGGACATGAAGCTGCTGCCGGACCCCACCAGCGCGTTCATCGACGAGTTCCGCAGCGCCAAGACGCTGGTCGTGAACTTCTTCGTGCACGACCCGCTGACCGGTGAGGCCTACAGCCGGGACCCGCGCAACATCGCCCGGAAGGCTCAGGAGTACCTGAAGTCGACCGGCATCGCGGACACCGCGTTCTTCGCGCCCGAGGCCGAGTTCTACGTCTTCGACGACGTCCGGTTCGAGACCAGGTCGAACTCCGCGTCGTACTCGATCGACTCGATCGCCGGCGCCTGGAACACCGGCCGGGTCGAGGAGGGCGGCAACCGCGGCTACAAGGTCCGCTACAAGGGTGGTTACTTCCCGGTCGCGCCGACCGACCACTTCGGCGAGCTGCGCGACGACATCACGCTGGCGCTCGAGCGGTCCGGCCTGATCGTCGAGCGCGCCCACCACGAGGTCGGTACGGCGGGTCAGGCCGAGATCAACTTCCGCTTCGACGAGCTGCTCAAGGCCGCCGACGACGTGATGAAGTTCAAGTACATCGTCAAGAACACCGCGTGGAAGGCCGGCAAGACCGCGACCTTCATGCCGAAGCCGATCTTCGGCGACAACGGCTCGGGCATGCACTGCCACCAGTCGCTGTGGAGCAACGGCGACCCGCTGTTCTACGACGAGTCCGGGTACGGCGGCCTGTCCGACGTCGCCCGCTGGTACATCGGCGGTCTGCTCAAGCACGCCCCGTCGCTGCTGGCCTTCACCAACCCGACCGTGAACTCGTACCACCGGCTGGTGCCGGGCTTCGAGGCGCCGGTCAACCTGGTGTACTCGTCCCGGAACCGCTCGGCCTGCATCCGGATCCCGATCACCGGCTCGAACCCGAAGGCCAAGCGCATCGAGTTCCGCTGCCCGGACCCGTCGGCGAACCCGTACCTGGCCTTCTCGGCCCAGCTGCTGGCCGGCCTGGACGGCATCCGCAACAAGATCGAGCCGGCCGACCCGGTCGACAAGGACCTGTACGAGCTGCCGCCGGAGGAGCACGCGGGCATCGCCCAGGTGCCGACCTCGCTGCCGGCCGTGATCGACTCGCTCGAGGCCGACCACGAGTTCCTGCTCGAGGGCGACGTGTTCACGTCCGACCTGATCGAGACCTGGATCGACCTCAAGCGCGACACCGAGATCGCCCCGATCCAGCTCCGCCCGCACCCGCACGAGTTCGAGCTGTACTACGACGTGTGAGTCGTACCTGATCCGCTGACGAACGGCGGCCGGCCTCTCGGGGCCGGCCGCCGTTCTCAGTTCTTCCACAGGTGGCGGCCGGGAGCGTACCGTCAAGGCGTGGCGTCGAGATCCCTGCCGCAACGGGTGGTCCGCGCGATCGGCGAGAGTCCGCTGGTCGAGCGGCTCGCGCATGCCCAGGAGGTGTTGTACGGGCCGTTGATCGAGCGGGTGCGGCAGAGTCCTCTGCACAGCGACGTACTCGGTCATTCGTTGCATCCGTCGCTGACCGACGTGACCACCGGGTGCTGGCTCGGGGCGTCTCTTCTCGACGTTGCCGGCGGGTCCCAGTCGTGGCGCGGGGCGACGCTGCTCGCCGGGTGCGGCGTACTGGCGGCGGTTCCGACCGCGCTCGCCGGGGCCGCCGACCTGTCGGAGCTGTCCGGCGAGGAACGGAGGATCGGCGCCGTCCACTCGCTCGGCGCTGACACGGCGATCTTCCTCTTCACCGGCTCGCTCATCGCCCGCCTGCGCGGCCGGCACGGCCGCGGCCTCAAGCTCGCCCTGGCCGGCAACCTGGTGATGGCCGCCGCCGGCTTCCTCGGCGGCCACCTCGCCCTCCACCGCGGAACCGCCCGCCGCGACTAACCGAGCTTGTCGAGTTCCGTGAGCGCGTCGGCGTCGAGGTGGACCTCGGCTGTGCGGATGTTGTCTTCGAGGTGGGGGATGGTGCGGGTGCCGGGGATGAGGGCGGTGTGGTCGTTGTGGGCGAGGATCCAGGCCAGGCAGATCGCGGCCGGGGTAGTGGCGAGTTGGGTGGCGAGGTGTTGTACGACGGGGTGCTCGGTCGGGGACGGGATTTGGTCGAAGGCCGAGCCGAGGGGGAAGTACGGGATCCAGGCGATGCCGTTCGCGGCGCAGACCTTCAGCTGCTGCTCGGAGGAGCGGTCGAGCAGGCTGTAGGCGTTCTGGACGCAGACGATTCCGGCGGGCAGGGCCTGGGTGAGTTGGTCGGCGCTGACGTTGCTGAGGCCGATCGCGCCGATCAGGCCTTCGTTGCGGAGGGCAATCAGTTCGGCGAGCTGGTCGTCGAGCGGGACGACCTGGTCGCCGTCCGCGATCAGGCCCGGGCCTTGGTCGGCGCGGCGGAGGTTGACGACCGGGATCTGTTCGAGGCCGAGTGAGCTGAGGTCGAGGTGGACCTGCTCGCGCAGTTCGTGCGGCCGCTGGGCGAGCGTCAGCGGTACCGGCGCGTCGACGCGGCGGGCGCCGACCTTGCTGACGATGACGAGGTCGTCCGGGTACGGCCGGAGGGCCGCGCGGATGTGCCGGTTGACGGTCGTCTGCCCGTAGAACGAGGCCGTGTCGAGGTGGTTGATGCCGACCTCGACGGCACGACGCAGTACGGCGGCGGCCGCGGGCGTCTCCAGGTGCTCGAGCTGCATCGCGCCGTACCCGATCCTCGCAATCTCGTGCTTGCCGAGTTCCACGGTGCCGCCCGGTCGTTCGGATGTCATCAGCTGATGTCCTCAGGTAGAGTCGACGGAAACGGAGAATTCTCCGGTTTCTCGACGATAGCACTAACTGGAGGTTTCTCCACTTATGCGGGCGGATGCGGCACGTAAACGCGAACAGGTGGTGGCGGCCGCCGGTGACGAGCTCGCCGACCTCGCCGTGGCCGCCCGCAACGGCGAGCCGATCCGCCTGTCGCTCGACAAGGTGGCTGCCCGGGCCCGGGTCGGCGTGGCCACGCTCTATCGGCACTTCCCCACCCGGGAGGCACTCCTCGAAGCGGTCTACCACCAGGAGCTCACGCGGCTGTGCGACGCCGCACCGGAGCTGGCAGCGACCGCAGCTGCCGACGAGGCCCTGCTCTCCTGGATGTACCGCTACCTCGACTTCGTCGACTCCAAACGGGCGATGGGCCTGGACCTGCGCGCACTGGTTGCCTCCGGCGCCATCACCCAGGCCAACACCCGCGCCCGCCTCACCACGGCCGTCGCGCCGTTCCTCGACGCGGGCGTGGCGGCCGGCGTCTTCCGTTCCGACGTACCACCCGGCGACGTCGTCGCGGCCATGGCCGGCGCCGTCTTCGCCGCCGACCCGGCCCAGCAGCGCGAGCAGAGCGAACGCCTGCTCGCGCTCCTGATCGCCGGTCTGCGCGCCTAGGCAGCGGGTCTTCCCGGGACTACCGTCGTGTACGTGCTCGAGCACTATGCGGTCGTGGACGGCGCGGAGCTCGACCGGTTCCGGGCGACGGTGGCGAGCTTCTTGACGCCGCACCGGTTGTCGCCGGCCGGGCGGTCCGTGGAGCGGATCGAGGGATCCGTCGCGGTGGCGCGCCTGGGGCCGTTGTCGCTGGTGTACGGCGAGCATCGCGGAGCCGAGCTCGACGTCGCACTGACCGAGCAGGTCGACTACTACGACGTGAACCTGTCGTGGCAAGGGCACAACCGGATCACCTGCGGGGACGAGGAAGTGGTCGTGGACGGGCGGACCGCCGCGATCATCTCGCCGCGGATGCGGGCCACGATGCGGCTGAGCGACTCGTACCACCAGCTGCACGTGCGGATCGAGCGGTACGCGTTCGAGCGGCACCTCGAGCAGTTGCTCGGCCGGCCGGTGCTCGCCCCGATCCGCTTCGGGCAGGCGATGGACCTCCGCAACCCCGCGGCCGCCACCTGGGCGAGTTCGGTACGGCTGCTCGTCGACGATCTCTCGGCGCTCGACGGGCTGGCCGCACAGTCGACGAACGAGTCGCCGTGGAGCTCGTTCCTGATGACGGGTCTGTTGCTCAGCCAGCCGCACAACTACACCGATCAGCTCACCCAGCAGCACAGCGCTCCGCGGCCCGGCGGTCTCCGGCGGGCCCTGGATCTGATCGAGCAGCATCCCGAGGACGACCTCTCGGTCGAGCGCCTCGCTCTCGCCGCCGGCATCGGTGCCCGGTCGCTGCAGCGGCAGTTCCACGAGTACGTCGGCGTGACGCCGCGGGAGTACGTACTCCAGGTCCGGCTGGCCCGCGCCCACGAGGACCTGGTCGTCGCGCGACCCGGCACGACCACGGTGGCAGACGTCGCGTTCCGTTGGGGATTCAGCCACGTACCGCGCTTCGCTGCGGCGTACCGGCAGCGGTACGGCGAACTCCCGTCGGTCACTCTCAACGCCGGCTGAGATCCCAGTCGCGTCGCGGATCACGTCGTCGCGAACCGGATCGCCCGCGTGGTCCGCCGTACCTAGCGTCGTCCCATCACCGATGGGGAGGCCATCATGAACTACGACTACGACGTCGCGATCGTCGGGTACGGACCGACCGGCCTGGTCCTGGCCGCCACGCTCGGGAAGGCCGGCCACAGGGTGGTCGTCTTCGAGCGCTGGCCCGGGCTGTACGGCCTGCCCCGGCTGACCCACATCGACGGCGAGACCGCGCGGATCATCCAGGGCGCCGGGGATCTCGAGCACGCCCTGCGCGACGCGTACCCGGTGCCGAGCTACCGCTATCTCAACGGTTCCGGCGAGCTGCTCGTCGAGCTCGACTGGCACGGTACGTCGGCCGGGCACCCCGCGCACATCTCGATGTTCCAGCCCGACATCGAGGACGCGATCGACCGGCATGTCCGGAGCAGCGGCGTCGAGGTGAACCAGGGCTGGGCGGTGGTCTCGGTCCGCCAGGACGACGACCGCGTGCGGGTGATGGCGCGGCCGTGGTCGAAGGACCGGACCGGCCAGTGGTCGCATGCCGGCGAGGAACGGACGGTCAGCGTGCGCTACCTGGTCGGCGCGGACGGCGCGGGCAGCTTCGTCCGGGCCACGTCGGGGATCGGGCGGAGCGACAACGGCGTCGACGACCGGTGGCTCAACATCGACACCGAACAGTTGCGAGAGCTGCCCGAGCGGTTCCGGACTGTGACCCAGTTCTGCGATCCGGCGCGCGGCCACATGTACATGCCGATCGGGCGCAGCCGGCAGCGGTTCGAGGTCGCCGTACTCGCGGGTGAGGACCAGGCCGCGTTCGAGGCGGACGAGTACGCCTGGAAGTGGCTGAACGAGACCCACGGCCTCGGGCCGGACGACGTGAAGATCCTCCGCCAGATCGTGTACACGTTCCAGGGCCGGATCGCCGAACGCTGGCGCGACGGGCGCGTGTTCCTGGCCGGCGACGCGGCGCACACCACCCCGCCGTACATGGGTCAGGGCGCCTGCTCCGGGATGCGCGACGGCGTCACGCTCGGCTGGAAGCTCGATCTCGTACTGCGTGGTCTCGCGGGCGACGCGCTGCTCGACACGTACGAGACCGAACGGCGTCCGCACGCGACCGCGATCACCGAGATCTCGACGGCCTTGGGCAGGGTCGCCAACACCCACGACCCGGTCGAGGCGGCCGCGCGGGACGAGGCGTTCCGGACCGGCAACGTGCCACCGCCACCGCCGTTCCCGACGATCGGAGCCGGGGTCGTCACCGACGCTCCGCTTGCCGGGTCGCTGACACCACAGGGCGTCGTCTGCCGTCACGGGGTTGCAGGTCTCTTCGACGACGTGATCGGGCGCGGCTTCACTCTGGTGAGTAGCCGCGACCCGCAGCTCGGCGCGGATCAGCTCGCGTTCCTGGCCGACCTCGGGGTGACGACGGCCGTCGTCGGTCCGGCGGAGGATGCCGGCGGCACGTACGCGGCCTTCTGGGCGGACAACCGCGTGGAGGCGTTCATCGGCCGGCCGGACTACCACCTGTTCTGGGCCGGCGCGGTCGCAGATCTCCCGGCCGCGGTCGACGAGTTGCGGGAGCGACTGGCATGACTGTTGGGCTTGCACCGACGGAGGTGCTGTGGCGGGCGATGCCGGTCCCGCGGCTGCTCGACTGCGGGATGGTGCCGAGCGACGTGGCGGGTCTGCGCGCCGCGACCGACGAAGGCGTGCCCTGGGATGTCGCGTGTGCCGAGCTGGCCGAGGCGCAGCTCGAGCGAGCCGACGGCAACAGGGTCACCGCGGTCGAGGCACTCCGGGCGGGTGCGGCCGACCTGTTGTTCGCGCAGATGGCCCACAACTTCGACACCGCACGGAAGCGCGAGTTGTACACCGGCTTCACCGCCGCGGTCGGGCGGGCCGGAGCGTTGGCCGGCTGGGAACGCGTGCAGCTTCCGTTCGCCGGCGGCTACCTGGTCGGGTGGATCGTTCGGCCGGCCGCACCGCGTGGCACGGTGATCCTGTTCGGCGGCCAGAGCGGCTGGGGCGCGGCATACCTGCGGCTCGCGGACGCGCTCGTCGCGCGCGGCCTGACCGCGTTCCTGGTCGAGGGTCCCGGTCAGGGCGAGCCTCGGCTCGAGAGCGGGCTCTACCTCGACGTCGACGTGCGGGCCGCGTACTCGACGTTCGTCGACCACGTACTGGCGCGGCCGGACCTGCCCGGTCCGGTCGGGCTCTGGGGCAACAGCATGGGCGGCCTGTACGCCGGTACGACGGCGGCGTCGGACCGGCGCGTGACCGCGGTGTGCATCAACGGCGCCCCGGCACAGCCTCGGCTGCTCGGCATGCGCACGTTCGACGACCAGGCCGCCGCGATGCTCGGTACCACCGACCCGGACGCGATCCAGCGGAACTTCGACCGGCTCGCGCTGCGACCGGGCGACCGGATCGAGTCGGCCCTCCTCGTCCTGCACGGTGGAGCCGACCCGATCGTGAGCCTCGCGGACCAGCAACCGTTCCTCGACGCGGCCGGTCCCGACCGGTCGACCCTGCGGATCTGGGTCGACGGCGAGCACGTCGTCACCAACCACGCCGAGGAACGCAACGCCTTCGTCACCGACTGGTTCTGCGAGCAGTTCCAGCGCTGAGCCTCAGTTGTACGTCGCGGTGACGTGGTACGCCCGGCCGCCCCAGCCGTCGTTGGGGAACGAGTCGGCGATGCGGACGTAGCCCGCCTTGCCGGCACCCAGGTACGGCGTGAGGTCGAAGGTGCGGTCGGCCTTGTTCTGGCCGTCGTGGTACTGGTTCGTCTCGGTGGCGACCGTGGTCCAGGTCTTCCCGTCGCCGCTGAGCTGGACCACGAACTCATTGTCGATTGTCAACAATACTGATGCTGACGATGCGTCGGACGGGAACGGGAAGCGGTAGACGAAGTACGAATTCCCGTCCGCGAACCGGTTCTGTACGCCGTTGCTCTGCGACCCGTCGGCGTCGTACAGCCACGGGGTCTCGGCCGCCGTACCGGTGTCGAAGTCGGCCTTGTGGGCAATGAGGATGTCGGACCGGGTGCTGTACGAGAGCAGCGGGCCGGACGTCACCGTCGCGGTCACCGAGTGCGTGCCGTCCGCCGCACCGGCGGGGATCGTCACGTCGAGCTGCACGGCGGAGTGCACGGGTACGGCGTTGCCGCGGGTCGTCAGGGTCACCGTCGACCGCGCCGGGGTCACCGTCCAGCCGGCCGGGGCGGCCGCTTGGACGTTCGCCGTGATGCGGTCGCCGACCGGGCCGGTTGCCTGGACGTCGACCGTCACCTTCACGTGAGTACCCGCCGAGGGCATCACGACCGGAAGCGCCGGATCAGTTGTCGCGGACAACGATCGGATCGGCGGCGTGGCCGGTACGGCGGCGAGCAATGCGCTCAGGGCGCTGGCCTGGGTACGCCAGTCGAAGACGTTCGGGGTCTGCCCGGACCACCGCTCCCCCAGCCGGTCGGACGCGTCGCGGTCGTTGTCCCAGATCGTGGCGGCCTGCCGCGCGACGAAGTCGGCGTACCGGCTGTCGTGCGTGGTGTCGGCCAGATCCGTCCAGTACCGCAGGAAGATGCCCTTGAACTGCTTGCCGTTGTCGTCGCACGTCCGGCCGGGCGCGTCGCAGTACTCGCTCAGTACGCCGTCCGTGACGAGTCCACCAGGGGCAATCGCGGCGTCCGCGAGCCGGCGCACCGCGGTCAGGAGCTTGGGGTCGTGGGTCGCACGCCACAGTTCGAGGCCGGCGCCGATCGCGAGGCCCTGGTTGTAGGACCAGACCGTGTCGCCGTTGCTCTGGCAGTTGTCCTTCAGTCCGTCGTTCACCAGGCCGGCGGAGTTGATCATGCCGCTGTTCGTGAACCAGTTCCAGCCTTCCTGCGCGCGGCCGAGCCAGCGCGTGTCATGCGGCATCCGGTTGTGCAGCTCGGCGGTCAGGCGGATCCAGAGGCCGTTGGTGACGGCGTTCTTGTACGTGCGTTCGCCGTTCCACCAGACGCCGCCGCCGCAGGTGCTCGGGTCCCAGTAACCCTCGACGTACTCCGCGATCTTGACGGCCATGTCGAGGTACTTCGGGTTCTTGGTCAGGTCGTACGCCTGCACCCAGGTGAGGCCCCACCACTCGGAGTCGTCGATCGCGCGGCTCGTGAAGTTGCCGAGCAGCTCGTCGCCGGACAGGTACCCGGCGGGGAACGCGCCCTTGTCCTTCTCGAACGTGTTGTCCAGCTGCGGCAGGTAGCGCCGGTCGCCGGTGCGCTGCATGTAGTCGCCGATGGTCTGCAAGGCGACGGCCGAGTTCCACCAGCTCGACGGGAACCAGGCCTTGTTCGGTTCGTAGGAGCTCATCAGCTGGTCGGCGGCGACACGCGCCCGGGCGACCGCGGCCGGACCGGAGGCGGCCTGGCCGGGGCTCGCGCCGGCCGGTGGCGACACCAGCCCGAGGGCGAGCGTCACCGCCCCGGCCAGCAGTAGACGGAAGGTACGGCGGTGGACGGGCATGGGCGGATCTCCTCGAGCTTGGAAACGTTTCACCGAGCGTCGAGCAAGAATCGTCGTCGCGTGAGACAACGATGTCAATGGGTCGTCCTACTGCAGAATGTCAACAATCTGCAGCAGCTGCGCCGGCGAGAGCGGTCCATACTGCAAAGCGCCCGCGTTCTCCTCCACCTGCGCGACCGTCTTGAACCCGGGGATCGGGACGAACGCCTCGCTCCGGCCCCACAGCCAGCCGAGCGCACCCTGCGCGAGCGTCCGCCCGTCCGAGGTCAGTACGTCGCGGATCGCCTCCAGCCGGCGCAGCGACTCGGCCTGGTCACCGGTCCGGAAGTCCCACCGGTGCCGTACGTCGTCGGCCGGCAGCGTGCTGTCCGCGGCGAACTTCCCGGTCAGCAGGCCCATCCCGAGCGGACCGCGGACGATGCTCGCCAGCCCCCGCTCCTCGCACAGCGCGAGCACGTCCGCGTTGCCACCGAACACGTTGAAGTGCTGCTGGATCGCCTTGCAGTGCGGGCTTTTCGCGAACACCGCCGCCCGCTCCGGGTCGTCCGTACTCCACCCGATTGCCCGAACCTTGCCCGCGGCAACCAGTTCCTCGAACACCGCGAGTACGTCGTCCGCCAACGCCTGGTCGTACCCGCCGAGGTGGAACTGGTACAAGTCGATCCGGTCCGTGCCGAGCCGCCGCAGCGACTCGTCACACGCCCACCGGAGGTACGCCGGATCGCCGTTCTCCCCCGGCGCCTCCCGGGTCTCCTCGACGTACGTGTACCCGGCCTTCGAGGCGATCACAATCTCGTCCCGGACGTCCCCGAGCGCCTCCGCGATCAGCTTCTCGCTGTGCCCGCACCCGTAGACGTCGGCCGTGTCGAAGAACGTCACCCCGAGCTCGTACGCCCGCCGCAACGCCCGTACCGACTCGCCGTCGTCGATGACACCCCAGCCCACCGGACTCCCCTGCCGGGCATGCGGCCCGCCAATGGCCCAGCACCCCATCCCGAGCCCACTGACCTGCACCGCGCCGATCGACCGCCGCACCATGAGAACCTCCAGAACGGGAACGTTTCCAGCATCGTGCGCACAGACCCGTTCCGGAGTCCAACAAGCGTTCCTGCTGACCCCGACAACTCCTGCTACTGAGTCACACCCCGGTCTGCGCCTCGACGCGGCCGGAGTCGACGGCTTCGGTGAAGGTCCGGTGGTCGGATTCGTTGAGGTCGGCGTACGTCGTGGCGAACGTGGTGATCGCCTCGTCGAAGCGGGTGGACTTGCCCAGGTAGGCGGACAGCGCGAAGCGGTCGCCGGAGCGGGCGTGGGCGCGGGCGAGGGTCCAGCCGCAGAGGCGGGCGTACAGCGTCATCGCCTCGGGGTTGAGGTTTTCGATGTCGGCGGAGAGTTTCCAGTCGCGGAGCTGACGGACGTAGTAGTCCTGTTCGCCGTCGGCCGCGTCGGCGCGGAGCCAGCCGAGGAAGATGTCGCTGGCGGCCTGCATCAGGCGCTGGCCGGCGACGACCCGTTCGCCCTGGTTCGCGTGCGCGGACGGGACGGCGTACGTCGAGAGCGCGGACGGGCCGGCCTGCTTCGCCTGCAACAACAGCGCCTCGTCGGCGTTCGTCGACTCGAGCAGCATGATCCACGCGCGGGTACCGACGCTGCCGACGCCGACGACCTTGTGCGCGACGTCGGTGAGGCGATAGTTGTCGAGCAGGTGCCGGCGATCCTGCTGCAGCGTGCCGCGGTACCCCTCGACGAGCTGCTGCACCTGCCCGAGCACCAGCGAGCCGTCGATGTCGGTCAACTGCTCCATGGGAACGACCAACGGTGGGTCCGAGACGATCCGGCGGCGACCGTCGACCACCGCGGTGAGCTTGCCGATCGCCTGCATGCTGGTCCGCGTGTATGCCTTCGCCAGCTTCTTGTCGGCGACCTTCAGCCCCTTCCGCTCCGCTGCAGGCACGGTCGCCTTGTACCGCTGGACGAGCTCCTCGATGTCGAGCCGCGCGTACCAGACCGCCAGGACCGGCTGCCCGGCGAACTCGCGCATCGCCTCCCGGTAGTTCCGCACCACGGCCTGCACAACCGTACGGCACTGCTTCGCGCTGAACCCGTTGTCCCGCCCCGCCACCACGAAGCTCGCCGCCAGCCGCTTCACATCCCACTCGAACGGCCCGGGCAGCGTCTCGTCGAAGTCGTTGATGTCGAACACCAGCCGGCGGTCCGGCGACGCGTACGCACCGAAGTTCGACAGATGCGCGTCTCCGCACAGCTGCACGTCGAGCCCTGTCGGCGTCGTCTCCGCAAGGTCCGACGCCATCACCAGCGCCGCGCCGCGGTAGAAGGTGAACGGCGACACGAGCATCCGCCCGTGCCGGATCGGCACCAGCGCGGGCACCCGCCCCTCGGCCTGCGTGAGCAGCAACTCGACCGGGTCCCGCGTCGTACTCACCCGCACCTCGGCGTGCGCCTCCAGCGGGACCTTCTTGCGTACGGCCTTGCCGCGCGCCGCCCGCTCCGCCGCCGTCACCTGCTCGTCCATGACCTCAGCGTCCCACGGATCGCCCACGTCGCGAGACACCTAAAGTCGACTAATCGAATAGACTTACGCTGCTGATCATGACTTTCCTCTGGTACATCCCGAACCAGGTCGACCCCGGGCACCGCGGCGACGACACCGTCCAGGGACACAACAGCATCGAGCGGCTGACCGAGCTCGCCCGTCTGACCGAGGACCACGGCTGGTCCGGCGCATTGCTCGGCACCGGCTGGGGACGGCCGGACACCCTCACGGTCGCGACCGCGCTCGCCGCCCGGACGACGACGTTCCAGCCGCTGGCCGCGATCCGCCCCGGGTACTGGCATCCCGCGCACTTCGCGTCCGCCGCGAGCACGCTCGACCAGCTCACCGGCGGGCGGCTGCTGATCAACATCGTCTCCGGCCAGGACAACCTCGCCGCGTACGGCGACAGCGAGGGCGACCAACCGCAGCGGTACGCCCGGACCAAGGAGTTTCTCCAACTGGTACGGCGATTGTGGACCGAACAGGACGTGACATACGACGGCGAGTACTTCTCGGTCAGCGGATCCACCGTCGCCACCCGGCCCGTCGTACGGGAAGGTCGCCCGCATCCCACGCTGTACTTCGGTGGCGCGTCCGACGCGGCGCAGCGGGTCGCGGCGACGGATGCGGACGTACAGCTGTTCTGGGGTGAGCCGCTGGACGGGGTGGCGGCGCGGATCGCGAAGCTGCGGGAGCTGGAGGACGAGCTCGGGCGGGAGCATCCGCCGCTGGAGTTCGGGCTGCGGATCACCACGCTCGTCCGCGACACCACCGAGCAGGCGTGGGCCGATGCCGAGGCGAAGGTCGCGAAGATGGCGGACGGGCCGGGCCACCGGGACCCGCTCCGGGTGAAAGCCGTCGGCCAGCAGCGCCTCCTGGAGCTCGCCGAACGCGGCGAGGTCCTCGACGACAACCTCTACACCACCCCCGGCAAGTACGGCGGAGGCGGCGCCGGCACCACCTGGCTGGTCGGCTCCCCCGACGACGTCGCCAAGTCCCTCCACCGCTACCGCGACCTCGGCATCACCCACTTCATCCTCTCCGACACCCCGTACCGCGAGGAAACCGTCCGCGTCGGCGACCAACTCCTCCCCCTGCTCCGCTGAGCTGATTGGATGTGATCACCGCTTGACGCTCGCATGCCCTGTGTGATCGGTTGATTACCAGGCGCTGTGAGGCATGTGAGGAGCACAGATGGTCGAATATCTGCCCCGGTCCGCGTGGAACGCGCGGCCGCCGAACGCCGGGCCGGGCAACCTGATCGCGTCCCACGTCGACGGCGCGGTCATCCACTGGCCGGGCACCGGCTCGACGAAGGTCATCCACACCAAGGCGGCGGTCGCGTCCGCGTTGCGCGGCTGGCAGGACTACCACATGGACACCCGCGGCTGGTCGGACATCGCGTACCAGATCGCGGTCGACCAGGAAGGCCGGGCCTGGACCCTGCGCGGCATGCGCACCAAGTCCGGCGCGAACGGCGACGCCGACGTCAACGACCGGTACGGCGCGATCCTGCTGGTGCTGGTCACCGGCGAGCAGCCGTCCGCCGCGATGAAGGCGACCACCCGCGCGGTGATCGCCGACTTCCGCACGCTCTACCCCCGCGGTACGGCGATCCGGCCGCACTCCGCGGTCCGCCCGGAGCCGACCGACTGCCCCGGCGACCCCGCCCGCGCCGCGATCGCCCGCGGCGACTTCACCCCAGGCCACCCCGGCACACCGGAGGACGAGATGACACCCGCCCAGATGCAGGAACTCAAGAACTTCATCGAGGCCCGCACGCAGGCGTACGCCCTCTGGACCCACCGGCAGCTCCGCAAGGACCTGTCCGCGGTGGTGCGGGCGTACGCACTCGACATCAAGAACTACGAACGCCAGACCGACGCCGCCGACGCCGCCCGTGCGGCCGCCGCGGTCTGGGCCACCGCTCCGAAGAGCCTCGCCGCGGACGCGCCGGCCCAGCAGGAGCCGCAGGTCCCGGACCCGAACACCGACCCGGCACCCGAGGACCAAGCCCTCGACCCGTTCCCACCGGTCGAAGAGGCCAAGTAGGACAAAGGACCAGGCCCCACCGGCGTTCTGTCGGTGGGGCCTGGTTTCCTGTCCGGGTGGACCTCAAGCACCTGCAGGACCGGCTCGAGAAGATCTCCGTCGGGTACGGCGTACGCCTCGGCTTCGAGCGCGACCCCGACTGGTTCCTGCTCAAACTCCAGGAGGAGGTCGGCGAGCTCACCCAGTCCTACCTGCAACACACCGGCCGGGCCCGCGCGAAGGGCGCCACCGCGGACCAGATCCGCGACACCTTCCACCAGGAGTTCGCCGACGTACTGTGCCAGCTGCTCCTGTTCGCGAAGCAGCACGACGTCGACCTTCCGGCCGAGGTCGAGCGCAAATGGCTGGTCTACGAGGCCTGACGCGGCGCGCGGGCGTTCAGCAAGAGGGCGACGAGCAGCCCGAGCGTGACCACCGCGTCGCCCGCCATGCTGACCCAGACCGGAGCCACGAAGACGATGTCCAGCGCCATGGCGACGGCGTACCCGATCGGCCAGTTCAGGGTGCCGAGCAGCTTCCAGATCACGGTCCAGCGGTTCGAGGTCCAGAGCAGCCCGAGGCCGACTCCCCAGGCGATCACGGCCACGATCAGGCTGAACGACAGCAGGTACGGGCCGAAGAACACCAGCCCGACCGCGACGAAGTCCTGCGGGCGCAGCCGCGGCGGGATCTCGACCTGCACCAGGCCGTCGGTGGCGGCGGCAACGATCTCGCTCGGCCGGCCGAGCCGCTGCAGCACCTCGCGGATCTCGTCCTCGGACGTCGCACCGCCCGCCCGCGCCTCGGCGATGTGTGCCTTCATGTCGGCGAGCAGCTCGTCCCGCCGGCCGGCCGGCAGCACCTCCGCCTCGGTGGCCAGCTCCTTCAGGTACGCGTCGACCAGGCGGTCGCTGTCCAGTTCCATGTTCATCCCCGTCTCCCACTCTGCAAGATCTTGTCGACCGACGCGCAGAACCGTTGCCAGTCCGCGGTGAACTCGGCGAGTGCCCGGCTGCCCTCGGGTGTCGAGGTGTAGTAGCGCCGCGGTGGTCCGGACCCGGACTCCTGCCAGCTCGTCTCCACCAGACCCTCGCGCCGCAACCGCGCGAGGAGTGGGTAGATCGTGCCTTCGGTGGTGACCAGTCCGTCGACCTCACCGAGCGCCTTGACCAACTCGAAACCATAACGGGGCTCTCCCTGCAACAGCGCGAGAACGCAGTACTCCAGCGTCCCGCGGCGCAGCTGCGTGAAGACCTTCTCCGCTACCATGCGACACAAGGTACCTGTTCGCACCAAGATCCGGCAAGAACGCCTGATCCGTCAGGCGGTCTTGGGGCGGACGCTGAACATCAACATCAGTACGACGGCCGGGATCACCGTCACCCACAGACCGGGGAGGTTGAGCAGCACCGGCGCGAGGCAGACCACCAGCAGGTCGAACCCGCGGGCCGGCTGCGAGAACAGGCCGGGCGGGATCGCCCCCATAGGCGACGTCACCAGCGGTCCGGCGTACGACGGCGGCCGCGCGGACGCCTGCCGGACGGTGCCGGAAATGATGCCCGCGGCAACGGCGAACGTCGACGCCGCGCTGCCGATCGCCGGGGACGCGCAGACCGTCCAGACGACCGCGACCGCCGCCGGTACGACCGCCATCACGATCCGCAGGTCCCGGAGGTCCCAGCCGAGCGCCCGCACCAGCCCGGTCGAGCGGCACGCTGTCCGAAGACCGTCGAGCAGCGGCCGTACGGCGATGAAACCGGCGATGGCGGCCGCGATCGGAACGAGTACGTGGAACCCTGCGCCGTGGACGGCGTACGGCACCACGAGCAAGGCGAACGCGACGGCGAGGCGGCGCGGCCAGCGGAGGATCCGCCAGAACTCCCGCTGAATGATCGCGGCACCGTTGGCGCCCCGGCCGCGGTGGGAGCGGACGCGCCCCTTCAACCGCCAGTGCCGCCCGGCGATCACGTCGCCGAGCATGCTGATGTCGAGACTGCTCGCCGCACCCGCAAGCCCTGCCAGCAGTTCCCCACCGGCGATCACACTGATCCGCCCGAGCCGATCGAGCCTCCGCGAGAGGACGAACGCCAGCGCGAGCGCGACCACCGCGAGCGCGACGCCAACCACGAGCCACCCGTTCGCGGAACCACTCCCGTCAAGGGAAATGGGCTTCTCGCGGGGACGGAACGCCAGCAGCAATGCCGGCACCACCGCGACGATCAGCAGCACGTCGGCGACCCGCAGGGCGACCGAGGAGCGGCGGGTAGTCTGCTGCGCCCAAACGGTTGCGACCGCCGCGCACACCAGCGCCGCACCGATCAGCACAGCCGCTTCGAACACGTCGAACACCGGCGCGCCGAGCAGCGCCCAGATGAGGGCGCCGACGATCACACCGATGACTGCGACGGCGGCGATCACCAAGCGATAGGCCGGGCGAAGGAGCGGAGCGCGACTGACCGGCGTGGCGAGCAGCCAGAAGCCGGTGGCGCGCGACGCCGACACCGGGCCGACGGCCAGCAACACCCGGAGCGTTGTTGCCAGCAGCAACGGTATGACGATCCACGGGAACCACGAAGTCAGCTGGTGACAGGTCAGCGACGAGCACCCGGCCGCGTTCGAGTTCAGGTGCCGTACGACGTTGCCGCCGGTGGCGCCCGCCATCGCCAGCGTGAACAGGACCAGGTAGATGTCCTCGAAGATCTCCCAGAACGACCGGTCCGCGTGTTTGCGCCGGGTGGTCCGCATCCACTGCCGCAACGACCGCGACGACGGGATCGCCCCGAAGTCCGCCGAGTCGAACTCCACCGGCCCGTCCGCCGCGCTCATCCGCGCCCCCCGCTCCGGGCCGGACGGCCGCACTTCGGAAAGAAACCGTCACCAGGCGACGAATATGTTCCGGAAACCCCACGGTCACCGGTCATGGCAGCGGGGTGAGGGTGACGACGGAGTCCGCGACCGTCTCGACCAGGCCGGGGTCGTGGCTGGCGAACAGGATCGCCGTACCGGACTTCTTCTCCTGGACCAACCGGTCGGACAGCCACTGCACGCCGTCGGTGTCGAGCCGGGCCTCGGGTTCGTCGAGCACCATCAGCTTGCGCGGGCGGACCAGCGCGGTCGCCAGCGCGAGCCGGCGGCGCTGCCCCGAGGACAGCGACCCGGGGAGCTGGTCGGCCGCAGGCAGCAGGCCGATGTCGTCCAGGACCGTGTCGACGAGATCCTCCGGTGCCGCGTTGCCGTGCGCGCGGGCGAGCAGGTCGAGGTGCTCGGCCGCGGTCAGGTCCGGGAAGAAGTCGAGGTCGTCGAGCAGCGTCGCAACGTCCCGCCGTACCGACTCGGCGCGTTCGTCGATCGGCTGGCCGTCGAGCAGGATCTTCCCGGCCGCGGGTGCCGCCGCGCCGACAATGCACTTGAGCACGGTCGTCTTGCCGGCGCCGTTCGGCCCGACCAGTGCGATCGCGTGCCCGGCGGCGAGGGTGAAGTTCAGTCCCTCGATCACCGGCCGGTCGCCGTACTTGTGCTGCAGCCCCTGGACCGCCAGCCGGGGCGCCGCCTTCTTGCTCACTTCTTGCGGACCAGGGTCAGCCCGTCGCCGATGCCGAGCATGATGACGTCGACCCGGTCGTCCGCGGCGACGTGCGCGTTGAACTCCTTGCGGTCCGCCGGGCCGTCGGCGTCGATCACCCGCCCGCCGGCCAGCGTGTTGTCGAACAGCAGCAGCCCGTTCGGCCGGATCAGCGGCAGCACGGTCTCGTAGTACCTGACGTACCAGTCCTTGTCGGCGTCGACGAACGCCAGGTCGAACGTGCCGTCGAGCTTCGCCACCGAGTCGTGCGCGTCGCCGATCCGCAGGTCGATCCGGCCCGCCACCCCGGCGCGCTCCCAGTACTTGCGCCCGATCGAGGTCCACTCGTCGGAGACGTCCAGGCAGATCAGCTCGCCGTCGTCCGGCAGCCCGCGCGAGATCGCCAGCGCCGAGAACCCGGTGAAGGTGCCGATCTCGACCGCGCGGCGGGCGCCGATCAGCCGGGTCAGGGTGGTCAGCAGGCCGGCCTGGTCAGCGGTGGTCAGCATGCCCGCCGGGCTGCCGAGCCGCTCGGTCTCGGCGCGCAGCTCGGTCGCGATCTCGTCCAGCGGCATCCCGTGGGCGAGCATGTAGTCGTGCAGTTCCTCGGTCACCGGTACCTGATGGCCCATGGGAGTTCCACCCTCCGTGTATTAAGTCGTCGCCTTGTAGTCTCTATGGGTTGCCCAAAGCGTCTTCAACCACCCCAGCTCTGCACACATAACGAGGGAGCACCACTCATGCGAATCGCCGTCGCCGGATCGATCGCGACCGACATCCTGATGACGTTCCCGGGCCGGTTCAAGGACCAGTTCCTGGAAGAACAGATGCACAAGGTCTCGCTGTCCTTCCTGGTCGACGAGCTGGTCGTGCACCGCGGCGGGGTGGGCGCGAACATCTGCTACGGGATGGCCCAGCTCGGGTACCCGTCGCTGCTGGTCGGCTCGGTCGGTGCGGACTTCGGCGAGTACGGCGCTGCGCTGACCGAGGCCGGCGTGGACGTGTCGCACGTCCGCGTGTGCGAGAACGTACACACCGCCCGGTTCACCTGTACGACGGACCTGGACGCGAACCAGATCGCCTCCTTCTACACCGGCGCGATGGCCGAGGCCCGCGAGCTCGACCTGGGCGCGATCCACCAGGCCACCGGCGGCGTCGACCTGGTGCTGGTCGGCGCCGACGACCCGGACGCGATGCTCAAGCACACCCAGCTCGCCAAGCAGCACGGGATCCCGGTCGCGGCCGACCCGTCGCAGCAGCTCGCCCGGATGGAGGGCGACGCGATCCGCACGCTGGTCGACGGCGCGGCGTACCTGTTCAGCAACGAGTACGAGGCCGGGCTGATGGCGCAGAAGACCGGCTGGAGCCACGACGAGATCCTCGAGCGGGTCGGCGTCCGGATCACCACGCACGGCGGCGACGGCGTGGTGATCGAGGACACCAGCGGCATCCTCGCGAAGGTCCCCGCCGTACCGGCGCCGAACCTGGTGGACCCGACCGGCGGCGGTGACGCGTTCCGCGCGGGCTACCTCACCGGCCGCGCCGCCGGCCTCGACCACGAGGCGGCCGCCCATCTCGGCTGCACGCTCGCGACCACGGTCCTGGAGACGGTCGGCACCCAGGAGTACACGCTCGACCATCCGACCTTCCTCGACCGGCTGACCAGCGCGTACGGCGCGGGCGCGGCCGCTACCGCGAAGCAGGCCCTGGCCGCTCGCTAGCGGGCCCAGAGGCCGCGGACGTGGCCGATGTGGCGGCGCATCAGCTGCTCGGCGCCTTCGCCGTCGCCGGACTCGACGAGGTCCAGGAGCTCGTGGTGTTCGGCGGCGGACGGGACCAGCCGGCCGCTCTCGACGAGCGGGGTCAGGCCGAGCAGCCGGG
Organism: Kribbella sp. NPDC059898; assembly: GCF_042730855.1. Lineage (NCBI taxonomy): Bacteria > Bacillati > Actinomycetota > Actinomycetes > Propionibacteriales > Kribbellaceae > Kribbella > Kribbella sp. NPDC059898. The sequence goes on from NZ_JBHWKR010000010.1 coordinate 281,374, forward strand.
TCTGTGAGCGCAGGTCCGACACCACCTCGACGAGCTTCGGGTTCCCGGAGTACGCGAGCAGTGTGACGTGGAACACCCGGTCGGCCTCGATGTACGCGATCAGGTCGCCCGCCTCGGCCGCCACCACGATGTCCTCGGCCAGCGCCCGCAGCCGCGGGTAGTCCGCCGCCGGGATCGCCGCGACCACGTCCCGGACGGTCGGCGGCTCGATCAGCTGGCGGAGCGCCGCCAGGTTGTCCAGGTCCTCGTCGGACACGTCGGTGACCCGGAAGCCCTTGTTCCGCAGCGAGATCACCAGGCCCTCGCGGACCAGGTCCAGCATCGCCTCCCGGACCGGCGTCGCGGAGACGCCGAACCGCGCGCCGAGCGTCGGCGCCGAGTACACCTCCCCCGGCTTCAGCTCGCCGGAGATCACCGCCGCCCGGAGCGCGTTGGCCACGCTGTCACGCAGGTTCTCGCGCTGCGCCAGCCGCCGTACGCTCGGCAGCGGCCCGATCGAATCGGCAGTCATCGCTCCACCTCCCTGGACGCCTATTGTGAGACACGGCGGTCAGTTGTCCCGGATGCCACCCCCGATCGCGGCGACCAGCTCGGTCAGGCGCTCGAAGACCCGGTCCGAGCCGAGGCCGTCGTGCTCGTACTCGTTCGTCACCCAGGCCTGGACGTTCCCGACCCGGCGCGCGGTGTCCAGCTGCAGCCCGGAGTCGACGTACATGTCGTCGAAGTACACCGCGGCCGCCACCGGTACGTCGTTCGCGGCGAGCTTCTCGTGGTCGTACAGATCGGGCCAGCTCGGCCGCTGCGCAAGCAGCTCGACGGCGCCCTGGAACGGCCGCAGCCCGCGGATCTCGGAGAACATCCAGGGGTACATCATCTCGCCGGTGAACAGCAGCGGCCGGGCGTCCTCGGCGAACTCCGGCCGCCGCGCCCGCTCCGCCTCGGCCGCCCAGCCGGTCGCCCCGTCGCCGGATCCGTAGATGCTCTCCTGCAGCGCCGCGAACAGCGGATTCCCGAGGTACGACGACTGCGCCTGGACCTGGCCGAGGAACGTGTCGGACAGCTCGTCGCCGTCGAACGCCTCGTCGAGCAGCCAGTGGATCCGCTCGTACCCGGGCTGCATCCCGAAGTCGATCCCGAGCGACTGCAGCCGGCGTACGGTCAGGCGGTCACCGTCGGGCAGCCGTACATCGTCCGCCGCGAGCCGGTCCGCCAGCCGGCCGACCCGCTCGACGTTGTGCGGGTACCGCCGGTAGAACTCGCGGTTCTTCGCCGCGACCCGCGGGTACGTCCGCCGGTACACCTCGGCGGCCGACGGGTCGATCGACGCGAGTCCGCCGGTGACGTAGCACGCGCTCAGACCTTCAGGCGCCTGAGACAGGTACGTGAGCGTGAGGAATCCGCCGTAGCTCTGGCCGAGCGTCGACCAGCGCTTGCCGCCGAACACGGCCTTCCGCAGGTGCTCCGCGTCCGCGACGATCGAGTCCGCGCGGAAGTGCGCGAGGTAGCGGGCGCCCTCCTCGGCCGTCATCGCCGCCATCCGCCGGGCGCTGACCGGCGTACTGCGGCCGGTGCCGCGCTGGTCCATCAACACGACCCGATGCGTCTTCAGCGCCTGCCCGATCCACCCTGACGCACTGACCGGCCGCGGTCCCTTCCCGCCCGGTCCACCCTGCAGATAGACCAGGTACGGAAGCTCCTCGTCCTTCCGCACCGGATCGACCAACTCCCGAGCGAACAGGCTGATCGACTCCCCCGGCTCTTCCCAGTTGAGGGGAACGTCAACGGTGTGCTCCCGTACATGCATTCGGGGAATTGTGTAGCTCGTCATCTCCTGCCTTTCTCCCGGCGGCGCGCGTCCCACTCCGGGTTGATCCGCGGTACGGCCGCCAGCAACGTTTTCGTATAGGAGTCGCGGGGCGCGCCGAACACCTGTTCCCGCGACCCCAGCTCCACGATTCTGCCTCGGTTCATCACCGCGACGCGCTGGGATATCTGCCGGACCACCGCCAGGTCGTGCGCGATGAAGACGTAGCTGAACCCGCTCTCCCGCTGCAGCCGCATCAGCAGCTCCAGGACCTGCGCCTGGATCGACACGTCGAGCGCCGACACCGCCTCGTCGCAGATCACCAGCTTCGGATTCACGGCCAGCGCGCGGGCGATGCCGATCCGTTGCGCCTGCCCGCCGGAGAACTGCGCCGGGTAGCGCCGGCAGTGGTCCGGGTTCAGCCCGACCCGCTCCATCAGCTCCTGCGCGAACGCGCGCCTCGAGCCGGCCGGCGTGATGCCCTGGTAGGTGAGCGGCGCCGTGATGATCCGCTCCACGGTGTACCGCGGGTTCAGCGACGAGAACGGGTCCTGGAACACCACCTGCACGTTGTTCCGGAACGTGGCGAGATCCTTGCCCTGGGCACGGGTCACGTCCTGCCCGTCGAACACGACCGTACCGCTGGTGGGCTCCAGCAGCCGGGCCGCGATCCGGGCGGTGGTCGACTTCCCGCTGCCGGACTCGCCGACGATCGCGAGTGTCTCACCGAGCTCGACCTCGAAGCTCACGTCGTCCACCGCGGTGAACGTGGTCTTCCGCGCCCGCGCCCCTTCGCCCCGGGTGGCGAACTCCTTCGTCACGCCTCGTACTTCCAGCAAGGTCATGGCGCTACCTCGTCGTCGATTCTGGGTACGGCGTCCAGCAGCATCCGGGTGTACTCGTGCCGCGGGTCCGAGAACACCTGCTCCGCGGTCCCGTACTCGACCGGGTCGCCGGACCGCATCACCAGCACCCGCTGGGCGATCGAGCTGATCACCGCGAGGTCGTGGGTGATGAAGATCATCCCGGTGCCGGTCGAGGCCTGGAGCTCGGCCAGCAGTTCGAGGATCTGCGCCTGGACGGTCACGTCGAGCGCGGTCGTCGGCTCGTCCGCGATCAGCAGCGACGGCGAACAGCACAGCGCCATCGCGATCATCACGCGCTGCCGCTGACCGCCGGAGAACTGGTGCGGGTAGTGGCCGGCCCGGCGGCCCGGATCGGGGATCCCGACCCGTTCCAGCGCCTCGATCGCGACCCGGCGCGCGTCCTTGCGGGAACCGCCGCGGTGCGCCCGGTACATCTCCTCGATCTGCAGACCCACGGTGTAGTAGGGATTCAGCGACGACAACGGGTCCTGGAACACCATCGAGATCGCGTTCCCGCGCACCGACCGGAGCTCGCGGTCCGTCCGGCCGAGCAGTTCCGCACCGTCGAGCCGCACGCTGCCCGACGTACGGGCGCCACGCGGCAGCAGCCCGAGGACCGCGAGCGCGGTCATCGACTTGCCCGACCCGGACTCGCCGACGATGCCCACCGTCTCGTCCCGGCCGACGGCGAACGACAGGTTCTTGACCACGTCCACCGGACCACGCCCGGTCGGCAAGGTGACCGTAAGATTGTCGACAATCAACAGTTCGTCGCTCATACCGACACCACCCGTACCCGCGGATCCAGCGCGGTGTAGAGCAGGTCGACCACGACGTTGCCGATGACAACGAAGAACGCGGCCAGCAGGGTCACCGCCATGATCACCGGCTGGTCGTTCTTGGCGATCGAGTCGGCCGCCAGCTTGCCGATCCCGTTCAGGCCGAACACGGTCTCGGTGATCAGCGCACCGCCGAGCAGGCCGGCGAAGTCCATCCCGAAGATCGTGGTGATCGGCGTCAGCGCGGGCCGCAGCGCGTGCCGGCGCATGATCAGCGCGCCGCTCAGGCCCTTCGCCCGGGCGGTCCGGAAGTAGTTCTCCGACAGCGTGTCGATGACGTTGCTGCGGGTCAACCGCGCGTACAGACAGGCGTAGCCGACCGCCAGGACCACCCACGGCATCAGGTACGACTCGAACCAGACAATCGGATTGTCAACAAAAGACACCACCGACGGGAACGGCAGAACCTGCAGCTTCACGACCAGCACGTACTGCAGGACCAGCGCCAGCACGTAGTTCGGCACGCTGACGCCGCCGAGCGCGAGCGCCATCGCGGAACGGTCCCACCAGGTGCCCTGCTTGACCGCGCTGATCAGTCCGCCGATCACGCCGGCGAGCAGCCACAGCACCGCCGCGCCGACCGCGACCGTGATGCTGACCGGCAGCCGCGCGGTGATCATGCTCCACACCGACTCGTTGGTCTGGAACGAGTACCCGAGACACGGCGCCGAGCAGTGCACCGAGCCGTAGTCACGACCGGCGAAGATCCCGCTCAGGAACTCCCAGAACTGGGTCAGGATCGGCTGGTTCAGCCCGAGCACGTCCCGGATCGAGTCGATCCGCTCCGGCGTACAGGTCTTGCCGCAGATCATCACCGCGGGATCCGGCGACAGCTCGAAGAAGATCAGGTACGTGAACAGACAGACGGCGAGCAGGATCAGTACGACGCCACCGAGCCGGCCGAGGACGTAGCGCATCATGCCGCCTCCCCCTGGTCGATGGCCGTACGGATCTTGTCGCCGAGCACGGTCAGCGAGAGCACGGTCAGGAACAGGAACGCGCCCGGGATCGCGAAGAACATCGGGTCCACCGAGTACCAGCTCACCGAGCTCGCGATCATCTGACCCCAGGACGCGGTCGGCGGCGAGACCCCGACGCCGAGGAACGACAGGCCCGCCTCGGTGCCGATGTAGCCCGGGATCGCGAGCGTGGTCATCACCACGATCGAGCCGCGCAGGTTCGGCAGGATCTCCCGGAACACCACCTGGGTGTCCTTCGCCCCGGACGCCCGGGCCGCCTCGACGAACTCGCGGTTCGCCAGCGTCATCGTCTGGCCGCGGATCACCCGGGCCAGGTACGGCCAGCCGAACGCGCTGATCACCACGACCAGCAGCACCGGCCGGTTCCCGGACGGCAGCGACGACAGGATCGCGATCATGAAGATCAGCGCCGGGAACGCCATCAGGAAGTCCATCAGCCGGGAGATCACCTGGTCGACCCAGCCGCGGTAGAACCCGGCCAGCATGCCGAGCACCACCCCGAGGATCCCGGTCAGCAGCGTCGCCGACAACGAGATCGTGATCGACACGCGGGCGCCGTACACGATCCGGGCGAACAGGTCGCGGCCGTTCTGCGGCTCGACACCGAACCAGTGCGAGCCGCTGATCCCGCCGAGCGCACCGCGCGGCAGCCCGCCCAGGTCGGAGTTGATCGCCGCGGAGTCGAACTGGTACGGCCCCCAGCCGCTGAGCTTCACGATCAGCGGCGCCGCGACCGCCATCAGCACCACCAGACCGAGGAACACCAGGCACGCCAGCGCACCCCGGTCCCGGGTGATCCTGGTGAGCACCCGCCGGCCCGAGGCAGGCGGTGCCGCCGGCACCACCTCCTCGATCTCGGCCAGCGCCGGACTGGTTGTCACTTGCTCGCGTCCTTCAGGCCCACCGACACCAGATCGATCCCGCCGGAGAACCCGTCGTGCAGGTAGGCGCCACCAATGTTGCCGCCGACAAGCATCAGCACCTTTTCGTAGAGCAGCGGCACGACCGGCGCGAGCGCCATGATCTGCTTGTCCAGTTCGCCGTACGCCTGGTTGGCGGCGTTCACGTCGGTGAGCTTGGAGATCTCGTCGATCTTCGCGTTCACGCCCGGGTCGTTCAGCTGCGACAGGTTCGTGTTGCCCTTCGGGGTGATGTTGCGGCCGTCGAACAGCGGCGGCAGGAACGTCGCGCCGGACGGCCAGTCCGGGCACCACCCGGTGATCGCGGCGTCGTGCTGCTGGGACGTCGTACCGATCACCTCGTAGTACGTCGCGGTGTCGATCGTGTTGATCTTGACCGTGATCTTGAGCGGCTCCAGCGCCTGCTGGATCGCGACCGCCATCGCCTGCATCTTCGGTTGCGCGCGGGTGTCGAGCGTCATCGTGAAGCCGTCCGCGAAGCCGGCCTCTGTCAGGAGCTTGCGCGCGCCGTCGACGTCGCCCTTGTGGTCGGTGCTCGGGTACGGGTCGTAGTCCACCCGGCCGGTGATCGTCGGCGGCTGGATCGTCGTACCGATCTCCGCCAGCGCCGAACCACCGTCCGCGTCCCGGACGGTCTGCTTGTTCACCGCGAGGTTGATCGCCTGCCTGACCTTCACGTTGTCCAGCGGCTTCTTCGTGGTGTTCAGCCCCATGTACGTCGTACAGCCGTTGATGCCGGTCATCGTCCGCTGCTTCAGCTGCGGCGTCTGCATCCGGGCCACGGTGGCGGCCTGGACGGTGCCCGCGATCGCGTCCGCGTCGGTGCCCTGGCCGGCGATCATTCGCTCGTCGATCGTCGCCGGGTCGAGCCCGAACGTCCACTGGAACACGTCCGGGTTCGCGGTCCGGACGTCGTCGGTCTTCTTGTCCCACTTGTCGTTGCGGACCAGCTTCAGCGAGGCGCCCGGCTTGTAGTCGGCCAGCTTGTACGGGCCGGACGCGATCGGCTTGCTGTCCAGCGCGTTGCCCGCGCCCTGGCCCTTCGGCACCGGCGTGAAGGTGTTCTGGGCTACCACGCTGCCGAAGTCAGCGAACGGCTTCTTCAGGTGGAAGACGATCGTCTTCGCGTCCGGGGTCTGGATGGTTGCCAGGTCACCCGACTTGTACGGCCCCTGGTACGTCGCGGGCGCCTCGATCAGCTGCTTCGCGTACGGCGAACCGATGCCGATCTCCGGGTCCCACGCGCGCTCGACGCCCCACTTCACGTCCGCGCTGGTGATCGGCGCGCCCGTCTCGAAGAACAACCCGTCCTTCAGCGTGAATGTCCAGGTCTTGCCGCCGTCCGTCGGCTTGCCGGTGTCGGTGGCGAGGTCCGCGACGATCTTCGTACCCTCCGCGCCGGGCGCGGCGCCCTGGGTGGTGAGCGTGCGGTAGATCAGCCGGTAGAAGTTGTTCACGCCGCCGTCGAACCCGCGGGCCGGATCGAGGTGCGAGAACGCCGCGTTCGCGAGCACCTGCAACGTACCGCCCTGGACAGCCTTGGCGCCGGGGCCGTCCGACGTACCCTTCGTCCCGGATGCACCGCCGCCGCACGCGGTGAGGGTCAACGCGGCCGCTGCCACGAGCCCGACCAGCTTCGAGGTTCTCTTCATCAGTCTTCTCTTTCGGTTCGCAGCCACACACGCATGGCCAGGGGCTGACGGTTTCCCCAGAGGAAGTACGGCGACAACGTCACCGGCACGTACTTCGAGGCGGTCTCCTGGGGTGTTCCGGTGAGGACGGGGTACAACTCGGCCACCGGCGGCGGGGCGACACCGGCGGTCAGATCCAGTACGACGTGCCCGCCGTCGGTGCGCGCCGTCGCTTGTGCGACGCGGGCCGGCGTCAGCAGCAGGTCGTCCACGGGGGCGTCGACGTCTTGTTGCTCGACGCAATAAACAAGCGGGCCGCGGGCAACAGCAAGCGCTCCGCGGGTCGCGTCCGCGTACGGGTGCGTTCCGTGTGCTCTGGGTGCCATCGGCAACGTCAGCCGGATCACATCTCCAGCCACGAATGCCCTTCGAACACGAACCCACCTGTCTCCCTCCGGCTGAACAACAAGCGGTTCAGCCGCCGGGCCCGGGTTGGTGAGGGTTGGGGTGGTGGTCCAGTTGGGGATGCGGAGGGCGATCGTGCGTTCCTCCGCGGGGGCGTTCTCCACCGTGAGGGTGATCTCGCCGTCCCATGGGTAGTTGGTGGTGACGGTGACGGTGAGGTCCGGGGTGGTGAGGCGGGCGTCGGCGTAGATGCCGACGTAGAGGGTGTTGTCGCGGTGCAGGGCGAGGTGGTCCTGGAGTTCGGACATCCAGCGGATGATGTTCGGCGGGCAGCACGGGCAGCCGAACCAGGCGCGGCGGAGCAGCTCACCACCGTCCTCGGCGCCCGAACGCTGCTCGTGGTCCGGCCGGCGCTGCAGCGGGTTGTCGTAGAAGAACGCCGTACCGTCGGCCGAAAGCCCCACCGCGTAAGCGTTGTAGAGCACCGTCTCGTACACGTCGAGGTACGACGCCTGCCCCGTCGCGCGGAACATCCGCCACGCCCACTGCATCGTCGCGATCGCCGCACACGTCTCGGCGTACGCCCGCTCGGACGGCAGCTCGTACCGGTCGCCGATCGCCTCGTCGGAGTGCCGGCTGCCGAGCCCGCCGGTGAGGTACAGCTTCGTCGCGACCATGTCGTCCCACAGCCGCTCGAGCGCCGCGAGCAGCGTCGGATCGCCCGTTTCCAGGTGTACGTCGGCGGCTCCGGCCGCGAGGTACGCCATCCGTACGGCGTGCCCGGTCACCGAAGGCAGCTCGCGGAACGGGACGTGGTCCTGGAAGTACTCCCCCGGGAAGATCGTGTGCCGGAGCTTCCCCCGCCCGCGCCGGTCGACGAACAGCTGTGCCTGTGTCAGGTACGCCGCGTCGCCGGTTTCACGATAAAGCTCGACCAGCGCCAGCTCCACCTCGGGATGACCGTCGACGACCTCCTCGCCGTCCACGCCGTACTTGCGGACCACGAGATCCGCGAACCGCCGGGCGATTGTCAACAATCTGCCGTCCGACAGTTGACGCTTCGCGGCGACCGCCGCCTGGACGAGATGGCCGAGGTTGTACAGCTCGTGCCCCCAGCCGAGGTCCGACCACGGCTGCTTCGGCTGGTCCGGGTCCTGGAAGTACGAGTTCAGGTAGCCGTCGTCCGCCTGCGCCTGCTCGAGCAGCTCGACGACCTCGTCGTAGAACTCCCGCGCCCCCGCCGGCGCGTCCTCGCGGCCGACCTCGTAGGCGAGTCCTTCGAGGGTCTTGTACAGGTCCGTGTCCAGGAACGGGTACCGCCCGCGGTACGGCCCGGCCGACGGGTCGCTCAGCCGGCGGAGGTTCTCCAGGTTGCCGGCCTTGCGGAGCTCGGCGATCGCGTGCGGGATCGTCGCCGTCCGGTTCCGCTGCTGCCAGGCCTGCAGCAGTCCGCCGGTCAGTTGCGCGTGCACCTCTGTACCGTGTGACATTGCACTGACCTTAAGTGCAATGTCACACCTTGCCAACCCTTGACGGAAGACGTTTACACGCCGGAAACCAACCACGCGATGGACCCTTGAGCCGCCATCGTGTTCGGGTGAGCGCGCCCCGTATCAGCCTCCGCCGCCCGGCGGCGGGCAGACCCGCCGGCAACCTGTACCGCGTCACCGCCGCCGTCACCTTCGTGACGGTGCTGCTGTTCTGGTTGCTCGACGAGTTGCTCGCGACAACCGCTCCGGACCCCTGCGCGAACGTCCCCCGCGGAACCGTCTGCGCGCCTCCCCCGGCGCTCGACCGCTCCGACGGATCCCCCACCGGCCTGCAGCTGCTGCTGTGGACGATCGCCGTCGAAGTACTGGTCATCGCCTGCTACCTCGCGCTGGCGATCGTGCGCCGCACGATCGACGTCCGCGCGGCACTCCGCTGGTCACCGGCGGCGGTCATGCTCGTCGTACTCGCCGTCGGGGGATTCGGCTGGCTGTTCGGCAACACCTGGACCCTGAGCGGCACCGTCGGCGTCGGCTATCTCATCCTGTTCGCCTGCTGGCTGCTCACGCCACTCGTCCTGTACGACGTCTACCGCGGCGACCGTGCGGCCGTCGTCCCGGCCGCGATCGGCCTCGCCCCGACCGTGGTCCTGAACGCGGCCTTCCAGGAGTGGACCACGTCGCTGCCCGCCGTGATGCTCGTCATCGCACTCGCTACGGTCGCCTTCCTCCACCTCCGCCGGCAGCGGTCATAGCCGCGGGTCGACCGGCTCCGACTCCAGCGCCAGTACGGCGAAGACGCATTCGTGGATGCGCCACAGCGGCTCGGCCCGCGCCGCGCGCTCCAACGACTCCAGCCCGAGCGCGTACTCGCGGAGCGCCAGCGACCGCTTGTGACCGAGGTTCCGATCACGCAGCCGTTCGAAGTTCGCCGGATCGGTGTAGTCAGGCCCGTAGATCAGCCGCAGGTACTCCTGCCCACGCACCTTGAGCCCCGGCTGCGCGAGTCCCTTCGCCGTCCGGGTCAGGTTCGCTGCCGGCTTCACCACCATGCCCTCTCCCCCGGCACCGGTCAGTTCCTCCCACCACGCGACGCCCGCGTCCCAGTTACCGGCGTCGACGTAGAGCCGGCGCGTCGGCGTGATCAGTTCCGGGCCGGCGGCAACCATCCGATCTGCGAGGCCGAGATGCCAGCGGTGCGGCCGCTCCTGGAACGTCGCACCCTCGGACGCCAGCACCTGGAACGGCGCGAGCCGTACGCCGTCCAGCCCGTCCGTCGGCCAGCAGTACCGCCGGTACGCCGCCGTGAACCGCTCCGCGTTCGCCGTCCGGCGTTCCGCCGTGGCCAGCAACTCCCCCACGTCCAGCCCGGCCTCAACCGCGGACCGCAGCGCGGCGGTTGCGGCAGGCAACGAAGTACGCGCGGCCGCGCCGACCGCGGCGTACTGGTTCCGCAGCAGGTCCTCCGCCTTCGCGCTCCAGGGCAGCAGCTCCGCGTCGAGCAGCAGCCAGGATGTGTCCAGCTCTTCGAAGAGACCGGCAGCGGAGGCGACCGCGCGCAGTCGCAGCAGCAGCTCGTCTGTCAGCGCCGCACCGAAGAACGACCGCCCGGTCCGCGTGTGGATCGCCCCACGCCCGGCCAGTCCGAACCGCCGCTCAGCAACGTCGTCGTCCCGCGTCAGCAGTACGACGGCACGCGAGCCCATGTGCTTCTCCTCGCACACCAGTTCCGTGACGCCCTGCCCGCGGTACGTCTCGAACGCCTGCCGCGGGTGCTCCAGCAGCCCCGGCTCCGGCGATGTCGCGACCGGGCTCATCGTCGGCGGCAGGTAGAGCAGGAACCGCGGGTCGATCGCGAACCGGCTCATCACCTCCAGCGCCGCGCCGGCCTGCTCCGCGCGGACGCTCAGCCGGCCGTGCGACGCGGTCTCGATGACGCGGCGGCCGGTCACGTCGGTCAGCTCGAGTACGTCGGGTTCGCGCTCCGGAGCTGTTGCCACGTGCAACGGTTTCGCGGGCGCGTAGTACTCCTCGGCGGCCGGTACCGAGACCAGCTCCCGCTCCGGGTAGCGCAGCGCGGTGAGCGAGCCGCCGAACACGCAGCCGGTGTCCAGGCAGATCGTGTTGTTGATCCACTCCGGCTCGGGCGTCGGCGTGTGACCGTAGACGACCATCGCGCGACCGCGGTAGTCGTTCGCCCACGGACACCGCACGGGCAGCCCGAACTCGTCGGTCTCGCCGGTCGTCTCGCCGTACAGGCAGAACGAGCGGACGCGCCCCGACGTCCGGCCGTGCATCCGCTCGACCAGGCCGGCGTGCGAGACGACCAGGTTGCCGCCGTCGAACACGTAGTGCGAGATCACTCCGTCGATGAACGCCGCGACCTCGTCCCGGAACTCCTGCGGCTCGGCGGCGAGCTGCTCCAGGGTCGTTTCCAGGCCGTGGCTGATCTTCACGTTCTTGCCGCGGAGCACACGGAGCAGTTTGTCCTCGTGGTTGCCAGGGACGCAGTACGCGTTGCCAGCAGCAACCATTCCCATGACCAGGCGGAGGACGCCGGGGGTGTCGGGTCCGCGGTCGACGAGGTCGCCGACGAAGATCGCTCTGCGGTCGGGGTGTAGGGCGTCGACGGGACGGCCGGCGTCGTCGCGGGTCAGGGTGTAGCCGAGGTCGGTGAGCAGGCGCTCGAGTTCGGGGCGGCAGCCGTGGACGTCGCCGATGATGTCGAACGGGCCGGTCCGGTCGGTGAGGTCGTTGTACAGCCGGGTGCGTTCGATGCTGACGGCATCGATCTCTTCCACGCTGTTGAGGACGTGGACGGTGCGGAAGCCCTCGCGTTTGAGGCTGCGCAGGCCGCGTTTGAGCTGCGAGCGCTGGCGGACGATGACCTTGCTGCCGAACTGGCGGTCGGCGCGTTGCTCGTTGCGTTCGACGCAGACGCGCTCGGGTGGGTCGAGGACGATCGCGACCGGGAGTACGTCGTGTTCGCGGGCCAGGTTGACGAGTTCCTTGCGGGCGTCCGGCTGGACGTTGGTCGCGTCGATCACGGTCAGCCGACCGGCCGCCAGCCGCTTGCCCGCGATGAAGTGCAGGACTTCGAACGCGTCTTTGCTGGCGGCCTGGTCGTTCTCGTCGTCGGACACCAGCCCCCGGCAGAAGTCACTCGAGATCACCTCGGTCGGCCGGAAGTGCGTCCGCGCGAACGACGTCTTCCCGGACCCACTGGCCCCGACAAGCACCACCAGACACAGGCTGGGGATCTGCATCAGTTCACCACCTGTCGGCGGAAGAGAGCGAGTTGGGTGGGTGGGCCGACCCCTGGGTCGTCGGGGCCTACCGCGCGGAACTCGACCGTATAGCCGTAGCGGGTGGCGGTTTGCTGGGACCAGGTTCGGAATTCCGCGCGGGTCCACTCGAAGCGGTGGTCGGGGTGGCGGAAGGTGCCGGCCGGGAGGGACGGGAAGCGGATGTTGTACTCGCTGTTCGGGGTCGTGACGACGGCCGCCGCCGGGCGCGCGGCGTGGAAGACCGAGTGGGCGAGCGCGGGCAGGCGTGGTGGGTCGACGTGTTCGACGACCTCCATCAGTACGATGGCGTCCAGGCCGGCGAGGCGTTCGTCGGCGTACGTCACCGAGGACTGCAGGAAGGTCAGCCGGTCCCGCTGCCGGTCCGGCAGGTCGTCGTAGTGCAGCCGGCGTTTCGCCGCGAGCAGCGACCGCACCGACACGTCCGTCGCGATCAGCTCCCCGACCATCGGGTCCTTGAGCAGCTCGCCGACCAGCGCGCCCTCACCACAGCCGATGTCGGCGATCCGCCGCGCCCCGAGTTCCCGCAGTACGCCGGCCACCTCCGTACGACGCTCCACCGCGAGCGACACCACCCCCGCGGCGGACGCCCCCTCCGATCGCGCCCCGCCGTCCCCAGCCGGCGCCCCATCCAGGAGTGTGACGCCGTCCTCCTCGGTCGGCTCCTCCGTGAGCGCGAACCCGTCGACCTCGGCCAGCCGTTCCAGCGCGGCGTCGGCGAGGTACCGCCGGTGCGCGAGGTAGCGCCGCGAGATCAGCTCCTTCTCCGGATGCGCCGACAGCCACCCCTCGCCGGCCCGGACCAGCTTGTCGACCTCGTCCGGCCCGACCCAGTAGTGCTTCGCGTCGTCGAGCACCGGAAGCATCACGTACAGGTGGTTCAGCGCGTCGGCCAGCCGCAGTACGCCAGTCAGCCGCAGGTCGACGTACCGCGAATCACCCCACGCGGGGATCTCCGGGTCGAGCGGTACGGGGCGGGCGTCGACGGTCCACCCGAGCGGCGCGAACAACCGCTCCGCGAGGTCGGCGCCGCCGTTGCAGGGCAGCGCCGGTACGTGGACGTCGAGCGGGATCGCCCGCGCGGCGAGTTCGGGGCGGGCGTCGCAGCGGCCGTTCATCGCCGTACGGAAGAGTTTTCCGAGCGCGACCGCGAGCAGGCTGGAGGCGGCGTACGGACGGTCGTTCACGTACTGGCCGAGCGTGAAACCCTCGGTCGCCTTGCCGCGGCCGGCCTTCACCAGGCCGATCGGGTCGATCTCCAGCAGCACCGCCGCCGTACAGCGATCGGCAGTGGCCTCCGGGTAGAACACGTGGGCCGAACCGCCGGTGACGTCGATCGCCTGCGGCCGCGCCGGGTTCTTGTGCAACAGGAACCCGAAATCGCTCGCAGGGGCGTCCACTCCGGAAAGATCGGTACCAAGTGTCAGGAACACCCGACGTATTCGATCATGTGTCGCGGATCGAGACACGCGGTTCAGGGTCTGGCGTGTTCAGGCGGTTTGGATCTAGCTTGAGAACAGAAGATGAGTCGCTACAGACCGTCCTTCCCCGCTGACACTCTGTACACGTCCCCGGTTTGTGGCGAGAGCCCACCCACGCCACCACTACGGGGAAAGGATCATGGCAGCTCTCACACGCCACACGGGGTGTCGCCGGTGAAACCCCAGACGTTCGAACTCGTCCGTTACGCCGACATCAGCGGGGTCTCCGGAACCGGCGTCGTCGCCGAAGGGTGTGTCTTCACCGACGGCTCGGTCGCCCTGCGCTGGCACGGCGCGAACCCCTCGACGGCCGTCTGGCCGGACCTGGACTCCATCCTCGCCGTGCACGGCCACCACGGCGCCACCGTCGTCCGCTGGCTGGACGTCTCCGAGATGGAACCCGTCCCGGGCACCGACCTGCTGCCCGGCGAGGTCGCCCACATCCTCGCCACCGGCCGCCGCACCCACCACAACACGCCGGCCGCCGCCTCGGCCTGACGCACTGGATCTTCGGACTGGCCGCCTACGGGGTGAGGCCGGTCAGGGCGAAGAACTCGGCGCGGGAGCTGGGGTTCTCGCGCAGGGTGCCATGCAGGGATGACGTGACGGTACGCGAGCCGGCCGCCCGGACGCCGCGCAACGACATGCACTGGTGCTCGGCCTCGATCACCACGCCGACGCCCTTCGGGTCCAGGTGGTCCTGCAGCCAGTCCGCGACCTGCTTGGTCAGCCGCTCCTGCACCTGGAAGTCGCGCGCGAAGAGTTCCACCACGCGGGCCAGCTTCGACAGCCCGAGGATGCGGTCGCCGGGCAGGTAACCGACGTGCGCCACGCCCTGGAACGGCAGCAGGTGGTGCTCGCACAACGACTGCACCGGGATGTCCTTGGCGAGGACGAGTTCGTCGTACCCCTCGTCGTTCGGGAACGTGGTGAGCTCGAACTCCCGCGGCGTGAGCATTTCGGCGTACGCGTTCGCGACCCGGCGCGGGGTGTCCGCGAGGTGCGCGCTCCGCGGATCGCGCCCGAGCGCGGTCAGCAGGTCCGCGACGGCACGCTGCGCGGCCGGCAGGTCGATCTGCTCCCGGCGGGCAACGATATGGAGGGGGACGGACTCGAGGTCGGCCGAGATCGCCATCTGCACTCTCCTGAGGTATCAGCGAACTGCCATCATACTGTTTGATCAACCGAAGTTGTCGATAGAATCATTCCGTGGACACCTCGCGCGATGCCGCCGTCCAGGCGGTCGCCGTACTCGAGGAGCCGACCCGGCGCCGGCTCTACGAGTACGTCGTCGCGCACGCCGAGCCGGTCAGCCGCGACGACGCCGCGACCGCGCTCGGGATCCCGCGGACGACGGCCGCGTTCCACCTGGATCGGCTGACCGACGAGGGCCTGCTCGAGACGTGCTACGAGCGGCGTACCGGTCGCACCGGTCCGGGCGCGGGGCGGCCCGCGAAGCTGTACCACCGCTCCGACCACGAGATCGAGATCAGCCTCCCCGAACGCCAGTACGCCGTCGCCGGCCAACTCCTGGCGGCCGCGATCCAGGACGCGGAATCCGGCACCATCACCCCCCGGGAAGCCGCGAACCGCCGAGCCCACGCCTACGGTGAGGAACTCGCCCAGGCCGCCGCGGACGGTGATGGGGTTGATGTTCTGGTGGGGGTGCTCGAGGGCGCTGGGTTCGAGCCTCGGGTGGAAGAAGACGGGATCGCGCTGGTGAACTGTCCGTTCCGGCGGTTGGCCAAGGAGCATCCTCGGTTGGTCTGTGGGATGAATCTGCATCTCGTGGCCGGGGTTGTCGCGGGGCTGGAAGTCGGGTACCAGGCGGAGCTCGCACCCATGCCGGGGCATTGCTGTGTGCGTCTCGTACAGTCGACCCGTGGCTAAGGCGAAGCAGAGCCAAGGGACGCCGGCGACAGTCGCGTTGACCAAGGCGAAGGTCGAGTTCACGACGCACGCGTACGAGCACGACCCGGCGGCGAAGTCGTACGGGCTGGAGGCCGCGGAGGCGCTCGGGCTGGATCCGGAGCAGGTGTTCAAGACGCTGCTCGTCGAGGTGGACGGCAAGCTCACGGTCGGCGTCGTACCGGTCGGCAAGCAGCTCGATCTGAAGGCGATCGCGGCCGCGGCCGGTGGGAAGAAGGCCGTGATGGCCGACCCGGCCGCCGCCGAACGCAGCACCGGGTACGTCGTCGGCGGGATCAGCCCGATCGGCCAGAAGCGCGCCCTGCCCACGGTCGTCGACGCCACCGCCGCCGACCACCCGACCGTCTACGTGTCGGGCGGCCGGCGCGGCCTCGACATCGGCCTCTCCCCCGCCGACCTGATCACGGTGACGAGGGCACGGACGGCGGCTATCGCCAGATAGACCCGAGCTGGTGGACCGCCAACTGGTCGACGACCACCCGCCCTTCGGCGATCAGCTCCAGGTCGGTGGGACGAACGTTGTAGCTCTGGTAGACCGCACCGTCGTTCCCGAACACGTCCAGCTGATCGCGATCGACCAGTAGGCGCAGCTTGATCCGGCCGTCGGTCGCCCGCAGCGTGGCGCCGTCCAGCGTCTGCTCCGCCACGTCGTACGTCACCTCACGCCCCACCTTCAGCGTGACCCGCCTCGCCTGGCTGACGTCGACGACGGCCTCCAGCTCGTAGGTGCTGCCGGTCGCGAGCTGCCGCGTACCGTCCTCGACCACCAGGTCCTGCTGAATCTCCGTCGCCACGCGCAGTGAGGCGAGTTCGGCGATCGGAGTGCAGACGATCTGCAATCCGTCGATCGTCTCCGCCAGCCGCAACTCGACCGGAAACGACGCGTTGCCCGTCCACACCGCCCCCTTGTTCTCCCCCTGCCACGCCATCGACACGATCCGCTGGTCCGGCAGATTCTCGAACGTCAACCCCGCGTAGTACCCGCTCCCCGCGAAGGTCTTCGTCTGGTTGAGCTTCCGCGGCACAGTCCAGTCACTCGTGTACGTCGTACCGTCCCAATCGCCGACGTAGTACTCGCCGCTCCCCGCGTGCAGCACCCACCGGTACCCGCCCTCGACCGGCATCCGGATCAGGTTCGGGCACTCGAACAACCAGTCCGCGCGGTACCGCGACGCGAACGTCCAGTCGAGCAGGTTGAGCGACGTGTAGAAGTCCGCCCCGTTCCCGCCCTCGTCCGACCACACGACCATGCCCCACGTCTCCGTCACCGGATCCCGGAACACCTTCGGATCCCGGCTCGTGCCGCCGGGCGTGACGACCGCCTTCCCTCCGGCGTACGCCGTGAACGTGTTGCCGCCGTCCAGGCTGTAGAAGACCGTGGCGCCGTTCGTCCCGGAGTACACGACGATCGGGTCCTCGTCGCCGTTCTTCAGGCCGCTCGTGTTCGCCAGGTCGACCACGCCGCCGCCGGACCACAGGTCGCCCGGATGCACCTTCGGATCCAGCGCCACCGGGCCTTGTTCCCAGTGCACGAGGTCGGTGCTGGTCGCGTGTCCCCAGTGCATCGTGTCCCACACCAGGCTGTCCGGGGCGTGCTGGAAGTAGAGGTGATAGATACCGCGGTAGTACAGCGGCGCATTCACGTCGTTCATCCAGCCCCGCCGGCTACTGAAGTGGAACTGGCCCCGGTTGTCTTCGTCGTAGTCCTCCATAGGCAATCAGATTGCCTGTGGAGGACTGCCCTCGCGAGTTCGGCGCGTGTCAGCCGGTGAGGCCGGGTTTGCCTGTTTCCAGGTGGCCGGTGAGGCGGCGGCGGTACGTCGGGTCGTCGGGGGTGGTCACCTCGACGTCGTACCAGCCGTGGTCGGTCGGCCAGAACAGTGGGCAGGACTGTTTGCCGCGCAGCTCGAGTGTCGTGGCCTTCTCGGTGTAGTCGCGGGCCTTGAGCTTGACCGTGAGCTGCTTGCGGGAGGTGTTGACCAGGTGGATCTGCAGCGCGCCGGCCCGGTTCTCGATGCGTACGTCGAGGCCTGCTGCCACGCCGGCGGACGAACCGGCCACTTCCACCCAGAAACGGTTCGGGCCTTGGACCGCGAGTTCGAACGGGCCGTCGACGGGGATCTCCACCAGTGTGGGTGTGTCGCCCGGCGTTCGAGCGGTTGCCTCGTGGTGTACGTCGTAGTGGGTCGGCGCCGGGAGCTCGCCGCCGTACGGGTAGACGGTGAAGTGCGCCGACTGCGCACCGTGGTTGCTGAGGGCAAGCATCAACTTGCCGTCGGCCACCGAACCCGAAACCGACGGCCCGTAAGGAAGTGCGCGGGCCGAGCGGCGGCCGGTCTCCTGCACGGGGAGTGCCTGGTCGGCCGGCGGCGACGGGTGCCAGCGGTCGATCGGCGCCGGCACCGGGCCGGGCTTCTCGACCGAGGGCTGCGGGTAGCCGCGGTCGAAGTCGAACGTCGACGTCAGGTCACCGCAGGCCGTCCGGCGCCAGGTGCTGATGTTCGGCTCCCGGACGCCGGTCCACTCCTCGAGGAACCGCAGTACCGACGTGTGGTCGAAGACCTGCGAGTTCACGTGCCCGCCGACCGTCCACGGGGAGACGACCGTCATCGGGACCCGCGGGCCGAGGCCGATCGGCCGGCCGGCGTACCAGTCGTCGCTGCCGGCCGAGCCGGGCCGCGGCGCGACCGGCGGCGGTACGTGGTCGAAGTACCCGTCGTTCTCGTCGAAGTTCACGAACAGCACGGTGTTCGACCAGGTCTCCGGGTCGGCGGCGATCGCGTCCAGAACGTCGTAGATCAGGTTCGCGCTGGCGACTGGGGTGGACGCGTCGGGGTGCTCGGAGTCGACCGACGACGGAACCAGCCAGCTCACCTGCGGCAGCGTGCCGGCCCTGATGTCGGCGCGCAGCCGCGGCACCAGCGACTCCGGTTCGGAGCGGTACATCGCCTTGCGGAACAGCTTCTGCTCCGCGGCCGGCAGCTCGTCGACCGCAGCCGTCAACTGCTGCAGCGCGACGGCCCGCTCGGCCTCGCTCTTCGCGAAGAGCTTGTCGTAGAACTCCTCGGTGGTCCGGTAGCCGCCCGGTACGTGCGCGAGGATCTTGTGCCCGACGTCCTTGAAGGTCTTGAAGTACTCGACCGCGTTGTCGGTGAAGTTGTCCCACTCCTGGTAGATCTGCCAGGAGACGCCGGCCTTCTCCAGCCGTTCCGGGTACGTCGTCCACTCGTAGCCGGCGTGGTCGTAGTCGTACGCCGCGTTCGTGACCGCGCGTTCCGTCGTACCGGGCTCGTAGCCGACCGTGCCGGACCAGAGGTAGGTCCGGTTCGGATTGGTGGAGCCGTTGATCGAGCAGTGGTACGCGTCGCAGATCGTGAACGTCTCGGCGAGCTCGTACTGCAGCGGGATGTCCTGGCGCTCGTAGTGGGTCATCGTGGCGGCGGTCTTCGCCTGGATCCAGTCGTCGTTCCAGCCTCCGGCCCAGGCCTGGGTCGCGTCGCCGAAACCGTGCGCCAGCGCGCCGAGGTACTGGATGTCGTCCGGGCCACGGCCCGCGTCCGCGGCGGCCTTTCGCAGAGCGAACGGGAGGACCTCGCCGCCGCCCGACATCGGCTGGTGGAAGATGCTCTTGCCGTTGCGAAGGCGCAGCGGGCGGCGGTCGCCGTAGCCGCGGACGCCGCGGAGCGTGCCGAAGTAGTGGTCGAACGAGCGGTTCTCCTGCATCAGCACGATCACGTGCTCGATCGCGCGCAGCCCGCCACGCCGGACGGGTTGCGCCATCGCGGTGTGCAGCGACGGTGGGAGCAGCGAGACCGCCGTCCCACCCGCCACCGAACCGAGCACCAGGCGCCGGGAGATTTCAGTCATGGCCGGGACCCTAAAGGCAACCTGTATCCACCGCTAGACACGAAGGTGAACACTGCCCGCCCCTCGCTTCGCTCGGGGCGGGGGGTGGAATGAGCCCGCGCTTCGCTTGGGGCGGGGGCGGAATGAGCCCGACCCGAGCAGCTAGCCCCGGCGGGTGACTGCTGCGTCTCTGAGGGATTGGAGGACAGTTTCGGTTGTGTCCCAGCCCATGCACGCGTCGGTGATCGACTGGCCGTAGGTGAGTTTCCGGGTGGGGTCGAGGTCCTGGCGGCCCTCCTGGAGGAACGACTCCAGCATCACGCCGACGATCGCCTTGTTGCCGGCCGCGACCTGCGCGCCGATCTCACCCGCCGCCACCGGCTGCCGCTTGTGGTCCTTGCGGCTGTTGCCGTGGCTCGCGTCGACGACCACCCGCTCGGGCAGCCCGCCCTTGCGGAGCAGTTCGACGGCGCCGGCGACCGAGTCCGCGTCGTAGTTCGGCCCGCTGTCCGAGCCACGCAGTACGAGATGGCAGTCCGGGTTGCCGCGGGTGTGCAGGATGGCCGGCGCGCCGTCGTGGTCGATGCCGGTGAAGACGTGCGGTACGGCGGCCGCCTTGATCGCGTCGACCGCGGTGGCGATCGAGCCGTCGGGGCGGTTCTTCATCCCGATCGGCATAGACAGGCCGGACGAGAGCTGCCGGTGCACCTGGCTCTCGACGGTCCGCGCACCGATCGCGCCCCATCCGACGGTGTCGGCGATGTACTGCGGGGTGATCGGGTCGAGGAACTCGCAGCCGACCGGCAGGCCGAGCTCGGTGACCTGGACGAGCAGCTTGCGGGCGATCCGCAGCCCGCGGTTCACGTCGCCGGAGCCGTCCAGCCCCGGGTCGTTGATCAGGCCCTTCCAGCCGAGGGTCGAGCGCGGCTTCTCGAAGTACACCCGCATCACGACCAGCAGGCCGTCGGACAGCCGCTCCGCGATCGGCGCGAGGCGTTCGGCGTACTCGAGGGCCGCGTCGGCGTCGTGCACGGAGCACGGGCCGACGACGACCAGCAGCCGGTCGTCGGTGCCGTTCAGTACGTCGGTCACCGCCTGGCGGCCGGCGGCGACGGTACGGGCGAGCTCGTCACCGAGCGGGAACTCGTCGTGCAACGCCTGCGGGGTGACCAACGGGACGGTCTTCTCGATCCGTCGGTCGACGACGCGGGTCTGCTCGCCCGGTTTCGGCAGGGTGTTCATGATGGGGACCTTTCCGCCGGTCCGCTCGCGTTGCAGCGCAGTCAGCCGGCTGGAGATACGAGAAAAGGCAAGGACGGTCGTCCTTGCCTTCGTGCCGGCTCTGGTGTCTGCGGTGGGCGTCAGCGATCGGCTGAGTCGCCCGGCACCAAGGCCGGCCACTCAAAAAATCGCCAATAGCTGCGCTTCACACCAAGGACAATAGCACCCATGAACATCCGTACCACCCACCGAGACGAACTCCCCGCCCTCCAGGACCTCGAACTCGCCGCCGGCGTGCTGTTCCGGGAGATCGGGATGACCGACGTCGCGGAACACCCGCCGCCCGCGCTGGAGGTGTTCGAGGGCGCGCGCCGACGGGCGGCTCTGGGTGGCGGCCGACGCGGCGGACCGGCCGGTCGGGTTCGTGCTCGTCGAACTGGTCGACGACGGCGTGCACATCGAGCAGGTCAGCGTGCGCCCGGAGCAGCAGGGGCACGGGATCGGGCGGCGGTTGATCGGGTACGTCGACACGTGGGCGGCCGGACGCGGATACCAGCTACTGACGTTGAGCACGTTCCGGCACGTGCCGTGGAACGGGCCGTACTACGCGCGGCTGGGTTTCGAGGAACTTCCGGACGAGGCGTTGACGCCGGGGCTGGTGCGGATCCGGGCGGCGGAGACGGCGTTCGGGCTCGACCCGGTGGAGCGGATGTTCATGGTGCGGAAAGTTGCCGGGCAGTAACCACCTGCGTTCGGTTTCGTTGACTGCTGCAAGACGGGTCGAGACAGCGGGGAGTTGCAACAGGTGGTGAGGCCGCGGACCTTCGAGCTGGTTCGGTACCGGGATCCCAGTGGTGTGTCGGGGACGGGTGTGGTGGCGGAAGGGTGTGAGTTCACCGACGGTTCGGTGGCCCTGCGCTGGCGCGGTGACAACCCGGCGACAGCCGTCTGGCCGAACGTCGAGTCCATCCTGGCCGTGCACGGTCACCAGGGCGCGACGGAGATCCGCTGGATCGACGCTCCGAGGCCGCCGGGCAACCTGTTCGAGGAACTCCATCGGGTCCAGTCCGCGAACGCAGTCCCAGATCCGCTCACGCCGCCGCCCGGCCACCCTCGTGGATGGGCGGGGGCCCGACATCTGAGGTAGAACGTGGCCGTGATCCAGATCCACCAGAGGCAGCGCCCATGCCCGTGACGCAGCTCTACCTGGTCCGGCACGGTGAGCCGGACTACGCGCCGATCGACTCCCGCGGCTGGCCGGGGATGGCGGCCGACTCCGCGCCGCTCACCGCCGTCGGGATGAAGCAGGCCGAGGACCTCGCGGACCTGCTGTCCGGCATCCGCGCGACGTACCTGGTCAGCTCGCCGTTCACCCGGGCCCTGCACAGCGCCGCGATCATCGGCCACCGGCTCGCGCTCGGCGTCAAGGTCGACCACGAACTCCGCGACTGGCTGCCGGACCACACCGGCCTCTGGCGCAGCGCCGCCGACGTCCGCGCCGCGCAGGCCGAGTTCGAGGCGTACGACGGTGAGTGGCCGGAAGGCATCCAGCGCCCGTGGGAGCCGCTGTCCCGGGTCCGCGAACGCGCCCTCGACGCCCTCGCCCGGCACACCGCCAGCACCGACGGACCGGTACTCGTCGTCACGCACGCGACCGTGATCCGGGCCTTGACCGGCGCGAAGGACCTCGCGCACGGAGCCCACGAGTACTACCGCTACGAGGCCTGAAAACCCCGCCTGAAACGGCGCCTGGGCATCTGCACGTGCAGACGACTTTGCACCGATAAAGTGACCTATGTCACATCTCTTGATGACGTGAACACGCTTTCCGCCTGAAAACCGCCGATTACGGCCCGCGACGGGCCCGTGTTGGCTCGCCGCGATAACGATGCGCCCGAACTTCGAGACAACAAGGGTTGAACTACGTAAGAGATGAGCATAGTTTTCACCGAGCGCCCGTCCGCGCTCACGGTGAGTCAAGGAGGTTGCCATGTCGAGAGGGATGCCTCGCCTGCCCCGCCCGCTCATGGATCTGTGGGATTGGCAGTCGCAAGCCGCATGCCGGGACGTCAACCCGGAGCTCTTCTTCTCACCCGAATCGGAGCGTGGCGTTCGCAAACGCGCTCGCGAGATGGTGGCCAAGTCGCTCTGCGGCACCTGCCCGGTCCAGCCCGAGTGCCGGCAGCACGCGCTGTCGGTCGGTGAGCCGTACGGCGTCTGGGGCGGCACCACGGAGTCCGAGCGCGACAACACCGTCCTGCCCGAGCACCGGAAGTCCGCCTAACCCCCTCCTCGCCGAGACTGTGAGGCCTGTGAAAATCAGGCCTTACCGTCGTCTGCGTCGGTGTCCGGGTCGACGTCCTTGGGCTTCTCCTCGGGCTCCGGCGGCTGCACGGTCGTCCGCGGGTCCCGGTAGCGGTCCAGCGACTTGAGGAAGTCCGGATCGTCGTCGGGCGCCATCGGCCGCGCGGCCGGTGGCGACGCGGGCCGTCGTACGGCGGCCTCCGGACTGCTGACCTGGGCACGGGACATCAGCAGCCAGACGATCGGCCCGGCGAACGGGACGAACACGATCAGGATGATCCACACCAGCTTCGGCAGGTGCGGCACGTCCTCGTCGGGCGTCTGGATGCAGGAGAACAGCGCGTACACGGTCAGTACGAGGCTGATCAGGAACGGCAGGAATCGAACCACGGTCCAACAGTACGGCCCGTGGTGTCTCAGCGTGCGGAAGCGGTGAGTCCCCGCGCGCGGAGGACGCTGTTCTCGAGCGGCCGGAAGACGAGCAGTTCGATGCCGACGCCGACCACGAAGATCAGCACGATGCCGGCGAACACCATCGAGATGTCGGACAGCGACATGCCGTTGTGCAGGAACTGGCCGAGGCCCTCGCCGAGCTCCGGCGAGGTCGCGATCAGTTCCGCCGCCATCAGCGAACGCCACGAGAACGCCCAGCCCTGCTTGAGTCCGCCGAGGAACCCGGGCAGCGCGGCGGGCAGCAGGATGTACCGGATGCCGCCCCAGCGCCCGGCGCCGAGGGCCTTGCCGACCCGCGGCAGGATCGGCGGCACCTGGTCGAGCCCGGACACCAGCCCGTTCGCGATCGACGGCACCGCGCCGAGCAGCACGACCCAGTAGATCGCCCGGTCGTTGATCCCGAACCACAGGATCGCGGCCGGTACCCAGGCCACCGACGGCAGGCTCTGCAGTCCGGAGACGAGCGGCCCGATGCCACGGCGTACCACCTGCAGGTTCGCGATCGCGAGCCCGAGCGGTACGGCAATCAGCAGCGAGAACGCGAACCCGATCACGGCCCGGTGCACGGACACCCAGAACAGCCCGAGGATGTCGCCGCTGGACAGGAGCTGCCAGATCTGGCTCCACACCGCGGCCGGCGCGGGCAGCTTGTACTCGGGCCAGAACGCCGCCGCCCACAACGCCTGCCAGATCGCCACGAACACGACCACCGCGCCGACCGGCGGGAGGACGCGGGCTGCGATCCGGCGGAGCCG
Source organism: Kribbella sp. NPDC059898 (assembly GCF_042730855.1). NCBI lineage: Bacteria > Bacillati > Actinomycetota > Actinomycetes > Propionibacteriales > Kribbellaceae > Kribbella > Kribbella sp. NPDC059898. The sequence continues at coordinate 305,600 of NZ_JBHWKR010000010.1, forward strand.
TGAACCCTCGACCGCGTGGACCGGTGTGTCGAGCGCGTCGAGGCCCGCCTCGACCGCGTCCTCCTCGTGCAGGTCAAGCTGCGGCATGGCTGCTGATCACCTTTCGCAGCGCGGTGTTGATCTCGTCGACCGCCTCGGGCGTGTCCTCGACGTCCCATTCGCGGACCACACGCCCGGGCCGCGACGAGAGGAGTACGACGCGTTGCCCGAGCCGTACGGCCTCGCGGACGTCGTGCGTGACGAACAGGATCGCCGTACCGGTGGCGCGCCAGATGCGCAGCAGTTCGCCCTGCAGGACGTCGCGCGTGATCGCGTCCAGCGCGGAGAACGGCTCGTCCATTAGCAGCAATGACGGCTTGCCCGCGTCCGCACTGTCGGTGGTCGAGGCGAGCGCACGGGCGAGAGCGACTCGTTGCCGCATGCCACCGGACAGCTCGTGCGGGCGCTTGTCCCCAAGACCCTTGAGTCGTACGAGTTCCAGCAGCTCGGCTGCCTTCGCGCGCCGCTGCGCCTTCGGTACGCCCGCCATCCGGAGCGGAAGCTCGACGTTCCCGGCCGCGGTCAGCCACGGCATCAGGGCGGCCTCCTGGAACACGACGGCCGGTCGCGACGAGTTCAGCTCGATCGTCCCGGCCGTCGGCCGGTCGAGTCCGGCGACCAGGTTCAGCAGCGTGGACTTGCCGCACCCGGACGCGCCGAGCAGGCAGACGAACTCGCCGCCGCGCACCTCGAGGTCGACGCCGTCCAGCGCGACCACCGCCTTGCGGCCGCTGCCGAACGCCTTGCCCACTTGGTGAAACCGCACCGGGCTGAGCTGCTCCGGCGGCGCGTCCAGAATCACGGTCATGTCCCCACTCCCCTACTTCGCGTCGAGGCCGGCGGCGTCGACGGCAGGCTTGCCTGCTTTGGCGAGTACTTCGTTCAGCGGGCCGAGGTCCGCGAAGCCGGCGACGTTCGGCGCCTGCTTGGCGATGCCCGCGGTGACCTGGTCCTTGGCCAGCTGCGGGAACGTGCTCGCGACCGGGTCCGCGGTGATCTGGATGTGCTCGAACGCGCGGTCGATGACGGCCGGCTTCAACGCCTTGCCGGTCGCCGCCTTCAGCTGCGCGTTCACGACGGTCTTCGCGTCGGCGGTGTTCGCCGTACTGAAGTCGATCGCGGCGACCAGCCCGGTCAGCAGGGCCTTCACGGTCTGCGGGTGTTCCTGCAGGAACTGCGTACGGACGATCAGCACGGTGGTCGGGAACTTCCCGTTCGGCCACAGCGACGCCTCGTCGAGCAGGACCTTCGCGCCAGCGTCCAGGACGAGCCGGGACGACCACGGCTCGGGCAGCCAGGCCGCGTCCACGTCACCCTTCTTGAAGGCGTCGAGCGTCTGCGCGTTCTCCAGGTTCGTGACCTTTACCTTGCCGGTGAGGTTCTGCCCGGCGAGCCACTTCTTCAGCGACACGTCCTGGGTGTTGCCGAGCTGCGGCGTCACGACGGTCTTGCCGATCAGGTCCGCGGGCTTGGTGATCGACGGCTTCACCACGAGCTGCGCGCCGCCGGACGTCGTACCGGCGATCAGCCGGACCGCCTCGCCGTTCGACTTCGCGTACGCGTTGATCGCGGGGCCGGAGCCGATGAAGCCCGCGTCCAGCGACCCGCCGAGCAGCGCTCCGACTTCTTCGGGGCCAGCGTTGAACTTCGTCGGGACGAGCTTGGTGTTACCGAGCTCCTTGGCGAACAGGCCCTTGCCGAGGCCGACCAGCGCCGCGGCGTGGGTGACGTTCGGGAAGTAGCCGAGCCGCAGCTCGGTCGCGGGGCCCTTGTCGGACGAGGCGGCCTGGGTGGCGTCGCTGCCACCGGCACGGGAGCAACCGGCGGCGGCAGCGGTGAGTGCGAGGGTGGCGGCGAGCAGGCGGAACGGGCGAATGGCGGAGATACGCACGAGGGACCCTTTGGTCTCGGAGGTGGTTGTGACGGGGGCTGGAGCGGCGCCGCCGGTCAACAACCTGCCGAGTTCACGCGCAGCAGATCGACGTGCCGGCGCCGGGTGAGGGCGTCTCCGGGCGCGTTCGCGATGAGCTGCATAGGACTATGAAAGCGGACAAAGTCAAGCAACCTGCTCTGGTTTCGCGATGTGAGACGAGAAATCGAATGCCGGATGCGGTCACAAGGGTTGAACCGCGGCGAGGGCGCTCATACGGTCGTCAGCGTGCTGACTCCCCGCTCTCTCAAGACCGAGTACGCCGTTCAGCCGCTGGGCGTCGACGTACCGCGCCCGCGCTTCAGCTGGGTCGCCGACGCACCCGGGTACGGCGCCACGCAGACGTCCTACCAGGTGCTGGTCGCGTCCGCGCCGGAGTTGCTGACGCCGGAACAGGCCGACGTGTGGGACTCGGGCAAGGTCGAGTCGGCGCGGACCTTCGGGATCGCGTACGACGGACCGGCCGCGGCACGGACGCGGTACTACTGGACCGTCCGGCTGAACGAGGGCGACTGGGCCGAGCCGTCCTGGTTCGAGACCGGGCTGCTCGCCGAGGGGTTCGGCGACGCTGCCTGGATCGGCGGAGCGACCGAGAGCGCGCCGCTGCTCCGGCGCGGGTTCGCGGTCGACGGGACGGTCCGGCGGGCGCGGCTGTACGCGAGCGGCCTCGGCTACGCCGACCTACGGCTGAACGGGCAGGCGGTCAGCGACGCGGTCCTCGATCCCGGCTTCACGGCGTACGACCATACCGTACTGTATGGTACGCACGACGTGACCGGCCTGCTGCGGCCGGGCGACAACGTGGTGGGGGCCGAGCTCGGCCGCGGGTTCTTCGGGCTGACCTCGGTGAACGTCTGGCGCTGGCACGACACCCCGTGGACGGCCGACCCGCGACTGATCGCGCGGCTGGTGATCGAGTACGACGACGGCCGCGTGGCCGAGGTCGTCAGCGACGAGGAGTGGCGGATCACCGGCGGGCCGACGCTGTCCGACTCGCTGTACACCGGCGAGACGTACGACGCCCGCCGCGCACTGGCCGGGTGGGACGCGCCCGGGTTCGACGACTCGACGTGGTCCACGGCCTCGGTGGTCGAGGCACCTCGCGGGACGTTGCGGGCGCAGGCCCACGAGCCGATCCGGGTGATCGAGACGGTCGACCCGGTCGAGGTCACCGAGGTCCGGCCGGGCGTCTGGATCGCGGACCTCGGCCGCACCGTCGCCGGGTGGACCAAGCTGGAGGTGACCGCGGCGGCCGGCACCACGATCACCCTGACGCACGGCGAGACGGTTGCCGACGGCAACGTGGCGGCCTGGAACGTGCACGTCGACGGCGACCGGATCCAGCGCGACGAGTACATCGCGGCCGGTACCGGCGTCGAGACCTGGGAGTCGCGGTTCTCCTACAAGGGCTTCCGGTACGTGCAGCTCGAAGGGGCGCCTGCCCGGTTGCGGATGCGGGTGGTGAACTCCGACGTCGCGTCGGTGACCAGCTTCGCCTCGTCGCAGCCGCCGTACGAGCAGTTCGAGCACGCGATGCGGCGGACGATCCTCAGCAACCTGCACGGGATCCCGACGGACACGCCGTACTTCGAGAAGAACGGCTGGACCGGCGACGCGCAGGTCGGTACGCCGACGATGCTCGCGACGCTCGACCTGGCCCGGTTCTTCACCAAATGGCTCGGCGACATCCGCGACAGCCAGGCGGATTCCGGTCAGCTGCCGGTCATCGTACCGACCAGCGGGTGGGGCTTCACCGACCTCTCCCCCGCGACCGAGTGGCCGACGGTGTACCCGTTCCTGCTCCGCGAGATGTACCGCTGGTACGGCGACGACCGGCTGCTGCGCGAGCACTGGGACTCGCTCACCCGGTACCTCGCCTGGGAGCTGGACCGGGTCGAGGACGGGCTGTCGGTGAGCGTGCTCGGCGACTGGTTGCCGCCCGGGTTCGGCGACGGCCCGGCACCGGAGGACCGGCGGCTGACGGGTACGGCGTACCTCTACCGGGCGTGCGTGGTGGCGGCCGAGATCGGCTCGGTGATTGGCGAGCCCAACGAATACCGCAAGGCGGCGGGTGAACTCGCGGACGGGCTGAACCGGGCGTTCCTGGACCGCTCGGCCGGGCGGTACCGGTCGGCCGACGACCCGGACTACCGGCAGACCTCGAACGCGGTCCCGCTGGCGTTCGGGATCGTGCCGGAGGAACTCGTCGACCGGGTCGCCGCCGGACTGGCCGCGGACGTCGAGGCGCGCGGGTTCCATCTGAACACCGGGTGTCTCGGTGTCGGCGTCCTGCTGCCGGTGCTGACCGCGCACGGGTACGGCGACGTGGCGACGAAGGTCGCGCTGCAGCGCAGCTACCCGAGCTGGGGGTACTGGTTCGACCTCGGCGCGGACACCATGTGGGAGAAGTGGGAGGACGACTCGCGGTCGCGCAACCACTACTTCCAGGGCACGGTCGTGCAGTGGATCTTCGAGAACGTCGCTGGGCTGCGGGTGGTCGACGCCGGCTGCGAGCGGATCGTCGTACGGCCGGACGCGCGCGCCGAGGTGGATTCGGCGAGCATCCGCACCGAGACGATCCGCGGGACGGTGGCGGTCGCGTGGCAGCAGACCGGGAGCGTGCTCTCGCTGGACGTGCAGGTCCCGGTCGGTACGACGGCCGAGGTGTACGTCCCGTCGGACGGGGCAGCGGACGTCGAGGCGGTACCTCGGGCGTTCGCGGGCGACTCGGCGTACGCCGACGGGTACACGGTTTACACCGTCGGCGCCGGGCCGTGGTCGTTCACGAGTCGGTCCGCTTCGTGAACAGGAGGTCGCGGACGTCGCGGCCTTCCGCCTGGGCGCGCGACTCGAACTTGGTGACGGGGCGCCATTCGGGACGTGGCGCCCAGCCGTCGTAGGAGTTGCGCAGCGACGGCTCGGCCGTGCCGATCGCCAGCATCCGGTCGGCGTAGTCCGCCCAGTCCGTTGCCAGGTGCAACGTTCCGCCGGGCTGCAGGCGGGACGCGACCAGCGCGACGAACGGCGCCGTGACCAGGCGGCGCTTGTGGTGCCGCTTCTTCGGCCACGGGTCCGGGAAGTAGATCCGTACGCCGGCCAGCGCGCCCGGGGCGACGTGGTCGCGCAGGAAGTCGAGCGCGTCGCCCTGCAGCAGGCGGACGTTCTCGAGGTCGTACTTCTCCACCCAGAGCATCAGCTGCCCGAGGCCGGCCGGGTAGACCTCCGCGGCCAGGTGGTTCACCTCGGGCGCGGCGACGGCCAGCTGCGCCGTCGCCTCACCCATCCCGGAACCGATCTCCAGCACCGTCGGCGCGTCCCGCCGGAACCAGTCGGCGAGGTCGAGGACGCCGGGCGGCAGGTCTTCCTGCGTCCGGCCGAGCTCGGACCAGTGCGACTGCCAGACACGCTTCTGCCCGGCCGTCATCCGCACACTGCGGCGGACGGTGCTGAACACGCCCGCTTGCCTGACCTGGTCCGTCGCTCCCACCAGGTGGATTCTATAGCTGCAGGGTGCGGCCGGTCTCCAGGTAGGTCTTCAGGTTGGCCAGGATCGGGCCCCAGCCGTTGCGCCAGCCCTCGACGGTGTCCTCGGCGATCTGGTCGTGGACGACCTCGAGCTTCACGACCGTCGCGCTGCGCGGCTCGATCGTGAACGTGACCCGGCCGGGGACCTGCTCCCCGGCGGAGACCTCGTTCTTGAAGGTGTACGCGAGCGTCTTCGGCTCGTCGTACACCAGGACCTCGCCGGAGTCGGTGAGGCTGTCGTCGGCGCTGTCGTAGAACCGGACCGGCGAGCCGACGGTCCAGTCGGACTCGATCCGGCGGCCGAACCAGTACTGCTGGGTGAACGCCCCCGAGGTGAGGGCCTCCCACAACTTCTCCGGGCTCGTTTCGATGTAGGTCACGTGGATCATCGCGGGTTTGCTCATCGGTTCTCCTCCAGGGCTGCCTTCAGTGCGCTGAGGGCGCGCAGCTTGTCGCGCTCGTAGTTGCTCAGCCACCGTTCGGCGATCTCGTTGATCGGTACCGGGTTCAGGTAGTGGAGCTTGTGCCGGCCGCGCCTGACCGTGACCACGAGGTTCGCGTCCTCGAGGATCCGCAGGTGCTTGGTCACGCCCTGCCGGGTCAGCTCGGGCAGCAGCTCACACAGCTCCTGCAGGCTCTGCCCGTTCCGCTCCCGCAGAGCATCCAGCAACCGGCGCCGCCCCTCGTCGGCCAACGCCTTGAACACCAGCTCCACGACTCCGACAATAGGTAACTAAAAGGTTGCCTGTCAGTGCTGCGTGAAGACGAACAGGTAGTAGTCGGTTCCGGCGCGCGGGCGCAGGCGGGAGACGTGCTCAGAACGGCACCGGAACAGGAGTACTACCTGTTCGTCTTTACGGGTCAGTCGTCCCAGAAGAGGTGGGCGACCGTGTTGTGAGCACGGCGGGTGGTGCGGAGGTAGTCGTCGGCGAAGCGGCCGGACTCGCCGGGCGGGTAGCCGCAGATGCGGGCGACCGCGGCCAGGTCGCGCGGGTCCTGCGGGAGCGAGTCGCCGGGGCGGGCGCGGACCAGCATGATCGCGTTCCGGATCCGGCTCGCCAGCTGCCACGCGGCACTCAGCGTGTCTGCCTCGGACGGATCGACGAGGTGCGCCTCGACGCCGGCCCGGAGGGCGCGGAGCGTGCGGGCGGTCCGGAGGGTCGGCACGCGGTGCGCCTCGCGGAGCTGGAGGAGCTGGACGGTCCACTCGATGTCGGCCAGCCCGCCGCGGCCGAGCTTGGTGTGGGTGGCCGGGTCGGCGCCGCGCGGCAGGCGTTCGGCGTCGACGCGTGCCTTGATCCGGCGGATCTCCAGCACGTCCCGCTCGCTGATCCCGTTCTCCGGGTAGCGCAGCGGGTCGATCAGGTCGCGGAACGACTTGCACAGCTCCGCGTCGCCACACAACGGATCGGCCCGGAGCAGCGCCTGCGCTTCCCAGACGGCCGACCAGCGGGCGTAGTACGAGGCGTACGACGCGAGCGTCCGGACCAGCGGTCCCTGCCGGCCTTCGGGGCGCAGGTCCGCGTCGATCGCGACCGCCGGATCGGCCCCGGGCAGCGCGAGCATCCGGCGCAGCTCGGTCGCCGCCTGGGTCGCGAAGTCGGTCGCCTGCTTCTCGTCCGCGCCCGGCAGCGGATCGTGGACGAACATCACGTCGGCGTCGCTGCCGTACCCGAGCTCGTGCCCGCCGAACCGCCCCATCGCCACGATCGACATCCGGGTCGGCTCCGGCTCGCCCTTCGCGACCGCCTTGCGCGCGACCTCGAGCGCGGTCGTCAGCGTGCCGACCGAGGTGACGGTGAGCGCCTCCCCCACCGCCTCCACGTCCAGCAGCCCGGACAGGTCGGCGGCCGCGATCCGGAACAGTTCCCGGCGTCGCACCGCCCGGATCGCCGCAACGGCCGCCTCCGGCGAGTCCTGGCGGCGCGCGGCCGCGGACATCTCGGTCAGCAGCGCCTCCTGGGTCCGGGGCGTCAGCTCACGTTCGTCGGCAAGCATCGCGGTCGCCTCGGGCGCGCGTTGCAGCAGGTCGACGGCGTACCGGCCGCTGGCCAGCAGGTGTGCGAGCCGCTCGGCGGACGCGCCCTCGTCGCGGAGCTGACGCAGGTACCAGGGCGTGGAGCCGAGCGCGTCGGAGATCGTCCGGAACGCCAGCAGTCCGGCGTCCGGGTGCGGCGACTCCGCGAACCAGCCGAGCATCGCGGGCAGCAACGCCCGCTGGATCGACGAGCGCCGCGACACCCCTTCGGACAGCGCCTCGATGTGCCGCAGCGCCGAAGCGGGATCGACGTACCCGAGGGCCGTCAGCCGCTGCTTCGCCGCCTCGGGCGTCAGCCGTACTTCGTCCCCCGGAATGCGCGCGACCGCGGCGAGGAGGGGGCGGTAGAACAGCTTCTCGTGCAGGCGGCGTACCTCGAGCGCGTGCTTCTTCCACGCGGCGGTGAGGTCGGTGACCGGGTTCTTCGTGAAGCCGAGCGAGCGCCCGAGCCGGCGCAGGTCGGCCTCGTCGTCGGGGACCTGATGGGTACGGCGCAGGCGGTACAGCTGGATGCGGTGCTCCATCGACCGGAGGAAGCGGTACGCGTCCGCGAGTACGGCGCCGTCCGTGCGGCCGACGTACCCGCTCTTGGTCAGGGCCTCCAGGGCGACCAGCGTCGTACCGCTGCGGACCGACTCGTCGCTGCGGCCGTGCACCAGTTGCAGGAGCTGTACGGCGAACTCGACGTCGCGCAGCCCACCCGGGCCGAGCTTCAGCTGCCGGTCGACGTCCGCGGCCGGGATGTGGTCGATGACGCGCCGGCGCATCGCCTGGACGTCGTCGACGAACCCCGCCCGGTCCGCGGCGGACCAGGCCAGGCAGCCGATCTTCTCGGAGTACTCGCGGCCGAGCGCGGCGTCGCCGGCGACCGGGCGGGCCTTGAGCAGCGCCTGGAACTCCCAGGTCTTCGCCCAGCGCTGGTAGTACGCGAGGTGGCTGTCGAGGGTGCGGACAAGCGGACCGGACTTGCCCTCGGGCCGGAGGGCCGCGTCGACCGGCCAGAGCGTGCCTTCGCCGGTGTGCGCCGAGCAGATCCGCATCGTGGCCGCGGCCAGCTGGGTCGCGGTCTTCAGCGCGGGCGCCTCCGGGTCGCCCTCCAGCGGTTCGGCGACGAACAGTACGTCGACATCGCTGACGTAGTTGAGCTCCCGGCCACCACACTTGCCCATGGCAATGATCGCGAGCCGGCAGTCGGCGGCGCCGGGGTGCGCGGCGAAGTACTCGTTCCGGGCGATGTGCAGGGCGGTCTGCAGCGCGCCGCCGGCCAGGTCCGCGAGCACGGCGGCGACCTCGTCGACGAGCAGGCCCTCGGCGAGGTCACGGGCGGCGAGCCGGAGCAGCAGCCGCCGGTACTCGACCCGGAGCGCGTCGATCGGGCTGTCCGCGTCGATCGCGGTGGCGAGCCGGGCCGCGACGTCGTCAAGGGTCGGCCGGGCGGCGGCGAGTGCCGGGTCGGCGAGGTCGTACCAGTGCCGCGGATGCACGCTGAGGTGCCGGCCGAGCGCCTCGCTGGCGCCGAGCACGAAGATCAGCCGGCGGCGGAAGTCGGCGTCCATCTCGAGCGTGCGGGCGAACGCGGCGATGTCGTGCCCGTGCCGGTGCAGCGCCTCGGCCATCGTGCAGAGCCCGAGCAGCGCGAGGTCCGGGTCGGCGGACTCCGAGAGCGTCGTGATCAGCTGCTCGGTCGCCATCGGGCTGTGCGAGTCGAGGCCGTCCAGGTTCTCCAGCATGCCGGCCGCCCGCCGCGGGTCCTCGAACCCGAGCCGGACCAGCCGTCCCTCCCACGACCCTCTCCGACCCTCAGCCACCCCCGCAGGCTACCCAACCGCACGGCCGGCCGAACCGGCGGCCGGAGAAAGTCTCAACTGGATTGCAGGCAATACACGGTGTCGTGTAGCGGATTCGCTGAGTAGTCGGCATGATGGCTGTTCATGGTCATGATGACGGGGTCGCTCGCCGTGCGCGGCACGGTGGTGTGGTTGACGCCCCAGCAGGGCGGACGCGTGTCCGGGCCGCCGGATCCGGACTACGACTACGACTACACCGCGACAGCGTATCTGCCGCCGCGGACCCCCGACGACGGGCAGGCCGGGGTCGCGCTGCGCCGGTTCGCGCCCGGCGCCTGGCGGACGCCGGCCGAGGGGATTCTCGTGCCCGGCAAGGGGAACCGCGCCCAGCAGGTGATCCCCGGCTGCATCGTGGTGATCACCGAAGGCGTGCGCCCGGTCGGGCTGCTCACCGTCGAGGAGGTCACCGCGCTGGCCGACGACGGTACGCCGGTCGTGGCCGCCGTACCGGACTACCCGGTGGTCCAGTACGACACCGACGTACCGCCGCCCGCGGAACCGCCGTACCGGCACTCCACCGCGGCCGCCCGCTGGACGTCGACGCACGGCTCGGACCTGCAGCTGGCTGAGTGATTCTGCTCATGCGCCGGCCGGTGGCAGGCCCGACGATCGGTGCATGACGAAACGCATCCAGCCCCAGCAGACCGCAGCGTTCTACGCCCAGGCCGTCGCCTCGTTCGGCATCTCGCTGACCGCGATGGCGATCGGCCTGGTCTACCTCCCGGCCGCGCCGTGGGTGCGTGCTTTCCTCAGCCTCGGACTGCTGTACGTCGTCACCTCGACGGTCGTGCTCTGCAAGGTGGTCCGCGACCGCCAGGAGGTCTCCGAGGTCAGCAGCCGCGTCGACCAGGCCCGCCTCGACAAACTCCTCACCGAACACGACCCGTTCAAGGTCGACGCGGCCTAGAGGACCGGCAGTAGCTTGTTCAGCTCGAACGGGGTGACCTGGCGGCGGTAGTCCTGCCACTCGGCGCGCTTGTTCCGGAGGAAGAAGTCGAAGACGTGCTCGCCGAGGGTCTCGGCGACCAGTTCGCTGTCCTCCATCGCGCTGATCGCCTCCGCCAGGCTGCCCGGCAGCGGCTTGATCCCGAGGGCCTTGCGTTCGCGGGACGTGAGGGACCAGATGTCCTCCTCGACCTCCGCGGGCAGTTCGTACCCCTCCTCGATCCCCTTCAGGCCGGCGGCGAGCATCAGCGCGAACGCGAGGTACGGGTTCGCCGCCGAGTCCAGCGAGCGGAACTCGACCCGCGACGACTGGCCCTTGTGCGGCTTGTACATCGGCACCCGGACCAGAGCGGAGCGGTTGTTGTGCCCCCAGGACACGAACGACGGCGCCTCGTCGCCGACCGCGAGCCGCTTGTACGAGTTCACCCACTGGTTGGTGACCGCGGTGATCTCGCCCGCGTGGTGCAGCAGCCCGGCGATGAACGCCCGCCCGGTCTTGGACAGCTGGTACTGCGCGCCGCCCTCGAAGAACGCGTTCCGGTCGCCCTCGAACAGCGACATGTGGGTGTGCATCCCGGAGCCCGGCTGGTCGGACAGCGGCTTCGGCATGAACGACGCGTAGATGCCCTGCGAGAGCGCCACCTCCTTCACCACGACGCGGAACGTCATGATGTTGTCGGCGGTCGACAGCGCGTCGGCGTACCGCAGGTCGATCTCCTGCTGGCCCGGGCCGCCCTCGTGGTGGCTGAACTCGACCGAGATGCCCATCGACTCGAGCATCGTGATCGCCTCGCGGCGGAAGTCGTTGCCGATCCCCTGTGGCGTGTGGTCGAAGTACCCCGACGAGTCGACCGGCTCCGGTGTCGTCCCGGGCGCGCCGGTCAGCGACTTGAACAGGTAGAACTCGATCTCCGGGTGCGTGTAGAACGTGAACCCGAGGTCGGCGGCCTTCGACAGCGTCCGCTTCAGCACGTGCCGCGGGTCGGCGAACGACGCGGACCCGTCCGGCATGTTGATGTCGCAGAACATCCGCGCGGTGCCCATCGTCTCGCCGCGCCAGGGCAGGATCTGGAACGTCGACGGGTCCGGCTTGGCCAGCATGTCCGCCTCGGTCACCCGGGCAAACCCCTCGATCGCCGACCCGTCGAACCCGAGCCCCTCGGCGAACGCGCTCTCCAGCTCGGCCGGCGCCACCGCGACCGACTTCAGGAACCCGAGCACGTCGGTGAACCAGAGCCGCACGAAGCGTACGTCGCGCTCCTCCAGCGCGCGCAGCACGAACTCCTGCTGCTTGTCCATCAGTCCACCTCTCGTCCGGGTCTGCGGAGACTTCTCACAGTGTGCCCCGCGCTTGTTAAGCAGACGTTACGTGCCCAGCCGGACAGCGCACCGTTCAGGGCCTAGCGTGTCTGTTCGTGCAGACGATCTTCCATGCCGCCCTGATCGTGGCCGGCGTACTGTGCCTCAGCGACCTGATCGTCAGCACCGCGCGGTTCGTCCAGTCGCTGCGCCGGAAACGACCGGCCGAACGGGACGTCCTCGGCCGCCGGTGGCTGCCGATCCCGGAGCTCGGGTTCGGCATGGTCGCGTTCTGCTGCCCTGGGCTGGTGACGCTCGGGCTCCGGCATCAGGACGCCACCGACCTGCCGACCCGGCAGATCCTGCTCGCCGCCCTGGTCTTCGGGTACGCCGGTGCCGTGCTGTCCCGGGTCGTCCGGACCCCGGGCCCCGGCGGGCGCCGGTTCAAGCTACGCGCCGGCCTGCTGCTCGGCCTGCCGGCCGTGTTCGGGCTGGTCTTCGGCCTCTCGGGCATCGCGGCCTGAACGCCGGGCCTGCCACCACGGCACGATCCGCTCCAGCGGCGCGAACGCCAGCCAGCAGACCACCGTCGGCAGGAAGTGGATCAGCAGGATCGCCGTGTTCGCCGCGTGGAACCCGAGGAAGAAAAGCGCCCCGAACAGTTGCCAGCGGCCCTTGAGCCAGAGGATCACCGGCGAGCAGAACTCCCCGATGATGCCGACCCACTGCATCACGTGCAGCATCCACGGATAGTGCAGCAACCACTCCCCGACCGGATGCGGGCGCCGCACGATCGCCCACGTGAGTACGGCGCTCCCGGGCCAGGTCAGCGCCCATCCCGCACTGCGCAGTTTCGCGACCGCGGACAGGAAGTACGTCGCGATCACGCAGAGCTGGACGCACCGGATCACCCAGCCGGCGGCCTCCGACGTGGTCTGGTCGCCGTACGACGCGCGGCCGACCGTCGGCAGCACCCACAACGCGATCACGAGTGCGAGGTGGTCGTGGTCGACCTTGCCGTCGCTCATCCCGATCAGTACCCACCAGGTGAACGCGGGCGCGACGATCCACCCCGCGATCCGCGGGAACCGGTTCGTGGCGGCGATCAGGCAGGCGACGATGAGGACGACGTACAGCGCGGTGGTGTTGGCGACCGAGGGCTTCGGGAGGTCGAGCAAACGGGCCAGCAGCAACGGTTGGTACAGCCCGGGGTGCTCGCCCTTGTCGCGGGTGTCGCGGACGAACGCGTGCATGTCGAGGATCACGAACAGGTACAGGACCGTCCGCAGCCAGGCGATCCGGGCCATCGCGATCGCGGGGGTGAAGAAGCTCATCGGCCGGCCTCCCACGTGGCCAGCACCTGCGAGGTCGGCGGTCCGTCGACGCGGCCGTCCACCAGCTGGGTCGTGTCGCGGATCAGTTGCAGCTTCAGGTACTTCGGCTTGTCCGGGTGCTTGCGCGCCCATCCGTCCGCGACCTGCTGGAGCAGCGTCGGGTTCTTCTGGATCTCCCCGGCCCGGGCCTCGATCTCGGCACGCGCGACCCCGGCACCCTCGATGTTCAGCGGTACGTCGACAGTCGTACCGGCGTCCGTGACCGCGCTGATCCGGGTGTAGTCGATCTTGGCGTCGTCCGGGACCGACATCGCGTACTGCGACATCGGGCCGAACGGCCAGGCGTCGTCGCTGGCGCGGACCGATCCGTTGATCAGCAGACCGATGCCGGCGACCGCGACCAGGATCCGTACCGCCTTGCCGACCCGCCCCAGTCGCACCTGTTCACCGTCCGTCACGCCCGCCATTACACCATTCCGGTTTGGAGGTCCCGTACGTAGGGAATTTTCCTATACATGACCGCCCCAGAAAATATCCAACGTGCCCGGATGTCCCGGCGTACCCTGCTCGGCGCTACCGCCGGCGGCGTACTGCTCGGCGGCATCACCCTGCCGACAACAGCACAGGCGGCGCCGGCGCCGCGATGCTACACGCGCACCGAGTGGTCGGCGCGCCCACCCAAGTCCCCCACCCAGGTGATCGGCAAGCCCGACCACATCGTCATCCACCACACCGCGAGCCCGAACGTCACCGACTACTCGCTGGCGGCGGCGTACAAGGTCCAGCACTGGATCCAGGACCTGCACATGGACACCAACGGCTGGATCGACATCGGCAACCAGCTCACGATCAGCCGCGGCGGCTTCCTGATGGAGGGCCGCAGCCAGTCGTTGTCCGCGATCAACAACGGCAAGAACGTGCTCGGCGCGCAGACCGCGAACAACAACAGCCACACGATCGGGATCGAGCACGAGGGCATCTACGTCGACGCGAACCCGACGACGGCGTTGTTCGACACGTCCGTGCTGACGTGCGCCTGGCTGTGCACGAAGTACGGCCTCGACCCGCACACCGCGATCGTCGGGCACCGCGACTACAACACGACCCAGTGCCCCGGCGACGTCTTCTACGCGCGCCTTCCGGAACTGCGGGACCGGGTGGCCGCGGTGCTTTGATGTCAAAGTGACGGTGGGTGCTCCGACTGGTGGGTGACAGCACCCAGACGGAGGAGCACTCACATGTCGCAGGTTCGGATTCACAACTTCTCGATCTCCCTGGACGGGTTCGGCACCGGCGAGGGCCAGTCCAGGGAGGCGCCGTTCGGTCACGCCGGCGAACGGCTCCACGAGTGGCTCGTCGGCACGCGGTTCTTCCACGCGATGGGCGGCAAGTCCGGCGGTACACAGGGCGTCGACAACGCGTTCGCGGAGCAGCACGAGCCCGGGATCGGCGCCGAGATCATGGGCGCCAACAAGTTCGGACCGCCCGGCTGGCAGGACGACTCCGACTGGACGGGATGGTGGGGTCCGAACCCGCCGTACCACTCGCCGGTCTTCGTCCTCACCCACCGGCCGCGCCAGTCGGTGGAGATGGCGGGCGGTACGACGTTCCACTTCGTCGACGCGACGCCTGCCGAGGTGCTGGCGCAGGCGCGTGCGGCGGCGGGTGATGCCGACGTACGGCTGGGTGGTGGGGCGACGGTGATCCGCGAGTTCCTGGCCGCGGGGCTGGTCGACTACATGCACCTGGCCGTAGTGCCGATCGTGCTCGGGCGCGGGGTGCGGGTGTGGGACGACCAGGAGTCGCTCGAGCAGAGCTTCGACATCGAGGCCGTGTCGTCGCCCGGCGGCGTCACCCACCTGAGCTTCACGCGGAAGTGAGCTTCGCGGGCCGTCCGTAGGTGATGCGGCGGATCAGCAGCTCGAACGGGCCGCGGTAGTTCGCACGGCGCATCCGGTCGGCCAGCAGTACGGTCCCGAGCCAGGTCGCGACCGCCAGGAGTGCGGTCGTGGTGGTGGTCAGCGTGTCCGAGAGATCGAGCAGGTACGGCGTGAACACCACGGCCCAGACGATCGACTGCGACAGGTAGCACGTGAGCGACCGCTGCCCGACGGCGGCGATCGCGCGGGTGATCGGTCGCTCGCCGACCCGGTGGGCGACCAGCACCAGCAACGCGGCGTACCCGAAGCCGCCGAACACACCGGTTGCGTCGTGCAACGGTCCGAGGATCGTCAGCGCGTGGTCGCTCGGCCGGGTCAGGACGCCGCCGACGACGAGCGACATCGGCAGTGCGCCGGCGACCGCGGTCGAGATGCCGAGCAGGGCCGTCGTACGGAGCAGGGTGAGGTGCTCGGCGGGGCGTTCGAGGATGCGGCGGCGGCCGGCCCAGAGGCCGATCAGGAACGGCGTGACGAAGCCGATCCAGCCGAGGCCGGCGATGACCGGCTGCACGGTGATCCGCTCGGCGAACTGGTCGAGGAAGCTGGTCGGCAGCATCGACGGGTCGGGGCCGTCGGCGGACGCGGAGAGCGCGTCGTTGCTCGGGAGTGCGGTGAGAACCAGGACGAACGCGGCGAGGACGAACAGCCAGCGGTCCTTCCAGCGCAGGACCACCACGCCGAGGAACAGCAGGACGCCGTACGCCGCGAGGATGTCGCCGACGTAGAGCAGCATCGCGTGCGCGAACCCGAGCACGATCAGGACCAGGCTGCGGCGCCAGAGCAGCTTGCGGATACCCCGGTCGTCGTTGCCGGTCTCGTGTTGGCGGCGGACGATCTGGGCGACGCCGTACCCGAAGAGGACGCCGAACATCGGGAATGCGCGGCCGTCGACGAACGTCGCGATCAGCGTGCCGAGGATCCGGTCGAGCGGCGACCCGTCGGTCGGGAAGCCGCCGAAGTACGCGGTGCCGGCGACGAAGTAGTGCGAGTTGGCCAGCGCGATGAACAGCAGCATGAAACCGCGGGCGAGGTCGGGGCCGAGGGCGCGTTCACGGAGTTCGGTCGGGCCGCCCTGGGTGTCCATGTCAGCCAGTCAAGCCGATCCGTGGCGCGGTCGCGTCCGACCAAAGTCCCCGCCGGGTGAACCTTCGTCGTTGTTCGATGGATCGCATGCACGACGAAGCCCTGACTCGTTGGCAGCGCGGATGGTCGGCCGCCCGCGGGTGGAACGACGCGCAGCGCGTCGACGACGTGACGGTGGTGCTGATCGGCGAACCGCAGCGCCGGGTCTCGTACGTCGCGACCGAACGGAACGCCGCGGCCGCGGCGCATCTCGCGCTGACCGACCGCAACCCGCCCGGTACGTCGTGGCTGACGATCGCGACCGCCGAACCCGAACGGCTGGCGGCCGAGCTGCTGCCGCTCGACATCGTCCGGACCGAGTGGCTGATGACGATCTCCCTTCCGGAGCAGGCACTCCACCCGGTGCCGGCGCCGTACGCCGTCGAGGTCACCGGCGGGCCGTCGCTGATCGACGTACAGATCTACGGGTACGGCGAACTCGCCGCCTCCGGCCGGATGTCGGTCCTGCACACCGGAGCCGTCGCCGACATGATCCAGACCGACCCCGCCCACCGCCGCCGCGGCCTGGCCCGCGCCGTCATGACCACCCTCGCCACCCACGCCGTAGCCCGCCACACCACCACCGCCCACCTCTCCGCCTCCCCCGAAGGCCACCCCCTCTACACCTCCCTAGGCTGGACCACCCTCACTCCCCTCCTAATAGCCCGAACGGCACCGTTGTGAACGGTTGTTTGAGACGACAGCTAGTGGTCGAACGACCCGCGCCTGTGGAGTTCTCGGTTATGGGATCACGTGGTGCGGATGCGGAGTGAGTACCCCCGGTTGGGGTGGGGGCAGTTGGTGGTGGACGGGGTGGAATCGGTGGAGGTGAACCTTGCGCGGGTCCGGGACTACATTCGGCGTACGTAAGAGGTTGGTGACAGGCGTGGGGTCGGGCCGGTCGACCCAGTAATGTGCTCCCGTGCCTCAGCTTCGGGTTGCTCTTGCTCAGATCGATGTGACCGTGGGTGACATCGACGGGAACACCGACAAGATCGTCGCGTGGACCCGGAACGCGGTCGAGCAAGGTGCGCACGTCGTCGCGTTCCCCGAGCTCGGGCTGACCGGGTATCCGGTCGAGGACCTGGCGCTGCGGGCGTCGTTCGTGGACGCGTCGCAGGCCAAGATCAAGAGCCTCGCGAAGCGGCTCGCCGACGAAGGGCTCGGCGACATCGTGGTGATCTGCGGCTACCTCGACCGGGCGAGCGGTACGGCGATGGGCATCGACCGGCTCGGCCGTCCGAAGGGCTCGCCGACCAACTCCGCCGCGGTCATCCACCAGGGCAACGTGGTCACCAGCGCGGTCAAGCACCACCTCCCGAACTACGGCGTCTTCGACGAGTTCCGGCACTTCGTCCCCGGCAACACGTTGCAGGTCGTCCGCGTGCACGGCATCGACGTCGCACTGGTGATCTGCGAGGACCTCTGGCAGGACGGCGGCCCGGTCGCCGTCACCCGGGAAGCCGGCGCGGGCCTGCTGCTCGTCGTCAACAGTTCGCCGTACGAGGCCAACAAGGACGACGTCCGCGGCGATCTCGTCCGCCGTCGCGCCCGCGAGGCCGGCTGTGCGCTCGCGTACGTGAACCTCGTCGGCGGGCAGGACGAACTCGTCTTCGACGGCGACTCGCTGGTCGCGGACGCCGACGGCACGGTCATCGCGCGCGCCCCGCAGTTCGAGCAGGGCAGCATGATCGTCGACCTCGACCTCCCCGCCGCCTCCGGTACGCCGTCCGGTACGCACGAGGGCATCGAGATCGTGCACACCGTGCTGCAGTCCGACGAGCTCGCGCCGTACGACGCGATGACGCCGAGCATCGCACCGCGGCTCTCGGACGAGGCCGAGATGTACGGCGCGATCGTGCTCGGGCTGCGCGACTACGTCCAGAAGAACGGGTTCAAGTCCGTGCTGCTCGGACTGTCCGGCGGCATCGACTCCTCGCTGGTCGCCGCGATCGCCTGCGACGCGATCGGCGCCGAGCACGTGGTCGGGATCTCCAACCCGAGCGTGTACTCCAGCGACCACTCCAAGGACGACGCCGCCGAGCTCGCCGCCCGTACCGGCCTGAACTACCGGGTGATCCCGATCCAGCCGATGGTGCAGCCGTTCCTCGACACGCTCGGGCTGACCGGGCTCGCCGAGGAGAACCTGCAGGCCCGGGTACGCGCGGTGATCTGGATGGGCCTGTCGAACTCCGACGGCCACCTGGTACTTGCCTGCGGCAACAAGTCGGAGCTGTCCGTCGGGTACTCCACGATCTACGGCGACGCGGTCGGCGGGTACGCGCCGCTGAAGGACCTGCCGAAGACACTCGTCTGGCGGCTCGCGAAGTGGCGCAACGAGGACGCGAAGGCACGCGGGCAGCAGCCGCCGATCCCGGAGAACTCGATCGTGAAACCGCCGTCCGCGGAGCTCCGCCCCGGACAGCAGGACACCGACTCGCTGCCGCCGTACGACCTGCTCGACGACATGCTGGACGACTACGTCGAGCAGGACCGCGGCAGCGCGGAACTGGTCACAGCCGGATTCGACGCCGAGCTGGTCACGAAGGTGATCCAGCTCGTCGACAGAGCGGAGTACAAGCGCCGGCAGTACCCACCGGGCCCGAAGCTGACCCACAAGGCCTTCGGGCGGGACCGCCGGTTGCCGATCACCAATGCATGGCGTGAGGACGCACGGAAGGCAGCCGAGCACTGAGCGACTCCTGGCGATACCGCCCATCCCAAGAATCCACGTGGGGCTCCACCGAGGAGCCCGGCTCCGGCGCGCCCGGCGGCTCGTCCACGGCCGGTGGCGCTTACCCTCCGCGACGGTGGGACGATGACGGTATGGTTGACAACTACCTGTCGGCCGGTACCCCTGGCGAAGACGAAGGTTCGCCGTACGGGACCGGACCGAAGAACCAGGCAGCCGACGACAACCGCCGCTCGGACTACGACAACGACAGTTGGCGGGACCGCGGTCCCGTCCTCGACCCGTCTCCGTCGTTGCCGAACGCACCCCGGACGTACGAACGCGGGCCGGTGCCGCAGCAGCCGTACGTTCCGAAACCGCCGTACTTGCCGACTGCTCCACCACCGCCCGGGCAGCAGCCGTACTACGAGCCGGCGCGGGAAGAACAGAACCCGTTCCGCCCGCAGCAACCGCCGGC
Organism: Kribbella sp. NPDC059898; assembly: GCF_042730855.1. Lineage (NCBI taxonomy): Bacteria > Bacillati > Actinomycetota > Actinomycetes > Propionibacteriales > Kribbellaceae > Kribbella > Kribbella sp. NPDC059898. The sequence continues at coordinate 324,768 of NZ_JBHWKR010000010.1, forward strand.
CCAGGGCCGGCCTAGCCCGTTCGGTCCGGGGGCCAGCAACACGACACCGCAGAGGCCGCCGTCGAGCAGCCCGTTCGCACCTCAGAACAACGGCTCGGCCGGCAATGGGGTCAGTGGTGACGCGTGGAACGGTGGTGCCGGTAGCAATGGGGTCAGTGGTGACGGGTGGAACGGTGGTGCCGGTAGCAACGGGTTGAGCAGCAACGGGCTGCCTCCGCAGCAGCCGCCGCGTCCGCCGCAGCGCTTGCAGCCGCCTGCACAGCGACCGCCGGAGTCCCCAGAACCCCCGCGCCGACACGAACCAGGCCCCGGCCCGGACCCCAGCTGGGGCCAGTCATCCCGCCCCCCACAGCCGTGGGAGAACCAGAACCCACCACGCGATCAGTACGACGGTCGCGCACCGGAGAGTCGCGCACCGGAGGGTCGCGCACCGGAGGCGGGTCGCGCACAGGAGGGTCGCGCACCGGAGGCAGGTCGCGCACAGGAGGCAGGTCGCGCACAGGAGAGTCGCGCACAGGAGCCGGGTCGCATGCAGGAGCCGGGTCGCATGCAGGAGCCGGGTCGCACCGAGGACCCCGCGGACGCGTTCAGCACCCGCTGGTCCCTCGACCAGCCCGACGACCAGCCCGCTCCCCGCCACCCCGACCCGAACGACGCAGCCCGCGCCTACGGCACCGGCCGCTCCCAAGAAGCAGCCCGGGCATCCCAAGACCCCCAACGGACCGACACCCGCCGCACCAACGACGGCCCACCCAACACGGCCCCACAGAACGGCCTCCCCCCACAGACCTCCCGCCCGGCAGACGAGGGCGCACCACGTGCGGACAGCACCCCCGCACAGAACGGCCTGCAGCCACACGACCCACGCCCCACGGACGACACGCGCAGACCATACGGCGACGTACCACCGGCGGGCTCTGCCCACTCGCAGAACGGGTTGCCTTCGCGCGAGCCGCGTCCTGTGGAGGATGGGCGTGGGCAGAACGGGTTGCAGCAACGCGACTCGCGCTCCGAGGAGGACGCGCGCCGGTCGAACGGCGACGTACCGCAGGCGGACTCCGGCCGGTCGCAGAACGGGTTGCCGTCGCGTGATGGTCGGCCTGTGGAGAACAACTCGTCTGGGTACGCCGATGTGCGGCCGGGCAGCTACGGGCAGAACGGGGTGCCGGGACGCGACGCTGGTCGTGGGCCGGAGGTCGCCGGTGCGGACGTCCGGCGCGAGCAGGACACCGCCGGCCCGCGGGACGCTGCCGGCCCGCGGGACGCTGCCGGCCCGCGGGACGCTGCCGGCGGGCAGGACTCTCAGCGTGGGCAGGATGAGCTGCGTGCACCGGGCGGTTCGCGTGGGCAGGATGAACTGCGTGCACCTGGCAGTTCGCGTGGGCAGGATGACGTGCGTGCAGCAGGCGGTTCGCCTGGGCAGGCAGCTGGTGCTGGGCATAGTGGGTTGCCTGGGGTGGGTGAGGAGTTGCCGGAGGATACGCGGCCTCAGGAGATTCGGCTTCGGGGTGAGGTTGCGCCGCGGGAGTCGGGGCGTGGGGCGGACAACGGGTATTTGACGGATCCGAGTGCTGAGTACGAGATCGACTCGCCGGTGAGTGAATCCGGTGCTGGTCGGCCGGTCGGGGCTCGGCGGCGGGCGGGTGTGCAGCAGGATGCGCCCAGTCAGGTGACGGCTGAGCAGGTCACCTCGCATCGGGCTGCTCGTCGCGCATACCAGGCGCCTGGATCTGGCGAAACGCCGGAGAACAACACGTCAGCAGCCAGCGGCACCCCTCGTGAGTCGGGCGAGGCTGAGGTTTCGCCGTACGGCGGGCCAAAGAAGACGGCCGCCCAGGGTGACAGCAAGCGGCCGCGGCGGTACCGGGTGCATCACCTGCGGGACTTCAAGAACCGCGGTGAGAAGTGGGCGATGCTCACGGCCTACGACCAGTACACCGCCGAGATCTTCGACCAGGCGGGCATTCCTGTCCTGCTCGTCGGCGACTCCGCGGCGAACAACGTCTACGGCTACTCCTCCACCCTCCCTGTCACGGTCGACGAACTGATCCCCCTCGCCCGCGCAGTGGCCAACGCGGCCCAGCACGCCCTGGTAGTCGCGGACCTCCCGTTCGGTTCCTACCAGGCATCACCGGAGCAGGCGTTCCACACCGCCGTACGGTTCATGAAGGAAGCCGGCGTACACGCGGTCAAACTCGAGGGCGGCCGCACCATGGTGCCGATGGTGGAGAAGCTCACCCAGTCCGGCATCCCGGTGATGGCGCATATCGGGTTCACGCCGCAGAGCGAGCACAGCATCGGCGGGTACCGCGTGCAGGGTCGCGGCGATCAAGCCGCCGGCCTCATCGACGACGCGGGCGCGCTGGCCGCGGCGGGTGCGTTCTCGGTGGTGCTCGAGATGGTGCCGGGTGATGTCGCGGGCGAGATCACGAAGCGGATCCCGATCCCGACGATCGGCATCGGCGCGGGGCGCGACACCGACGCGCAGGTGCTGGTCTGGCAGGACATGGCGGGGCTGCGGGCGGGCACGATGCCGCGGTTCGTGAAGCAGTACGCCGACCTGCGCGGCATCCTCACCAACGCGGCCACGACGTACGCCGCCGAGGTCGCGAACGGCATGTTCCCGGGAGACGAACACACCTTCTGACGCGCAGTGATGAGACGGTAGCGCTCCGGAAGCACGGGTCGAACCCTTGTCCGTCCCGACATCGCAGGTTCAGGATGTTGGGCGGCAAAGGGGGCCGCGTGGAGGGGTGTGGAACGGGATGATCCGTCGATTCGTTGTTGCCGCAGGGGTTTCGTTCGCGTTGGTGGCTGGGGCGATGACGTCGCTGCCGGCGGCGACCGCCGTTCCGGACCGGGCGAAACCGTCGGGCTACACGCCACCGCCGATCACCTGGGGTGCGTGCGCGAGCGCAGGCCTGACCAGGCGTGGTGCGCAGTGCGGGTTCGTCGAAGTACCGCTGGACTACAGCCATCCGGACGGCACGAAGCTCGAACTCGCGGTGTCGCGTATCAAGCACAAGACGCCCGACGCGCAGGCGCAGGGCCCGATGCTGGTGAACCCGGGCGGTCCGGGTGGCTCCGGGCTGACGCTGTCGGTCCTGGGCGGGTTCGTCCCGAACAACGGCGGCGATCCGTACGACTGGATCGGGTTCGATCCGCGCGGTGTCGGCTCGAGTCTGCCGTCGCTGCACTGCATCGCGGACTACGCCGGCTACAACCGCCCGTTCTACATCCCGGTGACGCGGCAGGTCGAGCAGGTGTGGATCAACCGCTCCAAGGCGTACGCGAAGGCCTGTGACAGCAACCAGCACGCGCTGCTCGGGCACTTGACCACGCTGGACTCGGTGCGCGACATGGAGAGCATCCGCAAGGCGCTCGGTGCACCGCAGATCAACTACTACGGCTTCTCGTACGGCACGTACCTCGGCCAGGTGTACGTGACGCTGTACCCGGACCGCCTGCGCCGTGCGGTCTTCGACGGCGTCGTGAACGCGACCCGCGTCTGGTACCAGGCCAACCTCGACCAGGACGTCGCGTTCAACAAGAGCGTCAAGGTGTTCTTCGCGTACGTCGCCGCGCACGACTCCACGTGGCACCTCGGGACCACCGAGGCCGCGGTCGAATCGCAGTACTACAAGCAACTCGCGAAGCTGGTCGGGCATCCTGCTGACGGCAAGATCGGCCCCGACGAGTGGACCGACATCTTCACGCAGGCGGCGTACTACGTGTACGGCTGGGTTGACATCGCGGACGCGTTCGCGGCCTGGGTCCACGACGGCAACGCCGCGCCGCTGGTGTCGTTGTACGGCGGCCCGCCGTTCGACGACAACCTGCTCGCGGTGTACCTCGGGGTGTCCTGCACCGATGCGAAGTGGCCGACGAACTGGAACACGTGGCGCCACGACAACTGGAACTACTTCGCGAAGGCGCCGTTCCTGACCTGGGCGAACGCGTGGTTCAACGCACCGTGCGCGTTCTGGCCGGTGAAGGCAGGGCACCCGGTGAAGGTCGACGGCAGCCGGGTCAAGAGTCTGCTGCTGATCAACGAGACCCTCGACGCGGCCACGCCGTACTCGGGCGCCCTGCAGACGCGGAAGACGTTCCCGCACTCGGTGCTGATCGAGGGCGTCGGCGGTACGACGCACGCCGGCTCGCTGTCCGGCGTCTCGTGCACCGACGACCGCATCGCGGCGTACCTGCTGACCGGAGCGCTCCCCGCACGGGTGCCGGGCAACCGGTCCGACGTGCAGTGCGATCCGGTGCCCGCGCCGCAACCGACCGCCGCGCTGAGTCCCGCGGCGTCCAGCCCGGGGGCTCAGCGGCAGGCGCTCACGCGGCTGCTAGATCCACGGCAGCGCTGACCGTTCGGTCCAGTACTCCTCGGGTTGCTGTACGAACTCGAGGAGCGGACCGTCGACGTGGTAGGCGAGATTGCTCTCGAGCTGTTCGGCCGTGGTGGCTCCGCTGAGGACGACGTCCGCCCAAGGTTGAGCCACCGCGGCACCGAGCGCCACCGCGTCCGGCGTCACGCCGTGCTGGTGCGCGAACTCGTTGAACGGCGTCTCGCCGGCGCGCGCCGTCAACCGCCCGTTCGCGACCGCTTCCTTGACCACGACGAACCAGCCGGCGTCGTGCGCTTCGGCGAGCGCCGCGCCGGCCGACGTCTCCAGTACGTTCCAGGTCGCCTGCACGGCGGAGAACGGCGTGCCGGATGCGAGTGCCTTGCGAAGCGTCTCGGCCTGCCGCGGACCGCTCGTGGAGAGACCGACGCGTACGCCGGTGTCCGCCAACTCGCGCAGGCGATCCAGCAAACGCTTGTCCCCCAGCGCCGGGCTGTCTGTGGTCAGGCTGTGGACGAGGTAGAAGTCGGGCCGCCCACCGAGCGCTCGCAAGGTCTCCGGCCATTGCCGTTCGAACGTCGCGAGGCTGTGGTTCTTCACCTCGTGCGTGTCCGCGTCGTGCCGCCAGTCGGCGACGTACGTGTAGCCCCACTTCGACCCGACGGTCAGTTGGCTGCGGCGTTCCGGTGTCAGCCAGCTGCCGAGAAACTCTTCGGCAAGTCCGTACGAACGCGCGGCGTCGAAGTACCGAACACCTGCTTTCCACGCCTGCTCGAGCAGCTCGTGCGTCCGCGCGCGCAGGTCCTCGACCGCACGCCGCGGCGGCAGGTCCTCGTCGTGACCGAGGTTGATGTAGCCGGGACGCCCCAGCGCCGCGAGCCCTAGCCCAATCGTTGCCATGTCCCGATCCTCCCACTCGGCTCTGGTCTTCCTTCCTTCCTCTAGGGCTTTTGGCAACCACTGTGAGACGCGCCGCACTGGACGACGTACCACCTGCATTGTCCTTTAGCGTTTTGTGGTGTGACGGAATCTACGGTTCGGCGGCGGACAACCGCCCGCGTACTGCCGGTGCGCCCGGACGGCAGGGTCCTGCTGCTGCACGGCTGGGACCCGCTGAAGCCGGACACGACGTACTGGTTCACGATCGGCGGCGGGGTTGAGGACGGCGAGACGCTCGCCGCCGCGGCCTGCCGGGAACTGCGCGAGGAGGTCGGGATCGTGCTGCCGGCCGCCGAGCTCGGTACTCCGTTCGCGACCAACACGATCGAGTTCGAGTACAGCGGCAGCCGGATCATCCAGGCGCAGACGTTCTACGCGGTCGCGGTGGACCGCGTCGACGTGACGTTCGCGAACCAGGAGGAGCTCGAGCAGCAGACGATCAGCGAACACGGCTGGTGGTACGGCGACGACCTCGAGGCGACCGGTCTGGCCGCGCACGTGACGATCCCCGGGCTGCTCCGGCAGGCGACGGACGCGATCACGTTGCGCCGGGCGTCCTGAGCTTCAGCGCGCGCGAGCTTCCTTGAGGACCTTCTTCGGGACCTTCTTGTCCACCTTGTAGTGCACGCGATCGAGCCGCTCGGCGCAGCCTGCCTTGGACAGGCGCATCAGGACCACCGGGCACTTCTTGCACCTCGGCTTGTCCTTGCAGCACTTCTTCTTCGCGGTCATCGACGGCACCCGGCGAGCGTAGGTGAGGCATACCTAACCCGTCCAGTCGTCGAGCGGTGATCGTGGCGGACGTCACGCCAGCTGTCCGCTCAGCACGGCGCGCGCCTCGACGAGTGACGGTCCGTACCAGGTCAGATGCCGGCCGGACACGCACTTCGCGGGTTCGCCGAACGCCTCCGGTCCGTCGTCCGGCGAAAACGCGTACGGCTCGTCCGGCAGTACGACGACGTCGTACTCCGGTAACGCGTCCGGATCGAATCGCGGATAGCGTTCACCGGATTCTCTCAGCACGTTGTCGATACCAATACGCGCGAGCAGATCGCCGGCGAACGTGTCCCGGCCGAGCGCCATCCATGGTCTACGCCAGATCGGTATCACCGCGCGCCGGCGCATTCCGTCGTACGGCGAACTCCAGACCGCGCGCGCTTCCCGCAACCACTCCGGTTCGGCGCCGGCGATCGCGGACAGCATGCGGCCGAGTGAGTCGAGTGATTCGGGAACCGTCGTCGGCGCGGTCACCCAGACCGCGATTCCGGCGGCCCGCAACGCGTCGAGATCGACGGCACGATTCTCTTCGGCGTTCGCGAGGACGACGTCCGGCGCGAGTGCGCGGATGGTCGAGAGATCAGGATTCTTCGTACCGCGGACACGGGTCACGTCGAGGTCCGCGGGATGCGTACACCAGTCGGTCGCACCAACGATTTTGCCGACGTCGGTGGCCGCGACCGACTCGGTCAGCGACGGCACGATGCTGACCACGCGACGCACCTCGCGTGGTAGCTCGACGACGTTGCGCAGGTCGTCGTACATGCTCCTCAACTCCTCCTCCGGCAAGGACGTTGCCGAGGACAACACTCGCCGATCCGGCACTTTCGGGGCCAAAAGCGCCGCGTGTCGCGAAGAAAATATTCCACCGATCCGGCATGCTCGACCCGCGGCGGAATCCCTTCATTACAAGGATGTTCGGCATTTGTGCCAGTGTACGCCGCCAGTTCGCCTTAGCGTGCGGACGTTTCCGGTGCTTTACGTAGCGCACAAGTGTTGTCATCATCATGACGACGAGGAATCCACCGTGGTTTTCCTCAGCCGCACCAAGGAGGCAGAGTGCCAGCCAAGAAGGCAGCCGCAGGGAAGGCGACAGCCAAAAAGGCTTCTCCCGCCAAGAAGACTGTCGCGAAGAAGACCGGCGCCGCGAAGACGACCACCGCGCGCAAGGTCAGCGCAGCAAAGAAGACAGCGACGAAGAAGGTGAGTGCGGCCAAGAAGACCGCGGCCACGAAGACGGTGGCGAAGAAGGCTCCGGCCAAGAAGGTCGTGGCCCGGAAGACCACCGCGAAGAAGGCTGTCGCGAAGAAGGCTCCGGCCAAGAAGGTCGCCGCGAAGAAGACCACCGCGGCGAAGAAGACGACGGCCACGAAGGCGCCGGCTAAGCGCACCACCGCTGCCCGGAAGACAACGGCTGCTGCGAAGAAGACGACGGCCGCGAAGCGGACCACCGCCGCCAAGAAGGCACCGGCGAAGACCGCAGCCAAGAAGACCACGGCCCGCAAGACGGTCGCGAAGAAGGCCCCGGCCACGAAGGCCGCCGCCAAGAAGACCGTCGCGAAGAAGGCACCCGCGAAGCGCGTCGCCGCGAAGAAGGCGCCGGCCCGCACGGCTGCCAAAAAGGCGCCGGCTCGCAAGGCTCCGGCCCGCAAGGCCGCGGCCAAGCGCGTCGCCCGCTGACGTCAGCAACAGCCGAGGGGCACCACCGCATCGGTGGTGCCCCTCGGCCTGTGTTGAGGAGAACTCAGTCCTCGTCCCACTTGGGGTCGTTGTCCCAGTTCTCGTTGCGTTCCTGGACCTTCTCCAGCGCGCGGGCGGCTTCCTCCGGCGAGCTGTACGGCCCGAGCCGGTCCCCCGACTTGGCGCCTTGATAAGGCTCCACCTTGCCGGTCTTCGTGTTGTAGTACCACTCGTTGCTGTGATCGTCACTCATCTGGATGACCACCTCCTGGGAGTCGTTTCGCAGCGCTCTCTAGAATGATCTCACCATGTCGATTCTTACTGCTGGCGTCATTTCGCCGCGCCGCGACGTACCTGCTTCCATCGTCCGCCCGGAATACGTCGGCAAGCCGGCGCCGGCGCCGTTCGACGGATCGTACGTGACCCCGCCGGAGCTGATCGAGAAGATGCGGGTGGCGAGCACACTGGCCGCGCGGGCGTTGCAGGCGGTCGGTGCGGCGGCGAAGCCGGGCGTGACCACCGACGAACTGGACGCGGTCGGGCACGAGTACCTGATCGAGCGCGGCGCGTACCCGTCGACGCTCGGCTATCGCGGGTACCCGAAGTCGTTGTGTACGTCGGTCAACGAGGTGATCTGCCACGGCATCCCCGACGATCGGCCGCTCGCGGACGGCGACATCGTCAACGTCGACATCACGGCATACCTGGACGGCGTGCACGGCGACACCAACGCGACCTTCCTGGTCGGCGACGTCGACGAGGAGAGCCGGCTGCTGGTCGAGCGCACCCTGGAGGCGCTGAACCGCGGCATCAAGGCGGTCAAGCCCGGGCGCAAGGTGAGCATCATCGGGCGCGTGATCGAGTCGTACGCGAAGCGGTTCGGGTACGGCGTGGTCCGCGACTTCACCGGCCACGGGATCTCGACGTCGTTCCACTCCGGGCTGATCATCCCGCACTACGACGACGAGCGGTTCGACGACGTGATCGAGCCCGGGATGACGTTCACGATCGAGCCGATGCTGACGCTGGGCTCGTACGACTACGACCTGTGGGACGACGGCTGGACCGCGACCACCAAGGACAAGTCGCGCACCGCGCAGTTCGAGCACACGCTGGTGGTGACCGGCACCGGCGCCGAAGTACTCACCTTGCCGTGAACATCACGCGGTACGCCGAACCGCATCTCGCGGGCATCCTCGCGCTGTGCGAGTCCGAGGGCTGGCCGAGTCTCCCTGCCGACCCCACGCGCGCCCACACCGTCCTGACAGCTCCTGGCGTCACGACAGTGGTCGCGCTCGACGGGGAGCAGGTGATCGGCTTCGCCTACCTGCAGAGCGACGGCCACATCCAGGCCCACCTGTCGATGATGGCCGTGCACGCTTCCTATCGCCGCAAGGGCGTCGGCCGGGCGCTCCTCGAGTACGCCCACCCGCTGACCGGCGCCCAACGCATAGACCTGGTCACCGACACCGCCGAAGACTTCTACGCCTCCTTCGAACACCGTACCTTCAGCGGCTTCCGCATCTACCCTTCCTGAAACCCGAACGACCGGTAGAGCTGCATCGCCGGCGCATTGCCCGGGTCGACCCGCAGTGCGACGGTGACTGCCGAGCAGGTGCTGAGAAGCAGCTTCGCGATCCCCCGCCGTCGGTGCGAACGCGCCGTGAACAGCTCGATGACGAACGGACAGTCAGGGGCGTCCGGCCACGGTGCGCGTTCTACTACGAGAAATGCGCCGACGAGTTGATCGCCTGCGAACGCCAGTTGGCTGCGCGTGAGTACGCCGTACCCGTTCTCGAAGGTCAGGGCGATGTCCTCGAGCGCTTCCTCGAGGTTTGCTGAGGCGACGCCCGGGTCGTACGACTCGTAGTACAGCCGGCCGAGTGCCACGGAGTCGGTCACCGCCGGCGGACGCAGTACGACGCCGGGGATGTCGGGCGTCGGTACTGCGTTCGCCGGGCGGAGCAGGATCATCGGTTGGAGGACGCCGTGATGAACGCGCCGAGGTCGGCGGCCTGCTGGATGCGGGACTGTTCGTGGACGTACATCATGTGGCCGGCCGGGTAGTACTTCGTCTCGATGTTGCCGGCCAGCTCCGCCGGGATCTGCAGGCGGGCCAGCGTCGACTCGGTGGCGAAGTACGGCGTCGCACCGTCGTAGTGGCCGGACGCGACGTACACCTTCAGGTGCGGGTTCACCCGCATCGCCTCGGCGAGCTTCTCCGCGACCGTGATCTGCTGGCCCTCGAACTCCTTGAACGACCAGTTCTTCGCGGCGTCCATGCTCATGATCTCGTACGGTACGTCGTTCTCGTACCCGAGCTCGACCCGCACGTAGTGGTTCAGCGCCGCCGAATACGGACCGGTGATCGCGTTCATCGACGGGTCGCGGTCCTGCCGCTCGCCTCCGGAGTCCGGGTCCCAGCCGGTGAAGCGGCCGTCGATCCGGCCCACGATCAGCCGCCGCGCCCGCAGCAGTTCGGCGAAGAACCGGCCGTGCTCGATCCGCAGGTTCACCCGGTCGACGTAGTCCTCGGAGAGCCCGGTCAGCTGCGCCAGCCGGGTGACCACCTCGGCCCGGTAGTCCGCCGGGATCCTGTTGCCCTGGGCAAGCGCATTCGGGTACCGTCCGGCCGCGAACCGCTCCGCGTCGGCGAGCAGTTCGGCCAGCTCCCGGTCCGGGACCATCCCGTGGTAGTGCGCGATCGCGGCGTACGTCGGCAGGAACAACGTGTACGGCAGGTCGTTGCCCGGCGTGAAGTCGAGCGTCCCGAACTCCAGCACCACCGAGATCAGCATCACGCCGTTCAGGTACATCCCGTACCGCTGCTGCAGGTGCGCCGCCAGCCCGGCCGCCCGCGTCGTACCGTAGGACTCCCCCGCCAGGAACTTCGGCGACATCCAGCGCCCGTTCCGCGACGTCCACAGCCGGATCACCTCGCCGACCGACTCCAGGTCCCGGGTGAACCCGTGGTAGTCCGCCGGCTTCTCCCCCTCCGCGGCCCGCGAGAACCCGGTCGACACCGGGTCGATGAACACCACGTCGCTGTACTTCAGCAGCGTCTCCGCGTTGTCGACGAGCTCGTACGGCGGCGGCGCGAGCTCACCCACGTCACCCGACACCACCCGGCGCGGACCGAGCAGCCCGAGGTGCAGCCACAGGCTCGACGACCCCGGCCCGCCGTTGAACGCGAACGTCACCGGACGGTCCTTGGCTTTCGCGTCGTCCAGCGTGTACGCCGTGAGGAACACCTCGGCCTTCGGCTTCAGGCCCTCGAACTTGGCGTCGGTGTACACCTCCTCGCGGAGCACGATCCGCCCGGTGGTCGCGGTGTACCGCAACTCCTGCCCGTCGACGGTCAGCGTGTGCTGCGTGGTGACCAGGTCGTCGGTCGGCTCCGCAGGCTTGCTCTCGGTCTCCGTCTGCTCCTCGTTGGCCATGTCAGGCACCCTAATCCACTAGCGTTGGGTCCATGGCGACGATTTTTCATATCGCGTTTCCGGAGCAGTGGGAGGCGGCCGTGGAGGCCGGCTGTTACCGGTGGTCGACGCGCGGCAAGAGCCTCGACGACGGCGCGACGTTCATCCACGCCTCCCGCCCGGACCAGGTCGCGATGGTGGCGAACTTCGCGTACGACGACGTCGCCGTACCGCTGTGCCTGCTGGTGATCGACACGGCCAAGCTGGTGTCGGCGCTGTGTGACGAGGACCTGGACGGGACCGGGATGAGCTTCCCGCACATCTACGGGCCGTTGAACCTGGACGCGGTGGTCGACGTACGGCCGTATCTGCGCGGTCCGGACGGCCTGTGGCCGGAGGTGCCGGCGGAGGCCGTATCCTGAGGTACGGAACGGGTCGGTCGGGCGATCGCGTCGCCCTTTGCAGAGGGCGCCGAGGAAAGTCCGGACTCCACAGGGCAGCGTGGTGGGTAACGCCCACCCGGGGCAACCCGCGGGACAGTGCCACAGAGAACAGACCGCCAGCGGCTCCGGTGAACCCCGTGGTTCACAGGAGTGCGGGTGAGGGTGAAACGGTGGTGTAAGAGACCACCAGCTCCGCAGGTGACTGCGGAGGCTAGGTAAACCCCACGTGGAGCAAGGCCAAGAAGGGCGGCGGGAAACCACCGCTCGCGCGAGCGTTCGAGGGCGGCCCGCCCGAGCTCGCGGGTAGGCCGCTGGAGGTGCCCGGCAACGGTCACCGTAGATGGATGATCGCACTCGACAGAATCCGGCTTACATGACCGGCCCGTTCCCCCCTCCGAAAGGACCCGCATGCCCGGCCGCCTGATCGCCCTGGTCGGCACCTCGAGCGTCGGCAAGTCCACCACCGCCCACTCGAAGCGATCGAAGAACGTGAACTCCACCGCCACCACGGACGCCACCTGGGCAACGCCCGCGGCCACTACGGCCACGGCATGGAAGGTCCGTTCGACCTCGTCCTAGACACCACCACCCTCGCTCCCGAAGAACGAGCTGCTGCGATCGCAGAGGCCGTAACGCCTTAGTTGCAAAGCGGGTCGCGAGGCAAGCGATGCGGCCGCGCGGGTGTCGTGGATTGACGGGTTGGGGAGGATTATGTGCCGATCTGGGGGGGCGGGTTCAGGTGATTGTTGCAACGCCTGATTGTTGGAGGGTGTTGTGGCGGTGAAGCTGTCGGAGGAATGTCGGCGGGTGGTGCTGGATCTG